>CBDUIC010000102.1:0-25310 GCA_965367245.1 uncultured bacterium | reverse complement strand
CGGGGGGCGGCGGAGGAGCCTTGCGTGAGCGCTTGCGCGGCTTCGGCGGCGTGACCTCTTCGTGCCCGGGAACGGCGGCGACGCCTTCGCCCACCAGATCGATGAGCAGACCACGCGCCGACGTTGCCTCCATCGGAAGCCGCAGCAGCAGGCTGCTGACCGTCTGTGGCGTGTCGTCGAGCATCGACGCGGCCAGGGTGGAGGAGCCCTTGCGGGGCTTGGCGCGACCGCGGACCAGCTGGACGTCGAGGCTGATGCGGCCGGCTTTGGTGGCCATCGCGCAGCACGCTTCGACGAGCGCGCGCGACTCGTGGCCCATCTGGAGGTTGTCGACGAAGACCGTCTTCTGGGGAGTGAAGGTCGGCTTGGCGACGCTGTCGACATAGTCGCAGAGGTTCTGGCGGAAGCGCTGTGCCAGGAGCTGGTCGATGTGATCAGGAGCGGCGCCGAGCAGGTCGAAGAAGACCGACTCACCGGCTTCGATGCGGTCGTCGAAGGCGCTACGCTGCGCGTCGTCGATGTGGTTGTGAAGCCGCATCAGGTGAACAAGCTGCCGCTCGTCTTCGCCGGTGACGGCTGCGACCACGTCTCCGTTGAGGACGTAGACCTCCACCGCAGCAGCCCCCGCACCCACAGCGAGGCGGCCGGTGGCCCGGTCTTTCAGGAGCTTCAAGAGCTTGCGAGTGGCGACGCTGTCCCGGGGGGATGGCTTCAAGTGGTCTCCGAGGCCCGCACTCTAGACCAAATCGGGCCCCGCGCGGGCCCAATCCCCTCCCATTCAAGGAAAGACCGCGTCTTCCTCCGGTTGATAGGATGCGGGCTGGTAGTGATCCGCCGGGATCTCTACCCGCGCGGCGGGCGACGGCGGCGCGCCCGTGGGCGAGGCGGGCACGAACCAGCTCGCCGCACCCCATGACAGCGTGGCGAGCAGCAGCGCCGCGTACGCCACCATGGCCCCGCGGCTCAGCTCCGCGGGGGTGCCGAGCCACTGGGCGAGGCTGGCCCGTCGGGCCCTGGGAGCATCGGTGAGGGACTTCGACCAGATGGTGTCGATGTTCACCCGTCGTTGCAGCTCGGCCTGCACGTGGTGCGGCGGGTCCAAGAAGGGCTGCGGGGTCGCTGCGTCGAGGGCGAGGCGTAGGGCCTGACACTCGGCGCATCGGGCCAGGTGCTCGTCAGCCAACACGCCCTGGCTGCGGGACAGCTCCCCGTCGCTCATGGCGACCAGCAGCTCGACAACCTCATCGCACGTCATGCTCGCCCCCTCTCAGCTTTCTACAACCCGCGGGTCGGTCATCGCTTCCATCAGATGGGACTTGGCTCGCGACAGCCTGCTCATCACGGTTCCGAGCTTGATTCCAAGCGCTTCGCTGATCTCGGCGTAGCTGAGGTCGGAGTAGTAGCGAAGCATCAGGATCTTGCGATGGTTCTCGGTGAGGCGCTCCATCGCGTGGAAGATCTCTCCCTGCTGCTCCCCGGCGAACACCGTGTCGAGCTGTGCCGGCTCGGTCTTCTTGGCCTTCGGGATCGTCTCCAGGATGGCCGCACGCCGCTTGCGGTCGCGGCGCAAGTTGAAGCAGAGGTTGCTCGTGACGCGGTACAGCCACGCCTTCATCTTGAAGTCGGCCTCGAAGAAGCGACGCTCCCGCATGGCCTTGATGAAGACCTCCTGCGTCACGTCGATGGCCTCCTGGTAGTCCTTGAGGATGTATGAGGCGTGATGAAAGATCGGGTCGCGGTACTTGCGAATGACCAGGTCGGCCGCCTGGCGGCGGTCGCGTCGAGCGACATCCTTGATGTGGTCGTCGTCGAGGTTTTCGTTTCCGTGTACGAGCTTCAGTAGCGTCATTGGTTTCCCCGTCTGCGAGAGACACCCCACAGACGACGTCCGTTCCGCCACCTTCGGCCTTCACGGCCACCTTGACCATCGATGACGCGGTGCGACAGCCCGTGCTGCGCACTGACCGACGTGCTCAGTCGGTGACGCCGGGAACTCGCACGCCACGTTCATGGGCGACTTCGATGGCTCGCTCGTAGCCGGCATCGACGTGGCGCACGACGCCCATGCCGGGGTCGGAGGTGAGCACCCGCTCCAGGCGCCGATCCGCCTCGTCGGTGCCATCGGCGACGATGACCATGCCGGCGTGCAGGCTGTAGCCCATGCCCACGCCACCGCCGTGGTGGAAGCTCACCCAGCTCGCACCGTTGACGGCGTTGATCATCGCGTTGAGGATCGGCCAGTCGGCGACGGCGTCGCTGCCGTCTTTCATGGCTTCGGTCTCGCGGTTGGGGCTGGCCACCGAGCCGCAGTCGAGGTGGTCTCGGCCGATGACGATGGGTGCCTTGACCTTGCCGGTGCGCACGAGGTCGTTGAACAGGGCACCCGCCTTGGCCCGCTCGCCGTAGCCCAGCCAGCAGATCCGGCAGGGAAGGCCTTGGAACTGGACTCGCTCCTGGGCGAGCTCGAGCCAGCGCAGGAGCGCCTCGTCTTCGGGGAAGGCCTCCTTGAGCGCGCGATCGGTCACGTAGATGTCTTCGGGGTCGCCCGACAGCGCAGCCCATCGGAATGGGCCCTTGCCCTCGCAGAAGAGTGGGCGGATGTAGGCGGGGACGAAGCCTGGGAAGCTGAACGCACGGCCCTCGGCCATGCCACCGTCGACGGCGCCGGCGCGTAGGTTGTTGCCGTAGTCGAAGACGTGGCTGCCGCGCTCGCCGAACTGAACCATCGCCTCGGTGTGCGCCGCCATCGAGGCGTTGCTTCGGCGTACGTACTCGGCAGGATCGGCCTGGCGAAGGTCGGCCGCAGCCTCCAGGCTCAAGCCTGCTGGGACGTAGCCATGGAGTGGGTCGTGCGCCGAGGTCTGGTCGGTCACGAGGTCGGGGGCGAAGCCACGGCGGACCAGCTCGGGGAGCAGCTCGGCGCAGTTGCCCAGCAGGCCGACGCTGATGGCCTTGCGCTCACGGCGATAGCGCTCGACGCGCGCCAGGGCATCTTCGAGGTCGTCAGCCACCTCGTCGAGGTAGCGCGTCTCGATGCGCCGCTGGATCCGGTGCGCATCCACGTCGATGGCGAGCATGGTGGCTCCCGCCATGGTGGCGGCCAGGGGCTGCGCGCCGCCCATCCCGCCGAGCCCGCCCGTCAGGATCAGCCGGCCGGCGAGGTCGCCGCTGCCGAAGTGGGTCTTGCCAGCGGCCACGAAGGTCTCGTAGGTGCCCTGGAGGATCCCCTGTGTGCCGATGTAGATCCAGCTGCCGGCCGTCATCTGGCCGTACATCATCAGCCCCTTGCGCTCGAGCTCTGCGAAGTGATCCCAGGTGGCCCACTTGCCCACCAGGTTGCTGTTGGCGAGCAGCACGCGAGGGGCGTCGGGGTGGGAGCGGAACACGGCAACGGGCTTGCCGGACTGCACGAGCAGCGTCTCGTCGTTCTCCAGGGCCTGCAGGCTGGCAACGATCTGGTCGTAGGCCTCCCAGCTGCGTGCCGCCTTGCCCGTGCCCCCGTACACCACGAGGTCTTCGGGTCGCTCCGCGACGTCAGGATCGAGGTTGTTCATCAGCATGCGGAGGGCGGCTTCCTGGACCCAGCCCTTGCAGCTCAGAGTTGTGCCTCGGGCAGCCCGGATCGTGCGGGGCATGTCGACCTCCTGCAGGTCGAGGGGAGTAACAAGAAAAGGCAGGCGGCGACCGAGGTCGCGACCTGCCTTGTCGGCTGCTGCTCGGCCTGGGCCGGGCGGCTACTCTTCGCCGGCGTCGCTGCCCTGGAACAACGACTCGAATCGCGTCTCGGTCTCCACAGCCTCTTCTGCCTCGTCGGGGAGGTCGGTGAGGAACGAGGCGAGCTCGTCGTGGGAGATCTCGCCCCGACGAAGCCGGTGCTTCTGGGTGCGGACGTCGAAGCGCATGTCTTCACGATGCATGGATCAGGCCTCCGGGGGGAGCTCGTCGTCGACGGGCTCGGGGTTGCGCTGGCGATGGATCGGCTTCCAGCGGTCTTCGGCAATGACCTGGGAGTCGTCGATTTCGAACTTGCCGGCAGCGATCTCGCGGAGGGCGGTGACGACCTCCTTGTTCTCGTTGTCGTTGCCGATCAGGGCGTGGGCGCCCTTCAGCAGCTGCTTGGTGCGCTCGGCGGACACGAGCACGAGAGAGAAGCGGTTGGGGACGGCCTCGAGGCAGTCTTCCACCGTGATGCGAGCCATGGATGCTCCTACGCGTGGGGCTTGGGACCCGGCAGGGGAGCGTGGCGCCTATGGCGCCGGGGGCCCTGCGTCAAGCGGTCTCGGGCCGCGGTGGCAGGACCAGACCCAGGGCACGGAGGCGATCGCCCGTCGGGCCGTCGCCCGTCTCCAGCCACTCGGTGTAGAGCCGCATGATCAGGTCGGGCTCGTCGTCGAAGGACTGGCGAACGGCGCCGAGCACGCTGGCACAGGCCTGAAACGAGTGAGCCAGCTCCGAGAAGATCTCGCCGAAGGCGTTGGCGAACCAACGCTTGAACACCTGGTCGGTTCGCGCATAGGCCGCACTACCCATGTCGACGTAGTAGGTGGGGTTCACCGTCTGTCGCTCCAGGGTCTCGGGAAAGTAGCCGACGACGTACAGGGCGCGATCGCCCAGCTCTCGGTAGGTGCGCGCCTGCTCAGCGGGCGGAGCCTCAACCGCCCTCGCGTGCAGCTCGGCCAGCGTGTGGGCGCGCGGGGCCGCACGATCCTCTCGTGCCCGCTCGGCGAGTAGCTGTACGAGGTAGAGCGTGCCGTCCTCGGAGAGATGGGCTCCCGTGGCACTACGGGCTCGTCGCACCCGCTGGTGGAACCAGTCGAACAGGTTGCTCGTGGGATCGACCGTCGAAGTCACGCTTCCTCCTTCACTACTCCCTTTCTCGTCGAGCTGTTCCGGCCAGGACTTGACGCCCTCCTGCCCCGTGCCTACATCCGCGACCCAGTCAGGCACGACTCGTCGTGCCCCCTCACAACCAAAGGTAGCAGCCGCTTCGCGCAGGCTGCAAGGAGGTCCCGTGCAGGTTCGTCCCCTCTACGACCGTGTCCTCGTCAAGCGTGTGGAAGAGCAGACCAAGAGCAAGGGGGGGCTGTTCCTCCCCGAGACGGCCAAGGAGAAGCCCTCGGAGGGCATCGTCCTCGCCGTCGGCCAGGGTCGCCTCACCGATCAGGGGGAGATCAAGCCCCTCGCTGTCAAGGAAGGCGACCGTGTCGTCTTCGGTCGCTACGGCGGCACCGAGATCAAGGTCGACGGTGAAGACCGCATCGTGCTTCGCGAAGACGAGATCTTCGGCATCGTCGAGAACTGATTCCCCGGTCGCCGGCGGGGGATCCCCCGGCTGGCACCCCATCCTTTCCCGGGCACTCGAGAGAGGCCCGATCAGCATCTGGAGGCAGCCGTGAGCGCCAAGGAAATCCTGTTCGATGTTCAGGCCAAGAACAAGATCCTCGCCGGAGTCGACACCCTCGCCAACGCGGTGAAGGTGACCCTCGGGCCCCGTGGTCGGAACGTCGTGATCGAGAAGTCCTGGGGGGCCCCCGTGGTCACCAAGGACGGCGTCACTGTCGCGAAGGAAGTCGAGCTCGAAGACCGGTTCGAGAACATGGGCGCGCAGATGGTGAAGGAGGTCGCCAGCAAGACCTCCGACGTGGCCGGTGACGGCACCACCACCGCCACCGTGCTCGCGCAGTCCATCTACCGCACGGGCAGCAAGCTCGTCGCCGCCGGGCACTCCCCGATGGATCTGAAGCGCGGGATCGAGAAGGCCACCCAGGCCATCGTGATCGAGCTGTCGAAGATGAGCCGCGCCATCGCCAACTCCGAGGAGATCAGCCAGGTCGGCACCATCTCCGCGAACGGCGACAAGGAGATCGGCGACAAGATCGCCGAGGCGATGGACACGGTCGGCAAGGAAGGCGTGATCACCATCGAGGAGAACAAGGGCCTCGAGACCCTCCTCGAGACCGTCGAGGGCATGCAGTTCGATCGTGGCTACCTGTCGCCCTACTTCGTCACCGACAGCGACCGCATGGAAGTGGTGCTCGAGAAGCCCTACATCCTCATCCACGAGAAGAAGATCTCGTCGATGCGCGACATGCTGAAGCTGCTGGAGAAGGTGGTCGAGCTCGGTCGTCCCATCCTGGTCCTGGCCGAGGATGTGGAGGGGGAGGCCCTGGCCGCCCTCGTGGTCAACAAGCTCCGGAACACGCTGCAGGCGGCCGCCGTCAAGGCGCCTGGCTTCGGTGACCGCCGCAAGCGCATGCTCGAAGACATCGCCATCCTCACCGGTGGCAAGATGATCGCCGAGGAGCTGGGCGTGAAGCTCGACAGCGTCACCCTCGACGACCTCGGCCAGGCCGAGCGCGTGGTCATCAGCAAAGACAAGACGCTGATCATCGACGGCGCGGGCACCGAGGCCGACATCCAGGGCCGTATCCAGCAGATCAAGGCGCAGATCGCCGAGACGAGCTCCGACTACGACCGCGAGAAGCTCCAGGAGCGTCTGGCGAAGCTGGCCGGTGGGGTCGCGATCATCAAGGTCGGCGCGGCCACCGAGGTCGAGATGAAGGAGAAGAAGGCGCGGGTGGAAGATGCGCTGCACGCCACCCAGGCTGCCGTCGAGGAGGGCATCCTCCCCGGTGGTGGTGTGGCTCTGCTTCGTGCCTCCAAGGTCCTCGACACCCTCGAGGTTCCCGCCGCCGAGCGCTTCGGTGTCGAGATCATCCGCACCGCGGTCCAGTACCCGCTGCGCATGATCGTGAGCAACGCTGGGCTCGAGCCGGCTGTGGTCATCGAGAAGGTGCTGAACGGCGAGGGCAACTTCGGCTACAACGCGCGCACCGGCGAGTACGGTGACCTCGTGGCCCAGGGCGTCATCGACCCCACGAAGGTGTCGCGGTCCGCGCTGCAGAACGCCGCGTCGGTCGCCAGCCTGCTGCTGACGACGGAGGCCATGGTCGCCGAGATCCCGAAGAAGGAGCCGGCCGGTGGTGGCGGCGACATGGGCGGGGGCGGCATGGGCGGCATGGGCGGTATGGGTGGCATGGGCGGCATGGGCTTCTAGCCCTCGCGCTGCACGGCACTCGCCGAGGAGCCCTCGGCCCCATCAGGGGTCGGGGGCTTCGTCTCTGAGGGAGTCGAGGACTTCGTCGGTGCCGTACACGGTCAGCAGCTTCACGACGGAGTCGTGCAGGGCGGGGTCTGCGTAGAAGGCCTTCCAGTTGGGCAGGCCGGCGATGTGTCGGAAGGAGAAGCCACGCTCCAGAGCCAGGCGCATCCAGCGCTCGAAGCCCTCGGCGTCGTGCAGGTGCGCGGCGACCTCCGCCCGGCGCCACGGGCCGAGCCAGCCCGCCTCGCCGCTGTCGCGGAGCTCGGCCACCCGCTCGAAGGCTTCGGCGGCCTGCGTGAGCTCCCCCTGGATGAGCCACGTCTCGCCTAGGTCGTACCAGGCCGCGTCGTAGGTGGGGTCGAGGCGGATCGCGCGCTCGTAGGCGGTGACCGCCGCCCGGTCGTTGCCCTCGAACTTGTAGGCGAGGCCGACCATGTAGGCGAGCCCTGCATCCTCGACGACGGCCTTCTCGAAGGCGCGGGCCCCCTCCCGGACGCGCTCGGTGACCCCGTCCTCGCAGGCCATCGCGAGGGCCTGTGGGTCGTAGCGGCAGCCCGTCTCCAGCAGCTCGTCGAGCTGGTGCCAACGTGCTCTGGCGAGCTCTGCACCGTAGTCGGGCAGCGGCAGGGCCGCAGAGGCCACCACCGCCAGCCAGGCGATCACAGCTCGGCCAGGTAGCGGTGCACGGCCTCGCGCTCGAGGCGGCCGAGGCCATCGTCGAGCACCTCGCGGCACAGGGTGAGGCCGCGGAAGGTGTACATGGCGCGGACCTCGAACATGCCTCGACCCGATAGGGCGCAGTCGAGGTTGGGGTCGTCGACCTGCAGCTCGCGACGGTTGCGCGCCACCTCGGTGAGGCAGTGGCTGCAGATGGCGCCCGCGGAGCCCGTCAGCAACAGGGGGACCTCGTGGTTGCGCCGCCCACAGGTGGAGCAGACGACCTCGTCGCCCGACTCCGCAGGGCGCACCGGGTGCCGCACCGAGGGCGCGTCGATCTGCGCCATCATGGCATCGACGAGGTTCTCCGCGCCGCGAGACCGCGCCCGCTTGCGGAGCAGGTCGGCAGAGGGCTCGTCGCCGAGCATCGTGAGGGCGGCGCGTGCGGCCTCGGCGAGGTCGGCGTCGGCCTCGGCGGCCCACCGGACCAGCAGGCTTCGAGAGGAGCGGTTGTTGTGGCTGGCGATGGCCAGCAGCAGCAGCGCCTGCCAGGCGCGGGCTTCTCGACGCTCATCATGGATGGCTTGGCGGTGCCCGGCCACGTCGTTCGATGGCCCGTGGCGGTCGACGGCCTGGCGCCGCAGGTGCTCTTCCTCGATCTGTAGCCCGCGGGTGAGGAGCTGCTCGGGGAGGGACCGGGCTAGCGCGAGGACCTCGCGACCTGCCTCTGCCGAGTAGTGGGCTCCTGGGTTCTCCAGGGCGCCCCCCATGCGCAGCGCTCGCTGGGTGCTCACCCGGTCGAGGGCGGCCTCCCACAGGGCGAAGCGCAGGCTCTCGTCGGTGGTCAGGTCGATGCCCTCGAGGAAGGCCGTCACGGCGCCATCGCTCTGGGCCACGGCCTTGACCAGGGTGCCCAGCCGATCGCGGGTGGCCTGGCGCGGGTGCAAGACCCGATCTCCCTGGGGAAGGCTCACCGGCAGACGGTCGAACTGCTGCACCTCGGCGGCCAGAGCGGCCTTGAGCCACTCCACGTCGTCGCGGCGTGCCCGCAGCCGCACCAGCTCCTGGAACGCAGGCTGGTGCTCCGGTGCGTCTTGCAGGATCTGCTTGAAGGCCCGCAGGGCATCGTCGTCGCGCCCTTCCTCGACGAGGGCGCAGCCGAGCGTCCAGCGAGCTTGGAGATCGGTGGGATCGATGGCCAGCGCGCGGTTGCACGCCTCTCGGGCCTTCACGACCTCGCCCAGCTGCAGGTAGCACATGCCGATGCGGGCATGGACCCGCGCGCTCTCGGGGGCCGACTCGAGGTGCTGGCGCAGGTAGAGGACCGCGTTCTTGTACTTGCCCAGGTGGTAGTGGACGAGGCCGAGGTAGTACTGCGCGCGCTGACGCAGGGGCTCGTGGTCGAGCAGCCGGGTGAACAGCTTGTCGGCCTCGACGAAGCGCCCGCCGTGCAGGCAGGTGATGCCCAGGTGGTAGACGATGCGTGGCTCGACGGCTGTGGAGGGACCCAGCTCCAGCGCACGCACGGTGTGGAACTGGCTGCGCTCCATCATGCGCTTGCTGCCGCCGGCGGGACCGCCGAGCTCGTTGGCTCGCTCCCACAGCAGCTTGCCCAGCTGCCAGTGGGGCTCCCACGCATCACTGGCCAGGCGGCAGGCCATCTCCAGCTCGCGCACGGCCTGATGGCGGTCACCCGACGCTGCGCCCAGCCGCCGGGCGGCCTCGTGGCTCGCTCCCAGGGCCAGGTGGACCGCGGCGGACTCTGGGGCCACGCGCAGCGCCTCGTCGAGGTGGCGGTGGGCCGGCTCGAGGCGGTCGAGGCCGACCAGGCTCGCCCCCGCGACGACGAGGCCGCCGGGGCTCGCGGGGTCGTGCTGCAGCACGCGCCGGGCCTGGGTGAGGGCCTTGTTGAACCACACCTCGCCGCCGCCGTGGAACCACGCCTTCGACAGGCAGTGCTGGGCGTAGTCGAGCCGGGTGGAGGTGTCGTCGGGTGACGACTCGAGACGCTGCTCGAGCCGCTTGATCGACCAGTCGAGTTTCTGGTGGGGGAACAGGGCCATGGCCGCGGGAGCATAGCCCACGGAGGGCGTCATGGGCAGCGGGGAAGGGCCAGCGTTACCAGACGCGCCCCTGCGAGGTCCCCCACATGGACGAGTTCGCCCAGAGCCTGCGCCGCGAGCGGGCCATCACCGCGCTGTTGCCGCTGTTCTTCGTGTCGGGCGCTACTGCGCTCGTCTACCAGACCCTATGGGTGCGCGAGCTGCAGCTCGTCTTCGGGACCAGCACCTTTGCGATCAGCACGGTCCTCGCCGCGTTCATGGCGGGGCTCGCAGCGGGTGGCTTCGCCCTGGGGCGAGTGGCCGACCGCATCCGGCGGCCGCTGGCGGCCTACGGCGTCCTCGAGATCATCATCGGGCTGTACGCGCTGGCCTTCCCCAGCATCGTCGGGGTCCTCACGCCGGTGTATCTGGCGGTGTACCGCGCGCTGGAGCCGGGGCCGCTGCTGTATGGCCTGGTGCAGTTCGCCCTCATCGGGGTGGCGCTGCTCATCCCCACGGCGATGATGGGGGGCACGCTGCCGCTCCTCGCCCGGTTCGCGACCCAGAGGCTGGGGGCGGCAGGCGACCGGGTGGGCACGCTGTACTCGGTGAACACGGCGGGGGCGGTCCTCGGCACCTGGCTGTGCGGCTTCATCATGCTGCCGTGGCTGGGGCGGTTCGACACCACCCTGCTCGCGGCGGGGGCAAACCTGGTGCTGGGCATCGGAGCCGTCGCCCTCGACCGGTGGGCCCAGACCCCTGACAGCGACGTGCCGACCGCCGAGAACGACCTGGTCAAGCCCATGCCGGCGGCCATGTTGCCGGTCACCATCGCCATCGCCGCGGCGGGTTTCGCCTCGTTGGTCTACGAGGTCGCCTGGACGCGGGTGCTGGGCCTGATGCTCGGTGGCAGCACCTACACATTCTCGGTGATGCTCCTGGCCTTCCTGGTCGGCATCGCCATCGGCGGCAAGCTCGGCGGGCCGCTGGCTGACCGCGCCCTCGCCCGTGGCGGGCTGGTGCGGGTGCTGCAGTGGTTCGCGGCGGTAGAGGTAGGCATCGCGGTGCTGTCCTACGCCCTGATGTACCTGTACCCCGAGCTGCCGTTCTGGTACGTGTGGCTGTTCGACTGGGTCGACGCCACCAAGCACCCCATCGGCATGTGGATCATCAGCCTGGTGCTGTCGGGGCTGGTGATGACGCCCCCCGCGGTGTTGATGGGGGTGCACTTCCCGCTGGCTGTTCGTGCAGTGGTCGGGCAAGACGACGAGCTGGGCGGGCCAGTGGGCATGGTCTACGGTGCGAACACCCTCGGTGGCGTGTTCGGGGCCTTCCTCGCGGGCTTCGTGATGCTGCCCACCATCGGCGTGCAGTGGACCATCTTCGTGGCCGCCCTCGGCAACCTGACCGCCGCGGCGGTGTTGCTCCTGTGGTCGGCGAAGGGCCAGCCGCAGTGGGTGAAGGCCTCACCAGTGGCGCTCGTCGCGGTGCTGCTGTTGTTCGTCGCCCAGCGTCCCCCGTGGGACCCCATGCTGATGACGGCCGGGATGTACCACTACGTGTCGCACTTCGACGACCACAGCCGAGAGGGCATCTACGACTACGCGGTCGGCAAGTATGAGCTGGTCTTCTACAAGGAGGGGCTGTCGAGCGTCGTGACCGTCGCCGAGAACAACGACAGCGGCAACATGTGGCTCGCCAACAACGGCAAGGTCGACGCGAGCACCTCCACCGACATGCCCACCCAGGTGCTGTGCTCGCTGCTACCGCTGCAGTTCCGTGACGACCTCGACGAGGTGCTGATCATCGGTCTGGCCAGCGGCATCACGGCGGGCGCGGTCAGCCTCGTGCCCGACGTGGGGCACATGGAGGTGGTCGAGCTCGAGCCCGCGATCGAGGCGGCCGCCCGCTACTTCGGCAAGTGGAACCACGATGTGCTCGATGATCCGCGGGTGGAGCTGATCACCAACGATGGTCGCAACCATGTGCTCCTCGCGGCACCGCAGTCCTACGATGTCATCGTGAGCGAGCCGCCGAACCCCTGGATCAGCGGGGTCGCCAACCTGTTCACCAAAGACTTCCTCGAGGTCGGCAAGACCCGCCTGAAGCCCGGCGGCGTGTGGTCGCAGTGGGTGCAGCTGTACGGCATGGACGACCGCGACCTCAAGTCGCTCCTCCGCACCTTCGCGTCGGTCTACCCCCATGTGCTGGTGTACTCGACCATCGAGGAGGCCGACCTGGTGCTCGTCGGGTCCGAGTCGCCGCTGCTGCCGTCCCCCAAGCGGGCCGAGCGGCTGTGGGGCTGGCCCAAGGTGCAGGAGGAGCTCATCAACGTCGGGATCGAAGACCCCATGGAGCTGGTGGCGATCTACCAGTTCGGCGGCGACGACATCCGTGAGTTCGCGAAGCACGCGGAGTTCAACACCGACGACAACATGCGGATCGAGTACTCGGCGCCGCTGCACCTGCATGCCGACACGCAAGACGAGAACTTCCGCATCCTGCTGAAGAACGCCCAGGTGCCCACGGGGGCCCTGCCCCCCGATCCCGAGGCGTGGGCCACCCTGGCACGCACCTACTATGGCCGCGACGACATCGTGCGGGCCGTGTCGGCCATGGCGGGGGGCATCGCGATGCTTGCCAACGACGACCCACGCCGCCCCGACTGGCTGGCCGAGGCCAAGTCGTGGCAGGCCGAGTTGCAGGCCGACGTCGAGGCCCTGGAGGCCGACGGCTGATCAGGGCCAGGCGACCCCGGTGAGCTCCTCGCTGTGCTTCCACAGTGTCGCTGCGAGCTCGTCGTCGGTCGCGCGATCTACCTTGCTGCACTCCCCGACGGCGCCTCGCGCCTCGAACCAGCCGGTGGGGCCGTAGTAGCCGTCGGTGCGCGCCTCTGGCTCCAGGGCAGCGAGGAGCAGCGGCCACGACCCGCGCTCTGCGCTCTGCGCATACACCGCGTTGCCTATGGCCATCACGCCACCCAGCAGCGCGCTCGGCCCGGTCGTCTGCAGGTTGGTGGCCGAGTAGCCGGGGTGGCAGGTGTAGGTGCGGGTGGCGTGGCCGGATGCCTCCAGGCGGCGGTTGGCCTCGTGGGCGAACAGCAGGTTGGCGAGCTTGCTGCGGCAGTAGGCGCGGATGGCCCCGTAGCCCCGCTCCCACATCAGGTCGTCGAAGTCGAACTGGCCTGGCTTGTGGGCACCGCTGCTCACCGACACCAGTCGACCCTGACGTGCCTCCACCAAGGGAAGCAGCCAGCCATCGAGGGCGTAGTGCGCCAGGTGGTTGACGCCCAGCTGCAGCTCGAAGCCCTGGGCGGTGAGCTGTCGGTCGGGCACCATCATGATGCCGGCGTTGTTGATGACCGCGTCGAGCCCTTCGTAGGCCTCGAGGACTTCATCGGCTGCGGTGCGCACGGTGTCGAGATCGGACAGGTCGGCGTGGAAGATGCGCAGCACCACCTCGGGGTGCTCGGCCCGTAGCTTCGCCGCCGCCGCATCGGCCTTCGTCGGGTTGCGACACACCCACGCCAGCTCCGCGCCTCGTTGGGCGAGGACTCGGCTCGCCTCGAAGCCGATGCCGCTGTTGGCTCCGGTGATCAGGACCGTGCGCCCGCCGAGGTCGCCGAGGCGGTCGGGGGCCCAGCCGGAAGGACCGAAGGGGTTGGAGGCCATGGATACTCCTGTGCTGGAGCGTTCCCTATGCTGCGGGGTTCGCACCCGCCTGCTAGGGGGCAGCAGCGAGGGCTCCATGCGCGTGGTGGTGCAGAAGTTCGGCGGGTCGTCGGTGGCCGACCTCGACAAGATCCAGGCGGTGGCCGATCGCATCGCCGAGACCGTGCGGAGCGGGGTGCGGGTGGTGGCCGTCGTGTCGGCGATGGGCAACACCACCAACGAGCTGATCGCACTGGCTCACGCGGCCTCCCCCGACCCCGACCGGCGCGAGCTCGACATGCTGATCAGCGTGGGCGAGCGGGTCACGGTGGCGCTGCTGGCCATGTGCCTGCGCGACCGCGGAGTCCCCGCACGCTCGCTGACCGGGTCGCAGAGCGGCATCATCACCGACGAGGCCCACGCCGATGCCCGGGTGGTCGAGGTGCGGCCCAGTCGGCTGCAGGAGACCCTGGAGCAAGGCAACGTAGCGATCGTGGCCGGTTTTCAGGGAGTGAGCCGCGCGCGGGAGGTCACCACGCTGGGGCGCGGCGGCTCCGACACGACGGCGGTGGTCCTCGCGGCCGCGCTGGGGGCCGAGGTGTGCGAGATCTGCTCGGATGTCGACGGGGTGTGGTCGGCCGACCCGCGGCTGGTGGCCTCGGCGCGACGGATCGATCGCATGAGCCTCGACGAGGGCCTGGCGTTGGCCCGCGGCGGCGCGAAGGTGCTCTTCGAAGACGCGGTGCGCTACGCGCGGGACCACGGCGTCGCCTTGCATGCGACCACGACCTTCGGCCCTGGGGCTGGCACGCGGATCCAGGCCGAGCCCGTGCCTCGTGTCGGGGCGGTCGCTGTGACGGGCGACGCCCAGCTGGTGCGCGTGCCCGTGCTCGGAGGCGCTCCGCGCGATGCGTCGGCCTGGTCGGCGGCCGGTGCGAGGCTGCGGCGGATCGCGGCAGGGTGGGCTTGGCTCGACGTGCGCAATGCCCATGGGCGCTTGCCCGCTCACGAGGCGGTGGCGATGGTCACTGCGGTTGGGTCGGGGCTGGGCGAGCAGCTGGGTGCCCTTGCGCGGGGCGCCACGGCCCTGAGCGACCACGAGGTCCCCCATCAGGGCGCCTCGGGGGATGCCTTGTGGTGGGAGCTGGCTCCGAGCGGGGTCGATGCGGCGGTCGCGGCCCTGCACGAGGCGTTGGTGACGGAGGCTGTGGGGCTCGGATGAATCCTGCGTGAAGTCCCCGGTTTGCTACGATCGGACACAAGGTCTCGGTGAGATGCCGTGCTATGAGGTCGCCATGACGCGCCTCGGGGCTCCAGCATGATTCGCCACTTCCTCAATCCGCCGAACTGGTTCACGGCGGCGAGCCTGTTCTGCAGCACCTATGCGATGGCCCTCATCCTCTCGGCGGCGCCCGCTCCCGACGCCGACGTCATGGCCCGTGCCTGCGTGCTGGTGATCTTCGGTGGCGTCTTCGACATGATGGATGGCCGCGTGGCGCGGGTGATGAACCGCTACTCCGAGTTCGGCGTGCAGCTCGACTCCATCGCCGATGTCGTGGGCTTCGGCCTCGCCCCCGCCCTGCTCGCCTACGTATGGAAGCTGCAGGAGCTGGGCGCGGTGGGCGTGGCGGCCACCTTCATCTACATCCTGTGCGCTGCGTTCCGGTTGGCTCGGTTCAATGTCGCGGCGACCGACGACTCTTGGAAGCTCCAGGGCCACACCCAGGGGCTCACCACCACGATGGCCGGCGGCTCGCTGGTCACCCTCATCTGGGTCGCCAACGGCTACGGCCTGGGCTGGCTGCACGTGCCTGCGGGCCTGATGGCCTCCGTGGTCGCCGGGCTGGGGCTGCTGATGATCAGCAGCATTCCCTTCCGCTCCTTCAAAGACCTCCGTGACAACCGCAAGGCGCGCCGCTTCCTCGCGCTGGCCCTGGCCGCCTGCTTGCTCGGTGCGGTCGTGCTCGACCCCTCGATGTGGTGGGGCGTCGGTGGCTTTCTCTACCTCACGGTCGGCCTGGTCGATGGCCTGGTGACGGCGATCTGGCACCGGCGGCTGTCGTCCGCCCTGCTGCTCGACGAGCTCGAGGGCGTGCTCGACGACGAAGAGTTCAACGAAGAGCTCGAAGAGCTGGCCTGAGCCGAGGCTCAGCGCACCTCGAGCTGGTGGATGGCCAGGGTGACCTGCGACCCCTGAGGGGTGATGTCGACCAGCCACAGCTCGGCAAAGGCCGTGCGGTCGAGCACGCCCGAGCCTTCCTCGACGGGCACGAAGTCGCGAGGCTCCAGCCGCACCTGCGCGCGCTGACCTGCCCGTAGCCGCAGGGCGTCGGGCAGGCCGAACTGCCGGTTGCGTCGGTCGGTGACCACGACCTGCAGCCTCATGTCTCGGCCGCGCGCCTCGAGGTCGAGGCCGATAGCTGCGACCGGGCCCACCTCGTCGAAGCCCATGACCAGGCGGTTGTACTGCCGTGGGTCGGGGAGGGTAGTCCACATCAGGGCCCCCTGCTGTAGCTGCACGGGACCGCGATCACCGAAGCGCCAGGGGTGGAACAGCCCGTGGTCGGGCGCGTCGAAGGACCACACCAACGGCAGCTCCGTGGCCCGTGCCTGCTCGAGCTCTACGGCCTCGAGCAGGTCGCGGCAGCGGGTGGGGCACAGGTCGGTGCGGATCCCCTCCCGAAGCGCCTCCCGGGCCGCCTCCGGGTTTCCCAGCAGGTGATGGGCATGGCCCAGCCAGTAGAGCGCGTCGCCGCGGAGCGGATCCTGCACGGGCAGCTCTCGCGCGAGGCGACCATAGACCTCGACGCTGGCGAGGTGGTCGCCGTGGGCAGCCTGGTCGAGCAGGGCGTCGGTGAGCATCATGCGGCCGTCGAGGTCTTGCCCGAAGGCCAGCGCCAGGCCCCACCACCACATGCCGCTACCCCTCCTGGCCGATGAAGCGGTAGCCGACGCCGTGGAGGGTCTCGATGAAGCGCGGGTTGGAGGCGTCGTCGCGGAGCTTCTTGCGCACATTGAGGATGTGCGTGTCGACGGTTCGCGTCGTCACGTTGGGGGAGTAGCGCCAGATGCCGGTGAGCAGCTCCCCTCGGGGGAGCACCTTGCCGCGGTGCTCGATGAGGTAGCGTAGCAGCTCCTGCTCGCGGTTCGACAGCCGCTCTTCTTCCGACCCGTCGTGGCGGATCACGTAGTTGTCGAGGTCGACCTCCACCGAGCCGAAGCGGTAGATGCTGCGGGCACCACCGGCCCGACGCAGCACGGCATCGACCCGAGCCTTCAGCTCCTTGACGCTGAACGGCTTGGTGACGTAGTCGTCGGCGCCCAGCTCGAAGCCGAGCAGCTTGTCTTGCTCGGAGGTGCGGGCGGTGACGAAGATCACCGGGCCGGTGTAGTCGGCATCGCGGAGGGCCTTGCACACGTCGAAGCCCGACTGGTCGGGCTCGGGACCCTCGTTGAGCATGACGTCGAGGACGCACACGTCGGGCTTGTAGCTCTCGTAGACCTCCAGCGCCTCGGAGAGCCCGCGGGCGGTGAACACGTCGAAGTGCTCTCGCTTGAAGAAGCGCTGCACGGTGTCGAGGACCGCTTGTTCGTCTTCGACGAACAGGATGCGTGGCATAGAACCTAGGCTCCTGCCCCGTCGGGGGGCGTGGTGGGTAAGGTGAAGGTGAAGGTCGTGCCCTCGCCGCGGCGGCTCTCCACCCGGATCGAGCCACGGTGGGCCTCGACAATGTACCGCACGATGGCCAGCCCGATGCCCGTGCCCTTCCGGCGGCGCACCTCGGGGTCGGTCGAACGGAAGAACTCGTCGAAGACATGGTCGAGCTCGTCGGCGGGAATGCCCATCCCCCGATCGGCCACGGCGACCTCGACGGTGCGGGATCCGGCTCGCACGCTCACCCCGACCCAGCCGCCGTCGGCCCCGTACTTCGAGGCGTTCGACAGCAGGTTGGTGATGACCTGGCCGATGGCCTCGCGGTCGAACCAGACCGGTGGCAGGTCGTCGGGCAGGTCGAGCTCGATCCGCAGGCCGCGCTCCTCGATGGTGCCGCGGTGCGTCTCGCAGAGGGTCCACACCACAGAGAGCAGATCGTCGGCGCGTAGGTGGTAGGTCTTCACGCCGCGCTCGATGGCGGCGAAGTCGAGCACGTTGTCGACCAGCCGCGACAGCCTCTCGGCTTCGTGCACGATGGCGTCGAAGTGCTGCTCCATGTCTTCGCCTTCGTCGACCAGACCCAGCTGTAGGGCCTCCCCCTTGAGCCGGATCTGGGTGATGGGGGAGCGAAGCTCGTGACTCACGTTGGCGGCGAAGTCGGCCTTGATGCGCGCATTCTCCACCTCCCGACTGATTACCTGCGCCGCATTGACCACGCCCACGCTCACCATGAACACCGCGATCAGCACGATGGCGACCCGGGTGGTGCGCCGGCGGCGCTTCTGGCCGACCAGGGCGTCCATGTCGTCGGGGACCACGGCGAGGCTGTAGGCGGGCAGCTTGGGGCCTAGCCCCACCGAGGTGAGCGCTGCGTTGTCGATGATCTGCCCGGGGGCCATTAGCTCAGCCCGCAGGTCGGAGTCGAGTTGATCGAGGCGTGCCGCCGCGAGGCGAAGGTCGGTCGACAGGGCCTGCACGCTGAACGACCAGGCGTACACGTCGTCGCCCTCTCGGTAGAAGGCCCACAGCGACGGGGAGTCGGGGCGGGCGCCGGGGTAGCGGAAGGCACCCTCCTGCGTGCGGTTGGGCACCAGCTCGAGCTCGGTGGCCACCCGCGCCGACCACACGAGCTGGTGGTACTTCTCGTTGAGGCGCGCCCGCGCCCGGCCCATCCACTCGGTGCTGACCCGCCCCTCCAGCAAGCGCAGCGCCTCGCGGATCACGGCGGGCTCACCCTCCTCTCCGACCGTCCACCGGGCGGCGAGCAGGTCGTCGACGAGCTGCTGCAGTGCGGTGGCCCCGACGTCGGGATCGCGGGCGAACGACACCTCGGCGCGCAGCAGCGCAGCCAGGTCGCCGATGCGGAAGCCGTAGGTGTCGCGCAGGGCGGCGTGGTCGGCGTACAGGTCGGCGAGGACGTCGAGCGCCTTCTGATCGCGGCCGACCCCGACCAGCGACTGCGCCTTGCCCAGCCGAGCCTCGGCATTGGAGCGCGGGCTGCCGGCGACGAGGATCGCACGGTCCCACGTCACGACCGCTTCTTCGTGCTGCCCCAGCTGTGCCTGGGAGCGAGCCAGGCGGGCCAGATCGCGCCAGGCGGCCGAGGGGGGAACCTTGGCTTGCTCGTCGGGCAGCACGAACGGGGCGACCAGCTCACCAGCCGCGTCGAAGCGGTAGGCGGCACGCAGGTAGGGAGACAGGCCCTCGAGGTCGGTGATGGGGGACTCCCCCAGCCGCAGGCGCTCCAGGGTGCGCCCCTCGAAGCCCTCGAAGATCCCAGCGAGCTCGTCGGTCAGCTGCGCCGACAGGGTGGTGGCGCGGCCGCGCAGGTCGGCGTCGAGAGACAGCTCCTCGCTGCGGATGCTGGACAGGGCGAGGTAGGACAGCGCCACCGCCGGCAGCAACAGGGTCACCGCAAAGGTACCCGCGAACCGAGCGACCTCCCGAAGGTGTCGCAGATCCTGGATGGCTCGGACCTCCCCCCTGCGTGTCGCCAGGAGGCGCAGCGCCAGGCGTCGGAGGGCAGCGCGCAGTGCGGTCATCCGCCACACCATACTCCCGACGGCCATCGGATAGGCTGGCGACGGGAGGACCTGTCACGTGCACCTGATGATCCCTGGCCCCGTCCCTGTCGCCCCCGACGTGTCCGCGCGCTGCGCTGGGGCCCCCAGCCACGTCTCTGCGAGCTTCATCACCGCCATGGGCGACACCCTCGGGCATCTCCGAACGGTGTGGAAGGCCGCCGCCGATGCCCAGCCCTTCGTGGTGGCGGGGGCCGGCACGCTGGCGATGGAGGCCGCCGTCGTCAACCTGGTCGAGCCGGGCAACCGGGTGGTGGTGGTGGTGACGGGGTTGTTCGGTGACCGCATGGCCGAGATGCTGCGCCGGCGCGGCGCACAGGTCGCGATCGTTCGGGCGCCGGTGGGCTCGGTGCCCGACCTGAGCGATGTCGAGGAGGCCCTCGACGACGGAGCGGTGGCCTTGTTCGCGACCCACGTCGACACCTCGACGGGTGTTCGCCTCGATCCCGAGCCCCTGGCTCGCCTGGCTCGCAGTCGCGGCGTGCTCAGCGTGTTCGACGGGGTGTGCGCGGCGGCCGCAGAGCCGTTCCACATGGGCGACTGGGGGGCGGATGTCTACCTGACGGCATCGCAGAAGGCGCTGTCGGTGCCGCCGGGGCTGGCCATCTGGCTGATGTCGAGCGCTGCGATGGCGCGGCGCCGGCAGCTCGGCAGCTTTCCGCCGCTCAGCCTCGATGCCCTGGCGTGGCTGCCGGTCATGGAGGCCTACGAGGAGGGGCGCGGTGCCTACTTCAGCACCCCCGCCACGGGGCTGGTGCTCGGCCTGGCGGCCAGTGTGGAAGCCTTGGTGGAGGAGGGGATGCCGGCTGTCTGGGACCGCCACGCGCGTGCGGCTTCGAAGATGCGCCGTGCGTGGGCCGCTCTGGGGCTGCAGCTGGTCGCCGAGGAGGGGCTCGCGGCGAACACCCTGTCGGCGCTGCGCTACCCCGCCGATGTGGGCTCCGAGCTGCTCCCGGCGATTCGCCGGCACGGGGTCGTGGTGGCAGGGGGGCTGCATCCGGCGCTGAAGGAGTCCACCTTCCGCGTGGGGCACATGGGCTGGGCCATCACCCAGCCCGACATGCTCGAAGACACCGTGCGCGCCGTGGCACGGGGGCTGGCCGACGTCGGAGTGCCCGCCGACGAAGCGGCCGCGCTGGCCGCCTTCCGCTCCTGATCAGGCGTCGATGGGCAGCCGGAGCACGAAGGTGCTGCCTTCGCCCTCGACGCTGGAGACATCGAGCTCGCCGCCGTGGGCTCGCACGATGCGGTCGCAGATGGCGAGGCCCAGGCCGGTGCCCGCCGGCTTGGTGGTGAAGAACGGGACGAACAGCTTGTCGACCACCGCCTCGCTCATGCCCACGCCGGTGTCACGAACCGCGAGCTCAGCGACCCGCTGCCCGCCGCGGTCGTGGCGCAGCGCCGTGCGCAGGGTGAGCTGCCCGCCATCGGGCATGGCCTGCACCGCGTTCTGCAGCAGGTTGAGGACGACCTGAGTGATGCGGGTCGGATCGAGCCGCATCGTGGGGAGCTCACCGGAGAGGTCTTCTTGCAGGGTCACTCCCGCGGGCAGCCCCTCGGCCCGCAGCAAGGTGGTGGCGTGGGCCACCAGGGCATTGAGGACTTCGTCTCGGGTGTGCAGCTCGAAGGGCCTGGCGTAGTCGAGGAACTGGCGCACGACGACATCGAGGCGCTCAGCCTCGTCGACGATGACCTGCAGCATCTCCTGGGACTCGCCATCAAGGTCGTCGGCCTGCAGAACCTGGGCGGCGCCCTTGAGCCCAGCCAGCGGGTTGCGGATCTCGTGGGCCAGCCCGGCCGACATCGCGCCGAGGGCGGCGAGGCGCTTCTGCTCTTCCATCGCCTCGAAGCTGCGCACGTTGGTGAGCACGGTGCTGGCCCGGGCGGCGATGTCTTGCAGGGCGAGGATCTCCTCGGCCGAGTAGCCATCCGACCAGGCCTCGTCGCGCACGTGGAACCAGCCGAGCACCGTGGTCCCCGACACGAAGGGAAAGGTGACATCAGCGTGCATCGCGTCCATAAGGCCGAGCACTTCGGCCTGCTGCGGGTCGTGCTGGGCCCTGCGCTCGACGGTGCTGCGGGTGTACCAGGGGGCTCCCCGGGCCAGGCGATCGACGAAGGGCTCGGCGGCCACCAGCTGCAGCGGGCGCTCGTCTTCCTCGCCGAGTCGGGCCCCCTGGCAGGTGAAGGCGTCGTGGCGTGCGTCCCACAGGTAGACCGAGCAGCGCGGCGCGCGGCCCGAGCGATGGAGGGCGTCGAGGAGGGCCTCGGTGAGGTCGGAGCCGGTGATGATCGACGGAAGCTGCTTGCGCAGCTGATCGAGGGTGTCGAGCAGCTGATGACCCCGCCGGTTGAGCGAGCGGTTCACCAGCCAGGCGATCTGATGCCGGAGGGGGTCGTAGGCGGCGAGGAACAGCAGCGAGGCGAGGAACAGCTGGAAGGTGCCGTGGAAGGGGATGACGGTGAAGGTGTCGACCCACAGGAAGGTCAGCCCGTCGATGAGGACCAGGGCTCCTGCGGACAGCAGCAGGGTGGTCATCCGGCTCAGCACCTCGGTGAGGTCGAGCAGCCGGCTCATCACCACCGAGTGGTACAAAAAGTACAGCGACACCCCGGTGAACACGGCGGAGAAGGGCGGCAGGGGCCCCTGCAGGGCGACAGCGCGGGCCGACATCGACAGGGTGTGCGGATCGAGCTGCGGCCCCGCCACCCGACCCAGCTGCTCCACCAGGGTGAAGCCGACGGCAGCGAGCACCACACCGAACAGGTAGCGGAGGCGGTTGCGGTCGACCCGAAGGCTGCTGTGGTGCTGGGCCTCCCACAGGCGCTGCAGCGCGACCACGAAGGCTACGAGGGCGAAGGCACCCGCCGCCACGCCGGGCAGGGAGAACCGCGCGAGAGGGTCGTACAGCAGGGCGTCGGCGAGGGTCGCCACCGGGGCGAGGACCAGGGTGCCCGCGTAGACCAGGTTCATGGACGTCGTGGGGGCCTGTGGCTCGCGATGAAAGGCGCGGTCGATGGTCCACAAGGCAGCGGCCGGCACGCTGGCGCCTGCCAGCAGGTAGAGGTGCCGCATGGCACCGAGGCTCGGCAGCAGTGACAGCGCGAAGGCCGAATACGCCATGGCCACGAGGGTGGCGAGGGCGAGGAAGGCCTGCCTGGCGGGATCGTCGCGGTCGGCCACGAAGGCCTGCACCGCGAGGGACATCGCGACCACCGCGACCATGAAGTAGAGCAGCGAGATCACGCAGGTGGCTCCTCGATGCCCAGGTAGCGCGTCGGGCCCTGGTGCCCCCGAAAGCGGTTCAGCCAGCCCTTCAGCCACCCGTAGCTGCGAAAGAAGCGAACGACCGTGTGGCGTTGGGACTCGGTGAGGGGCGCGTCGCTGCAGATCAGCTTGTTGTCGGTGACCCCGGCGTCGACGAAGCGCACGGTCGCGCGCACGGTCGTGTGGACGCGTGCTCCCGCTGGCAGCCGCGGCCCGAGGACCACGGCATCCAACCGGTCGCCGTCGTCGGCGACGGTGTCGGGGAGCGCGCCGTAGTTGAACGGAGACGGCAGCGGCGAGACGAAGTCGACCTGCCCGTCGACGCGCTTGACGAAGGCACCCCGGGAGACTTCGATCTCGACCTCCACCTCACGCATGGGGCGTCGATGGGGTGGTGGTGGGGTGAGGCATGGCGGATCTCTAGCGGGGCGCGTGAGCACCATGCATATAAGGGTAGACCCTTGGGAGGCGCCGTGCGCAACGTAGGAATCTGGTTCGTCGTCGTCGCACTGGCGAGCTGTAAAGGCAAAGACGCCGATGGAACCTCGTCGTCGCCCGATGCCATCGGCACGGATGCCACCGGCGACACGGCCACGTTCGCCGACACCGACACCGACACCGACACCGACACCGACACCGACACCGACACCGACACCGACGACAGCGGCGGTTCATCGGTCTCGGTCACGGTGGCCGAGGGGGGCGTCGTCACCTGCGCGAACCCTGGTGCGCGCACCAGCGATGGCCCCTTCCAGCGACGCACCAGCCCCACGCCGCCCAACAGCGACATGTGGATCTGGGCCGGTGGTGAGATCGCTGGCGACCTCGACGGCGACGGGATTCTCGACGTGATGACGCCCAACGAGCTCGGCCTCGAGCTCTACCACGGCCTGCCGACCGGCGAGTTCGAGGCCATGGGGCAGGCTGTCCTGGGCGACTTCGATCTGTCGTTCGGCACCGGTGGTTCGGTGGTCGACTACGACGGCGACGGCGACCTCGATGTCTACGTGGCGCGCTTCCTAGGCGATCCGGGGCCCGAGGGGGGCACCCTGGGCAAGAATCGGCTGCTGCAGAACCAGGGCGATGGCACCTTCGTCGATGTCACCGACGAGGCGGGGGTGGATGGCTGCGGCCTCGACCCGAACACGGGTCTCACCAGCTGCTTCCGCACCATGTCGAGCTCGTGGGGCGACGTCGATGGCGATGGCGACCTCGACCTGTTCGTCGGCAACTACGGCTGGGTCGACGAGTCGGGGGTCAGCCAAGACGAGTTCCTGCCCGCGGAGCCGAGCTTTCTGTACCTCAACGACGGCGACGGCACGTTCACCGACGTGAGCGAGCGGCTCCCGCAGAAGTTCCGCGATGGCTACACCTACGCGGGCGGGCTGTTCGACCTCGACGACGACGGCGACCTCGACCTGTACACGGTCAACGACTTCGGCAACAAGTGGCCCAACCACGTGCTGCTCAACGAGGGCGACGGCACCTTCATCGACGATGAGCTGGTCAACAGCACGGGCCTGATCATCAACACCACCGGGATGGGCCTGGGCATCGGCGACTTCAACGGCGACAGCGTGATGGACCTCGCCATGCCCTACTGGAACGGCAACCTGCTGATGCTCAGCAGCGCCATCGGGTGGATCGATCAGGCGGCCGCCAAGGGCTTCACGGTGCAGTCCCCCCAGAAGGTGGGGTGGGGAACCGTCGCCGGCGACATCGACAACGACCGCGACCTCGACCTGGTCGCGCAGTACGGTCATGTCGCCAACGAGAACCCGGTGTGGAGCAACGCGCGCAACCAGCCCGACGCGCTCTACCTGAACATCGGCGATGCCGACAACGCCACCTTCGACGATGTCGGGGTGGAGTGGGAGGTGGCCGATCCGGGCGTGAGCCGCGGCGCGATCCTCGCCGACTTCAACCGCGACGGCTGGCTCGACATCGCCAAGCGCAACCTCGATGGGCCCAACGTCGTCTACCTGTCGCGGTGTGGAGAGGCCGGCTTCCTCACGCTGCACCTGCGCCAGCCCGGCACGATGAACGTGCATGCCGTGGGCGCCAAGGTGCGGGTCGAGGCGGGGGGCCAGGCCATGACGAGGTGGGTGCTGGCGGGAGGCACGGGCTACGGCACCGGCGCGCCGCCCGAGCTGCACTTCGGTCTGGGCGATGCGGCCTCCATCGACCGGATCACCGTGTGGTGGCCCGACGGCGAGGTGTCCGTCGTCGAGGGAGTGACGGGTTCTCAACAGGTGACCCTGACCCGCTGAGGCGTGGTCCCATACAGTGGGCCCGATGGACGACGCCTCCGAGCCGATCGCGACCCCCCCGACCCCCGCCACGCCCACGACGCGTCGTGGTGGGCGGGTAGGCGCCGTGCTGGCCTGGGCCTTCGCCCTGTCGGCCGTCGGGCTGCTCATGGTCACCGGCCTCGGGCGCACGTTCCGCGCGCCGCCGTTCTGGCTGGCTGCGGCCGTCACCTTCCTCCCCTACCTGTACGCCGGCTGGCTCACCATCGGCTTCGTGGTGTGGACCCTCCTCCCGGATCGTCGGCTGCCGCCCGCAGTGCTCGGCATGGTGCTGCTCGTCGGCGCCGGCCTGTGGGGGCCCACGTGGAGGGCGCGCGCCAGCCAGCAGCAAGGGGACGAGGTGCGGGTCATGACCTGGAACCTGCGGCGTCTGTGGGGGGGGCCGGCCGATGGCGGCGACCCTGCCGCGTGTGTCGCCGAGGTGGTGCGGGCCGAGCGACCCGACGTGCTCACGCTGCTGGAGGTGTCCCGAGACGACACCGACGCCGTGGCCGCCGAGCTGGGGCTGCAGTGTGTGCACCACCCCTACAAGGCGACGGGCTCCAC
>CBDUIC010000101.1:0-25637 GCA_965367245.1 uncultured bacterium | reverse complement strand
GGCACCGGCGGGCTGGGGTCGTAGCCCGACTCCTGCTCGATGACCGCCAGCACCTGACACGCCTCATCAGCGGTAGGGATCCTGTCTGCGGCACGGAGGCCCTCGACGACGGCCGCCGCCCACGCCTCAGGCGTCTCGGCATCCGGGCGAACCAGCGGCAGCACCTCGGCGGCCGACAGCCCCGGAGCGGAGCGGGGCGTGCATCCCAGCACGACGAGCAGCACCCATGTCACCACGACACCTCCTACGCCATGGATAGCGAGGAGGTGTGGTCCCCCGACCAACGGGGGATGAACCGGAGGTGAACCGGTGGACTACCAGTGCACGCAGTGGGCGGGCAGCGTAGCGAGCAGGTCGGTGGCTTCGTCACCCTGCACGGCGCAGGCCTCGCCCGAGGCGTTGTGGCCCTCGTAGACCCAGGTGAGCTGGTCGCAGGTGGGGGCGTCGATACCGGCCGCCTCGGCCCACAAGAAGACCGCGCCGGGGGCACCGGGCAGCAGGTCGAGGCCGTGGGAGACGACGGGCTGGCCGTTGAGGTAGGCCGTCGCGACCATCTCGTCGGCCTCACCGATGTACTCCACGAGCACATCACCGGAGTCACCGCTGCAGGCGACGAGCATGCCCGAGAAGGTCAGCTGGGGCACGCCCGGCTGGATGACCACCTCCATCGCGACCTCGGAGGCGCTGATGGCGGTGCGGGTGGCGGCCTGCAGGGTCTTGCCCTCGATGAAGGGGGGCAGGGTGACCGTGACCTCGGCGTAGCCCTGGGCGTCGGCGAACAGCACCTGGTAGACGCGAGGCGCGTCGATGTCGAGGCAGAGCGGGGCGATCTGGCTGGGGCACGACGTGCCGCCATGGCCGGCCAGCAGGTACACCCGCTCTCCGGCTGCTGCACCGCTGATGCCGAAGGTGACCTCCTCGCCGGCGGCGAGTGCGCCGTCGACCGACAGGGTCAGGTCTGCAGACTGGGCCGAAGCGAGGGAAGCGAAGAGAGCGGCGACGAACATGAGACAACCTCCGTGCCGCCCCCTTCGGCCCACACCGCGCGACGGTTGAGCCAGGCGATCCCGAAAACCCACAGGGCGCCCCCGGCCCAAACCAGGACTGACCTGTCGTAAGGCCACGCGCCGGCCGCCTCTGGGTCCGGTGCCAACCCACAGGATGCCCGCCTCCTGCCTCGTACTGCATCCGGCGCGCAAGGGGCGGCTCACCGCGGTAGGCTGAGGGGGAACCCCTACCCGCGAGCCACGATGACGGTGTCTGTAGCCCTGCTGATCGCGAGTGCCTTCGGGCAGAGCGCTGGTGACTTCACCACCATCCAGGGTCCGCTGCTGGCCCCCAGCGGGCTCAGCTGGGGCGACCAGACGACGATCGGCTCTCCCGCGGTCCTCCAGAGGGCGGTGTCGTTCCTCGGTACCCAGCACATCACCGTCATCTTCTACGAGACCCGCATCGGGCCGGCTACGGCCGCCTGCCCGGCAGGTGAGTGGGGCATCGGGGTGGCCTGGTCGCTCAACAACGGAGGCGTCGTCGACTTCGGCGAGGTGGTGCTCCCCACCGCCGACACCTACTACTCCTGTGTCGCCGCCCACCCCTCGGTGGTTTCGCTGGGGAGCGACACCTGGGCGGTCTACTTCAAGGCCGAGCAAGACACGACGAGCTGTGATCCGCTCACCAGCCCCTGGGGCTGCGACCGCTACAGCGGCGTCGGCCGGTTCTCCATCCAGTACACCGGCGGCGGCGGCAACCTCTTCTTGTTCGACTACTCCGACCCCGACGGCAACCCCGTCCTCCAGCAGGTCGCCCAAGACATGGGCTACCCCAGCGTCATGTACAACGACGGCCAGTTCCGGATGGCCTTCGCCCAGAACCCCGACATCTACACGATGTCGTCGCCGTTCACCGGCTTCCCTGCGGCCGCCCCACCCCAGCTGGCCATCGCCTCGGGCAGCGGCAGCGGCGTGCCCAGCTGGAACGAAGACGAGCTGCACTCGCCCAGCATCTACTGCGACACCGCCGGCAGCGGCCGCATCGCCGTCGGTGGCCGCGACTTCGCCAGCTTCCCCACCCTCGCCGAGCAGAGCGTCGGCATGTACACCAGCTCCGACCTCGCCACCTGGTCGGAGGGCGCCTGGCCCTACCTGCAGTACAGCGTCGAGGGCTACGAGGTGCGTCACCTCGACATGACGACCTCCGGATCCGGCGCGGGGCACGGCCTGTGGTTCACCGCCCCCGACCCGGCCGATGGCGTCAACAAGCTGTTCCTCGCCCGCACCGCCGCCTTCAACCGCCGCGACATCGACGACAAGAGGTGCCCATGAGCGCGCTGCTGCTCCTCCTGGCCTGTGGCGGCACCGACCCGGGTGAGGTGGCTCCGGCTCCGACGCCGGAACCCGTGACGAGCCCGGCCCCCAGCCCGGCCCCCACCCCCGGGCCCACCACCCCCGAGCCCGACGACATGGCCTTCGCCCTCGGCGACGGGCCGGTCGCCCCCGACGAGCTGCGGGTGGTCATCGCCGGGGTCGACGTGCTGTGCGACGAAGAGGGAGGCGCCTGGCTGGGCGTGGAGACCGTCGGGGCTCCCACCAGCATCACCGCCACCCCCTGGCGCGACGGGGTCGCCGGAGAGCCGCTGCAGCTCGAGCTGGGCGGCGACGAGGGCGATGCCTTTCGCCTCCACAGCCTCGACACCCTCGTCGAAGCCTGTGAGGCCACGACCTGGCAGTGGCAGGTAGAGGCCCGCGACAGCTCTGCCTGTCGCTGGTCGGGTCCCGATGCGCTGGCTCTCGCCCCTACCGACGACTGCGGCGCCTGACTGTGCGTAGGAAAGGGGCTCAGTGAGGTTCCAAACCGCCGCACGCCAACGGCAGGTGAGCTAGGGGGACTCATCCAGCCCCGAGTCTCCCATGACGACCCTACTTGTCCACTTGCTCACCACGAGCGCCTTGGCCCAGGCCCCCGGCGACTTCGGCGTCCCCCTGAAGGTCCTCGCACCCGCCGACCTGCTCAATGCATGGGGCGACGGCACGACCGTGGGCTCGCCGGCCGTGGCCAGCCACACCGTCGCTGGCAACGGCAACCCCCCCGTCCTGATGCTCTACGAGACCCGCATCACCGCGGCCAGCACGGCGTGCCCCGCCGGCACCTGGGGCATCGGGCTGGCCTACCGGTTCGGAGGAGGCGACTTCACCGACACGGGCCCCGTGGTCACCCCCGACCAGGACTTCTACACCTGCGTCGCCGCCCACCCCTCCATCGTGGCCCTCGACAACGACACCTGGCTCATCTACTTCAAGGCCGAGCAGGATCCCGACACCTGCAATCCAAAGGCACAGTGGGGTTGCGACCGCTACCCGGGCATTGGCCGGTTCATCCTCCAGTACAACGGGCGAAACGGCAACGTCCTGAACTACAGCGTCACCTCCGTAGACACCACGCCGGTGCTCACCCAGGTGGCCCAGAACATGGGCTACCCCAGCGTGATGTTCGCTGACGGCGAGTTCCACATGGCCTACGGCCAGTTCCCCGACATCTACCTCACCAGCTCCACCCTCTCCGGTGCCTACAACACGCCGGCCTACCCTTCGCTGACATCCGGCACCTCGGCGACGGGCTGGGAGGAAGACGAGCTGTACACCCCCAGCCTGCTCTGCCGCACCAACGCCGACTTCGCTCTGTACGCGGGCGGCCGCATCTACGACAGCACCGGCACCATCGTCGACCAGGGCATCGGCCGGTTCGACAGCACCGACCTGTCGAACTGGACAGAAGACGCCAACGGGCCCCTCCTCCGCTCCAGCAACGGCGACCCTGCCTTGCGCCACGCCACCATGGTCTCATCGGGCGGGCACACCGGCTTCGGCCTGTTCTACACCGAGACCAACACGAGCGGCATCAACGAGATGTGGCTCGCGACGACCCCTCTGTGGGATCGCAAAGACATCGACGTGCAGAGGTGCCCGTGATCTGGCTCGCCCTTCTTCTCGCTTGCGCTGGCCCCACCGACCAGGAGGCCCCGACCTCCGCGGCGCCTCCCGGGGCCACCGCCCCCGACGTCACCGTTCCCCCCGCGGGCACCGATCCCACCGGTGCCAGCGAGCCGGTCCCCGGTGTCGATCCGACCGCGCTGCAGGTGCAGCGGGTGCAGGGCAGCGGCTCCCTGAAGGTGGCGCTGGTCGGCTTCGCCGTCGCCTGTGAGGCCGACGACGCCTGGATGGCCGTCGAGTACGTGGGCTCACCCACCGACGTGACCCTCACCCCCTACGTCGACGGCATCCCGTCCTCCCCGATCCACATGGCTCCCGGCGCCGACGGCGTGATTCGCACCACCGAGCAGACGGCCGAGGTCGCCGGCTGCGAGCAGGCCACCTGGCTGCTGGAGCTGACCGACAGCCACCGCACGCGGTGCGCCGTGCAGGGGCCCGACGCAGAGGCCCTGCTGTCGCAGCACCCCGACTGCCAGCTCCGATAGAGGCCGCGGGTCGACTGCCCGCCTTTCTCGCCTTCGTGCGCGACGAACCGCGCACAGACGGGTATAGGCGGCGCCACACCTACCTGCTCCGTCCGGAGGTCCTCATGGCGTCCCTCACCCGCTTCGCCGTCGCGCTCGCCGCCGTCTCCCTCGTCAACGTCGCCCAGGCCGCCGACGACAAGAAGCCCACCCGCTTCAGCATCGGCCTGTCCGGCGGCATCCGGCCCGACATGGCGCAGCTCGGCTCGACCATCGTCGCTGACGGCTCGGTCGACATGGCCGACACGAGCATGGCGGCCCTCGCCTACAGCACCGACAAGGCGCTGATGAGCGACCGCAACAACATGACGCTCAAGGCCAACTCCGACAACACCGACTCCATCTTCAACGTGCTGTCCGACTACAAAGAGGGCGGCTCGCTGCTGGGCGTCGAGTTCGGCGCCGATGTGCGCTACGAGCTCGACGAGATCATCAACTTCCCGCTGTTCGTCGATGCCGGCTTCTACTACACCAGCCGCATGAGCGGTGGGCAGCAGAGCCGCACCCTGGGCGACATCGCCGAGCAGAGCGAGCTCATCGCCGGCGTCGCGGCCGCCTACGGCCTCGACCCTGCCGACTACTCCGGCGGCACGATGGTCACCGAGTGGAACGCCGCCTGGATGGAGATCCCGATCTCGGTCGGCATCAAGGTGCCGGTGAAGCCCCACACCTTCGCCTACGGCAGCGCCGGCGTGTCGATCTTCAGCGGTGGCTTCGACATCGGCATCGACATCGACGAGAAGTACGCGAACGTGCTCAACACGCACATCGTCGACGAAGGCGGGCTCATCCCCGAGGTGATCGACCAGTCCGCTGAGGGCGGCGTGAAAGACACCATCAAGTTCCGCACCGGTGCGGTGGGCCTCAACTACGGCCTCGGCGTGCAGGCGGGCCTCGGCAAGCGCGTCGCGTTCTTCATCGAGCTCAACCAGTCCGGCGCCGCCAAGACGGTGTTCACCCAGGGCCTGAAAGACGACACCAAGAAGCTGCTCACCTCCGCCTCCAGCCACACCCTGGCCGACGAGAGCGAGGATGGCTCGGGCGATGCCGACTGGTTCAACGACCTGGCCTACCCCGTCGTCATGCAGGGTGCCTCGGGCCGTATCGGCATCCGCGCCTACCTGTTCTGATGTCGCTGCCGCTGCGCTGGCTCGCCGACACCGGGGTGCAGGTCTCCAGCCTGGCCCTGGGCACCATGGGCTTCGGTTCCGACCGTGAGGCCGACGCGGCGATGTACGCGGCGGCCCGCGACGCCGGCATCAACTTCTTCGACTGTGCCGATGTCTACGACGGCGGCGCGAGCGAGCGGTCGCTGGGCGAGCTGGTGCGCGACGACCGCGACCAGATCGTGCTGTGCACCAAGGCCTACTTCCCCACGGGCCCCGGCCCCAACGACCGCGGCAGCTCCCGCTACCACCTGGTGCGCGCGGTCGAGGCCAGCCTGCAGCGGCTGCAGACCGACCGCATCGACCTGTTCTTCCTGCATCGCTTCGACGACCACGCCTCCCTCGAGCGCACGCTGCGGGCGGTCGACCACCTCGTCGCCCAGGGCAAGATCCTGTACGTCGGCCTGTCGAACGTCGCGGCCTGGCAGGCGCAGGCGGCGCTGGGCACCGCCGCCCTGCACGGCCTCGAGGGCATCGTCGCCCTGCAGCCGATGTACAACCTCGCCAAGCGGCAGGCCGAGTCGGAGATCTTGCCCATGGCCCAGGCCAACGGGCTGGCGGTGTTCCCCTACGGCCCGCTGGGGGGCGGCCTGCTGAGCGGTCGCTACGGTCGCACCGAGCGGCCGGCCGAGGGGCGGCTCGTCGCCAACCCGATGTATGCGACCCGCTACCGCGACGAGGCGAACTACGACCTCGCGGAGCGCTGGCGGGCCAAGGCCCAGCAGCTGGGAGTGCACCCCGTGAGCCTGGCCGTCGCGTGGGTGGCGTCCCATCCTGCCGTCACCGCACCCCTGCTGGGGGCGCGCACGGTCGAGCAGCTCCGCCCCGCCCTGGCCGCCGCCAACATCGACATGACCCCCGCCCTGCGGGCCGAGCTGTCGGCGATGTCTCCGGCCCCCGCCCCCGCGACCGACCGCAACGAAGAGGGCTCGGCGGCGAGCTACTCGGCGGTGCTCACGGAGAAGCCGGGCCCTCGCTGACGGCCTCCGCAGAGGCAGCCAGCAGCGACAGGTGCGTGCCGGCTGCCATCCAGGCGGCGACCTCGGGGGCCAGCCGCTGCAGCGCGACCGGGTCGGTGTGGTGCAGCGCAAAGGCCGCGGCAAACCGCTGCGGCGCGTCGGCCTCTTCCTTCACCGTCGGGAGGGGACCCGGCGGAAGCGACGCACTGGGGAGCGCGATGCCGTCGAGCACCGCCTGCTCGCGCTCGATCTGTGCGATCAGCTCGCTGCGGTCGGCCCGCAGCTTCGCCAGGTCGGCGGGCGACACCGAGCCGGCAGCCTCCGCCTGCTCGACGAAGCGCTCCACCGCCTTCAGGCCCTCCCGTGCCGCGGTCACCCGATCTTGCTGCTGCGCCTGCACCGCGCCATCGAGGGCGAGCCCCAGCCCGCCGAGGGCGAGGAAGGTGGAGGCATGGTGCGGGGCCTCCGGCGTGCCCGAGAACCACGGCCCCGGGCTGCCCAGGTCGTCGTACAGCTCGAGCCACCGGCTCCCCCCTGCTCCCCGCGCGGCCAGCCTCGGGGCGTCGTCGGGCAGGTCGGCCTCGACGTAGCGGAGGGTCAGCCCCTCCACCCAGCGAAGCTCGTCGGCCGACAGCAACGCCACCGCTGCATCGACCGCCCGGGTGACCGACGCCGGCCATACCTCGCCGTCGAACACCAGCCCCGCATCGCGGGCCACGTCGGCCACCGGCCGCGGCGCGACCAGGAATGGCTCGGCGTGGGTGTACTGCCGCACGGTCAGCACGCCGGGGTCGAACCACACCGTCGCGAGCTGGGCGCCCTGCCCCGCCGGCGCGATGACCATGTCGCGCTCTGCACCCGGCTCCAGCCGGTCGAGGGTGTCGTGCAGCGCCAGCACCACACCGATCCACAGCGTGTCGTCGCGGGGGTCGAGGGGGCGCTCGGAGCCATCGGCACGCTGCCACATCAGCTGCACCTGGTCCTCGTCGAGGCGCTTGCGCAGCGCCTTGCGCTCTTTGCGCTTGTCGGCCGTCGACCAGCTACTGTCGCCCTCGAGCCCGGCGTACTCGATGCCCGACCGCTCATACGAAGCGCCCGCCAGGGCCACCGCCATCCACCACCACATTCGTCGCCTCCGACCCCGTACTAGCGCCATTCGTCACCGGGCGCCGGCCCGTGGTAGCGTCGCGCCCGGAGGCGGCATGCGCAGTCTGTTGTGGGTCGGGTGCCTGGGTGCGTTGGCAGCGAGCCCGGCGTGGGCTCAGGAACGCGGCGCCCGCGCCGACGATGCCGACTTCGCCGACGATGGCGACGAAGAGGTCTACGTGCCCGCCCCCCGCGACCGGCTGTGGTACAGCAACGCCACCTACGTGCGGCTCAACCCCCTGGGCCTCGTCAACCAGCACCGCGTGGGCTGGCGGCGTCGCCTGTCGACGGCCGACCACCTGCTGCTCAAAGACACCTACGCGTTCGTCGCCGGCGCCGCGACCGTCACCCCCGCATGGACGCGGGTTGGCGCCTACGCCGAGGTCCTCCCCCTCGCCGTGCTCCGCCTGTTCGGAGAGGTCACCGCTGTCGGCTACTACGGCACCTTCGACCAGGTGCTCGCCTTCGACGACCCGGCCGCCCGCTACTCCGACCAGACCATCGAGGCGCTGGGAGGCGACGCCGCCCCCGCCGCCGGCTGGACACTCACCCTCGGCGGCACCGTGCGGGCCGCTGCGGGGCCGATCGCCGCGAGGTCCACCTTCCAGGGGCAGCGCATCGCACTGGGTCTGGGGGAGGGCGTCTCGTTCTACGAGCAGCTGTCCGACCGCCTACCCCTCGACGGTGGCTGGGTGCTGATGAACGACGCCGACCTGCTCTACGTTCAGAACAAGCTCCGCCTCGGGGTGCGCCACAGCTTCTCCGACAACCTCGACGGCTCCGAGGGCACCGACGCAGCGACGGCCTACCACCGCGTCGGCCCGCTGTTCGCCTGGCAGTTCGCCGACCACGCCCCCGGCAAGAGGTTCAACCAGCCCACCCTGTTCGTCATCGCGCAGTGGTGGCTGCAGCACCCCTACCGGGCGGGCCAGGAGCAGCCCCAGGGCCTGCCCCTCATCGCGGTCGGCTTCGCCTTCAACGGCGACTACGCCACGTCGAGCCCCTGAGGGCTACTCCAGCGCCAGCGCTTCTTCGGTGCTGATGCCGCCCCGACGCGACGTGGCCTGCACGTTGGCGGGCGACTCGAGCCAGAACAGCGACGGGATGGTGCCCTTCTGCGTGCGAACGCGCGTCTGCAGGTAGGCCACCTTCTCTTCGTGGGACCGCGGGACGAGCTCGACCATGTGCCGCGCGAGCTTGTCGTAGTTCTTGGTCATCAACAGGAACCAGATGGCCTGGTTGTCGGCGATGCCATCGAACACCAGGCAGTCGTGCTCACGGAACTGGTCGATGTGGTCGTCGTACCACTGCGCCATCTCGGTGTAGTGCATGGCCGGCTTGAGGTGATGGATGATGTGGTAGCCGTCGTTGTAGCACTTGTGGTTGTAGCGGGTGTTCGTCAGGCAGGTGCTGTTGTGCCAGCCGCTGTCGGGGTCGTCCATGTTGATGAAGGCGTGCTGGGACCAGTTGCCGGCCATCATCAGCCACCGCATCATCAGCATCGGCACGACGAACACCAGCAGCGCTGCGGCCCAGTTCACCCACAGCGCCACGGCGACCAGCCCCAGCCAGAACAGCTCGCCACCGATGAAGCGGAAGACCGTCTTGGTGCGGCCGCGCAGCCACAGGTAGCGGATGAGGTGCATGTGGCCGAAGGCGAAGAACCGGAACCAGTAGTGCAGGAAGTGCGGGAAGTGGTCGCGGCGGTAGGGCATGGTGCTCGACCCGTCGCCCAGCATGTTGTTCTCGGCGTGGTGCATCCACATGTGGTGCGCCGCGAACGACGTGGGCGTGTGGCCCAGGAAGGGGCCGAGCACGAAGGGCACGTAGTTCGACAGGAAGCGCCACTCGCGCCGGAAGATGGGGCGATGCCCGTTGGCATGCAGCATCAGCCCATAGCGGCCGCCGAAGTTCAGGAACACAAAGGCGAGGTAGGGCACGGCCACCGCCGCGACGCCCCAGGGCGGCAGCAGGAACACGAACGTGGCCAGAGGCAGGAGGATGGCGCTCACCACGGCCATCACCCGGATGAAGAGCAGATCGCGCGGATCTCGCAGCAACCGCATCGCCAGATGCTCCGGCCCCCATGGCGCCCTTGGGTTCAGCCAGCGTGGGTCGGTCGTGGGCATCCAGCACTCCTTGCTGGGGCGCCTTGTAGCGCAGCGTCTGGGCGCCGTCGCCCCGCCATCGTGGGCCGCCGTAGCCTCTACTCGGCTGCCTGCGGCCCCTCGCCGGGCCCGGCCACCGACATCCAGACCTTCGCCCCTTCGAAACGGAGGACCAGCTCGCTGCCGACCTCGTGGTCGCCCCAGTCGAGAATTCGGAAGGATCCTTCCTTGCCGCGCACCCGATGACCGGCCGACTTCGTCGGCTCCTTGCCCTCACGCTCGAGGACGAAGGGGATGGCCTCGGTGCCCGCCGTGAGCCGGAGCCGGCCCGCCACGCGGGTGTCGGAGCGGAAGGCGACGAGGAACGGCTCGCCCAGGGTGATGGTGTTCGGCGCTACGAGCTCGACCAAGGCAACCTCCAGCCGAGGGCCTATCGCCCTTCGACCGGGTCGACCCACAACAAGACCCCGCGTCAGTCACGGCCGCGGGGTGGCGCTACCACTCGTAGCGGATGAGGATGACATCGGAGTCGATCGTGTCGAGGAGCAGCTCGTGCGGCGTGCCCTCGGCGATGCGTCCGCGGCCCTTGAACGCGGCAGCGAAGTACAGGTTGCCGCCTTCATCGAGGGCGGCGCCGTACGACGAGCCTGCCGGCAGGTCGTCGGCCTCGATGCTGTCACCACACAGCGGCTCGCCCTGCTCGGTGAACAGGTACCACTGCCAGTGCAGGTGGTCGGGGGTGGTGCCCAGGTTCTGGCCGCAACCGTACTGCGTGGTGCTGAAAGGGCTGGCAGCTCGGTTACCGCCCGCCACGACGTAGCCGCCATTGCGGTCGAACGAGCTGACGTAGAACAGAGAAAGGCCCGTGGGGTTGGACGCCGCCCACAGGAACTCCTTGCAGCCAACGCTGTAGCGCCCCACATAGTCTACGCTGTCAGCCACCACGTCGGGGCCTAGGTGGGCGGCATCGATGAGCCACCCATACGTCAGGAACCCACCCTCCGTAGGCTCCGCGCCAGCGATCTTGCGATGCACCAGCTCCACGTCGAGGGTAGCGCCCGTCGCGGCGTCGTAGCGAACGACCGCGAAGGCATCGCCAATCCCGAAGTCCACAGCTACTTCGTGTGGGCCGCACGCCTCCAACATCACTTCGTTGCCACCCACGACGAGCAGGACGGGCCCGTCCTCCGTGACCAGGATGCCAGCGCCCCCCGCAGTGCCCTGGTCGCCGGTGGCTTCGGTGCGGGCCCAGCGAAGACTGCCGTCGGGGTTCCACGCCGCCAGCCACAGATCATGCTTGTAGGCCGCCACCTCGCCCGTCAGCGTCGTCTCCCACGGCTGGCCAGGGTCGATCGTCAGCGAGTGCTGGAACTGCCCCACGGCGTACAGCGTGCCGTCGTCGGCCACCGCGGCGTAGTCGATCTTCTCCGTGGCGGTGTCGGGGTAGTCGTCTTTGACCAGCACGTGGCCCTGCAAATAGTTTCCGTCGGGGTCGAAGGACGCTACCCACAGATCGGCCGTGCCCTCCACCGGCGGGCTCACCCAGGCGTCGGGGGTGCCGGGGGCGAAGGTGATGGGGTTGCGATGGTAGTCACCCCACACCGCGAAGGTGCCGTTGTCGGCGACGTGCAGCTTGCCGGTATGGATGCTGCTGCAGCCATCGACGGGCCGCATGGCCCACACCAGGTCGCCCTGGTCGTCGATACGGGCGACCCATGGGGTGTCGTCGACCCCCGGGCAGATGTCGGTGAGGACGAACTCGTTGGGCTCGCCCTCGTGGAAGGTGACGCCGCGCTCGTCGGCCCCGTAGAGCAGCACGTCGCCGCCGGGGAGGGTCTCGACGTCTTCCAGGTCGTTGTCGGTGGCGCCGGGGATGTTCAGCACCCAGGCGACCTCGGGGCAGGCTGGGGGGGCGCCGGTGCCACAGTTCAGGCCGGTGTCGACCTCTGGCGGCGGAGCCGTGTCGCTGGGAAAGGTGGCGGGGAACTGGCCGCAGGCGCCGGTGTCGCCGGTGGCCGTCGTCGGCGTCGTGGTGGGCGTGCTGCGTGGGGACGCCGTGCCCACGGGGCGGCCGCAGGTGTCGTAGGTGGGGCCGGTGTCACCGGTGGTGCCGGTGGCGCCCGAGGTCCCGGTATCGCCCGTGGAGCGGGTAGCACCGGTGCCGCCGGTGGAGGCCGTGCCGCCGGTGGCGGCGGTCGGTCCCGTCCCCGCCGTCGATGACGTGCTTCCGGTCGAGGTCGGGGCGCTCGTGTCCGACGTGTCGCCGGGGGGCGTGCCGTCGTCGATGGCCGGGGGGGTCGGGTCGGGGCCGCGGCAAGCGACGAGCAAGAGCAGGGTCAGCATCCGTCGTCTCCTACCGGGGTGTTCGCCAGCGTGTGGGGGCACAGGTCGCAGGGGTCGATGATGCCGTCGGCGTCGCCGTCGGCCTGCTGCGCGGCGTCGGCGTGGCCCTCAGCGTACAGCGCCGTGCCGTCGCTGAGGTGCGCGTTGAAGATCAGCTCTTGCTCGCCGGGCCCCATGAGGAACAGATCGGTGGGGCGGAAGCGGAACCGCAGGTCGTCGATGCCGTCGGCGTCGAGGTCGGCGATGGTGGTGTGGGTGGGCGCCCCCCCGGCCATGCGGGTGCGGAAGGCCAGCAGGTCGGCGGCGCTCCACGCGGCGTCGCCGGTGACCACCACGTCGATGGGATGGGTGTCGTCGAGGGGCACGTGGTCGCCGGGGCAGGCAGGGGCGACGTCGATGTCGACCTCGCGCCACGCGGACGGGCCGTCGCCGTGAGGTCGGTGCCCGCAACACAGGTGCCCGCTCCGTCGCACGCGTCTTGGTACAGCGTGGTCTCGGTGGGATCGATGCGGTGGTTGATCATGCCCGTGAGCTCGTAGGGGTCGTCGCAGCGATAGCCCACGGGGCGGTCGACAGACAGGCAGCCCACGCCCGGGTCGAGCCAGTACACGGTGCAGCCGTTGCCCTCCTCCCCCACCGGCGTGCACTGCGCCGGCGTGCAGCCGTCACCTTCGTAGCGGGTCATCTCCGAGGTCGTGCCGCTGGTGAGCACCACCAGCCCGCTCACGTCGTCGGCGGTGACCACCGCCGCCGGGATGGCGCCGGTGTAGACCCAGCGCCCGTCGGCATCGATGGCGGTGCCGGCCAGATCGGCGAAGGGCAGCCCGGTCGCTCGCTCGTACAGCTCGAGGCGGTCGGGCGTGCCGTTGAGCACGTCGACCCGACCCGTGATGGTGCCGGCCACGAGGTCGACCGCATAGGCGATGGGGGCCTCGACGAGCAGCGAGGTGTCGCTGGCCCCCTCGTCGAGGATGGCGCACTGGTCGTTGCCGGTGATGGTGTTGTGGCTCAGCTCGTGCTGGGTGGCGCCGCCGGTGAGGTGGATGCCCGGCCCGCCGTTGACCTCGATGAGGTTGTCGTGCACATAGCCGTCGAGGTGGGGCGCGCTCACGAGGCCCGCCACCGGCGTCGCGGTGAGGGCCAGCCCCGCCCCCTCGTTGTGGTGGACCTCGTTGTCGGCGACCTCCACGCCCACCGCCGAGGCGCGGGTGAGGCCGATGCCGACGCGCACGCCGTCGCCCGCGTTGTGGGCGACCTCGTTGCCCGACACCAGCACGTCGTCGAGGCTGAGCACCACCATGCCGTGGTCGCCGTTGCCGAGCGCGCCACGGAGCGGCGCCGCGTTCACGCCGATGTGGTTGTCGACGAGGTCGACGGGGCGCGCCATCACCCCGGTGCTCCCCGGCGCGCGGCTCGCCCAGATGCCGGCGCCGTGGTTGCCGCTGACGAGGTTGTCGACGATCTCCACCGGCGCCGTGTCGACGCCGTAGCTCACCACCACCCGCACCCCCGCGCTGCCTGGCAGGCCCAGCGGCGGCGACCCGGCCGTGCCGTTGGGCACGGCGACCAGGCCGGCTGCGGCCGTGCCCACCCGGTTGCCCTCGAAGGCGAGGTTGGCGGCACCGAGGTAGGCGCCACCCAGATCGTTGCCCGACAGGGTGTTGGGGGCGCCCGTCGCCCCCAGGAGGTGCTGGTCGGCGACCACGGCGAGGGGGTCGACCGGCAGCGACAGGTGCAGCCCGTAGCCGCCGTTCCCTCGGTCGATGAACGTGCTGTCGTCGACACCGACGAGGTTGTGACGCATGTCGAGGCGTATCAGCCCGGCGTCGAGGGTGGTGGCCGTCGCCGCGATGCCGTGCCCGGCGTTGGCCCCGATGCGATTGCCGTCGGCGGCCTGCGGCCCGCCCAGGGTGTGGTCGGCACCGCCCGCGAGGTGCACGCCGTCGCCGTCGTTGCCGAGCAACGCGTGGGTGGAGGTGAGGCCGACGTAGTTGCTCGTGACGGTGGCGCTGTCGGACCAGGCCGCGAGGTGCACCCCGTGCCCGTCGTTGCCCACCACGGGCACGACGCCGCGAAGCGCTCGGCCCACGCCAGGTCGTGCACCCGTCGCTGCTGCAGCGCCCACCACGCCGACGCCGACGCCGACGACGTCGCCTCGCCGAGCCAGGCGGCGGCGAGCGGGTCGAGGGGAGGAGCGAGGTCCATGCGCAGCAACCTAGCCCGGGGTCTCCACGCCGCGGTCTCCACTCCGGGGTCTCGAATCCGGGGTCAGGACGCTAGGTGTTAGATGTCGCGGGCCCAACATCGGGGTCTGGCTATCGAGCCCCCACCGTGGTTTACCCCCGGGAAACTGAGCCACCTCCAGGGTTATCCCGCCATGACTGAGCCAATCCCAGCCCCAGACCCGCGATTCCGACCGTCCAGGCCCCCCGAACCGTGGATATCGGCGCTCGCCGTGGCGCAGTGGCTCAGTCAAGAGCCGAAAACCTTTGGCGTGGCTCAGAAACAAGGCGAAAACCCCTGGCCCCGCGAGGGGTCGGCCCCGACCTGATCAGGTAGACCCCGTGACCCACCGCGCCCACAACCTGCTCCAGACCACCGTGGTCCTCCTCGCGCTGCTCACCCCGGCGTGGCTGCTCCCGGCCTGGGTGGGGCTGCCGTGGGCCCTCGCCGTGGCGCTGCTGGCCGGGCCCATGCTGTGGCTCACCTGGCACCACGCTCCGTGGGTGCCCACGCCAGCGGAGGAGACGGCGGCCATCGTCGAGGCGCTGCAGCTGGGTCCCACCTCCACCTTCGTGGATCTGGGCGCAGGCGACGGGCGACTGCTGCAGCGGCTGCACGCAGCCAGCGGGGCCCACTGTGTGGGCGTGGAGGCAGCCCCCCTGGTCTACCTGCTGGGGCGGCTGCGGCTGGCGTGGGCGGGGTCCCCCTGTCGACTCGTGTGGGGCGACCTGCGACGGTTCGATCTGAGCGACGCCGACGCGGTCTACCTGTGGGGCACGGCCTACGGCCTCGACCAGGCGTGGGTCGACCGCCTCCGCGCCCTTCGCCCGGGGGCCCGGGTGGTGAGCTACGGCACCCCCTTGCCGGGGTGGGACCCCACCTCCGTGCTCGACCATGGCCTTCGCTCCTTGTACATCTACGAGGTGGAGTCCCCATGAGCACCGCGCTGAGCCGCGTCGAGTCTGCCCTGGCCGCCTTCTACGGGGGCCGCCCCTGGCTGATCGCCGTCGAGGCCCTCCCCACCTGGGCGATGATGCACGCCCCCCTCGCCCGCTACGGCGTGCCCCGCTGCTTCGTGCTCGGCGCCCGGCACGGCACCGGCGACCTGCCCGACGACGCCCTCGTCGACTGGCACTGCCTCGACATCGGCCCCGCCGACGACCTGATGCACGCCCTCCACAGCGCCGACCGTGCGCTGCGCGACCTGCCCGACGAGGTGCAGGCCCGCATCGACGCCTTCGACCCCGATGGGCGGATGCTCGCCCTCGGCGTGTTCTTCAGCAACGGGCGACCGGTGGCGGGCCGCCGCATGGTGGGGGCCCGCCCCGACGCCTGGCAGGCCCTCGAAGACAAGGTGGTCATCGACGCGGTGTGGGACGCCGCCGGCATTCCCCGCGCCCCCAGCGAGACGGTGCCGGTCCAGGCTGCTGCGCTCCGTGCGGCCTCCCGCCGCATCGACCAGGGAAGTGGCACGGTGTGGGCCGGCGATGCGCGGGAGGGCTTTCACGGCGGGGCGTCGCGCACCTGCTGGGTCACCGACGAGCTCGAGGCCGCGGCGGCCCTGGCGCTGCTGTCGCGCCACTGCGACCAGGCGAGGGTCATGCCCTTCCTCGAGGGCATCCCCTGCTCCATCCACGGCCTCGTGCTCCCCGACGGGGTCGTCGTGCTGCGACCGGCCGAGATGCTGGTGCTGCGGCGGGGTCGCACCTTCGCCTATGCCGCCGCCGCGACGTTCTGGGACCCCCCTCCCCGCGACCGCGAGGCCCTCCGCGAGGTCGCCCGCACGGTGGGCGAGCACCTGCGGGAGCGCGTCGACTACCGCGGCGCCTTCACCCTCGACGGCGTGCTCACCGCCGAGGGCTTCCGCCCCACCGAGCTCAACCCCCGCGTCGGCGCGGCCATGGGCATGATGGCGCCCGAGGTGCCCTTCGCCCTGGTCCACTACGCCCTCATCGAGAGGGTCGACCTCGGCGTGGGTGCCGCAGAGCTCGAGGCCGAGCTGCTTGCTGTCGCGGATGCTCATCGCCACGGCCGGTTCAGCCTGATGACCGACCAGCGCCTCGAGCCGGGCGCGGCCTCGCTGCGCTGGGTGGACGGGGCCTGGGTGGCCTGCGACGACGACGAGGCCGAGGCGCGGGCGCGGTGGGGCGCCGGGGCCACCGGCGGCTACTTCAGCGTCAAGCTCGTCGCCGAGGCCATCCCGGTCGGGCCGAGCTTCGCGCCGCGGGTCGCTGCGTTTGCGGACTGGGCGGATGCGACGCTGGGCACGAAGCTCGGTCCCCTCACGCCAGCGCCGTCTGCGACGGGCTGACCCACAGCGGCGAGAGCACCTCGCGGCGGGTTTCCCCCGCCACACTGAGCCACCCGCGAGGTTTTCCCGCGACAACTGAGCCACGAAGGCCTCGAAGAGCCCCTTGGGGACCCCGAACGCCGCCGAAACGGCACGAATCGGCCCCCAGCGGGCGACGATGGCTCAGACATGGCGGGAAAACCCCAGGCCTGGCTCAGTTTCGCCACGAAAACCCGCCGTCGCGCCCACCGTGGCTCAGTTCCGACGCGAAAACCCACCGGCCCCGGTCGTGCCAACTCCCACCGCCCTCACGCCCGGTGCACTTCCGCGTAGGCCTCCACGTGGGCCATGAACACCGCCGTCTCCGCTTCCAGACGGGTCTCCACGATCGGCCGGTCACTCGCGGCGATCACGTCGACATTACCCGGGTACACCTTGATCATCGCCCCCTCGCCCACCAGATCCATCGCCGCGGACTGGGCGCCGTCGCTGTCGAGAAAGGTGGCCAGCCCGTCGGTTCCGAGGGCGTAGACCGACCGGTTGAACAACGGGTCGCGCGTCTTGACGCCCCGCCAGAACGGCAGCCACCGGTGAAACGCCGTCTTGCGGCGCAGCGAGCCGGTGAAGGGCACAGCACCGCCGAACCACCCCACGACCTGGCCGTAGTAGGTCGTATCGTCGTTGCTCGAGCGCACCCAGGTGGTGGTCGTCATCCGCCAGCCTCTCTCAGCCACGGCCTTGGCCACGCCGCCGTGAAAGCACACGTCGCAGACGTCGAGGCCGCCCACGCGGTTGGTCTGGCCGCGCGTCTTCAAGCACACCCCACACGGCGTCATCCCACACTCTCCTTCCCAGGCCTCTAATCACGTGGCGCGCCATCAGCTGCCCAGCACCATCCACGACAACCCGACCACCGCCCCCAGCGCCCAGGCCCCGCCCACCTCCACCGGCCGGTGCCGCCCGGCCGCCGGCCGCGCCCAGCTCATCAGCAGCGCCGCCCCCAGCAGCGGCACGGCCGCCCGCGCGTCGTGAGCCCACGCCCACAGCCCCAGCACCACCGGGATGCCCACGTGGCCGCTCACCTTGAACCCCGCCGCCGTCACCGAGGTGCCGAGCACCGCCCCCAGCGTCAGCAGCCAGCCCAGCGACTGCACGGCCGCTCCTCCCAGCGACGCCAGCAGCAAGAACGCTACCCCCGAGCACGTGCCCACCAGGAACAGGGGACCCCGCTCCTCGCGCAGCGACACATCCGCGTCCGACAGCCTCCCGTCCCGCACCCCCGACACCCACGCCGCCAGGGCCGGCAGCAGGCACAGCGCCAGCAGCACGGTCCACCGCGGCCCGACCACCGCCGCAATCCCCACCGGCCCGACCACCAGCGGATGGAGGACCGCGCTCGCCAGGTGGCTCACCGCCGGACGCCCCCGGCCCCACAGCAGCAGCCCCACCCAGGCGCCCAGCGCGTCGATGGCCAGGTCGTAGGTCGCCTCCGACCACACCGGATGAAAGCGTGCCTGCACCACCTCGATGGCCAGCCCCAGCCCCACCCCGGCCAGCAGGCCCCCCAGCGCCCGGCGGCGCACCGAGCCCTTCAGCGCCGCCGCCGCGCCCAGGGAGGTCCCCCCGCACAACACGATGTGGCCCAGCAGGTGCCCCCACTCGGGGAAGGGCCCTGCCTTCGCCCCCACCACCCCCAGCATCGCCGTCGCCACCAGGGCCGTGGCACACCAGCCGAGCACTGCTACGCCTCGCATCCGAGCCTCCTACAGAGGGTATAGGCGGCGGGTCGCACAGCGATGGCGGCGGCGCGGTGCAGATGCCGTGCAGCTCAGCGGTCGGCCAGCACCTGCTCGATGAACTGGGACTTGGCCTTGCGGTAGGCCGCCATCGACTGCCCGTTCCAGCGCAGCTTCAGCGCGTTGTAGGCGTTGACCAACGACGGATCGGCACGCAGCGCCTCGAGGAAGGGCTCGAAGTCGTCGTGCTCACTGCCGGTGATCGTGAGCTGCACGGCGGCATCGACAGGGCTGTCGAGGTGGTAGCCCTGGTAGCGGTCGGTGCTCAGCTGCTCGGCGTTGCGGCGCAGGGCCCCGTCGAGGCGGTCGCGGGTGGCCGCGAAGGCCTCGGCAGGCACCCGCACCAGCAGGTCGATGTCGCCCTTGCCGATCACCCCGGGCACGGCGGTGCTGCCCACCTCGAGCACCTCGGCGGCGGGCACCAGGCCCTTCAACAGGGCCGTCAGCCGGCGGGCCTCGGTGCGGAGCAGGTTCGCGTCGACCTGCTGGATGCGAAAGGTGCTCATCGGGCCTCCAGGGCTGCCCAATCCAACCCAGAACGCTTGACAAGTCAAGCCAAAGGTCCTATCATCTAAGCACGTCATGGCACTGTTCCGTGGCGTGCGCGTCCGTGGGGCCTCTGGCAGGGCTCCGTGTCGATGCGCAGCACGACAACCCAACCAGAGGAGGCCGCTATCAAGGCCAGAGCTCGTTTTCGCTTTCCCCACTCAGCCCGCCCAAGCCCTCGTCGCTCATCGCGTCCGTCCGAGCCCCGCCGCTCCATGAACGTCGACGCCGAGCCCGAGCCCACCGACATCGACCGCCTGGTCGTGCGCGCCGACAGCCAAGGCTGGTCGCTGGTCGTCGAGGGTCTCGAGACCCCCGCCTGGACCGTCTCCACCAAGGCAAAAGCCGTCGAGGCCGCCAAGGAGATCGCCGAAGACTGCGAGGCACTGCTCGTCATCGAGACGCGCACCGGCCGCCCGCAGCAGCGCATCGACTACCGCGAGGAGAACTGATGGAAGCGACGACCCGCAAGACGTTCACCCTCGTGGTCGGCGAGCGCAGCCACGATGTCGATGGCAGGCATGCCGCCGTGGAGAAGGCCCGCGAGCTGTCCGACAGCACCTGGAAGAAGGTGCAGGTCACTCGCGAAGACCAGCGCGTGGAGATGACCTTCCGCCGAGGCGAGCTCGCCTCCTACACCTTCCACACGCGTGGGAGGCACTCATGAGGCGCCGTCGACATCGCCACGCCCTACCCGAGCCCGATGGCACCCGCGTCAACGACGCCATCCATGTGCCGCGCGTGATCGTGGTCGACACCGAGGGCAAGCGCCTCGGCGAGTTCATGACCCGCGACGCCGTGCAGTTCGCCCGCGACCAGGGGATGGACCTCATCGAGGTCGCGCCCAAGGAGCGGCCGCCGATCTGCAAGCTGGGGGACTGGGGCAAGATCAAGTACCAACGCAGCAAGGCCGCGGCCCAGAGCAAGGCCAACGCCACGCAGTCGTCGATGAAGGAGGTCAAGGTGCGCCCGAAGACCGACGATCACGACATGCAGGTGAAGACGCGCAACGCGCAGCGCTTCCTCGACCGCGGCGACCGGGTGAAGATCACCGTGTGGTTCCGCGGCCGTGAGCACGCCCACCACGACATCGGCGCGGCCCAGTGCCACCGCATCTACGAGGGCGTCAGCGACATCGCGAAGATCGAGCGCCCGCCGCACATGGAGGGTCGTCGCATGCACATGATCCTCGCGCCGACCGGGAGCTCCTCATGAGCCTCACGCTACCCAACCAGCGCACCCGGCCCAGTGAGCTCGACCCCGAAGACCGCGTCTTTCGCCACAAGGAGCGCCCCGGCTGGGGCGTGGGCGTGTGGGTGCGCGAGGAGTCGTCGCGGCGCCGCCTGCGCTTCGAAGACGGCGAGATGCGCGCCTTCAAGAAGGGCTACTACGAGCTGCTCGTGCCGGTCGACTCGGAGAAGGTCGACGTCGACGAGGTCTTCGAGCGGGTGATGGGCGAGCACGAAGATGCCGCCACGCTCAACGTGAAGCTCGACGACCCGGTGATGCCGTTCCAGCGGCAGGTCGAGGTGTTCCTGCACCTGTTCCCCGGGGGCTTTCAGGGCGACGCCTACCTGTCGACCTGGGGCCCGCAGGCCACGGCATCGCACCAGCTGATGGCCAGCGCCAAGGCCTTCCAGCAGGCGCTGGGCACCGAGGTGACCGACGCCCACGAGGCCGCCGACCAGCTCGTCGCGGCCCTCGATGCCACCACGCTGGTGGGGCCGTCGGCGGTGCGCACGGTGTCGTGCCTCCAGGGAGAGGCCAAGGAACAGCTGGGTCTCGCGGTGCTGCAGCTGCTGCACGGCGAGCATCGCTTCTCGCGACGGTTCACCGCGTGGGTCGACGCGCTGCGCGCCCTCGGCCTGCAGCCCAAGTGGAGGCTCACCACCGCGCCGCTGGGGCTGTACCACCCCAAGAAGCACATCGTGGTCCGCCGTCAGGTCCTGCACCTGCAGGCCCGCTCGGTGCACCCCGCCAAGGTGCCCAGCAAGCCCTCGCTGGCCGGCTACCGACGGGCGCGTCGCACGGCCCGCGGCGTCCGCGACAAGCTCGTGGGCATGGGCATGACGCCACGGTCGATGCTCGACGTGCACGCCTTCGTGTGGGAGACGCTGCGGCCCAAGGCCCAGAAGCTCGCCGACACGCTGCCGCGGTAGCTCGCTGAGTCCCAAACCGACGACGGCCCGACCTGTCTCGCGACAGGCCGGGCCGTTCGACGTCGGGCGCGCGCTCACGCGACGACGCGCAGCGACACCACGTTGGACGCCTGCAGCGCATCGGTGACCTCCGCCGCATCCCCCACCGGCTCCACCCGAAGGCGGTGCGGGCGCTCCGCGGCGGTGCGACGGGTGGGAGCCGCCCAGGTCGTCAGACCGCCCAGGGCCCCCGACACCGTGCCGACCGCCACCCCGAGGTAGCCGAGCCGCACGGCCGCGCCACCGACGCCGACGCTGTCGATGATGTCGGCCAGCACCGGCAGAGAGACCGCCTGGGTGGCGCCGATGGCCAGCAGCATCATGGAGCCGGCCAGCCCCACCAGGGCGCCGAGCAGCGCGGGGCGCACCATGGCGTTCTGCTCGCGGACGGGCACTGCGTGCCGGTCGGGGCCGACCATCTCGATCTGCTGGGGCGCCACGTGGGCTTCGAGCAGATGCTCCACGGCATCCAGGGCATCCGATCGTCGGGGGAAGGTCGCTTCGATTCGGTGATTCATATCACTCCTTTTCTGTTCTGTTTACTGTGTACTTATGGTTCGTCACCCCTCGTCGCCAGTCGACACCCTCCGGGCCGACCGTGCTACAGCCCGTGCATGCCTACGCTCCTGCTCCTGCTTGCTTGTGGCACCACCGATCCGGCGCCGGTCGCGGTCCCCCCCGACGAGCCCTACTGGGTGCAGCGCAGCGACCTGGAGCTCGACGACACCCTGCGTGCCACCTGCGAGCAGGCCGTCGCCGCAGACCACCCGGTGCTGCTGGTGTTCAGCGCCCCGTGGTGCATCGACTGCCAGAAGATGAAGGCGCTGTCGGCGCAGTCCCCCCTCGCCGAGGAGCTCGCAGGCTGGGAGAAGGTGGTGATCGACGTGGGCCGCTTCGAGCGGCACAACGCGCTTCGCATGCACTTCAAGGTGGGCTCCATCGCCTACCTCGTCGCCCTGCGCCCCACCGACTGCGTCGCCCCCGTCACCACCTGGCCGGTGCTCGCCAGCGGCACCTTCGAGCCCGCGTCGGGGTCGAAGGGGGCCCGCAGCGCCGCCGACGTCGCGGAGTGGCTCGCGGCGGCCCGCTGACCCGTGGTCTCATGAGGCCCTTGGAGGCACCATGACCACGCTCCGCTCCTTCGCACGAGGTCTCCCGAAAGCCGAGCTGCACCTGCACATCGAGGGCACCCTCGAGCCCGAGCTGCTCTTCGCCCTCGCCCAGCGCAACGGGCGCGAGCTGCGCTTCGACAGCGTCGAGGCCCTGCGCGAGGCCTACGCCTTCTCAGACCTGCAGTCCTTCCTCGACATCTACTACGAGGGCGCAGGCGTGCTGATCACCGAAGACGACTTCCACGATCTGGCCTGGGCCTACCTGCAGCGCGCCGACGCCGACGGCATCCGCCACGTCGAGCTGTTCTTCGACCCGCAGACCCACACCGAGCGCGGCGTCGCCTTCGCCACCGTGGTCGCCGGCCTGTGCCGAGCCCTCGACCGCGCCGAGGAGGAGCTCGACATCAGCTCCGAGCTCATCTGCTGCTTCCTGCGCCACCTGTCGGCCGACGACGCCATGGCCACGCTGCAGCAGGCGCGGCTGTTCCACGAGCAGATCGTCGCCGTGGGGCTCGACTCGTCGGAGGTCGGCCACCCCCCGAGCAAGTTCACCGAGGTGTTCGACCGCGCCAGAGAGCTCGGCTTCCGGGTCGTCGCCCACGCGGGAGAGGAGGGCCCACCTGCCTACATCCACGAGGCCCTCGACCTGCTGAAGGTGGAGCGGGTGGACCACGGGGTGCGCGCCATCGAAGATCCTGCGCTCGTGGAGCGCCTCGCCCGCGAGGGCATCGCCCTGACCGTCTGCCCCCTGTCGAACACCGCGCTGAAGGTCTTCGACCGCATGGAGGACCACACCCTCGGCCAGCTCCACGACGCCGGCGTCGCCATCACGCTGAACTCCGACGACCCGGCCTACTTCGGCGGCTACCTCGTCGACAACTTCGTCGCGGTGGCCGAGGCCCTCGACCTCGATCGGGCCACACTGGCCACCTTCGCGCGGCACAGCCTCATGAGCAGCTTCGCCTCGGAGGCGCGGAAGCAGGCGCTGATGGAGGAGCTCGACGCGTACCTGGCAGCAGGCCGGTCACGGAGTGACTAGCCGGATCAGCAGCACATCGGTGCCATCGGAGACCAGCTCCACCTCGTTCGGCCCTCCCTCGTCGAACAGCCAGCGGTCGTGGAACGACGTCGCCATGATCAGGCCGTCGTCGTGGTCGATGGTCATGTCGACCCCTCCTGGGTAGCCAAATCGAGCGATGCCCAGCAGGCCTCCGCACTGCGGGTTGAGGTCGTGGTCGAAGGTGCCCCACACCACGGCGTGCAGCCCCGATGTCGGCACGCTCGGCACGTCACGTCGAAGGCCCTCGATCACTGGGCCGCACGTCCACCCGTGCTCCACGCCGGCCTGGTCGCTGCCTTGCGCCAAGACCACGACGGAGGAAGCCGTCGCACCCAGCGCGCGCGCAAACGGGGGTGAGGGCACGAAGCTGGGCGACACGTACGTCTTTGGACCCAGCGGGCGGCCGAAGCTGTCAGCCCAGAACACCCAGCCGGTGCCGTCCACCTCGTAGGCCACGCCACTGACCCCGTAGGGATACGACAACCCACCCGGTACATATGCATCGACCAGGGTGCCGTATGGCGTCACCGCATGACCACGCATGTTCATCCCCTGAAACACCTCTGGAGGCTCCATGAGCGCACCAGACGACGCGTCGTACCGGACCCTGACGTGCCGATCTGCGGGCACGGCGAGCTCGTTCGCGCCGCACGCATCCACCACCGCTTCGCCGAATGGGTTGGACACCAACGTGACGCCATCATCGTCGGCACTCGCGAGGGCAGCACCGGCCTGCCAATACAGGTCGCTTCCGTCGCTCCCCAGCCCATCCGCGCCGCCGTACACCACACCCTCCAGCTTCACCCACCGTAGCGACCCATCCGGCTCCCATGCACCGAGCCAGCTCACGTCGGGGTCGCCGTTCACCGCTTCCGCCGGGACCTCCAGCACCACCGCATCGGCCTCTCCCACGTTGAACGTCGCCGGCTCGCGCAGCGAACCGGCCAGGTAGATGGTGCCGTCGGGTGCTACGTCGGCGATGTTCACTCGAAGGTCATTCACCGTGGCATCTTCCATCGCACGGGCCACCACGGGTGTGCCGTCGGCCTCCAGCAGCGCCCAGTAGCCGTTGTTGCTCGACGAGGGTGCAGCAGGCAGTGTCAGGGGGTTGCTGCTCGACTCCGCCAGCACCATGTCTCGATCCCCGTGCTCACCCCAAATGAGTACCTGGCCGGCCGGCGTCACCATGGCGCCCGATAGGGTCGTGTTGTCACACGAGCTCGTCAGCCGATGGGCCCAAACAACGGTACCCGCGGGTGTCACACGGGCGAACCAGTTGCTCGGGTCGATCGAGCAGTCCACTGGCACCGCCACCTCGTCGGGCCGACCCGCCGCCAGCGTGAACCCCAGCTCATCCCCTCCGATCACCAGGATGTCGCCGTCCGGCAGCGTCAGCACCTCCTCGATCCACTGCGACTCCGGGCCCGAGCCGAACAGCAGCCAGTCGATCTGCGGACAGGGCGCCGTCGGACCGGTGTCCGCCGTCGACGGCGAGGCACACAGCGGCGGAGCGTCGAGCTCGGTGAAGGGCTCGGGAGCCAGGTCGATGCAGTCCGGGAGGTGCCCGCAGGGGGTGGCGGCGGTGTCGCACACCTCGGGTACCGCGGTGTCGGCGGTGAGCGACGTGCCAGCGGTGAGCGACGTTGACGATGGTGACGTGTCGCCCGGGAGCGACGTATCACCCGTGACCGACGTGCCCCCCGTCAGCGAGGTGTCGCCCGTGAGCGACGTGTCACCCATGGGCGACGTGTCGCCCGTCAGCGACGTGTCGCCCGTCAGCGACGTGTCGCCCGTCAGCGACGTGTCCCCCGTCAGCGACGTGTCACCTGTGACCGACGTGCCGCCGGTCGTGGCCGCCGTGGCACCCGTCGACGCTGTCGTACCCGTCGACGCTGTCGTACCCGTCGACGCTGTCGTGCCCCTCGCTGACGTCGCTCCCGTCGACCCTGTCGACGAGGTGCTGGTGGACGCGGTCGCCCCCGTCTCGGTCACGTCGGTGTCGGTGTCGGCGACCGTGTCGCTCGGGCTGTCCACCGGCGGTGGCGCTGGCTCACGGCAGGCGACCAGCCACAGCCACAGCAGGCCGCTCACGGGCACCCCACCACGTCGACGGCCGTGCCGGCTAGCGTGCCGGGGCACTGGTCGCAGGGGTCGATGACCCGGTCGCCGTCGGTGTCGGC
>CBDUIC010000100.1:0-26033 GCA_965367245.1 uncultured bacterium | reverse complement strand
CGGAAGATCACCGACGAGCTCGACGCGGTGGGCAACACCACCGCCGCCATCGGCAAGGGCTTTGCCATCGGCTCTGCGGTGCTCACCGTGCTGGCGCTGTTCGCGGCGTTCAACATGGAGATCAACGCCAAGCTGCTGTCGCAGGGCCAGGGCCCGATGCAGCTGCTCCTCACCGACCCCAACGTCATGGTCGGTCTGCTCCTCGGCTCCATCCTCCCCTGTGTGGTCGGTGCCACGACGATGACCGCGGTGGGCAAGGCCGCAGGCAAGATCGTCGAGGAGATCGGGCGTCAGTTCCGTGAGATCGACGGGCTGCTGGAAGGCCGCGAGGGCGTTCGCCCCGACGCCAACGCCGTCGTCGGCCTGGCCACCAAGGCCGCCCTCACCGAGATGCTGTTCCCCGGCATCGTCGCCGTGCTCGCCCCCGCCGCCATCGGCTTCCTCCTCGGCCCGGAGGCCCTCGCGGGCGCTCTCGCCGCCGCCATGTGTGTCGGTGCTGTCATGGCGCTGTTCATGGCCAACGCCGGTGGCGCATGGGACAACGCCAAGAAGTCCATCGAGGCCGGCAAGGTGCCGGGCGAGAAGAAGGGCATGGATGCGCACAAGGCCGCGGTCGTCGGCGACACCGTGGGCGACCCCTTCAAAGACACGTCGGGCCCGGGCATCGCCATCCTCATCAAGGTGATGAGCGTCGTGTCCCTGATGATTGCGACCGCCCTCGTCTGATTCGCGCGGTGGTCGATATGGGCCGGTCCCCCGAGGGGGCCGGCCTTTGTCGTCCTTGGGAGGGGCTCCGAGCCTTCCGTGACGCATTGGCGTCGCAAATGTGTCAGAATCGTGACGCATGCGTGTCGCTCTGGCCATCCTCCTGGTTTGTCTGTGCCCCGGCTGCCTCCCCGAGCGGTCCGAGGCGGGCGGCGACGACGTGGTGTTCGTGTCCGACGTGCTGGCAGGTGAGGTCCACCGCATCGACCTGTCGTCGGGGGACCACGAGCGCTGGCTGGTCGACGACAGCCTGCCTTCCGAGGCGGGAGCCTACGGCTTTGCCCCGGCGGCGCTGGCGAGCTGGGGCGATGCGCTCCTGGTGAGCAACTTCCTCACCGGCGAGGTGGTGGCGCTGGGCCCCGACGGTGAGCTGGAGCAGGTCGTGCTCCGGCCCGACCGGGAGCTGCCGCCGATGGAAGAGCCGGTGGGCCTCGCCTGGGCCGGTGACCGCCTGGCCGTGCTGGGCAACGACACGCGCAATGTGGTGCTGCTCCACCCCCACGACAGCACCACCGCGGCGTCGCTCACCGAGGTGCCGATCCGCAACGGGCACGCCCTGGTGTCCCTGGGCGACCAGCTGGTTGTCGCGACCTCGCCCCACGACCGTGCCACCGGGCTGCTGCAGCGCTTCGATCGGCGCACCGGTGAGCGGCTGGGCACCTTCGCGCCCTACGGGGAGCTGCAGGAGGCCACCCACGTGGCCATGGGTCCCGACGGCTGGCTGTACGTCACCGACTGGTTCTCCGGGTCGGTGTGGCGCTACGATCCCGACACCGGGGCGCAGATCGACCTGGTGGTCGGCGGGCTCGACCGCCCGGTGGCCGTCGCCTTCCGGTCGACGGGGGAGCTGCTGGTGCTGGAGGCAGAGCGGCTGTGGAGCCCCGCGCGTGCCCATGTGTGGCTCGACGGGCTTCAGATGGGGCGGGGCCTGCTGCGCCGCTGATCCCGACCTCCATGCAGTACCGTATTGAGTCGACAAGGTATCGGTGGTAGGTCGCGTCGGGGGAGGATGCCATGTGGTGGTGGACTGCGCTGGCGCTGGCCGGCGCGCCGACCTGGACCGACACGGTGGTGGCGGGCCTGGGGCAAGACGGGGTGTGGCTCACGGCCGAGGAGCTCGGCGATCGCTTGGCTCGACACTGCGCCGATGGCGTCGACGCCGCCTGTCGATGGGGGCGCTCCCGGGAGCAGGTAGACCGCCCCGACGTCGAGGGCGTCGCCGAGCTCCTCGCCGGCTCGTGCGGGAACGACGACCCGGTCGCCTGCCTCCCTGGCGGCTGGAACCTCGGGCAGGCGGAGCACGGGGTGTACACGCCCAAGGCCATCGAAGATCCCGACGCCGCCATGGCGGTGCTGACGTCGATCTGCGATCAGGGCATGCGGCGGGGGTGCGTGGAGGTCGCGCGGGCCAAGCTGGCCGGGCTCGGCACCTACGCGAGCGACGAGCAAGCGGCGTCGTCCTTTGCCGAGCTGTGCCGACGAGGTGAGGCGCGGGCCTGCCGCGAGCTGGGGCTCCTCGGCGGAGACGACGGCTCTGCCTACCTCGACCGGGCGCTGTCCCTCGGAGACGAGGCGGTTCGAGAGATCCTGGCAGCACGGATGTCCCACGCGGCACCCGAGCGGTCCGAGCTGCTCGAGGAAGCCTGTGAGGCCGGTGTCCGCGACGCGTGCACCGCGCGGGCGGCGACCGAGACCGACCGTGGCGAGCAGGAGCGCTGGCTGCGTCGAGGCTGCGCGCTGCACGACGACACGGCCTGTGCGAGGCGGGAGCTGGTTCGCGACGCAACGACCGCCGACAGGCTGGCGGAGCTGCGTCGGGTGGGGCGGCGGTGGCCCGAAGCGGCGGCGTGGGCGGCCCTGATGGCTCAGGGGGCCCAGCTGCCGGCGTTCTCGGGCACCTCCCTCGACGACCCCCTGCTCCGAGACGGGCTGCTGCGCGATGTGCGTGCGGCGCTGCAGGGCTGCTACCAGGAGCAGCTGGCGGGCACCGACGCGTCGGGCTGGGCCGATGCCGTGGTGCTCGTGGGCAAGGCGGGGGCCGTGGAGGGCATGGCCCTGGAGGGGAGCTGGGTGTCCCCGGAGATGCAGTCTTGTGCCTTCGAGGCGGCCCGCGAGGTCCAGAGCCTTCCCGCGCAGTCCCATGCCATCGTGGTCTCCGGGCGCCTCGGCTTCGACCATGCCTCGGTCGCCACGTCGGTGAAGCCCAGCGATGCACGCGACAGCGGGCGCGACTTCAACGCCGCGGCCCCCGTGGTGCGGGAATGGGTCGACGAGCTCGAGGCCTGTGTGGTGGGCTCCGGCTACGTCGTGCCGGCCGCCAGGCTGGCGGTGAAGGTGCACCGTCGGGGCTACCCCGCGTCGGTCGAGGTCACCGAGGGCTCCGGAGTGGCTGCGATCGATGCATGCCTGGGGTCGACGCTGATGCAGCGGAGCGCCGACCTGCAGCTCGTCGGGCACCTGCGACTGAACGTCGAGGTTGCCCTGATGCGTGCGGCCGAGCCGGAGCCCGAGCCGGGGGTCCGCTACCGCGACGAGCCGTGGCCTCTCGACGGTCCGACAGCGGAGGAGCGGGTGCTGGTGCTGGTGCTGACCTCCCACGAGGCCGACGGGAAGGGGGCGTCGCTGGGGGCTCGCTCGGTCGCGTCCATCGAGGCGGCCCATCAGGCGGCCTACGACTGGGTGGCGGAGCACTCGGGGGGGGCGCTGCAGGTGTCCCACGAGGTTCGCGTCGTCGACGCGGCCCTGCTGCGTCCCTTGGGGGCGGGAGACGGCGCCCACCGCTGGAACGTCGACATCGACGACCTGCCCCCCGAGGTGGTGCGGAGCATCGAGCCGGGGCACTACGACACCATCTACCTGTGGGCGCCCCTGCCCCGTGGTGCGCCGCAGCCCAGCCTCGGTGTGGTGTGGTCCGACCAGCTGCTGCGGGGCGCGGGCTTCGTGTCGATGGGCCTACCGTCGGGGCGCGAGTTCCTGCTGCCCGAGGGCGTGCCTCCCTATGTGGGCGTGCTGGCAGGCCACTACATGCTGTGGGCCGGGCGCGCGCGCCGGTTGCTGGGCATGGAGCTGCCGCCCAACAACCGGGTGCTGCGCCGCGAGGGTGGGATTCGCCATGACCCGCGCATCGGGCTCGCCGATGACCCCACGGAGTTCTATCAGCACGTGTTCGCCAACGACTTCCGCCCTTCGTTCTGGCGAGACCTGACCACCTTCGCCGACGACCACAATGCCGCCACACCAGGCAATCTGGCGGTCACCGCCGATGCCATCGGCTCCGACGGTGTCGAGCTCGTCGACTACCTCAACGACGCGGTGGTGACCTTCGGCGACTACTGGGTGGCCGCCTTCGACCCCTCAGATGCAGCCTCGTCGTGGTTCGGCCTGTCGTGGGAGGAGCCGGTGCAGCTGGGGCGCCTGCGCGCCGTGCTGCCGCGAGAGGAAGGGGAGGGGGCACCGTCGGTCGACGTAGAGGCTTGGCAGGGCGACCGCTGGGTCCACCTACAGACCGTCGCGGAGGCCCCTGAGGCCCTCGAGGTGCGGCTCGATCCGATCGAGACGACGGGCATCCGCATCGTGGTCACCACCGCCGCGGAGCGCCGATGCCTCGAGCTCGAGGCCTTCGCCCCCTGAGGTGAGGGCTACTTCAGGGGCTTTCCGTCGCTGTCGAGCTCGACAATGGGCAGCTCGAGCGCCTCGAGCTCCTCGCGGATGGTCGCCTCGTCGCCGACCACCACCAACACCATGGTCGTGGGATCGAGGTGCTTGGCGGCCAGGGCGTCGAGCTCCTCCTCGGTGACGCTGTCGAGGATGGCGATCTGCTGGCTGACGAAGTCGTCGGGCAGGTCGTAGGTGAGGATGTCGTCGAGGAAGCCGAGCTTGTCGCTGGGCGTCTCGTACTCCCTCGCATCGCGCTGACCGATGGACGCCTTGGTGAACGCCAGCTCGTCAGCAGTGATGCCGTCGGCGTGGGCGGCCTTCAGCTCCTCGAGAAACTCAGTGATGCTCGCGCCGGTCGCGTCGGTGCGAACCCCGGCACCTGCGACGTAGTGGCCACGGTCGCGCCCACCCGAGAACCGCGCACGGGCCCCGTAGGTGTAGCCCTTGTCTTCGCGGAGGTTGAGGTTGATGCGGCTGTTGAAGGCCCCGCCGATGGGGTAGTTCATCAGGGTAGAACGGTAGTATTCCCCGGTGGCATCGAAGGGCATCGCCCGCTTGCCGATACGGATCTCAGACTGCGCCGCGCCCTCCTTGTCGATGAGGTACAGCGTGCCGGCGGCCAGCTCGGGGAACGGCTTGGTCTCGCCGTCGGGGGGCGTCGCGTCGGACCACCCCTCGAGCACGGCCAGCTTGGCGGTGATCTGCTCGGCGGGCAGGTCGCTGACCACGAGCACGCTGGCGATCTGGGCTCCGAAGGTGTCGGCGTAGAAGGCCTTCACGTCGTCGACGGTGAGAGCGCTTACCGTCTCGGTGGTGCCCTCGTCGGGGTGGGCGAAGGCGTTGTCGGTGCCGTACAGCTTGCGGCGGATGGCGTGGGAAGCGGTGACCGCCGGACGCGTCTTGGACACCTCGATGCCCTGTAGGGTCTGGGCCTTCAGGCGCTCGAAGTCGTCGTCGGCGAAGGCCGGCTTCAGCAGCTTCTCGGCGGCGATGGCCAGCGCCTCGTCGAGGTGTTCGGTGAGGGCCCGGACGGTGATGACGGTGTGCTCGTCGCCGCTCGATGCCGACACCGAAGCGCCCAGCTTGTCGAGCCGGTTCGACAGCTCCTCGGAGGTGGACTCGGTGGTCGCCTCGTCGAGCATCGCTGCCGTGAGCGAGGCGAGCCCCAGCTTGTCGAGGGGCTCGTGGCGCTGACCTACGTCGAGACGGATGCGCAGCGCGGTCGTGGGCGTCTCGTCGTTGACCGCTCCGATGACCTCGATGCCGTTGGCGAGCTCGGCGCGCCAGATGGGCGGCGGGGTGATGACGGGGTTGGCGCCGGCCGGGGGCATGACGCTGCGGTCGAGCTCCTCCTCAGCCCTCCGCATCTGCAGCTCGCCGGCCTCCTCGCGCTCGGGGATGGTGCGCTCGTAGCGCTCCCAGGTGTCTTCCTTGGCGATGAGCTCGGTCTGGCCCTTGGGCACGATCGACATGATCACGGCCGGCTTGGCCTTCACGTAGGTCTCGTAGACGCGCACCACGTCTTCGGCGGTGACCCCTTCGTAGCGAGCGAGGTCGCGGGGCAGGTAGTTGGGGTCGCCGGTGAAGGTCTCGTTGGCGGCCAGGGTGCTGACCTTGCCCGACACGCTCTCGAGGCCGAAGACCATGTCGGCGATGATGCCGGCCTTGACCCGCTGCAGGTCGTCGGGCTGCACGCCGCGCTCCTCGAACTCCACCAGGGCCTCACGCAGCACCTGCTCGATGTCGGCGAGGGTCTTGCCCGACTCGGGATTGGGCAGCGCGAGCAGGGTGAAGGTGCACGACAGCTCGGCGCAGCCATGGCCCGCCTGGGCCTGCACCGCGGTGCCGTCCTTGACCAGGTTCTTGTACAGCAGGGAGGTCTTGCCTACCCCGAGGATGTTCATCAGCACGTCGAGGGGTGCCTCGTCGGGGTGCCGCACGTGCACGGTCGGCCAGGCCATGTAGACCAGCGGAAGGGCGACGTTGTCTTCCATGGAGATGTAGCGGTCGGCGTCGAGGGTGACCGGCTCGTACACCGGAGGCTCGACCTCGGGGCCCCGCGGGATGCTCCCGAAGTAGGTGGCCACCCAGTCGAGCAGCTGCGCCTTGTCGAAGCGACCCCCGATGGTGAGGACCGCGTTGTTGGGCCCGTACCACCGCAGGAAGAAGCGCTTGAGGTCTTCGAGGTCGGCACGGTCGAGGTCTTCCATGTAGCCGATGACCGACCACGAGTAGGGGTGCCCCTCGGGGTACATCGCTTCGCCGACCCGCTCCGACAGCAGGCCGTAGGGGGCGTTGTCGACACGCTGGCCCCGCTCGTTCTTGACCGTCTCCCGCTGGACCTCGAACTTCTCCTGCGTCACGGCGTCGAGCAGGAACCCCATGCGGTCGGCTTCGAGCCACAGCATCTTCTCGAGCTGGTTGCTCGGCACGGTCTCGAAGTAGTTGGTGCGGTCGCTGTTGGTGGTGCCGTTGAGCGTGCCGCCGGCCTCGGTGATGATCTTGAAGTGCTGCTCGTCGCCGACGTGCTCGCTGCCCTGGAACATCATGTGCTCGAAGAAGTGGGCGAAGCCGCTGCGGCCCGCTTCTTCGCGGCCCGACCCCACATGGTAGGTCACGTCGACGTGCACGAGTGGGTCGGAGTCGTCTTCGTGGAGGACTAGGGTGAGGCCGTTCGGCAGCTCGTACTTGTCGTAGGCGATCCCGATCTCGCCGGGCGGGGGCGTGAACGACTCGACGAGCTTCATGCCTCCGGGTAGCGCCTCAGCCTCTTCGGCTGCGGGCTCGGGGGTCGGTGCCTTCGCGCAGCCGACGAGGGAAAGCGCGACACACAAGGACAGGGCAGACACGACACGGTGCATGGAACTCTCGCTTCGCAAGGCGGTGGACGCCGGGCTCTTAGCTTCTTCGGCTTGCGTCCGCTGACATCATGGCGTGACTCTGTGCAGAGTTACGGTTAGGGTGGCGACCTGCTCGGAGGTTCGCCATGTCGCCACTGTCCCGCTCCCTCGTCCTGTTCGCGCTCGTCGGTTGCTCCCAGGCCGTCGATGGCATGCCGCTCACCGAGGTCGACACGCCGCTGGCGGAGTCCCCCCTCGGAGGCGACGGCATGGTGCCGCTGCCTCCCCCCGGGGTCGACCTGGTGCTCGACGCCACCGATGTGCTCCCGGGGCTGCCCACCACCCTGACGGTCACCCACGCCGATCCCGGGGAGACGGTGCACTTCCTGCGCAACAACGGCTCGGTGGGCCAGGGGCCGTGCCCGGGGGCGCTGGGCGGTCACTGCCTGGAGCTGCGCAACCCGGTCGTGCACATGGGCACGGCGGTGGCCGACCCCCAGGGCGTGGCGACCTACGTGTTCGATGTGCCGCAGACCGCCCCGATGGGTCGCGATCTGGCCTTCGAGGCCGCGGTGGCCCGCGGGCCACAGGGCGTCGACTCGCTGAGCTCGGGTGTCGTGGGCAAGGTGGTGGGGGAGCAGAGCCCCTACAGCTACGACATCGCGGTCGATGGCGATCTGAGCGACTGGGATGCTGGCCAGCACTTCTTCGAGCCCAGCGGCGGCCGGGGGGCCGGCTACGTGAGCTGGAACGACACGCACCTGTTCATCGGCATGGAGCAGGCCGACATCGCGACGGGGGGCGGGCTGCACTGGGAGGTGCTCTACCTGGGCAGCGATCAGCCGGGCACCACGGTGGGGCTCACGCACGCCACCCAGCAGCCGGCGCTGCCCTTCGAGGCGAGCGTGGCGGTGCGCCGCAAGGCCGATGGCTCCTACGACAGCCTCGAGACGTGGGACGGGCAGGCGTGGGTGGGGGTGCCCTACTGGCTGGGCACGGAAGGGTCCGAGGTGGCCGAGGCGGGGGAGGCCCTCGAGCTGGCGCTGCCCCTCGACCTCCTCGGTGGCGCCACCAGCGTCGAGCTCGTGTTCATGCACCTGTACGAGGGGGTTCCCTACGAGAGCACCTACTCGGTGGTGCCTTCCGACGCCTTCCTCGACGGCTACGACCCCGACGTGGCCACCGCGCTGTTCTTCGACCTGACCTCGCCCGACGCGCCGGTCGACCAGGCGCTCTGAGTGGTGGCAGGCTCCCTGGTCGTCGCCCTGCTCGTGGTGGTGCTGCTGGTCGCCGAGCTGCGCGACCTGGCGAGGCTGCGGTGGGTGGCGAAGCCGCTGGCGAGCCTGGCCTTCGTGGGCCTCGCCTGGCACGGCGGGGTGCTGAGCCACGGGTGGGGGGGGCCGATGCTCGGCGGCTTCGTGCTGTGCATGGTGGGCGACGTGCTGCTCATTCCGGCCGACAAGCGGGTGTTCCTCGCCGGCATCGCCGCGTTCTTGCTCGGCCATGTCGGCTTCGCGGTGGCCTTCGCGATGCGCGGGGTCGACCCGGTGCCTGCGGCCGCCGCTGCCGGGGCCCTCTTGCCCGCGGCCGCGGTCGTGATGCGCTGGCTGCGGCCCCACCTCGTCGGGCCCATGAAGGTGGCCGTGCCCAGCTACGTGGTGGTGATCTGCGCGATGGTGGCGCTCGCCTGGGGCACACGCGGGGTGGGCGGGGGCGGAGTCCCCATGCTCCTGGTAGTAGGGGCGATGCTGTTCTGGGTCTCGGATCTGTGCGTGGCACGCCAGCGCTTCGTCAGGGCCGACTGGCGTAATCGATTGGTAGGCTTGCCCCTTTACTACGGTGCTATGGTGGTGCTCGCTTGGGGAGCAGCGGGCTCTCCGGAGGAGCTCCCATGACCGCCGGCGCCACCGACATCCTCGACGGGCTGCTCGAGGCCGTGCCAGGGGGCGTGGTGCACGTGGCGGCCGATGGCGCCATCCTGAAGGCCAACCCGGAGGCCTGCAGCTTCCTGGGGCTGGGCTTCGACGAGCTGTTGCGTCGCTACACCCAAGACTTCCAGGGCGACACCTGGTACGAGAGCGGCGAGCCGTGCCCCGCCGCCGACTACCCGGTCACCATCGCTCTGGTGGAGAAGCGCCGGGCGGGGCCCACCACGATCGGGGTGGGGCAGCCCGACGGCTCGGTGCGCTGGGCCGTGTTCCGCGCGGTCCCTATGAAGCAGGGCGGCGCGGTGGTGACCTTCCTCGACATCACCGAACGACGAGCCACCGAGCAGCGCCTGCGAACCGCGGATCGGCTCGCCTCGCTGGGGCGGCTGGCCGCGGGGGTGGCCCACGAGATCAACAACCCGCTGACGTGGGTGTCGCTCAGCCTGGAGCGGGCGGTCCTCGGCGACGACGTGGCCGCCTGCCTTCGCGACGCACAAGACGGGCTGGAGCGTGTCGCAGCCATCGTGCGCGACATGGGCTCGTTCGCGCGGGTCGACGACCATCGCAGCGAGCCGTTCGATGTGGGAGCCGCTGTCGACAAGGCGGTGTCGGTCGTGGGCACCCAGGTGCGCAACCTCGCCGTGCTGGAGGTCGCCGACGGGCTGGGCAGCTACGCGCGCGGAGTGGAATTGCGGGTGGTGCAGGTGTTGGTGAACCTGTTGCTCAATGCCGCGCAGGCCGAGGCCGTGGGCCCTCGGGAGGCTCACCGCGTGTGGGTGAGGGGAGGCGCTGCCGACGGCGAGGTGTGGCTGGAGGTGGTCGACAACGGGCAGGGGATGGACACCCACACCCAGGAGCACGCCTTCGATCCGTTCTACACCACCAAGGGTGCGGGGCGGGGCACCGGGCTCGGCCTGTCCATCAGCCATGCGCTGGCCGAAGCGATGGGTGGGCGGCTCACCCTGAGCTCGCGGCTCGGTCAGGGCACGACCGTGCGGCTGAGCCTGCCCCGGGCGGCCGCGCCGCCGCTTCGGCCGGCCACGCCCGTGGCGTCGGAGGGGCTCCGTCGGAAGGTCTTGGTGGTCGACGACGACGACGGTGCCCGGCGGGCGATGGTGTGGGCCCTGCGCGGGCACGAGGTCGTCTCGGTGGGCGGTGGTCGGGAGGCCCTGGAGCGGCTGCACGGCGAGCCCTTCGACGCGCTGGTGTGCGACATGATGATGCCAGGCATGTCGGGGATGGAGGTCTTCGACGCGTTGCTCTCGGCGGGCCACCCGCTGGCGGGCCGCATGCTCGTCGTGACCGGCGGCGCGTACACCCCCGAAGGGCGTGCCTTCCTGGCCCGGAGCGACGTGAGCGTGCTCGCCAAGCCGTTTGGCGCCTCGGAGCTCAATGCACGGCTCGAGCAGCTATTCGTCGCGGCGCCAGCGACGGGAGAGCCAGCCGTCTAGAGCGAACCGGCCCGGCCCCGTGAGGGCGATCGCGACGAACACGAACACCAGCTTGGCAGACTGGTTGGTGTGTGACCACCCGTCGCCTGACAGGTAGTGATGCAGGAACGCCATCGCCATGGTGCTGGCGAGCCAGACAGAGGCTGGGCGGGTGGCGAGGCCGAGGGCGAGGAGCAGCCCGCCGATGCCCTCGCCGCTGGCAGCGAGGAATCCCCAAAGGGTGGGCGTGAAGGTGATGCCGAGGTGGCCCATCGCGGCGCCACCCAGCCCCTCCCACATGGCGGGGCCCTTCATCAGCTTGGGCACGCCATGCCCCATCATCAGCAGCCCGACCCCCACCCGCAACACCAGCAGGCCCACGTCGTGCAGCACGGGTCGAAGGAGCGAGGAATCGGGCATGCCAGTCTCCGGATGGGTGGACCTGACCTGCTGCCTATCGAGATAGGAGGCGTCGATGCAGATCGTTCGCCCCATCGTGAGCTCGGTCGGCGGCCTCGGCCGCAGCGTCAGCGACCTCGCGCGGCTGCAGGCCGTGGCGCGGATCCTGGCGCGTCATGGGCTCGGTTGGCTGGTCGCTGGGATCGAGATCCCGGGGCTTCCCCAAGCCGATCCTGGCATCGAGCACTCCCCCGAGCGGGTCACGCGGGCCCTCACCGAGCTCGGCCCCACCTTCGTGAAGCTCGGCCAGATCCTCTCCACCCGGCAAGACATCCTGCCCGAGGAGTACTGCGAGGCTTTCACGCGCCTGCAAGACGACGTCGGGCCGTTGCCCTTCGCCGACATCGAGGCGGTCCTCGACGACGAGCTCGACGAGGGCTGGCGCCAGCTCATCACCCTCGACCCCGAGCCCCTCGCTACGGCCAGCATCGCCCAGGTCCACCGGGGCACGCTTGCCGACGGAACGGGGGTAGTCCTCAAGGTGCAGCGGCCCGGGATCGCGCGCACCATCCGGGCCGATCTGAACATCCTGTACTTTCTCGCCCGTCGGCTGCTCGCCGAGTACCCCGAGACGATCAGCTTCCAGCCCCTGGGCATGCTCGGTGAGTTCGACCGGTCGATCACCTCCGAGCTCGACTTCGAGGCCGAGGCGGGCCACATGCGCGTGTTCCAGCGCAACTTCGCCGGCGACCCCGAGGTGCGGATCCCCGCCGTGTTCGACGAGCTCACGTCGGAGCGGGTGCTGTGCATGGAGTTCCTCGACGGTGTGAAGATGCGTCGGGCCCGTGCCGCCGGGCACGACATGCAGGTGGTGGGCGACCGCTACCTGCGGGTGGCCTACGACATGCTCTTCGTGCACGGCATGTTCCACGGCGACCTGCACCCCGGCAACGTCATCGTGCTGCCTGGCGAGGTCATCGGCCTCATCGACTTCGGCATGGTGGGGCGCCTCACTCAGGAGATGCGCAACAACGTCATCTCCATCATGTTCGCGCTGCAGCGGGGCGACTACCGCACCATCGCGCGGCTGTTCTACGAGATCGCGCTGAAAGACGAGCGCCTCGACTACCAGGCCGTAGAGCGCGAGACCATCGAGGTGATGGAGGAGCACTGGTCGGGCGGGTCGGTCCGCGACATGAACATGGGCGCCTTCGTCATGAGCCTGGCCCAGCGCGCGGCGCGGCAGGGCTGCCGGATCCCCAGCACCTACACGATGCTGTTCAAGGGCATCATGACGAGCGAAGGCCTGGCCAAGTCGCTGATCGAAGAGGTCGACCCCATCGCGGCCATTCGGCCCTACTTCGAGCGCATGGTCGCAGAGCGCTTCTCCCGCGAGCAGCTGGAGAAGGAGGGCTTCTACTACGCGTTCACGATGTCGAGCCTGCTGTCGCGCCTGCCGGTCACCGTCAGCCAGCTCCTCGACGATCTGGATGCCCAGAGGCTGCGGCTGAGCGTCCGCAACATCGCCGACCCAGCCGAGCTGCGGGCCGCCGACCTCCGGGTGAACCGTCTGCTCGCCGGCGGGTTCGCGATGACCAGCGCGGTGTGCGGCACGCTGGCGTTGGGGGTCGAGGCGGTATGGCCGCTGGGGCTGGTGGTGGCCTTCGGCTTCTACACGGTGATGGCGGTGCTGTTCGGCTACGCGGCCTGGTCGGTGCTCCGCTCGGGAGGCTGACCCCTCACGCCACCGCTTCGCGCTCGCCGGTCTGCACGGCCCACAGCCTGGCATACACCCCGCCTCTGCGCAGCAGCTCGCCGTGGTCTCCAGCCTCGACCACCCGCCCGCCGTCCATGACGTAGATGCGGTGGGCGTGGCGCACGGTCGACAGGCGGTGTGCGATGACCAGGGTGGTGCGCCCGACGGTCGCTCGCTCGAGGCTTCGCTGGATGGCCGCCTCGGTCTCGTTGTCGACGGCACTGGTGGCCTCGTCGAGGAGCAGGATGGGCGGGTCGCGGAGCAGCGCCCGGGCGAGGGCGAGGCGCTGGCGCTGGCCGCCCGACAGCTTCTGGCCCCGTTCCCCGATGAGGGTGTCGTAGCCGTCGGGGAGGGCCGCGATGAAGTCGTGGGCCTCCGCCGCCCGGGCCGCCGCCTCGATCTGTGCGTCGGACGCGTCGTGCAGGCCGTAGCGGAGGTTGTCGGCGACGGTGCCGTCGAAGAGGAACACGCTCTGGCTGACCAGCGCCGTGGCGCCCCGCAGCGCGGGCAGCGACCACTGGGTGACCGGCTCTCCGTCGAGGGTGACCTGCCCCGAGGTGGGGTCGTGCAGCCGCAGCAGCAGGCGCACGAGGGTGCTCTTGCCAGCCCCGGTCGGGCCCACCACCGCAACCGTCTCCCCGGCCGGCACCCGCAGGCTCACCCCGTGCAGCACAGGCTCACGCCCGGGGTAGGCGAAGGTGATGTCGTCGAAGTGGACCTCGCCTCGCACCTGCTCGGGCGCGTGGGGGCCATCGTGCTCGCTGACCGGGGTGTCGAGCAGGTCGAGGATGCGGGCGGTGCTCGCCATGGCGCGCTGGTACAGGTCGAAGGTCTGGCCCAGGCGGGTCAGCGGCCACAGCAAGCGCTGGGTGAGGAACACCAGCACCGAGTAGCTGCCTACCGCCAGCGTGCCAGCCAGGGTGAGCCAGCCGCCCACGACCAGGGTGGCGGTGAAACCCACCACGATGACCATGCGGATGAGGGGGGAGAAGGCTGCCGACAGCACGATGGCGTGCCGGTTGGCGTCGCGGTAGGCATCTGACAGCGCACGGATGCGCTCGACCTCACGGTCTTCCGCCACGAAGGCCTTGATCGTCTCGATGCCCGACAGGTTGTTGGCGAGCTGGCCGGACACGTCGGCCGCCTTGGCGCGCACCTCGGCGTAGCGGGGGGCGATGGCGCTCTGGAAGCGGAAGCTCCCCAGCAGGATGAACGGGACCGGCAGCACCGCGAGCACGGCGACCAGCGGGCTCCCCCAGAAGAACACCGCCCCCACGGCGACGCAGGTGGTGCTCACCTGGAGCAGGTCGTTGGCCCCGCCGTCGAGGAAGCGCTCGAGCTGGTTGACGTCGTCGTTGAGGATGGCCATCAGCCGCCCGGTGCTGCGATCGGCGAACCAGCCCATGCCGAGCCGCTGCACGTGGGCGTACACGTCGAGCCGTAGCTCGTGCTGCAGCGTCTGGGCGAGGTTGCGCCAGGCCCGCTGGAACAGGAACTCGAACACGCTCTCCAGCCCCCACACCGCGACGGTCAGCACCGCGATGAGCACCAGCTGGGCTTGTGGGGAGGGGACCCCGATCGAGGCGAGCCACGAGCTGTCGCGCTGCACCACGGTGTCGACCGCGAGCCCGATGAGGAGCGGGGGAGCGAGGTCGAACAGCTTGTTGAGGATGCTGTAGCCGCTCGCGGCGAGGATCGCGGCGCGGTGGGGCTGCGCGTAGTCGAGCAGGCGGGCGAGGGGAGAGGCGGTGGCCACGGGGTCTCCAGGCAGGCTGGTATCCGGGCAGAGCCCCCACCGCAGGAAAGCGCTCAAGCCCGCCCGGGGCGGGTCCGATGCGTGGGCGGAGGCGTAGCATGCCGAACTGTGTGGACGGGGGGCCGACGTCGTGGTCGGGCACCTTTGACTCGGTGCCCGAGGCGGTCTACGCGACGGGGCTCGACCGTCGCATCGTGTACGCCAATCCCGCGTGCGAGGCGCTGTTCGGCCATGCGGTCGACGACATGGTGGGCCAGCGGGCGAGCATGCTGTTCGCTACGAGTGGTGCCGCGGGCTGCCTGCACCCTGCTGGGGGCCAGGTCTCGCCGGAGGGGCGCGTCGAGCGCGGAGAACACCGGCGTCGGGATGGCACGAGCTTTCTCGGGTCGTGCACGGTCAGCAGCTGGCGCGACGAGGCCGGTCAGCACGCTGGCACCCTGTGCATCGTGCGGGTAGCGAGCCGCATGGAGCGGTCGCTGCACGCGATGGAGACGTTGTCGCGCATCGGCGCGGACACGCGGCTGGCGCACGATGCGAAGATCCGAGCGGTCCTCGCCCTGGGGGCGGCGCACTTCGAGCTGCCCCTGGCCATCGTCAGTCGGGTCGACGGCGCCGACTACCACGTGGAGCACGTCAGCGACCCGAGCGGTGCCGTGAAGGCCGGTGACACGTTCCCGCTGTCGACCACCTACTGCGTCCATACGCTGGAAGCGGGAGGCCCCACGGGCTTCCACCTGGCCGGGCAGAGCAGCATTCGCGACCACCCCTGCTACGAGGCCAGGGGGCTGGAGGCCTACCTGGGAGGCCCGATCCGAGTCGACGGGGAGGTGTACGGAACGCTCAACTTCTCCCGCTCGGAGCCCTGTGCGCCGTTCACGTCCGACGACATGGCCCTGGTGAGCCTGTGCGCCCAGTGGGTGGGTCACCTCGTCGCAGAGCAGCGCAGCCGAGAGGCGCTGCAGCGGCTCGCCAACGTCGATGCCCTGACCGGCCTGCTCAACCGCCGGGCGGTGCTCGGTCAGCTCACGTGGCAGCTCGCCCACGCGCGTCGCTCCAAGCTGCCGCTGTCGGTCGTGATGCTCGACGTGGACCGGTTCAAGTCCATCAACGACAGCTGGGGGCACGCCGCCGGTGACGACGTGCTCCGGGGCCTCGGCCGGGTGTGTCGCGGCATGGTGCGCGAGGTCGACGTGTGCGGTCGGCTGGGGGGCGAGGAGTTCCTGCTGGTGCTTCCCGACACCGACCTCGCCGGCGCCTCGAGGATGTGTCGTCGTTTGCTCCGCGCCCTGCGCTGGAACGAGGTGGAGGTCGACACGGGCGACGTGCTCACCGTCACGGCGAGCGTAGGGGTGGCTTCGGCTCGCGAGGGAGAGACGATCGAAGAGCTGCTGGCGAGGGCCGACGAGGCGATGTTCGCCGCGAAGGCCGGCGGCCGGGACCAGATGCGGCTGGCCGGGTGAGCACCTCGTCGGCGGGGCGCGCTTGCAGACCCGGTGGTCGCGGGCGATCATGAGGCATGCACGTTCCCCCGTCCGTCCTCGATCGCATCGTGGCCCTGCGCCGTGATCTGCACCAACACCCCGAGCTGTCCCACGAAGAGCAGCGCACGATGGAGCGGGTAGCCGACGAGCTGCGCGCTCTGGGGCTGGAGCCCGTGACCGGGGTCGCGGGCACCGGTGTGGTGGCCGAGGTCGAGGGGCGCGCCGCCGGGGTGAAGGTGGCCCTCCGCGCCGACACCGATGCCCTGCCCGTGCACGAAGAGACGGGGCTACCCTTCGCGAGTCAGCACGACGGCGTCATGCACGCCTGCGGGCACGATGGCCACACCAGCATGTTGGTGGGGGCCGCTGCGCTGCTCGTCGCCGACCCTCCCCCGTACCCCGTGCGGTTGATCTTCCAGCCCGCCGAGGAGAAGGGAGCCGGTGCCAAGGCGATGATCGCTGAGGGGGTCCTCGACGGGGTGGGCATGATCTTCGGAGGCCATGTCGACCGTCACTACCCGCCGGGCACCTTGGTGGTCACCGACGGCCCGGTGAACGCCTCGACCGACACCTTCCGGATCACCATCCAGGGGCAGCAGGGGCACGGGGCCCGGCCCCACGAAGCCATCGACGCGGTGGTGGTGGGCTCGCTGCTGGTCACCTCGCTGCAGACCATCGTGAGCCGAGAGATCGACCCCGCGCGGCCCAGTGTGGTGAGTGTGGGGCGCTTCGACGCAGGCAGTGCCGCCAACGTCATCGCGGGCCATGCGGTGCTCGAGGGCACCATCCGCGCCCAGCACCACGACACCCGGGCCCACCTGATGCGGTCCATCGAGCGCATCGCCAAGGCCATCGGCGACCTGCACGGCGCCCAGGTCAAAGCCGAGATGTTCGTCGGCACCCCGCCGCTGCTCAACCTGCTCGAGGCCACAACCATCGCGCGGCGTGCAGCGGTCGAGCTGGTGGGAGACGACCATGTCGACGTGCTGCACACGGCCAACATGGGCGGGGAAGACTTCGCCTACTTCCTGGAGCACGTGCCGGGCTGCTACATCCGCTACGGCGCCCAGGTGCCGGGGCGGGAGAGCTACCCCGCCCACTCGAGCCGCTTCGACATCCACGAAGATGCGCTGCCCCTCGGAGCGGCTTGGCTCGACCGCGTAGCTCGCTTGGGTGGAACGCACCTTGCAGCTTGATCCTGGTGGTCGACCAGGAGGCAGCCATGGGTGTAGTGGTTCGCGAAGCCAACGAAGACGATGTGCCGGCCATCCGCGGGATCTTCGAGGCGGTGTATGGGCCCGACTACCCCTACCAGCAGTTCCTCGACGCCCGCTGGCTGCTTCGCTCGGTCTTCGCTGACGACATCATCATGCTGGTCGCCGTCGACGGCGACGAGCTGCTGGGCACCGCCTCCTTCGTCTTCGATCTCGGCGCCCACTCCGACCTGCTGGGGGAGTTCGGCCGGCTCGTGGTCCACCCCTCGGCTCGGGGGCGAGGCATCGGCGGCACCCTGATGCGGGCGCGCATCGACTACGTGCGGCAGCGGGTGCACGTGGGCCTCGCCCAGAATCGCTGCGTGCACCCGTTCAGCCAGCGGGTCTCGAGGGCCCACGGGCTCGTGCCGCTGGGCTTTCTGCCCAACAAATACTGCTTCGAGCAACGGGAGTCCGTCGCGCTGTGGGGCATCCACTTCGGCCCCGCCCTCACCCTGCGTCGCAACCATCCTCGGATCGTGCCCGAGGCGGCGGCCCTCGCGTCGCACAGCCTGGCCGCTGTCGGTCTGGTGCCCGACGCCATCGTCGACGAGGCAGCCCCGGCCTACCCCGCCGGCGAGTCGTGGCCGCTGGAGACCCTGTCCGACCGCGGCTTGCCCTCCCTACTGCGGATCGAGCGGGGGCGGGTGCGTCACCGCGAGGTCTTCGGCCCGGCCCGCCTCACCTATGGCTTCTTCCAGCTGCAGGCGCGGCACGCCACCTACCTGGTGGCCTGGGCGCCTGACCGCCGCACCGTGGCCGGGGCCATCGGCTACATCCACGACGAGCTCGCCAAGGGAGTCCACGTCTTCGAGCTCATCGCGTCCACCGACTCGGTCATTCGGTTCTTGTGGACCTCCCTCCTCGCGCAGTGCGAGGAATGGGGCGTGGCCTACGTCGAGGCTGACGTGTCGGCCTACGCGCCTCGGATGCAGCGCACCCTGCTGGCGCTGGGCTTCCTGCCGGCGGCCTACGTGCCCGCGATGGTGTTCCACGAGGTGGAGCGCCTCGACGTGCTCAAGATGGTGCGCCTGGCGGGATCGGCCGATCTCGGCGACGTGCAGCTGCTGCCCGAGAGCCAGGTCGTCGCCGACCTGGTCATGGCGCCCTTCCGCCAGCAGCACATCCGGCCCCGGATCGCGGCGGCGCTGGGCGATCTGGAGCTGTTCGCGGGCCTCACCGAGGAGCAGACCACCCGCGTCGCGGGGGTGTGCGAGGTGGTGCAGGTCGTGGCCGGTCAGCAGCTGTTCGCGGAGGGAGCGGCGGCCGACACGCTGTTCGTGCCCCTCGATCTGCAGCTGCAGGTGCTGCGCGGCGGGCGTGCGGTGGGGCAGGTGCGGGCCGGGGAGGCCCTGGGGGAGTCCGCGCTGGTGCGCAGCGACGTGCACACGGCCGAGGCGCGGGCCGAGGGAGCCGGCACCCTGGCGACGCTGGCGAGGGAGGAGATCCGGTCGCTGGAGCGTCAGCGCCCCGACATCGCCGTGCTGCTGTACCGCAACCTCGCAGCGGGGCTGGGCGCCAAGCTGCGGCGGGCCGACGGAGAGGCCGAGGTCGAGTAGAATCGGCTGCGGAGGGCGCCCGTGGACCAGGAACGAGCGAATGAGCTGGTGGCTCGGGCCAATGAGCTGCACAACAGCGGCCAGCGCCTCGAGGCGGCGCCGCTGTACGTCGAGGCCGCGGAGGCCTTCCCGCCCTACGCGAGCTTCGCCCTCGTCGCCGGCGACACCTTCGCCGACACCGGGCACCCCGACGACGCGGTCAGGGCCTACCGTGTGTGCCTGGCCGGTGAGCCCGACCACGAGCAGGCCTGGCTCGGGCTGGGGCAGCAGCTGCTGCGGGTGGGCGACGAGGCGGGCGCACGAGAGGCCTACGGGCATGCCAGCGTGCCGTTCCCCCTCGACCAGCGCGGGTGCCTGGCCCGCTGGTTCGGTGGCCGATGATCTGGCTGTGGCTGGCGTGCTCCTCGCCTGCGCCTCCAGCTGACGTGCCTGTCGCCGCGTCCCCCGTAGTCCCCACCCAGGAGGTGCGTGACATGCCGCTGGTCATCGGTCATCGCGGCGCCCCCGGCCACCTTCCCGACCACACCCTGGAGGGCTACCGCCTGGCGGTGCAGATGGGGGCCGACTTCATCGAGCCCGATCTGGTGCCCACCTCCGACGGCCACCTCGTCGCACGGCACGAGAACGACCTCACCCACACCACCGACATCGCCACCCGCTTCCCCGACCGGCAGGCCACCAAGGTCATCGACGGGGAGACCCTCACGGGCTGGTTCTCGGAAGACTTCACCCTCGCCGAGCTTCGCACCGTGCGCGCTGTGCAGCCCTACCCCAGCCGCCCCCACGACCACGACGGCGCCTACGGGATCCCGACCCTCGACGAGGTGCTGGCTCTGCGGGCGCAGCTCGAGGCCGAGTTCGGGCGGCCTGTGGGGATCTACCCGGAGACCAAGCACCCCAGCTACTTTCGGGCGCTGGGGCTGCCGGTGGAGCGGCCGCTGGTCGCGGCGCTGAAGGCCCACGACCTCGACGACGAAGACGACCCCGTGTTCCTGCAGTCCTTCGAGCCGTCGAGCCTGGTGTTGCTCGCCACCCAGGTGCGGTCGCGTCGGGTGCTGCTGGTGGGCGACCCCGCGACACGTCCCGTCGATAGCGACCGCACCTACGGAGAGCTGCTGGCCGACCTGGCCGCCTTGCGCACCTGGGCCCATGGCATCGGCGTGCACACCTCCCACATCTGGGGCCCCGACGGGCCCAACGACCTGGTGCAGCGGGCCCACGGGGCCGATCTGCTCGTGCACGTCTACACGTTCCGGATGGAGTCCGACAAGCTGGGCCATGCGGCGCAGGGCGACCCGCGCCGCGAGCTGCGTGCCTTCTTCGACCACGGTGTCGACGGGGTGTTCGCCGACTACCCCGACGTGGCCGTGGAGGTGCGCGGCCGCTGACGGGTGGCGTACAGCCACAGCCGCAGGTCGGTCTCGTAGCGGTGGTAGTCGGGCTCCATGTAGGTGCACAGCCGGTAGAAGGCCTTGTCGTGGTCTTTGTGGCGCAGGTGGGCCAGCTCGTGCACCACGACCATCCGCAGGAACTCGGGGGGCAGTTCCTTGAACAGCGCTGCGACCCGGAGCTCGTTCTTGCGCTTGAGCTTCGCCCCCTGCACCCGCACCGCGTAGGTGTGCAGGCCGAGGGCCCGGTGCAGGGTGCGGATCTTGTCGTCGAACCGCACCTTCTGCAGCGGTGGCGCCGAGCTCATGTGCTCGGCCTTGAGATCCTGCACGTAGCGGTAGAGCACGGCGTTGTTGTGGATGTCGTGGCGGTCGGGGTAGCGCGACTTCAGGCGCGGAAGCAGCTGCCCCTCGGTGTGCAGCTGGGCCACCTGGGCACGTGCCTCCGGCGGAAAGCCGGCGAGGTAGTCGACGGGCATGGGCTTCATGCGACCCTTCTATCCCCCCGACGACGGCAGCTCGATGGCATGGAAGCGGCCCGTCGGCGGGTCGAAGCACACCTCGCACTGGCCGGTGCTGCCGTCGCGGTTCTTCGCCACCACCACCAGCCCATCGGTGCCTTCGAGGGCCACGACCACGATCACACCGCAGTCGTAGGCATGGGGGCCCAGCCGCAGCCGCCCGTCCTGCACCTCGGCGCGGAGGGCCGACGGGGTGAGACGGCCGTAGGGCAGCCCTCCCACGAGGACGACGGCGGCGCCGGGCCAGGTGGGGGCCAGGGTGCCGGCGTGGGATGCGTCACGGAGGCCCGCTGCGAGCTCCCGTGCACCGGCCTCGGGGTCGTGAACCCCCCAGCCCTCCACGCCGTCGACGAGGACCAGCGGTGGCACATCTCCGTGGGCCTCCGAGGTGGCTCGCACCTTCTCGAGGAGGTGGTCGAGGTCACGCTCCGACGCCCGCGGTGCCCACAGGTGCAAGGCGGGGAAGCGCTCGGGCAGGGCCATCACGGCTTCCTCGACTCCCGTTCCCCGCCCCGAGAGGCTGTCTGAGGCCGCCTGCCCGAGGTCGTGGGCGAGCAGGCGTGCGGCGGCCTCGTCGGCCCCCATACGGAGCAGCACCAGCAGCACGGGCAGACCGCGAGCGGCTGCCTGGGCGGCGATCTGCAGCGCCAGGTGGGTGCGGCCCGAGCCGCTAGCCCCCAGCAACCCGAGGACCCGGCCAGGCCACAGCGCGCCGACGTGGTCTTGGAGCACTGGCAGGGGAGGCAGCGGATAGTGGGGACGGAGGCGCGGGGTGCGGTGGCGAGCGGCCAGGCGCTCCGCGGCGAGGCGGAGCTGTGTGCCCTCGAGGGCCTGCTCGGCGCGGGTGCGGGTGTCGAGCTGACGCCAGGTGGCCAGCTCGCTGAGGGCCTGCTGCGGGTCGAGGGCTGGGCCCGGGGTGGCGAACCAGCGATAGCCACCGGGACCCACGGCGGGCACCGGCGTCGCGCGCCACGGGTGCTCGGCGGTGTCGGCGATGATGCCGGTGTCGTGGCGTGGATGGCGGGCCCAGGCGGCCAGGGCGATGGCGGTGTCGAGGTCGACCGCCCGCGTGAGGGGGATCAGCACGCGCCACCGAGGCCCCGGCGGGCGCTCTCCCATGGGGAGCTGATGAAAGCCGGTGGTGTGGGCGATGAAGCCGTGTCGGCCCCACCAGCGCCGCAGGTGCTCGGCATCGACCGCGGGCTCGTCGACATAGTCGAGGATCAGCCCGTGCACCTCCACCACACGCACGCGGGTCTCGCGGTCCGACACCGCCTGATCGCGGGTGACCACCCGGGTATCGTCGCGGTAGCGGGCGAAGGTGAGGGCAGGCAGGCGCTGGGAGGCCGACTCGGTCGTGCCGGCTCCGGGCCACAGCTCGGGCTCGACGGCCAGTGCGACCACGTCGTCCCACGACAGGGTCTGGTGGACCCCCCTCGTCGCCCATCGGTAGGGAGCTGGGAAGCGGGTGAGGGTGAGCGCGGGGCCTCCGTCGAGGCCCTCCGGGCGGTCGCCGGGCTTGAACGCCGCCCGGTCGATCGCGTCGGGGTCGATGACCGAGCCGCTCATGGGGTGAGCAGGGTCGCGAAGGCGTCGGCGCGGGCGGCGTCGTCGTCGGCGGCGATCAGGCCCCACGCGGGGGCATCAGGCTGCTCGAGCAGGGCAGTGCCGCGCTTCCAGGCGTCGGCGGAGCCGGTGATCAGCGACAGCCACAGCAGATCGGTGCCCACGTCGCGCTTGCTGGCGTCGGTCGACACGTCGAGGGTGTCGGCGGCGGGGATGGCGGGGCCTCCTCCCTTGGCCTGGTGGCAGGCGGCGCAGGTGATGGCGATGGCGGCGACCTGGCGGGCCGCAGCATCGGGGCTGGTCGTGGCGGCGAGGGTGGCCGCGTCGGACTTCAGCTCGGCCATGTAAGGGCGCCATGGGTCGGTGAGGCCGTCGGGGGGCGCGAGGTCGACCAGCGCCTGGGCGTGGCTGCGCGCCTGGGTGAGGTCGCCCTTCTCGAGGGCGGCGCGGGCCTGGGTGATCAGCGCGAAGTGCGCGTGCATCTGGGCGGCGACCGGGGAGGGGGGAGCGGGGGGCTCGGTGGCGAGGGCGGTGAGGGCGAACAGGGCGAGCATCAGGCCTCCAGTGCAGGGTTCCTCAGCGAGGTTCGTGCCAACCCCTCGCGACCAACCAATCGTCCAGCCGCTGCTGGGTAGCGGGTAGGCTGCCCGCGGTCGACAGCGGGGCGCCGGCCACGCTGCCAGGCCATCGCGCGCGGGCCGCTTCGTAGATGGTGGCGTCGGCATCCGAGGGGCCCCGACTCCGGTGGGCGATGCGTCTCAGCGCCTCGTCATGGGGGACCTCGCACAGCACCACCTCGTGGCCCACGCCCAGCTCCACCGCCCGGCGGTGCAGGTCGTCCCGGTGGGCCGGGTCGGAGAAGGTGGCGTCGACCACGGCTCGGCCGCCCTCGGCGACGACCGCGGCTGCCTCGGACAGGCAGGCGTCATAGACGCGCGCCGTGTGCTCGGCGGTGTACAGGCCCTCGCCGAAGGCCGCGGAGGCGTTGGCTTCCGGGGGCAGCCCGGCCAGCTGCTTGCGGCGCACGTCGGCGCGCACCCAGGTGAAGCCGTGGGCCGACGCGAGGTGGGCGGCGAGGGCCGACTTGCCCGTGCCTGGCAGGCCTCCCACCCCGAGGAGCACAGGCCGTTGGTCGGGGGGCAGCAGCAGGCCGGCGGCCCACAGCCAGTGGCGGCGGGCGCGGTCACGGGCCCGCTGGGCCTGCTCGGCGCTGACATCCGCGGAGGCTGCCTCGAGCTCGGCGACCTTGGCGCGCACTACCGAGCGGTAGGCTGCCTCGAAGGGCAGCCGCTGCCGGCCTTCGAGGTCGCCGCTGGCCTCGAGGTAGGCCTGCAGGAAGGCATCGGCGAGGGCGCTGTGGCCGCGGACGGCGAGGTCCATCCACAGAAAGCCTACGTCGGCCATCGGGTCGGCCATCCGGAAGGCGGGCTGGAACTCGATGCAGTCGACGAAGTCGACCCGGTCGCCACGGATCAGGGTGTGCTGCAAGCGCAGGTCGCCGTGGATCTCGGCGGCATGGGTGCGGGCGCGGCGCTCCAGCAGCGGGCGGAGGGCCTGCAGCTGCTGGCGGGTGGCCTGCTCCAGGGCTCGATGCAGCGACGATGGCAGGCTGGTCGTGTCGCGGGTGGCCTCGAAGTTGTCGAGGGCGAGGGCGGCGATGGCGTCGTAGCGGGCGTGGTGCTGGGCTTCCTCGCTGCGGGGGCAATCGGCGTGGCGTGCGGCGAGGGACCGGCCGACCCGGGCGAGGAGATCAGCGGTCGCGATGCCCGCATCGACCTGGGCCAGCAGGGTGTCGGCCTCCTCGTAGCGACGCATCTTCACGGCCCATTCGTGGGGTTCGCCCTCCGTGGGTCGCCCCTCCCCATCGAGGGCCACCACGCCGAGGTAGATCCCGTCGCACCAGCGTCGGTTGAGGCGGACCTCCTCTTCGCAGAAGTGCCGCCTGAGCGCGAGGGTCGAGTAGTCGAGAAAGCCGAAGTCGACCGGTTTCTTGAGCTTGTAGGCATGCTCACCCACCAAGAAGACGGTGGAAGCGTGGGTATGCACGATCTGATCGGCGCGCTCGCGGAGGGCGTTCATGGGGGCCTCGGGGAGTATGGCACAGGAGCTGCAGATTCCGAGCCAGGAGGATGCCATGTCGTACCAGACTGTCCAGCTCGCCACCGATCTCGTCCCCGTCGCTGCGGAGGCTCCCTGGGTCCACGCGCTCCGCATCGCCGCCGCGGGCCAGGCGCCGCTGCGGGTCATGCACGCAGGCGACGTGCATCCTTGGAAATCGCTACGTCCTGCGGAGGACTACCTCGTTCGCTGGGGGTGCAAGCCCGTAGAAGTGGAGCGGTCGGAGCTCGATGGCTTCGTCGCCGACGTCGTCCCCAAGAGGCTCGAAGGAACCCACGACGATCTGCTGGTGCTCGGCACCCACCGGCCGTCGGGGCTGGCGAGGCTGGTGTATGGCTCGGTGGCCGAGTGGCTGGTGCGGCAGCGGGGCGACGGGGCCACCCTCGTGGTGCCCGACGGCGTGCGCCCGCTGGTCGACGAGAACACAGGAAAGGTCGAGCTGCAGAAGGTGCTGGTGCCCATCGGCGACGTGGCCCACCAGCAGCTGGCGGTCGATGCCGCGGTGCGCCTCGCGCGCACCCTGGGCGCGGAGCAGGTCGAGTTCATCCTGTTGCACCGCTCGGTGTCGGACGAAGAGATGCCCTACGTGAAGGTGCCGGAGGGGGAGGGCTGGTCGTGGCGACGCGAGGAGTTGCCGTCGACCTCGGTCGTAGCTGCCATCTTGGAGGGCACCGTGCGGTGGGACGCCTCGCTCATCGTCATGGTCAGCCATGGCCATGATGGGCTCGACGACGCGCTCTTCGGCAGCCAGACCGAGCGGGTGCTCCACGAGACCACGGTTCCTATGCTTATTGTGCGGCCTTGACCGATTCTGACCCGGCCTCCGGGACGGTGTGAACCAGAAAGCCTCGCAGGAGACCCATCTGCCCTTGGCCCAGGCGGCGGCCCCACAGGTCGAGGCCGCAGGCCGTGCCGAGGGCCAGCAGGGCTGCTGCTGCGGCCCACAGTCCGGTGGGGCTCCAGCCGAGGCGCAGCTGCACGAAGCCGTAGGAGGAGCCAGCTAGGAAGGCTGCTACCAGCGCCGAGTAGACGAACACGAAGGCGGTCCACAGGTTGGGTTGTGGGCCCATCACGCCGTGCAGGCGAGAGCCTTCCGGCACCTCTTGCACGGCGAGCTGCAGCCAGGGCGACCACAGGCGTCGTCGCGTGGGGTGGACGTACAGCGTCACTTCGGCTCGGCCCACCGAGCCCGAGCACGGGGCGTTGCCGGACAGGGCGCCGCGGAAGCGACTGAGCACCTGATCGGGGGGGACGGCGACCGTGGTGTCGATGCGGGGGCGTGCGCGCATGGTGTCTCCGAGGACCTCGTCGCGAAGCCTGCAATCGTCATTCCATCGGGTGATGGCGTGTTTGTGGGGGTCGGGTGTGCGACATCGCCCCCAGGGTTGTGGGACTTGGCCCATGCACGACGCGCGCACCACGCCACGGACGCAGCGTTGCTGGCCGCCCTCTGGGGTCTCGTTTTGGGGGTCAGGACGCAAGGTGTTAGATGTCAGCTGGCCGGTCGCGGACTCGGCCTCCCGCTCGCCAGCACGACGCGCACCACGCCAAGGACGCAGCGTTGCAGGCCGCCCTCTGAGTCGCGGCACCAGGGAGACCACAGGGAGCAGCGTGCG
>CBDUIC010000099.1:0-26759 GCA_965367245.1 uncultured bacterium | reverse complement strand
TTCGGGAGGTCCCATGTCCGACATCGAGCTCGTCCAGCTGTCGCCGCGCCCCTTCGTGGGTGTGCGCCGTGACGTCCACCACACCAAGCTGCAGCCCTACTTCACCGAGGTCCTCCCCAAGGTGATGGGCAAGGTGGTGGCGGCAGGCACGTGCGGTTCGCCGCCGATGGCCATGTGGCACGGGATGGACCGGGAGACGGGGATCTGCGACACCCAGGCCGGCTGCTTCGTCACCGAGGCGATGGCCGACGAAGACGACATCACCCACGGCACCACCGCCGGCGGCGACGTGCTGAAGCTGGTGCACACCGGGCCCTACGACACGATGCACCAGTCGTGGATGCAGCTGTTCGGGCGAGCCAGCGAGCTCGGCCGCGCGCCGGGCAAGGGGTGGGAGATCTACGTCGACGACCCCTCGCAGGTCGAGGCGAGCGCGCTGCGCACCGAGCTCTACCTGCCGCTGCAGTAGCGGGCTAGGAGCCCCCTCGACCGAGGGCCCCACGCCGTGATCCGCCATCCCCACGCCGAGCCGGCCGAGCAGGTCGCCGACACCCTCGGCGCGTCGGAGGCCGGTCTGAGCAGCGCCGAGGCCGCCGAGCGCCTCCGCGAGCACGGCCCGAACACCCTGCCGCGGGCCCGCACCAGCCCGCTGGCCTTCGTGGGGCACCAGCTGCAGTCGGTGTTCGTGTGGATCCTGATGGCGGCGCTGGTCCTCAGCATCGTGCTGCCCATCGTGGAGGCGACCCACCAGCTGTCGGCGACCGACTTCATCGATGCGTTCGTCATCGGCGGGATCCTGGTCCTCAACACGCTGCTGGGGGCGGTGCAGGAGGCGCGGGCGGAGCGGTCCATCGCCGTGCTCGCCAAGATGTCGGCGCCTCGCGCGCTGGTGCTCCGCGACGGGGCAGCCCACCACGTGGCGTCTCGAGACATGGTGCCCGGCGACCGAGTGCTGCTCGAGGCAGGCGACCGCGTGCCCGCTGACCTGCGGCTGCTGAGCGCCACGTCGCTGCAGGTCGACGAGTCGGCCCTCACCGGCGAGTCGAGCCCCGTCGACAAGGGCATCGAGCCGGTGGCGGAGGGCGCTGATCTGGGCGACCGCAGCAGCATGGCGTGGTCGGGCACCCTCGTCACCCACGGCAGTGGCGTGGGCATCGTCACCCACACCGGCACCCACACCGAGGTGGGCCGGCTCGCGGGCTTGCTACAGGCGTCGAAGGCACCCCCCACCCCCCTCGAGGGCCAGCTGCAGCGACTCGCCCGCGCCCTCGCCCTGGTGGCGCTGGTCTCGGTGGTGCTGGTGGCCGGGGTCGGTGCCCTGCAGCAGCTGCCCCTGGGCGAGTTGCTGCTGGTGTCGGTGAGCCTGGGCGTGTCGATGGTGCCGGAGGGCCTGCCTGCGGTGGTCACCGTGTGCTTCGCCGTGGCTGCCCGGCGCATGGTCGAGCACGGTGCGCTGGTGCGGCGCCTCGACGCGCTGGAGACCCTGGGCTCGGTGACGGTGCTGTGCTCCGACAAGACCGGAACCCTGACCGAGAACCGGATGACGGTGGTCGAGACCTGGGGCGACGACGAGGCCTTGCTCGCCGAGATCGGCATCAGCTGCAACCACGCCGCCGACGCCACCCACGGCGACCCCACCGAGCTCGCCCTGCTCCGGTTCGCCGAGGAGCACGGCGCTCGGCGGCGCCCCATCGACGACGAGCCCGTGCCCTTCTCGTCCGAGATCAAGTACATGACCACCCGGCACGGGGCCGACCTGTACACCAAGGGAGCGCCCGAGCGGGTCGCCTCCCTCGCCGGGTCGCCGCCCGAGGTGCTCGCCGCCGCCGACGACATGGCCCGTCGCGGGCGACGCGTGCTCGCGGCCGCCCGAGCGACCGGCGAAGGGCCCCTCGAGGTCGTGGGCCTGTTCGGCCTGGAAGATCCCCCTCGGGCCGGCGCTCCCGAGGCCGTCGCCGTCGCCGCGCGGGCCGGTGTGCGCACTGTGATGATCACCGGCGACCACGCAGGCACGGCAGCCGCCATCGCCGCCCGGGTAGGCCTGCCCGTCGACGAGGTCACCACCGGCGCGCAGATCGACGGTCTCGACGACGCCGCGCTGCAGGCCCGCGTGCAGTCCTGCTCGGTGTTCGCCCGGGTGTCCCCCGAGCACAAGGTGCGCCTGTGCCGCGCGCTACAGGCGGGGGGCGAGGTGGTCTCCATGACCGGCGATGGGGTCAACGACGCCCCCGCCCTCAAGGCTGCCCACGTCGGCGTCGCCATGGGCGGCCGCGGCACCGACGTCGCGCGGGAGGCCGCCAGCATCGTGCTCGCCGACGATCACTACGCCACCCTGGTGGCCGCCATCGCCGAGGGTCGCCGCAGCCACGACAACATCCGCCGGTTCGTGCTGTTCCTGCTCCGGGCCAACTTCGACGAGCTGCTGCTCGTGCTCGCCGCCTTCGCGCTGGGGCTGCCCGTTCCCTACCTGCCCGTGCACATCCTGTGGATCAACCTGCTCACCGACGGCCTGCCCGCCCTCGCCCTCACCGCCGAGCCCGGCGAGGCCGACCTGATGGACCGCCCGCCCCGCCCCCCCAAGGAGCACCTGCTGGAGCGCGAGTGGTTCGGCCTGGCCGTGGCCACACTGCTGGGCTTCGCCGGCGCCTTCGCTGTCTACGTCGGCGTGCTGTGGCAGTACGACGACCTGCCCCTGGCTCGCTCGGCGGCCCTCAGCTTCGCCGTGGTCCTCGAGCTGCTGATGGCCTTCTCCGCGCGCAGCGCCCTGCCGGCCTGGCGCGTGAAGTGGGCGTCGAACCCCTACCTGCTCGCCGCCTGTGGGGGCGTGCTCGCCCTGCACCTGCTGCTGCTCTACACCCCCCTGGGCGTGCTGCTGCACCTCCTGCCCATCGGCCTCGAGCTGTGGGCGGGCATCCTCGCCCTCGCCCTCGCCATCTTCTTCGGCTTCGAGGCGACCAAGAAGGCCTAGCCACGCCGCCACGAGCCGGTGCGGTAGGGTCGCGGGCGCGGAGGTGCCCGTGCATACCCTTCTTCCCTGGCTGCGCTGGATCGGCGACAACCCCTGGATTCGGCTGCTGTCGGCCGTCGTGCTCCTGTCGAGCGGCCTGTTCGAGGTCGTCGCCACCCTGGAGGAGGAGCTGGTCGTCGGCGTGCACCACGGAGCGGTGCTGTATGGCTTCGTCGCCGTCATGAAGAGCCTTCCCGAGGCTCTCGACGGGATCATCACCCTCCGGGAGGTCCACGACGCATCGCACCCTGGAGGGTGAGCTGCAGCGGGCGAGGCGGCGTGGCGCCCGGGCGCACCATCAGCCCGACTTGGGCTTCACGGCCGCTGCACGCGCAGCTTCCTTCGCGGCGAGCTTCGCGTTCTTCTTGGCCTTCTTCTCCTTGGTCGAGAGCTTCTTCGGTTGGGCCTGCTTCCTGGGGGACTTGTCTGCCACGGTGTCTCACCTGCGAACACAGAGCCGTCGTGGCCGAGCGAGGACCGCCCAGCACCGCCGCCCCTTCGGTCGGTTCGCATGCAGAGCGTATCCGCATCGCGTCCGCGACATACGAGTTTCTTCGTAGATGACCGGCGACGATCCGCTCAGCGCTCGCCGAGCAGGTAGGCGCCCACCTCGAGCGACAGCCCCCCCTCCTCCCGGGTCATCGACCGCAGCTCCAGGAAGCGGTCGTCGTGGGGCGCCGTCGCTCGCCGATGCTCGTCGAGCAGCGTGACCAGCCCCACCGGGCCCGCCCGCAGCATCTGCTCCAGCGCTTCGACATACCCGTGGTGATCGGCCATCACCCCAGCCCCCCACACCATCACCGCCCACCGCACGACCGTCTCCCAGCGTGGGTCCATCTCCAGCAGGTCGAGGGGCTCCAGGAAGGCACCCAGGGCCTGGGCCGGCGACGGCAGGTCGATCGGCTCGGGTGGGACCTCCCCTTCGTCGGGCAGCGTCGACTGCAGCTCCACCGTCGTGTCGAGCACCACGCCCTCCATTCCGGCCGCCGGGTCGCGATGCACCAGCTGCAGCCGGCGCGGGCCCTGGGCCAGGCGCGCCCAGCGCCGCCCGCCAAAGGACAGCACCCCCAGCGGGGCCTCCCCCGCCAGAGCCGCCACCGCCACCCCGACGCCGTGGGGCTCCAGCCGCAGCGCCGTCAGCCCCTCCAGGTCGCTCGGCAGCGACGCAGCCGCCTCGTCGTCGACCACCGCCACCAGCACCTCGTTCCCCGCCACATCGTCGAGGACCGCCAGGTGATGCCCCGGCCCTGCCAGCGGCATCGGGGGCACCCGCGCCAGGGGCTGCGACTGCACCACCACCGGGCCCACCTCCGTCTGCACGACCGTGCGCTGCTCTGCGCTCGCCAGGGCCTCTCCCTGCTTCGCCACCGCCCCGAGCACCGCCTCCACCGCAGCCCGCGCCCCCGGCTCGTCGTCGGCCTCCATCCGTCGCGTCGGCTCGATCGCGCTGTCTTCTCGTAGGTGGACCCCGCCTTCCGCGAGCTCCACCACCAGGTGCGAGTCGCCCCACAGCCCCGCGAACGACGGCGCGCCGTGGGCCAGCAGGTCGAGGAGCCGGTCGTGGATGCGCACGCTGCCCTGTTGCACCGCCACCGCCCTGCCGTGCAGCTCCCGGGCGCCGTGCAGCACGAAGGCCACATGGTCGGCCGCCGGCCAGGGCGGGTCGCCACGCCAGCGCTCGGCCAGCGCCGTCCACCGGGCCTCCGTCGACAGCGTGTCGACAGGCTTCGGAGGCGCGGGGCGTCGCATCCGCTCCTGCAGGGCGTCGAGGACGGGCAGCTCGTCGGTGACCGTCAGCTTCGCCTTCAGAGCGCGCACCGCCCTGCCCAGCACCGGCGCCAGGGCCGGCCGCATCCGCACCTCCCGGGGGCGGGAGGGCTCCCCCACCTCCGGGCGCCGCACCGCCTCGCGCAGCAGCGCCGCCAGATCGGCGTCGGGGTCGAGGACCCTGGCCAGCAGCGGGTCGGACCGACCATCGACGAGCACCACCAGGGCGCGGGTCGGCGCCGGCGGGGGGGTGAGGTCGACGATGGCGACCGTCCAGGTGCCGTGGCGGGGAGGCTTGGGCATGGGCTGCTCCAGGGTGCCGCGGCGTCGTAGCGCACGCCACGGCCCGGGGCAGCCACTAGGCCGGCAGCGCGACGCGGAGCTCACCGCCCGACGGCGTGCGCACCACCAGGGTGCTGGGCCGATCGAAGTCGATCCCCGGCACGTCGAGGTCGATCCGGAGCTCGGTGGGGATCAGCCCCTTGCACGGGTCATAGGGGCCGCTGTCGACGACGTTCAGCACATACTGCGACGGGTTGCTCTCCAGGGTGAGCCCGTCCCACTCCACCGAGAAGGTGTGGCTGCGGCAGCCCCCACCGTAGACCAGCCGAAGCGCCAGCATCCCCTGATGCACCACGGCCCCCTCGAGGAGGACGTGGTTGCTGTTGGCGTCGGTGTACGTGTCGACGCGCCGCACCTGCAGCAGGGTCGTGGTGATCAGCTCTCCCCCTCCTGCGGGCTGCTGGATGATGCGCACCCCGTTGGCCTCGCCACCGGGGGCCGCCGCCTCGGCCGAGAACGGCACCAGGATCATCGGAGAGGGCCCTTGGCCGACAGCCGAGACCACCAGGTCGTACTCGAAGACGCCATCCGCGGGGGGCGTGACATAGACCCGCTGGTTCAGGCTGGCGACGAGGCCGGGGTGGGCCAGGTGGCCCGACACGACCACCTTGCCGTTGTCGGTGAGGTCGACCTGATCGATGTATGCGCGTGACATGGGTGCTCCGAAGGGAAGGTTGGCGTTGGCAACACCTGTTCATGACCCCCAGACGACGCGGGCTCCAGCAAGGAGCCGACACGGGTCGTGACCCCCCGTCAGGTGGGGAAGGCGAAGCCCAGCGCCGCCGCCCGGTGGGCGTGGGTCGCGAAGGCCCACCGGCTGGTGGACCCCGCCGGCGCGTACTGCACCGTGCCGCCCCAGTGCAGCCCCAGCGGCCGCCCCTGGGCCGTGTACCAGAGCTTTCCGGAGTCGCCCTTCGCCGACGCCCCGCGACCCGCGTGGATGACCAGATCGGTGGTGTAGGGCTGCATCTGGCCCCCATCGAACACGTGGGGTGCGATGGCCTGGGGCACCAACTCGGCGAACAGGCCCGCCACCACGCCACGACGCCAGCCCGTGGTGGCTCCCTGCGCCCACACCTCGAGCAGCCCCGGCACCTGGCCGGCGAGCTCCGTGGGCGACACCGGTGGGCCGCCGGTCGCCACGCCGCTGGGAAGCACCACGGCCTTCGAGGGGCCGGGCGCCGCTTCCAGCACCCCCAGGTCGTGCACGTGGGTGCCGACCAGGTAGGGGGCATGCGCCACCACCTTCCGCACAGGCGGCACACCACACGACCAGAACGCGCCCTGGTAGCCGGCGACGTGCCCAGCCGTCAGCGCCGCCGGGGCACCAGCGAACCGCCCGATACAGCCCAAGGTGCCCGGACTGCCCCCGCCCACGATGCGGTCCCCCGGAGCACACTGCAGCTCGGCCGCCTGAACCTCCACGACATCGACACCGACGCTGCGGTTGCCGACCGGCAGGTGTGCGGGCAGCCTCTCGTCGGGGCCCACCTCGCCCTTGCGCTGCACGGCGACGACGACCACCGGCTCCTTGCGCCATCGACCCCCTCGGCGCCGCGAGCCCACCCAGCTGCCCACAACCCCGCCCCCCGACAGTCGGGCGCGGTGCTCGCAGCGCAGCTCGTGCAGCTCGCCGAACGTACAAGCCAGCGCGCGACTCACTTCGACAGCTCCAGCGGCACCAGCGTCGGCGCTCCCTCGACGAAGACCACCCGGTACAGCGACACCCCGGTCGACGACCCGGGCGTCGGAGCCCCCGACGCCAGCTGCTTGTTCGCCAGCTCGATCTGCTGCCGCGCGAGACAGGCCGAGCCCGACCCGCTCACATCCGGACACAGCACCTTCAGCTTGCCGTCGGCCGACGCCAGCTTCCCGCCGATCTCCTTGTGCCGGGTCAGCGCCTCTCCCGGGCCCCATCCCACCAGGTCTTGCAGGAGCGCCTCGAGCACGGCCTTCCCGTCGCCCGTCGCGTTGCCCGCCGCCTGGGTCACCAGCGCCTCCAGCTGGCCCTTCCAGCCGCCCGCGCCTTCCTGCACCTCCTCCAGCCCGGCCAGGCTCGTGACCAGCGCGCCCACCCCGGTGGCGGCCGTGCCGACCCCGCCCACCGCCGCGCCGATGGCGGCGACCAGCTCGTCGGCGTTGCTGTCGCTGACCTGGTTGATGCCCGTGGCGATCCCGTGGCCGAGGGTGAGGCCCAGGGTCTGGCTGCCGAGGCCGGCCACCGACTTGAAGAACAGGTTGGGCTCGTCGGGGTAGACCGGCAGCGTCACCAGCTCGGCCTTGGTCTCCTTTTCTCCTTTGGTGACGACGACGATCTGCTCGTAGCGGAGCGGGCTGAAGGTCGGCACACCGCGGGAGGTGTTCTCCACCGACTCGCCGTTCTCTTCGTAGACATGGGTGACCTTGGTGTGCGCACACCCCACAGCGACCAACCACAACAGCGCGAACCTCATGCGTCCCTCCTTCGATGGGGGTGCACTGTAGAACCCAGCAGAGAGGTCGCAGAGCCCTCGCGCTGCTTTCGGCGTCACGGGTCGTGACAGCGCCCCTCGGCCGACGCGGTACAGTCGCGGCGTAGGAGGCGAGATGCTGCCCTGGCCCACCCTGTTTCCCACGTCCGACCGCGCGCCCTTCACCGCTCCGGCCTACGACCCCGGCACCGTCGAGTTCAAGCTCGATGGGCAGACCGTGGGCCTGGGGCTCGTGCTGTGCATGCCGGCCCCCGCTCCCTACCAGCTAGTCGAGCTGCTGCTGCTGCACCCCGACTACCCCAAGGTGGCTCCGCGGCTCGTCGCCGGTGCCCGCCCACCAGCCCAGCTGACGGTCAAGCAGTGCACCGCCTACAAAGACGCTGCAGACTTCCGCGACAACGCCTGGGCCCACCTAAAGGCCAAGCGCCCGGGCATGACGAAGGCCGACTACGTGCGCAGCGGCGCAGAGTGGTTCCGCGTGACCGACGCAGCGGCCTTTCCCGGCAGCGCACCTCCTCTCCCTGCAGGGCCGCAGTGGGCCGACCGGGTCGGCGAGAACACCGGCAGCGACGAAGCGAACACCCTCATCGTGGGCCTTGCCGAACGTCAGCTACACCAGCTGTCGAACGCGCCCCTCGACGACACCCTCATCCACACCCGCGTCAGCGAGCCGACGACCACCCTGGCGGCGTTCCTCGCGAGCGCGACCGTGGGCACCTTCTACGCACGCACGCGCATCGAAACCGACAGCGTCACTGGCGGGCCCCTACGCGAGCTCACGCCCCCCACCCCGCCGTCGTGGCCCGTCGCCGGAGCCATGCGCCTACCCCATCCGTGCGAGTAGGCGAGGTCACCGCCCCCGAGGGCTACCGGCTGGTCGGCTTGCTGGGGCGAGGCAGCTCGGGGGAGGTCCACGAGGCCATCGAGATCGGCACGGGCGAGCACGTCGCCCTCAAGCTGCTGCATCGTGCCGACCCAGCGTCGGAGGAGCGCTTCGAACGGGAGGCCATCGCGCTGGGGCTCCTCGATGTGCCAGGGGTCGTGCGGCTCCGCCGACAGGGCCACCACCAGGGGTGTCCGTTTCTGGTGATGGACCTCGTGCGGGGCGCTCCCTTTCCCGGGCCCCTCCGAGGCTGGGCAGAGCTGCGTGAGCCCGTCCAGCGCCTGCTCGGCTCGCTGTCGGCGCTGCACCGCGCAGGGGTGGTCCACCGAGATCTCAAACCCAGCAATGTGCTGCTGACGCCGGAGGGCCAGCCGGTCATCCTCGACCTCGGCCTCAGCCGCGGGCGCCCCCTCGGCAGCACCATCACCAGCACCGGAGCCGTGCTGGGTACCCCGCGCTACCTGGCCCCCGAGCAGCTACAGGGCCGGGCCGTCGATGGGCGCGCCGACCTGTACGCGGTCGGGGTGATGCTGTTCGAGGCGCTGACCGGCCAGCCCCCTCACCCCTCCGAAGACTGGCTGGAGCTGTGGCGATGCCGCCTGCTGCAGCCCGCGCCGCCGCTGCAGTCGTTGCTGCCCACGGCCCCGGCGACCTGGGCGGCGGCCATCGACGCGCTGCTGGCACGTGACCCCGAGCAGCGGCCGGCGTCGGCCGATGTCGCCGCAGAGCTGCTGGGGGCGTCGCAGGCACCACCGCCGCCGTGGCTGGGCCCACGCGATGCGCTCGACGCGCTGATCGATGCCGCCCGTGCCGGGCGCTCGGTGTCGCTGTGGGGGCCTCGCGGCAGCGGCAGGACGCACCACCTGCAGGCCCTCGCCCGGGCCGTCGCCGACACCCATCCCGTGGAATGGCTGGAGCCCTCGACCCTTCCCTTGGGCAGCGTGCTCGCCTTCCTCCGCGAGCTGGGCGACGAGGCGAGCGCCGACCCGGCCGTCTTCGTCGAGGAGGCCCTGGCTGCCCACGTCGCCAGCGGAGGCCTGGTGCTCGCTGACGACTGGGAGCGCGTCGACCCGTGGTCTCGGGAGCTGGTCGACGCCCAGGCCGCCCGTGGCGGGGTGATCGCCGTCCGCCCCGCGCCTGACGCGGTGCAGGTGCCGACGCTGCCGCAGCAAGCCCTGCGCGACCTGTTCCGCGGGCCCGAGCGCGTGCTGCACCTGCCCTCCGACGCGGCGCGGCTCCTCCAGCTGCGCTCGGGGGGCACGGCGGGGGGCGTGCTGCGGGAGCTGGGGGCGTGGGAGCGACTGGGCCACGCCCGCCGGGTGGGGCCACGCTGGGAGCTGTCCCGACCCGACCTGGAAGGGCTGATGACCGGTGTGTCGCACCCCACCGCCGTCCCCTGCCCGGCCGACAGCGCGCGCCGACTGTCGACCGACGAGCGACAGCTCATCGATGCCGTGCGCCTCGCATGGCCGCACACCCGCCCCGAGACCCTCAGCCTCATCGTCGGGCGCCCGCTGTGGCAGGTGCGCCTGGGCGTGCAGCCGCTGGTCGACAGGGGACTGCTGAGCGACGAACAGGGGCCCTTGCGCCTCGTCCTCGACCCGGGCTGGGCCGAGGGCCCGCCGAGCCACAGGAAGCAGCTGCACCAGGCCATCGCCGCCGCCCTGCCGGCCGACGCCCCCGCCACGCTGCACCACCTCCTCGCGGCCGGTGGGGGGCCGGGCCTGGCGCAGGCGCTCCAGGCCGAGCTGGTGCGTCGCTGGGCCGCGGGCAGCCGGCTGCGAGCCGTGCGCCTCGCCGAGCAGGGGCTGGCACTCCTCGACGACCCTCCCGACGCCCTGTGCACCTGGCTGGCACAGATGGGGTCGCTCACCGACGCCGCGTCGCTGTCGGAAGCCATCGAGGGGCTCCTCGCGCCCCGGCGGCCCGGGCTCGCCCAGGTGGTGCAGGCCGCGCGCAAAGCTCGCGTGGGCCAGCCGTGCACCGTGGCGGTGCCGCCCGAGCTGGCGATCGTCGGGTGGTACCTGCGCTGGGAGGAGGCGCGACGCGACGGGCCGGCAGCGGAACAGGCCCTCCTCGACGCGGCGGAGGCCTGGGCCGAGGGCGAGCACGCAGCTCAGGTGCTGGGCTGGCGCGGGCTGGCGGCCTACCGCGACGGGAAGCCCGAGCAAGCCATGGCCCTGCACCTGCGCTCGGCCGCTCAGCGCCACACGGAGGTGGGCAGGCTGTCGAGCCTGCTCAACGCCGCCGCCGCGGCACTGGAGGCGGGCCGACTCGACGCCGCCGAGTCCGCGGCGAGGCAGGCCCTGGGGCTGGCGAGCGCGGGGCGGCACGGGCACTACGAGGCCCGCGCCGAGTGGGTGCTCCGCTCGGCCTACAACCGTCGAGGCGGCGACCAGCCCGACCACGAGCTGCTGGCTGCGGTGGAGGGGGTCGACTACGACTTCGTGCGCGGTGCCATCCGCCTCGGGGAGGCCATGGTCTCGCTGCGCGGGGCCCACGCCGGTGCCGCCGAGCTCGCGACGGCGGCGGCCCACGACTTCGACCGAGCCGGCAGTCGCTGGGGAGCCGTGCATGCCGCCGCCGTGGGCGCCCACGCCCAGGGCGGCGCGCCCCCCGACGAGCAGCTCGCCGACTGCCCGCTCCCCGAGCTGGTCCTCGACGCCCTGGCGCTGGGCGCCAGCCCGGGTGCCGACCTGCCTGCACGATGGAAGGCGCAGGCCCGTGGTGCCCTCGCGCAGATCGAGGTCCACACCCTGCACCAGAGGCGTGGCTACTTCACCCCCCACGACGCGGCGTTCAGGCTCGGCGTACTCCCTGATCAACCCTCGTCCTGAGCGTCGGACGCAAGGTATAGTCGCGCCGCCCCATGGACCTCTTCGCGCACCCCGACTACCGCTCCGTCCTGCGCGCTTGGATCGACGAGCAGCCGAAGCGCTCGCAGACCTCCCTGGCTCGCCGTGCGGGGGCGTCGCGGTCGCTGGTGGCCATGGTCCTGGCGGGCGAGCGCGACCTCAGCCTGTCGCAGTCGCGCGCCTGGGGCACCGCCCTGGGCCTCGACGGCGACCACCTCGCCTACTGGGAGGCGCTGGTTCGTAGCGAGCACGGCGAGAGCCTGGCACTGCGTAGAGCAGCCCGTGCGGCCGCGCGGGCCCTGGCCGACTTCCTCTCGGCCCGTCGGCCCGACCCCGAAGACGCCGCGCTGCTCGGCCGCTGGTATGTGCCGGTGATCCTCGAGCTACAGCGCTGCGAAGGCTTCCGCCCCGAGGTCGACTGGCTGATGGCGCGGCTGTGGCCCACCCCCGATACCGACGAGCTCACGCGCGCCCTGCGCCTGCTCCGCGAGGGCGACCTCCTAGGCGATCGACGATCCGTGGCCACCGAGCGACAGCTCGACGACGAGGCCATGGCGCGCATGGCCCGCGCCTACCACCGGCAGCAGCTCGAGCACGCGTCGCAGGCCATCGACGAGGTCCCCTCGGCAGACCGCTACCTGGGCTCGCTGTCGGTCGCGGTGCGGCGTGACGACCTGCCCGCGCTCATCGAGGCCCTCCACCTGTTTCAGCTCAGCGTCATCGAGCCCCACCGCGCGGTCGACGCCGACCTGGTCGTGCAGGTCAACGTGCAGCTGTTCCCGAGAACTCGGGAATGAGCGACACCACGACCGAGCGGCAGCTGTGGTCGGCGCTGCTCGAGCTGCAGCACGGCGCCGAGGTGGAGCCATTCCTGGCCAACGTCATCGCGCTGGTCCGTGAGGCGACCGATGCCCGCGTGGCCTACCTCGCCATCGGTCATGGCCACGACACCCGTCGGCCTCAGTGGTGGACCGCCCATCAGCTCGACGACGTGGAGCTGCTGCAGCAACGCATCTCCACCTCGCTGCTCCGCCAGGCGAGCGCCACGGGCATCGTGCACACCGTCGACGCCATGTCCGACCCACGGTTCCGCGACGAAGCGAGCGTGCAGCGGCACCGAATCGACGCCGTGCTGTGCGCCCCCCTCCACGCTGGCACCGTGTCGATCGGAGTCCTCTACCTCCAGGGCCACAGCGCGGGCGGGCCCTTCGACGACGCGACCGTCGATCTGGTGCGACAGGCCGCTCGCCATCTCGGCCCGCTCGCCCAGCGGCTGCTGTGGGCGACGAGGGGCGACGGGCCCGACCCGACCCGGCCGTGGCGCCAGCGGCTCGCCGCTACCCCCCTCGTGGGCAGCAGCGCCGCCATGGCCAGGGTGTTGGAGGCATTGGTCGTCGCTGCGTCGGCCCCCGTCCCCGTGTTGCTCACCGGCCCCACCGGCACCGGAAAGACCACCGTGGCCCGGGTGCTGCACGACAGCAGCGCTCCCACGGGCTCCTTCGTCGAGCTCAACGGCGCCCAGCTGCAGCCCGACCGCCTGGTCGCCGACCTGTTCGGCGCCAGGGCCGGCGCCTACACCGGGCTGAAGGGCGACCAGCCCGGGTTGGTCGAAGCGGCCCGCGGCGGCACCCTGTTCCTCGACGAGGTGACCGAGCTGGCTCCCCAGGCGCAGGCCCAGCTGCTCACCTTCCTGCAGAGCGGCGCGTACCGCCGCCTGGGCGAGACGCGAACCCGCCACGCCACCGATGTGCGGGTCATCGCAGCGACCAACGTCGACCCCGATCAGCAGGTGGCCGCGGGCCACTTCCGAGGCGACCTGCTCTACCGCCTCTCCACCCTGCGCATCGCGCTCCCTTCCCTGGCCGACCGAGGCGACGACGTGTTGCTGCTCGCCCACGCCATGGTCGACCGAGCTGCCCGCCGGTTCGGCATCCCCTCGCTGCCGCTGTCGACGGCGGCGACCACCTGGCTCGAGACCCAGCCGTGGCCGGGCAACATCCGCGAGCTCGAGCAGTCGGTTCAGCGTGGGCTGCTGTGGGCCCACAGCGCGCACGCCGGCAGCATTCGCCCTGACCACCTCGCCCAGGCCGAGCCCGGGCGCGCCCCCGCCCGCACCGACGACCTGCGCGAGGCGGTGCGCACCTTCAAGCGTGCCCACGTCCGGCGGGTGCTCGAGGCCTGCGGCCTCAACAAGACCGAGGCCGCCAAGCGGCTGGGAGTGCACCGCAGCCATCTGTACGGCCTGCTCGGCGAGGGAGGTGTCGACTCCTGACGACACCGGCCGGCGGCGCGTCGACTCCAGTCGACGTTCTCCGAGGGCCGCAGAAGGAACAACCTGGCTTTTGCCGGCCGAACCGCATGGAACGTCGCTTGCTTTGTCTGGAGGTGCCTCTGCGGCCACCAGGAGAAAACCCATGCTGTTCCGTTCTTCCGCCTTGTTCCTCGCGCTGGCGAGCTCCGCCCACGCCTTCGTCTTCATCGGCAACCCAAAGCTACACCTCGAGGTGAGCCGGGCCGAGGCAGACCTCACGGGAGGCGACGCCTACGTCGACCTCGTCCGCGTCCATGCCTGCGGCGGCGGCTACACCGACTACGCCGTCGAGCAGTGGGTCGATCCCACCGACGGCTGGGACACCACCATCGCCGGCGGCGACCTGTGCGGCGTGTCGGTGAAGTGGGGCAGCGACGTGTCGGTGCAGAGCAGTACCTTTGCGCTCCGCTACGAGCAGTTGGTCACCCAGGTGCCGTTCACCACCAGCACCGGCGGAGCGACCAGCCTGACGCCCCTGGTGGTCGAGTCCGGCACCCTCACCGGCAGCCCACCGGTCCTGCAGGCCACGTTGGACTGAGCCCGCCGCGAGCCTGCGATCTACGATGCGTCGGGGGAACGCCCATGTACGATCAACAGATCCAGCGCATCCGAGACGCCCTGGTCGCGCTGCAGGGCAGTGGAGACTTCGCCACCCGCTTCGAGACCCCCGCCATGGGCCTCGCCATCGAGGTCGAGGGCGTAGGCTCCTTCCGCCTGCCGCCCACCGACGGCGAGCTCCAGGCGATCCTGAGCCACGCCGTCCCCTCCCCCTTCGGCCACCGTGACCAGACGCTGCACGACGACAGCGTGCGAACCTCCAAGGAGATCGCCGCCTCCCAGGTGCGGCTCGACGACGCCTGGAGCGTGAGGCTGCAGCGGGGCATCGACCACATCGTCGAGGCGCTGGGGTTCCCGGAGGGAGTCGCCCTGCGTGCGGTGCTGCACAAGCTCGTCCTCTACGAGGAGGGCGGCTTCTTCGCGCCCCATCGCGACACCGAGCGCGACCCGACCATGTGGGGCTCGATGGTGGTGGCGCTGCCGGGGTCGTACGAGGGCGGCGAGCTGGTGGCCCGCCACGCGGGCGAGGAGAAGGTCTTCGACAGCTCCGAAGCGGCCGCTGCACGAAGGCTGGTCTTCCTCGGCTTCTACCCCGACTGCGTGCACGAGATCCGCCCGGTGACCTCGGGCTGCCGGATGGCGCTCACCTTCTCGCTGCATGCCACGTCGCGGGCCCGTCGCCCGGCCCCCGAGCACCAACGCAAGGAGCTGCAGCGGCGGCTGGCATCGTTCTTCACGGGGGAGACGTGGCTCGTGGTGTTGTTGGACCACGCCTACACCCAGCAGCGCTTCGGCTGGTCCGACCTCAAGCACCACGACAGGGCTCGGGTCGAGGCGCTGCGGCGCATCGCCGCCGAGCTGGGCTGCGGGTGCTTTCTCGCCTTCGCCGACGTCCACGAGTCGTTCGACTACCCCGAAGAGGCCGACGAAGACGGCGAGCTCGAGGTGTCGCGGTCGAGCTTCGGGTCGCGGCTGGAGGGCGAGCTCACCCTGAGCCACTGGCACGACGAGGAGGGCCGCCCCTGTGCCGGCACCGACGAACCGGTCCACGACCCCTGCATCGTGTCGGTGGTCGACTCGATGGCGCGGACCCCCTACGCGGTGGAGGGCGAGGGCTGGACCGGCAACGAGGGGGGCTCGGCCGCGCAGTGGTACCACCAGGCGGCGCTGGTAATGGTGCGGCGGGACAGCGAGCGGTACGAGGCGGTCCGCCAGGCGGAGGCCCCCGCCCCCGACCCCGAGGCGCCCCGCAGGGTGGTGCGCCGGCGAAGGGAGTGAGGGGGCCTGTGGCGGCGACGGGGCGGAGACCGGCATTGCCTCGGGCACCGTCACGTGCCCCGTGCTGCCAGGGCTCGACAACCTCTGCATCAAGGACGGGCTTGAGTTTGTCGTGCATGGGTCGATGAGTACTTCTGGGGGGCCAGCGCATGAACGGGACGAGGGGAGGCACGAACTCCATCCTGGCGCGTCTCGAGCACCCCCTCATCGACCGGTGGATGCCCCCCGGTGCCGAGCAGCGCCTCGCCCCACAAGACGTCGTTCGGATGCGTATCGTCGCCGCCGTGTTGCAGGGGCTGGGCGTGCTGGCCCTGTTGTTCGGCATCCTCGACGCATCGTCTGGGTGGTACGCGCTGTCAGCCCCCTCGTTCGGAGGCGTGGCCCTCGCAGCCGTGGCGCTGGTTCGCATGCGTCACGGCGCAACCCTCCACGAGCTTGCGCTCATGGCCTCCGCCACGACCTTCTCCGTGTTGGCATGCAACGCCGCGCTCAACGGGGGTATCGAGGCGCCCGCGCTGTACTTCCTCCCTCTGGTGCCCATCCTCCCGCTGATCATGAACGCGCCCCGCCTGGCCAGGGCATGGGTGATGGTGTCGGTGCTCACGGTGGGCGTAGCCTTCGTCGTCGAGGGGCCGCTGGGCACACCCTTTCCGCAGACGATGCCCCCCGACAAGCTGCCGCTGAATCGCACGCTGGTCATCGCGGCCGCGTGCGTGTTCGTGTACGGCGCGTTTCTGCTGAACATCGCGTTCGGCACGTGGATGCGACAACGCCTGCTGGAGGCCGAGGGAGCGCGCATCGACCGCATCCTCGACGCTGCGGGTGACGCCATCGTTCGTCTCGACACCAGCTGGGTCGTCTCCACGGCCAACGCCGCCGCATCCCAGCTGTTCCAGCATCCGAGCCTTGCGGGCATGCCCATCAGCGACCTGATCCCGCAGGCGCGGCGGTTGGAACACGCGAGCGGCGCCATCGTGCTCGAGGCCTCCTGCTTCGGGGAGAGCCTTCCCGTCGAGGCCACCTGCACCTACCTCCACGATGGGTGGGTGTTGGTCGTCCGCGACATCCGGGAGCGCATGCAGGCGCAGGCGAAGCTCGAGCGTGCCCTCGACGAGGCGAAGGCGGCCAGTGTCGCCAAGTCGCGGTTTCTGGCCTCCATGTCCCACGAGCTGCGCACCCCCCTCAACGCGGTCATCGGCTACGCGGAGATGATCGGCGAGGACATCCTGGCCGGAACGCCTCCCGAAGATGCCCGCGACCTCGACCACATCGTGGGCTCCGCGCGACACCTGCTCGCGCTCATCGACCAGGTGCTGGATCTCGCGAAGGTCGAGGCGGGCCGGATGGAGGTCGAGCTGCGCGAGGTGCCCCTGCTGCCGTTCCTCGAGGAGCTGGAGACCGTCGGGCGCACCCTGGCCAAGGCCGGCTCGAACCAGTGGCGCGTGTCGCTGCCGACCGAGCCCGTCACCGTGTCGCTCGACGAGGTCAGGATTCGGCAGATTGTGCTCAACCTGCTGTCGAATGCCGCGAAGTTCTGCACGCACGGCGAGATGGCCCTCGAGGTCTGCTACACCGACGGGCAGCTGTCGATCACCGTGACCGACACCGGCATCGGCATGACGCCCGAGCAGCTCGCGTCGGTGTGGGAGGAGTTCGCCCAGGCCGAGCGTTCGACCCAGCGCGTGTACGGAGGCACGGGGCTCGGGCTGCCGCTGGCACGGCGCTTGACGACGCTGTTGGGTGGGTCCATCGAGGCCACCAGCGAGCGCGGCGAGGGCACGTCGTTTCAGGTCGTTGTCCCGGTCGCCGTCGCGTGAGCGTCAGGGCCACCTCTGCACGTCGCGGAGAACCAGCCATACCCGACGCACAACCTACTGTATGGCCACCACAGCTCCCACCACACCACCCGCATGATACCAAGAGGCACATCTCGGAGTACCTATGTGGCTGCTGCTCTCCTTCGCCCTTGCCGGCGAGGTTCCCCAGGTTCATCGTGCCTACATGCCCCACTGCCTCTATGGTCTGAACAAGGCAGCGGGCGACGACACCTCCGCGGCGTACGCGGTGGCCCGGGAGCTGGGCCTGATGGGCAGAAGCATCATCGGCGTCAACGGTGTGGCGGTGAGCGAGCGCAACCCCTCTGCCTGGGCCGCTGCCGCGGGCGACGCGAGCCGGTGTGAGCTGGCCCTGCACCTGGCACAACCCGTGGTCTTCGAGCTGGTGGGCGAGCCCCCCCCTGCCCTCGACCCAGGAGCCGACACGGTCACTCGGGCCCAGCTGGCCGCGTGGGTGTCCCACCCCACGTCCCCCCCGAGCAACGACGACGTGATCGCCGTTGCCGGCACCGGGCGTGGCAACCCCCTGACCGCCACCCTGCACAGGGTGAAGCAAGAGCTCGTCCAGGGCGACGCCACGTCGCTCACCTGGCTGGTCGATGGCGTCGAGCGCACGGTCACCGTCACCGGTCCCCCCGTGCCGCCCATCCCCAAGCTCACCTTCGTGCCAGCCCCCACCATCGAGTCGCTGCTCGGCCACCTGGCCGACCCGACGACCGCCGCCGACGCATCGTATCGCGCCCTGCTCCACCGCGGCCCCACGGGCGACTACGACGGATTCCGCTTGTCGGGCATGACTCACGGCGGCTCCATGGACGCCCTGGGCTTCAAGGCAGGCGATGTCGTGCACACCGTCAACGGCCACTCGCTCACTAGCTTCGCCGAGGCCAGCGAGGCCCTGAAGGCCCTGCAGGCCGCCCCACCCGACACCCTCCTGTTCGAGCTCACCCGGCGCGGCGAGAGGGTCGAGCTGGAGGTGGTCACCGGGGGCTAGGAGGCGGTAGCGCCTTCCCTACAGGCTCCCGGCCTAGCCGTCGACGGTCACCCGGCACAGGAGCGTGTTGTCGGTCTCCAGATCGGTGCCCCAGATCAGCGCGGCAGCGGGGTCCCACGTCACTCGATCGTAGCCTTCTTTGGGAGATACCTCGGCCTCGGTGTGCACCGTTGCCGCCGCCCACTGGCTGTCATCGAAGTCAGGGTCGGCCCAGCCCTCGGGGGTGTCGACGGTCGCGAACAGGCAGTCGGTGTCGGGGTCGGCCGACGACTCGCAGTCCTTGTTGAGCGGGGCCTGGTGGGTGACCAGGCACACCCACGAGGCGTCGCTCACCAGCGCCGTGGAGCCGTCGCCCCGAACGAACTGCGCGATGTAGCCGCCGTCGCCCATCTGCTGGTTGGGCTCGCCGATGTACTCGAGGCCTGAGTCGGTCTCCTTGAAGTCCTTGAGCTCGACGGCGACCTGAAAGGGCGGGGTCGCGGTGAAGGTGAACACCTCTTCGTTGAAGGAGCGCTCGGTGGTGATGGGCACCGAGTCTTCCATCACCAGGGTGCCGTCGATGTACATCGACGACCAGTTGTCGGCCCATACCGAGACCGTGTAGGTCGTCTCGCCCGCCGTCGTGGTGGGGTCGGGCTCGTCGGTGGTGGGGTCGTCGGTGGGGTCGACGGTGGCAGCGGTGGTGCCGCTGTCGGTCGGGCCGCCCGTTTCGGACTGTGAGCAGGCGAGCAGGGAACAGGCGAGGAACAGAGTACGCATAGCAAGCTCCTAGGGCGTCGTAGACGCAGAGGATGGAACGGACACCCGCGTGTGCTGTGACAGCCGCACGCTGGCGTCGAAGGCGAGGTCGATGTCGGCGACAGTCTCGAGGTCGATGCCATCGAGGCTCCGCGCGGGAAACCGGGTCAGCCGCACGGTGGCGTCGCCGGAGGGAGGGTCGCCGTCGAGCACGACCAGGGGGCGCAGCGAGGTGGCTGGCACCGAGCTCACCACCTCGAACGGCGTGGGGGCCTCGTCGGCACGGTGGTACCAGCCTCTCAGGCGGACCACCTCGAAGCTGTCCGACGCGATGGACAGCAGCTCGTAGGCCTGGCAGTACGGGCTGTCGCCGGTGGTGGCGGTGCCCAGCTCGACGGAGGTGGGCCCGAGCAGGTCGATGCCGCGGTCGACGACGACCTGCGACGCGTCGTGCTCATGGCTGGCGTGGGCCAGGTAGCTGGGGTCGAGGCGCCAGGTGCTGTCGAGCTCGTCACAGGGCACGAGCTCGACGGTGCTGGTGGTCAGCGTGGCCTGCTGCAGGCCCACGACGTACCCGAGGTCGGTGGTGAAGACGTAGGCGTCGTCGGCCCACTCCGCCCCCGACCAGTCGATGTCGAGCAGGTAGCGAACCGAGGTGAGCTGCACCTCGGCCGCCACCCAGGAAGCCCCGGTATCGAAGGCGGCGGTGTCGGCGCTGGGAGGGAGGTCCCCCGAGGCCACATCGGCACAGGCGAGCAAGAAGGGCCACCACATGGCTACGGCATGCCGCCGGGGCCGCCGGGGCCGCCGGGCCCGGGGCCGGCCCCTGCGTCGAGCCGGATGTAGGTCTCGTCGAGGGCGGAGACGCTGGGGGCGTCGGTGTAGCAGCTGTTGACGTAGGGGAAGGTCGAGGTGCCGACGTACTGGTAGCCGTCGGCCGTCTCCACCCCGTTGCAGCGGTCGAGGTAGACGTAGCCGTCGCTGTCGATGACCTCCTCGTGGGCCTCGAACTCGTGGGAGCACCAGCTGTAGTCGGGGGTGACGCAGCGGCCCTCCATCACCACCTCGCCCTCGTCTTCCACGAGCAGAGGATGGCAGTACAGCTCGCACATGCCGCCGTCGGGGCAGCAGTCGGCGGTGGCGGTGCACGCGTCGAGCTCGTAGGCGAGGCCCGAGGCCTCCACGGCCTCGGTGTGCACGTTGGGGTCGCTGTGGGTGTCGTCGGCCCAGCGCGCCAGCCCGCCGTAGACGTAGCCGCTGCGGGCGCGGCGGGTGTCGGTGCACACCCCGTCGGCGTCGCGCTCCATGCACACACACGAGCCGGTCATCGGGTGCCCGTCGTACGACCAGCCGAGCACCGGGGACGGCTCGTCGCAGTCGACATCGTCGAGGGCGACCACGTCGAAGGTGGAGGCGCCGGCGGCGTAGCTGTTGATGGGCATGTTGTCGTCGTCGAGGGCCAGGCAGGCCTCGAGGAGCCAGTGGTTGTGGGTGATGGCGGCCGGGTGGGTGCCGCACAGGTCGACGAACAGCGACGCGGGGTCGGCCCAGGTGGCGAACAGCGGCGAGCCGTAGGGGTCGGGCTGGGCTTCCTCGCAGGGTGCGAAGGTGGGCACGCCCGTGATCACCGTGCCGGTCTGCCCGTAGCAGTGCACCTTGTGCACCGTGTCGACGCCGTCGGTGATGGTGGTCGAGCCGGTGTTGTAGGTGCCGTCTTCGGTCTGGTACCAGCAGTGGTTCGACGGGGGCACCTCGGGAACCACGGCCCCGACCCAGTTCGACAGCGCCACATCGCAGCCCTCGGGGGCGCGCCAGTCGTCGGGGGCGATGCTGTCGTCGAGGGAGGTGGGAAAGAGCGGGACCTTGTGCACGATGGGCGTCGGCGTGGTGGTGAAGATCGGCTGTGCCTGCGGGTCGTAGTGGGGCAGCGCGTTCGACGCGATGTAGATGTGGTCGGCATCGCAGGCCACCTCCACACAAGGCTCGGCGATGGTGCCGCCGTCGTCACCGACGACCGAGGCCCCCGTGATGATCAGCCCGTCCATGTTCATGAGGGTGGACTCGATCCACAGCGCGGTCGGGTCGGTGCACGTGTCGAGGTCGCTGCGCTCGATGCCGTGCATCTCGGTGAGCGCCTCCCAGCCCGAGCAGCTGCTGACGGCGGCGGTGGGGTCGGGGGCCGTGTCAGTGGAGCCGGCGCTGTCGGTGAGGGGGGCGGGGGTCGTCGCCGAGTCGATCGAGTCGGAGCTGGTGGGGTCGTCGTCGCTCCCTCCACAGGCGGCGAGAGCCACCAGGGCAGCGCAGGGAACGAGCATCTTGTGCAGCATGGATACCTTCCATCAGGGGTTGTGGCGGTTGGGTGCGCTGACAAAAAGCAACAACCGTGCCACTCGGGCAAACCCTGCTTTCGGAAGGAACGCTGCGGAATCCGCAGGATGTGGGTGCGGGACTCGCAGGGGGGCCGACCCGGCGTTTCGTCGCCGGCGGCCCGCTCAGTCTTCGAGGTAGAAGACGCCTTCGACCTCGAAGGCCCGGCCCTCGTTGGGCTCGTCTTGCTCCTCGGCGTCGGCCTCGAAGCTGCCCCCGATGAAGGTGGGGCCCTCTTCGTGGGGTCGGGAGGGGGCCTCACCGAGCTGGTGGGCGGTCACGTTCATCGTGCCGTCTCGGGTCGCCAGGTTCACCCGGTCGCAGCCCACGTAGTTGTCGGCGCAGCCGGTGGGCCAGATGATGATCACCCAGCCGTCGGTGCCATCGGCCTTCTCTCCCAGCTCGATGGTGCCCACGCCATCGATGACCTCGGGGCCGATGCCTCCGCTGAAGGTGTCGAGCACGAAGGCTCCATCGTCGGACACGATGCCGTCGCCGCCGCCCGTGAACGTCGTCACGAAGCTGTAGTCGCTGCCCACGTTCCAGAACAGCCGCTCCACGTCGAGCTGGAAGTGCTGGGTGTCGGGGAACGCCGGGCCCGACACGGTGAGCTCGAAGCGCTCGCCCTGCGGGTCGGCCGTGCTGCCGTCGGGATCGGAGCCATCGCCGCCCCCACAGGCGACCAGAAACAGGAGAGCCACACGCATCACAACCTCCACGGTCTGTACGGAGAACGCCAGCCTATACCGTACCGCTGCCAGCTGCCGGCGACAGGTCGTACGTCTCGGGGCGCAGCGCATTCATCGCGGCGGGTCTGTGTGGCGCGTCGGGGAAGGTGCAGCCGGGAGGCTACTCACACGCCGAGCTGCAGTCGGGCTCCCCCGCCGATGCGATGGTGTACTCGCAACGGATGTCGTCTTCGCAGCCCGGGTAGTTGTCGCTGCACAGGAGGTCGCGCAGACGGTCACCACCAACCCGACGCCCAGCCGGGTCGAATCCGCCCCCCCAAACAGGCCAGCCAGGTCGAATCGGGTGTCTGTGCACCGACGGCTCGGTACACCACCCGATTGCCGGCGTTGGTTCGTTCGCCTCCGGCGCCGCACGCCCCGATCCGGCCCGAAGCACCCGATTCGACCCCGCTGGCCCTCAGCACCCGTCCGATTCACCCCGGCTGGCCCCCCCACGCCGCTGATCTCCCCCCTGACGTCCGATCCCACCCACCACCACGTCCCCCTCGGTGCAGCCCCCGAGGACCCATGCCCGAGCTCCCCCCCGACCTGGCCGCCCACCTGGCCCGGCTCGCCGCCCTCCCCCCGGCCGACCCGGTCGCCCTCCGCGCCCAGGTCGAGGCCCACCTCGCCGCCGCCGAGGCCGCCGCCGCGGCCAGCTCCTTCGTCGACGTCGCCCTCGCCCGCCGCCTCGCCGCCAGCTGCCTCGCCCTGCTCGACACCCCCCTCCCCGCCCCCAAGCAGGCCCTCGCCCAGGCCGCCTGCCGCTACTTCGCCGACCCCGACGACGACGAAGACGACTTCGCCTCGGTCATCGGCTTCGAAGACGACGCCGAGCTGCTCAACCACGTCGTGCACGCCCTGCACCTCGACGAACTGCACGTGGAGCTGTCCTGATGCATGCCATTGCCCCCGGAGCCCGCATCGTCGTCCGCGACGAAGAGTGGATGGTCCGCCACGTGCAGCACGCGGCCCGCGGCCAGGCCATCACCGCCCTCGGCCTGTCGGAGCTCGTGCGCCACCAGCAGGCCACCCTGCTCACCGACCTCGACACCGTCACCGTGCTCCGCCCCGAAGACACCGAGCTCGTGCGCGACGACAGCCCCGGCCACCGCCGCGCCCGGCTCTACCTCGAGGCCCTGCTCCGCCGCACCCCACCCACCGACGACGCCCTCACCATCGGCCACCGTGGCGCGGTCCGCGAGGCCCGCTACCAGTGGGAGCCCGCCGCCAAGGCCCTCGGCCAGCTCCGCCCCCGCATCCTGATGGCCGACGGCGTAGGCCTCGGCAAGACCATCGAGGTCGGCGTGCTGCTCTCAGAGCTCGTGCGCCGCGGGCGGGGACAGCGCATCCTCGTCGTCGCCCTCAAGAGCATCCTTCCCCAGTTCCAGGCCGAGCTGTGGGCCCGGTTCACCCTGCCCTTCGTGCGCCTCGACTCCGTCGGCCTGCAGCGCGTGCAGGCCCAGATTCCGTCGAACCAGAACCCCTTCCACCACTTCGACCGGGTCATCGTCAGCATCGACACCCTCAAGAAGGACGCGAAGTACCGTCGCTACCTCGACGACTGCCACTGGGACGCGGTCGTCATCGACGAGTGCCAGAACGTCGCCGAGCGCGGCCCCCAGCGCAGCCAGCGCGCCCGCCTCGCCCGCCTCCTCGCCCGCAACACCGACGCCCTGCTCCTCACCTCCGCCACCCCCCACGACGGCCGCAAGCAGTCCTTCGCCAGCCTGCTGCGCCTCCTCGAGCCCACCGCCGTCGCCGCCGACGACGACTGCTCGCAGGCGAAGTCCCTCGTCATCCGACGCTTCCAGCGCGACGTGCGCCACGAAGCCGTCGGCCAGTTCCTCGAACGCGACCTCGCCCTGCTCGAGGTCGACGCCACCCCCGCCGAAGACGCCGTGTTCGAGGCCCTCCGCACCGCCCGCTTCCGCACCATCGGCCGCAGCCGCACCACCGACGCCCTGTTCCGCGAGCTGCTGCTGAAGGCCTGGCTGTCGTCACCGGCGGCCTGCCAGCAGACCCTGAGGCGCCGCATCGCCAAGCTCGAGCAGCGCGACCCCTCTGTGGAGGTGGACCACGACCTCGCCGTGCTCCGCTCCCTGCTCGCCCTCACCAAGAAAGCCACCCCGCCCCAGCAAGCCAAGCTGCAGCGCCTGTTCCGCTTCCTCGACGAGCTCGGCTACGCCGCCGGCCAGCCTGGCGAGCGCGTCGTCGTGTTCACCGAGCGCGTCGACACCCTGCACTTCCTCCGCGACCAGCTCGCCGCCCGCTACGGCCTCGCCAAGACCCCCGTCTACAAAGCCGACGACCGCAAGTGGTCCGCCGCCCCCGTCGCCGTCTTCCACGGTGGGCAGCCCGACCAGGAGCAGTACGCCCTCGTCCAAGACTTCAACAACCGCAAGGGCCACATCCGCCTGCTCCTCGGCACCGATGCTGCCAGCGAGGGGCTCAACCTGCACCACGCCTGCCACCACCTCGTGCACTACGACGTGCCCTGGTCGCTCATCACCCTCGAGCAGCGCAACGGCCGCATCGACCGCTTCGGCCAGGATGCCACCCCCATCGTCCGCTACCTGCTCACCGCGCCCGGCCCCGAGGCCCTGCGGGGCGACCTGCGCATCATCAAGCGCCTCATCGACAAGGAGGCCGAGGCCGTGCGCGCCCTCGGCGACGTCGCCTGGCTCATGAACGCCCACAGCGCCGCGGCCGAGGAGCAGATCGTCGCCCAGGCCATCCACGACGGCACCGCTCCCGAGGAGGTCGTCCCCGATGTCGAGGCCGTCGAAGACGACTTCTTCGCCGACCTGCTCGCCGCCGACGACGACGACGCCACCCACCGCGTCGAGGTCACCACCCGCGACCCCTTCACCCTGTTCCCCGACGACCTCGCCTTCGCCCGCCACGGCCTCACCCACCTCGGCCTCGACGGCGACGCCCAGCAGGTCGAGTGGTTCGACGACCTCGACGGCTTCCGGCTGCGCATGCCCGACGACCTGCAGCGCCGCTACCGCTACCTGCCCCCCGAGCTCACCCGGGGCCGCCACCACGAGGTCAAGCTCACCGCCAGCCGCGAGCGGGTCATGGCCGCCTACGACCGCGCCCGCGACACCCGCGACGGCTGGCCCGACTGGGAGCTGTGGTGGCCCCAGCACCCCGTCGCTGAGTGGCTCACCGACAGGGTCCTCGCCTCCTTCCGGCGCCACGAGGCTCCCCTCGTCGAGGTCACCCGTGGGCTGCCCCCCGGCGCCACCGCACTGGTCTTCCAGTCCACCCTGTCCAACAACCGCTCCCAGCCGGTCATCGTCGACTGGAGTGCGTTCGTGCGGTCCCCACACTCCCCTGCTCTCGTGCGCCACGACTGGTCCGAGCTCGCACCTGCGGTGGGACTCGACGATGCGCTGCCCAACACCGGCCGCGACCTCGCCGTCCCTCAGCTTCCCACCCTCCTCCTCGCCTCCGTCCGTGCCGTCGAGGAGCACCTACGCGCCCGCAAGCGTGCCTACGAGGCCGACGCCGTGCTCACCCTGCGCCCCCAGTTCCGGGCCCTGCGCGGCTGGGTCGCCCAGCGCAAAGACACCCTGCGCGCCCAGCTCGGCACCGCCCGTCGCCAGGTCGACCAGCGCCGCCTGCAGCACGACCTGCTCTACGTCGACCGCGTGAAGGCCGCCCGCCAGAAGTGGCTGGAGGACTCCGTTCGCTGCGACGCCGCCCCCTACATCCGCCTCGCCGCTGTGCTGCGCCGGGCTCCGGAGCCCACCCCATGACCGACCCGGCTGGCGGGGCCGTCGTCGCTAGGGGCCGTTGCCCGACTCGCGGGCGAGTCCACCCACGGCGTCGATGGCGTCGAGGAGGGCCTGCGCGTCGCTGGAGGCGAGGGACCGGTTCTCCTCGATGAGCGCATCGCCGCCCACCCAGGTGAGCCCGTGCAGGGCCGTCACGTCGACCAGCTCACTGTTGTTGTACAGGTCGAGATCTTCCCCGATCTCGACGAGGCCCTCCAGGCCTTCGAGGGTCGTGACGCCGGTCCGCGAGATCTTGACCTCCCCGGAGACCGAGGAGATCCGGGACAGATCGGGCAGTGCCGTGAGCTCGGCCAACGTCGTCAGCTGAATCTCGCTCAAGGTCTCGAGCGACACCAGGCCTGGCGTCGAGGCGAGCACGTCGTTGTCGTCGAGCCTGAGCTCGCGCTCGATGTGGCTGAGTCGACCGAACCCGCTGATCGTCTGCAGCACGGGGAGCCGGTAGATCCACAGGCCGCCCGTGGTCAGCGTCTCGAGGGAGCCGAAGCCCGACACGTCGAGCAGCCCATCGCTGGAGCGGATGGTGATGTAGTCGGCCGACTGCAGCGCGCCGAAGCCTGACACATCGAGCAGGTTGTCGCTGTGCTGGATCCAGATGCCGCCGGTGGCGGTGGTGAGGCTGGGAAAGCCGTCGATGTCGGTGAGGGCGGGGAGGCTCCACAGCTCCACCCCGGCGGCATGCTCGAGCGCATCGAGGGCCGACAGGTCGGCCAGTGCCAGGTTGTCGTTGAGGTGGACCTTACCTTCGACGTGGACCAGGTTGTCGAGCCCCGCCAGGCTCTCGAGCGAGGGATTGTCTGTGACTCGAAGCTCGCCGCCGCC
>CBDUIC010000098.1:0-26828 GCA_965367245.1 uncultured bacterium | reverse complement strand
ACCGACACCGACACCGACACCGACACCGACACCGACACCGACACCGACACCGACTGTGTGGCGGGGGAGCCCGCGGATGTCGCCACACCTGATGCGCGAGCCCTGCTGATCGGTGACCCCGCCGTCGACGCCTTCGCCTCCGACCTCCGCGACTTCGGGGTGCGATTGCTCGCGGCCACCGACGCCGGCGAGGAGAACACCACGGTGAGCCCCCTGTCCGCTGCCGGTCTGCTGGGCATCCTCGCCATCGACGCTCAGGGCGTGACGTCCACCGAGCTCGACGACACCCTGTCCCCCAGCCAGCCCCTCGACGACTGGCTGGCCACCATGGCGGCCTATGACGCCGATGTCGTGGCGCCTCCCGCCCTTCGCCATGGCCTGGTGTCGCGCGGGCGGGCCATCTACGTCGCCGACGCGCCGGTGGCCCCTTGGTCGACCTCGCCCCATGCCGCGGGCATCGTGTCGAACGAGGTCGACTTCAGCCAGCCGGAGGTCGTGCGCGAGCAGGTCAATGCCTGGGTGGAGGACACCACCTCCTGCCTCATCCCCGAGCTGCTGGCCGAGGGCACCCCCACCCCCATGACCCAGCTCGTAGCGGTCGACGCCATGGCCGTCATGGCCGACTGGCCGGTCGCATTCGACCCCGGCTACGGCTTCCTCTTCCATCGACTCGACGGGTCGACCGTGCTGCCCGACACCATGGCGATGACCCTCGAGTACGCCGTGCATCGGGTAGGCAACGCCGAGGTCATCCGCATACCGACGAAGGACCCGACCATCGGCTTTCTCGTGGTGCTCCCCGACGCCGACGACGGCCTGCCCGACCTGCTGGCCTCCCTCGACGCACCGACCCTGGAGGCCATCGTCGCGCCGGGCTCCTTCCAGACCATCGAGCTGCAGATGCCGTTGCTGTCGCTATCGAGCCGCCTCGACCTGGCGGCCATCCTCCCACAGCTCGGCCTGCCCAGCTTCGCCTCCGGCGTGCAGTTCGGGTCGCTGTGCCCCACGTGCGTCATGCTCGGCAGCGCCCAGCAGGAGACCGTGCTGTCGGTGACCTACGAAGGCTTCGAGGCCGCTGCCGCCAGCTATGGCACCTTCGCCGACACCGCCGGCTACCCGCCTCGGATCATTGACGTCGACCACCCGTTCCTCTTCGTCATCCTCGACGAAGCAGCGGGGGTGCCGTGGTTCCTCGGCACCGTGGTCGACCCCACCTAGACGGCCGCCGCGCCCCAAAGGCGCGGCCCACCGCGCAGCCCGCACCTCGGTGCCCTCCCCGCATAGACAATACGCGGGCGCCTCCAACGTCTTCCGCAGCCATCCCCTGCGGAGCCGCCATGTTCGCCACCCTCCTGCTCGCCTGCGCCTACGCGCCGCTCACTCACGCCACACCGCCACCGGTCCGCCGAGACGTGGCCTACGGCCCCTCCCCCTCCTCGCGGCTCGACCTGTATCGCTCCCCCGATCCGGCCCCCCAGCAGCTGGTCGTCTTCGTCCACGGAGGCAGCTGGGTGGGCGGCGACAAAGACAACTTGGCCCTAGCCCCCGGCCTCATCGACTGGTTCCTGACGCACGACTTCGCCGTGGCGGCTCCCAACTTCAGGCGTCCCAGCAAGCCTGGCACAGGGCAGAGTCCCCACGACCCTGCGGATATGGCCACCGACCTGGCAGCAGCCATCGGCTGGCTCCACGACCACCACGAGGAGCTCGGGCTGCAGCCCACCGGTGTGGTGCTGATGGGCTTCTCCTCGGGCGCCCACCTCACCGCCCTCGTGGCGTCCGACCCGAGCTACCTCGCAGCCCACGATCTGCCCCGCTCCCACCTCGACGCGGCCATCTCCCTCGATGTGCATGCCTACGATGTGCCTCTTGCCCTGCAGCTGATGGAGGGAAGTGACATCGCCGACAACGAGCGACTGATTCGCTCGGTGTTCGGCACATCCAGAGCCACGCAGTGGCATCTGTCCCCCGCGGCGCACGTCGACGCAGGGGTGCCCCGGAGCCTGCTGGTCTCGGCCGAGCCCGCATCGTCGCCCACCACCAAGGGATGGATCGCTCGTCAGACCAGCGCCACCCATGCCGCGCGACTCCGGGACGCGGGTGTCGACGCCCACCATCTGCACCTCGACGACGCCACGCACAGCGACCTGGTGATGGGCTTCGGTCGGCCTGGGCACGCCGTCACCGAGGCCGTCGAGGAGTGGCTCCTCGACGACGGCACCTGACCCCCCTTCTGCACGCGCCCGCTTCCGCCCGCTCACGCCACCGGCGCAGCCCGCTCCTCGGTCACCTCCACCGGCAGCAGCTCCCCTGCCACCGGCGAGGTGCGCGGCATCATCACTGCATCGTGCTGCAGCGCGTCGGGCACCGGATCGAAGCGGCTCGCGGCCCGCAGCGCCACCGCGGCGAGCACGGTCCCCGCCACCACAAAGACCGAGAAGAAGCCCACCGGGCCGACCATGGCCAGCAGCGCCGAGGAGCTGCTCGACCCGAGCACCGAGCCCCCACAGAACACCAGCAGCAGCGTGGCGTTCGCCGGCAGCGCCCTCGACGGGGGGACGCGGTCGAAGGTGTAGGCGAGGGCAATGGCATAGATGGCGAACACCCAGCCGCCCTGGAAGGCCGCCACCGCGATCAGCGCCCCAGGCCGCCCCACCATGGCCATCGACAGCAGCGCCCCCACCGCCGTCAGCGCGCCGGTGGCCGCCAGCACCAGCCGCCGATCGAGCACATCCGACGCCTTGCCCAGCGGCATCTGCAGCACCAGACCTCCCCCGATGAACGAGGCCATGAACCAGGCCACCTGCCCATCGTCGAGGCCCGCCACCACCCCCGCCGCCGGGGCCACCGCATACACCGCCCCCGTGGTCACCCCCGAGACCGCCGCGCCCACCAGGCCCACCGAGGCCAGCCCCCACAGCTCGCGGAGCCCCAGCGCGACCGTGTCGTCGAGGTCAGGGGGCACCTGGCGGGTGGACCCCACGGGAAGCGCAGCCAGGCACAGGCACATGGCCGCCACCACCAGCGCCGTCCCCAGGTCGAAGGCCAGCGCCCCCATCAGCAGCTGGCCCACCCCCAGCCCCAGGTACACCACCACCTGGTACACCCCGAGCACCCAGCCCCGCGACGAGGCCTCCACCGAGGCCCCCAGCCAGCTCTCGATGCACACGTACAGCCCACCCAGGGCTACGCCCTGCAAGCCGCGGGCGAGCAGCCAGGCCAGCGGGTCGTCGACCACCACCAGCATCAGGATGCCCAGGCAGCCGACCGCACTGAGCACGCCGTAGGCCCGCAGCACCCCGACGCGCGCCACGATGGCGGCACCCCGCAGCGACCCCAGCCCCAGCCCGACGAAGTAGGCCGCGCCCACCCAGCCGACCCAGCTCGTCAGATCGCGCTGAGCCAGCGTCAGGCTCACCAGGGAGGCCGACAGGCCGAAGCCCGCCAGCAACAAGAACACGCCCAGGAACAAGGACGCGAACCGGGCCATCGGGCCCTCCGTCAGCCGCTAGGCCATGTTGTGGAAGACGCGCTGCACGTCGTCGTCGTTCTCGAGCCGCTCGATCAGCTTCATCACTTCTTCGGTCTGCTCGTCGGTCAGGTCGACCAGGTCGTTGGGCACGTACTCGTCGCTGCTGCTCTTCGGCTCGATGCCGTTCGCTTCCAGCCCGCTCTGCAGCATGCCGAAGTCGTTGAACTCGCAGTGCAGCACGAACACCTTCTCGCCGTCGTCGTTGGTGCTCATGCCGGCCTCGGTCAGCCCGTGGTCGATCATCTCCAGCTCCAGCTCTTCCTTGTCGTCGATGGACTCCGGATCGAGGTGGAACACGCCCAGGCGCTCGAACAGGAACATCACCGAGCCGCTGGTGCCCAGGTTGCCGCCTTCCTTCTTGAGCCACAGGCGGATGTTGGCGACCGTGCGGGTGGGGTTGTCGGTGGCCGTCTCGATGACCAGCGCGATGCCGTGGGGGGCGTAGGCCTCGTAGTGCAGGATCGCGTAGTCTTCCGCGCCCTCGCCGCTGGCCCGCTTGATGGCGGCCTCGACCTTGTCTTTCGGCATGTTCACGGAGCGTGCGTTCTGCAGCACCCGGCGGAGGGCAGGGTTGTTGTCGGGGTTGGGACCCCCCGCCTTCACCGCGATGCTGATCTCCTTGCCGACGCGCGTGAACGCCTTGGCCATGCGGTCCCACCGCTTGAACATCGTGGCCTTGCGCGTCTCGAAGATGCGTCCCATGAACCCTCCAGGGCGGCAGCTAACCGCCGACCGGCATGCGCTGCACCCTGTGGCAGCCATTCCTGCGTTGACGAAGCCTTCGGACAGCTCGACTAGCTCAGGCAGTCGGCCACGCCAAGGGGGTACGGCCGGACGCTTACGTACTGGTGACGGCGGTCACCGGGAGCGACCATGATCGGTCGTCTGACCACGGAGAGCCCCATGCGACCCCTCGCGCCCATCTGCGCCCTCTACCTGGCTGCCTGTAGCGGCGGCGGAGCTGCCGCGAACGACACCGCCACGGCGGCCACCGACACGGCGGCCCCTACGACCCACACCACGCTGACCGAACAGAGCTTCGAGCCGTCTGGCTTGGTCGACGTGCTGCTCGTGATCGACGACAGCACCTCCATGTCTCCCTACCTCGAGCTGCTCGGGTCGGGCTTCCCGGCGTTCACGCGATGGGTGCTGGCCGACGGTCTCGACGGGCGCATCGGGGTCACCACCACCAGCGTCGAAACCGCCGGGCCCTGCGGGCACCCCGATGCCGCAGTCGGTGCGCTGCTCTCCCACAACGGGCATCGCTGGATCGACGCCTCCACCCCCGAGCCCCTGAGGTCGTTCCCAGACCTCGCCCTCACGTCGGCCGCCATCTCCGGTTGCGACAGGGGCCTCACGGCGGCCCGGCTCGCCCTCGACACGACGCTCACGCCCTCGAACGCCGACTTCCGACGCGAGGGTGCCGCCCTGCACGTCGTGATGATCTCCGACGACGAAGATCACTCCGACGACCCCAGCGGGCCCTTCCCCGTCGAGCCCGCCGACCTCGCCGCGTGGCTGGAGACACTGGCCGAGCCGGTCGACACCGCGGTGCACAGCCTCGTGTGCAGCGAGGCCGCCCACTGCACCGCCACCTCCTTGGGGCAGCGCTACCTCGACGCCTCCGGGTTGACCGGTGGGGTGCAGCAGCACATCGGCGATCTCGACAGCGCCGCCTTGGAGGCCCTGGGGAGCAAGGTGGCGCCCTGGGGATACACCCACTTCGGTCTCGACACGGAGCCCGACCCTGCCACGCTGGACGTGCTGATCACCGACGCCGCGGGAGGGGTCTCGATCCTCCAGCAGGGGCCCCAGGGCACCGGCGACTACGTCTTGCTAGCAAACGACCCCCAGGTGGTGTGGCTGCATACCCGCCTGCCGGCCCCCGACGATCGGATCACCATCCGCTACGAACCGCTCTAGGGGCGGGCTCACCGAGCACGTGAGACAAAGGGCCAGGCAGGATGGGCCTCGCCCTCAGCCGCCGATGTCGCTCACGGTCCCGTCGGGGTCGAGCATCGAGGGATGCCCAGCATCGAGGGCCGGCGAGCCGGGCAGCAGCCCGAAGTCGGCCACGCTGCAGTCGGTGGAGGGGGCCACGAACATCGGGTCGGCGAACACCGCGTTGGGCCCGGTGGTCGCGGGGCCCTCGACGAAGGCCCGGGGCGACGCCCACCACAGGTTGTGGTCCAGCACGATGGGGGTGTCGTCGAGCAGGAGCTCGGATCCGGCTCCGTTGGTGGGGTAGTGCACCGAGGCGCCGAACACATTGTTCACCACGTGCGTCTCCGGGACATTCGACAGCCAGACCGACAGCGCCTGGATGGCACGGTTGGCCCAGAACACATTGTCGACCAGCGCCACGCGGGCCGGGGTTCCCACCCGCCCCGACACGACCAAGCCTCCGCCGATGCCCCCCTCGTTGCCGACCCAACGGTTGCGGCGGATCACCGCGTCGGTCCCGTCGTCCCCCACATCGACGAACAGGCCGGAGTCGGTAGCTCCGCACACCCAGTTGTCGAGGAAGATCAGCCGGTCCACCTTGTCGACGAACAAGCCCGCCCCCTCGGCGTCGATGAAGCGACTGTCGGTGATCCGCGCCTCGACCGGGAGCCCCAGGAAGGGGTGCCCACGCACGACGCTGCCTCCCCCCCCCACCACCTCGACCCCGGACAAGCGCACCTCCAGGGCATCGTTCACCCGCAGCTGGCCATCGGTCACCGAGGCGTCGACCACCTCGACCTCCAAGGCCCACAGCAGCATGTCGGCCCCGCTGACGTGCACATCGCGCACCTCGACGCGCGACCGGTACTGCGGCCAGAGCTGACAAGACGACGACAGGCCCTCCAGCCGCACGCCGGTGCCGTTCACTCCCAGGGCACCGACCGACAGCGCACAGTCTCCGCCCGGCGCCGGCACGATCGACACCAGCTCGGCCCCCTCTCCACGCACCGTGACGTCATCGGCCAGCACCGTGTGCGTGCCCGACAGCTCGTAGGTGCCGGCGTGCACGTAGACCTCGTCGCCGTCTGCCGCGCTCGCCAGCGCAGCACCGAGGTCGGTGTAGGCCTGCCCGGGCCCTACGTGGAGCGTCGCGGCGAGGGCGGCGGGGGTCAGGGACAGCAGCAGGGTCATGGCGAGCTCCGGGTGGGTGGTGAGGTGGGGTGCGCACACCCGTCTGCTCCCTTCGTGCCCCCGGTCTGGCATCCGGGTTCAACAACTTGCCAGGCGGGCCGGCAGCTCGCCTCACGCTGCCCGCCGATCCCGGGTTAGACGCGCGGGATGGAGGCGTGCATGACGAAGGGACTGTGGGTGCTGCTGGCGCTGGCCGCATGCGAGACCGAGACCGAGAAGACCCCAACCACCACCACCCCGTGCAACGACGCCACGTGCGACACGGGCCCCACCACCTCCGACACCGACACCGGCACCCCGGCCCCGACGGTGGCCGACAACTTCGGCGTCGAGGAGACCGACGGCATCGCCGGCTGCGACAACCTGCTCGACGCCTGCGCCTACCCCTTCCCCTCCCGCGCCTTCATGGCCGACGGCCACCTGTCGTTCCCCCCCGAGGCCCTGCCCGAGCCCGACAACGGTGAGCCCTTCGACCCGTCGCGCCTCGAGGCCTTCCCCGCCTTCGGCGCTGTGTCGCCCATCCTGTTCCAGCTGCCCACGGCCGAGATGCCGGAGTGGGAAGTGTTCGACTCCGCGCGCTCGCTGCTGCCCGACGCCGAGGTCGTGGTCGTCGATGCGAGCACGGGCGAGGTCCTCCCCCACTGGATCGAGCGCGACTTCCTCAGCGAAGACCTCGAAGAGCCGCTGATCGTCATCCGTCCCGCCGCCCCCTGGCCCCGGGGGACCGAGATCGTGGTGGGCGTCCGCCACTTCCTCACCGAAGACGGCGCTCCAGTGGAGGCCCCCCCCGCCTTCGCCGCACTGCGCGACGCCACCGCCAGCACCTGGCTGGGCATCCACGACCGCCGCGAGCACTACGACAGCGTCGTGTTCCCCGCCCTCGAGGGCGCCGGGCTGTCCCGCGACGAGCTGCAGCTGGCGTGGTCCTTCCCCACCATCTCCGACGAAGACGCGACCTTCCGCATGCTCGCCGTGCGGGATGCCATCTTCGATGCGCTGCCTCCGGGGGGTCCTGACTTCCAGATCGACGAGATCATCACCTGCACCGGGCTCATCCCCCCCGACGGCTGCGACCCGAACCTACGGGTCATCGTCGACGGCACCATCTTCGTGCCCAGCGTCGTGCTGCCCCCCGACGAGCTCGGCGTGCGCCTGCTCCGCACCGACGCCGACGGCAACCCCGTGGTCGACGGCACCGAGGCCTGGCCCTTCCGGCTGCAGCTGCCCAACGTCGCCTTCGACGGCCCCGACCCCGTGCCCGTGCTGCAGTACGGCCACGGCTTCCTCGGCAGCTACGACGAGGCCAACAACGGCTGGCTGCGCGAGCTCGCCGAGCGGCAGGGCATGGGCATCCTCGCCACCAGCATGCAGGGCATGAACGAAAACGACTTCTTCGTCTGGCTGCCGGTGCTCACCCAGCACGGCGGCCGGTTCCCCGACCTGATCGACCTGGCCATGCAGGGCGTCACCAACCAGCTCGTGCAGCAGCGGATGATGAGCACCTCGCTGGCCGACAACCCGCCCCCCGAGCTGCTCAGGGGTGATGGTCAGCTGGCGTGGGACCCCACCACCGTCTGGTACCACGGCAACAGCCAGGGCGGCAGCGTCGGCACCGTGGTCATGGCCACCAGCCTCGACGTGACCCGCGGCGACCTCGGCGTGCCGGGCTCGGGCTACCCCTTCCTGCTGCATCGCTCGACGGTGTTCGAGCAGTACGCGGTGGCCCTCGACGCCTCGTATGAGGGCGACGACGCCATCCCGCACTTTCTCGCCCTGCTGGGCACGGGCTGGGACGACTTCGACCCGCTCACCTTCGCGCCCCACATCACCAGCGACACCTTCCCGGGCACGCCGGCCCACGAGGTCCTCCTCCATGTGGCCCGGGAAGACCAGCAGGTGCACAACGAAGCGAGCTTCATCCTCGGGCGCGCCACCGACGCGGTGCTCGCCACCCCCGCGGTGCGGCCGGTGTTCGGCCTCGAGGAGATGGCCTACCCGTTCACCGCCCCCGCCGCGCTCATCGAGGTCGACTTCAACATCCCGTTCGACCCCACGCCTCTCGACCCGCCCGATGGTGACCCCAGCGAGCCCAACGACGGCGACACCCACGGGTGGCTGCGCAAGTGGGAGCCGGCGCAAGACCAGATGCTGCACTTCTTCCGAACCGGCGAGTTCATCGACGTGTGCGGGGGTCAGCCGTGCGTGACCGACGACCGGCCCTAGCCGCGCTGTTCGTCCTCGGCTGCGGCTCGGGGGCCAGCACGCCCGAGCCGGCGCCCGAGCCTGCACCCGAGGTGTCGCACAGCACGACCGCGGGCACCGATCCCAGCACGGCCTCCTCGGAGGCTTGCCCCCCTGAGCTCGTCGCCCCCGACGGGCCGTTGGTTCCCGTGCCTGGTGAGCTGTACTACGAGCAGATCTACGTCGGGGGGCTCACGCTGGGCGAGGCCGCGGTGGTGGTCGGTCCCGACGGGTCGCGGGTGCTCCTCGATGTCGGCAACGATGCCCACGACGACGACGTCATGGCGGCGCTCGAGCAGGTCGCCGCCGCCCTGGATGCCCAGGGCCTCGGCCCCGTCGACCCCACCCTCGTCGACCACGTGCTGATCACCCACCTGCACGCCGACCACGTCGACGGCTTCGACGACCTGTCGTCGCAGCTCACCCTGCGCGGGCGACTCGTCCACCGCGGGCTCGTCGACCTCACCCTGGCCAACGACGGTGCCGTCGACACCCTGTGCGACTACGCGAGCGAGCACCCTGGGGCCGAGCTGGCGCTGTGTGCCGCCGAACAGCCCGTGCCCTGCGACGCCGCGAGCCGCGCGGGCGCCTACCCGGCGGTGGCCTGCGAGGAAGCGAGCCTGCCGCTGGGCGACGCCACCCTGCAGGTGTGGGCCAGCAACGGCTTCCTCGACGGCGCCTCGATGGAGGCGGCCAGCGGCCCCTTCCGCGACGACGACAGCAACGGGGAGAACGCCCGCAGCCTGGTCGGCGTGCTCAGCCACGGCGCCTTCCGGCTGCTGTTCGCCGGCGACCTCACTGGCGGCGGCTCCGACACCGACGATGTCGAGTCGTACTACGCCCCTGGCCTCGCGGTCCGCCTCGGCCCCCTCGGCGTCGACGTGCTGCACCTGGGTCACCACGGCCGCGACACCAGCTCGTCAGGCCCGTGGCTCGACGCCCTGCTGCCCTCCGACAGCGCCGACCGGAACGCGGTCATCGGCATCAGCCCCGCCCACCTCGGCTCGCCCCACGCCGAGGTGATCGACGCCGTGCTGGGCGCGGGTCGGCTCGGGGCGGGGAAGGCTTGGGCCACCACCGTCGCCCCCGGAGGGACTCGCCACGACGACCTGATCGCCCCCGGGTCCGGCAGCGTGCGGGTGCGCACCGTGCAGGGAGGCCTGGGCTACGCCGTGCAGTGGGTCGACCGCGACGGGTCGGTGGCCGACACCCGGGTGTTCCCGAGCGTGCGGGCCTGTGCCGAGTGACCCGCCGAGCTTCTGGGCGGGGATGGCCTACCCCCTGCGGGGTCTGCGGCATCTCGTGGCCCACCCGGCGACATGGCCGCTGGTGGTGCTGCCCACCCTGCTGACCTGGGCCGCCTTCGCGGTCGCGGTGGTCGTCGCGTGGTGGCTGGTGCCGGTGTGGATGGCGTGGGTGTGGTCCCCCTCTCCCCAGGCAGCGCCGGTGGTGGTGCTGCTGTATGCCTTCGTCGTCAACCTGCTGCGGGCGCTGGCCATCCTCACCGTGGGCGGCGCGGCCTACCTGCTGGCGGGGCTGGTCGCGGTGCCGTTCAACGACCGGCTGTCGGCCCAGGTCGAGGAGGTGGTGGGCGGGGCCGAGGCGCTGCCGTTCCGGTGGGCTGACGTGCCGATGAGCGTGGCCCACAGCCTGCTGTCGCTGGGGCTGTGGGTGGGGGTGGTGCTGGCCGCCTGGGCCCTGGAGGTGGTGCCGGTGGTCGGCAGCGTGGCCCATGTGGTGCTGTCGGTGGGCGCCACGGGGCTGTTGCTGGGTCGCGAGCTGATGGACGGTGCGATGTCGCGCCGGCGCTGGTCGTTCAGGGCCAAGCTCGGCTTCGTCGGTCGGTACCGAGGCCCCGTGCTGGGCTTCGGGCTGGTCGCCGCGGCGTTGATGGCAGTACCCCTGTTCAATGCGCTGGCTCTGCCCTGCCTGGTGGCGGGAGGAACGCTGCTGTTCGCCAAGCTCGAGGGGGTGGGGGCGGAAGACGTCGGGGGCTAGGCGGGTCGAACGGTACCGGCGAGCCATGCTACATGGGTCGCACGCGGGAGGCGCCGTTGTCGAGGTCCCATGACATCGTGATTACCATGCCGATGGGGCGAACCGTCGGCCTCTCCCTGGGGATCCTCGGTGCCGCTGCGGCACTGGGCTACGCGGGTGCCTGGATCCTCGGCCGGCTGGGGTTCATCCCTCCCGAGGCAGCCATCATGGGTGTTGGTGGGGGCACCTTGGCGGGCCTGGTGCCCATGATGGCGTGGCTCTTGTCGTCGACCGCCCGCAGCCCGGGGGGCTTGACGCACGGGATGCCGGGCATGACGGTCTCCCCCTTGCGCGTCGACGCCGAGGGCGTGCACGGCGCCGTCACCATGGCGTGGTCGGAGATCGCCGAGGTCGAGTTCCTGGAGCCTCGTGAGGGGGGGCAGACCGGTGGCGCCATTCCGCATCAGGCGCAGGGGAGGGTCATCGTGCCGCAGTGGGGCGCCATCGTGCTGGTCGGTCGACAGGGTGCTTCCAGCCAGGTGATCACGGCAGCGGGTGTCGACAGCAACCGGGCGTTGTTCGCCGATCTGCAGGCACACCAGCCCGCCTAGGCAGTCGAAGGCCTGGGGAGGAGCTCGCAGGCCTCGGCCCCGCCCCGACCTCAGATCTAACACCTAGCGTCCTGACCCCGATTTCGAGACCCCCTGAGATCTAACACCTAGCGTCCTGACCCCGGTTTCGAGACCCCGGTTTCGAGACCCTTTCGCACAGCATTCACGCCGTGCCCGCGCCACCCCCACACCCCGACGTCACCTTGCTCGTGCAACCAACGAGAGGTGCCGAATGTCCCGACTGCTCACCCTGCTCCCCCTGACCCTCGCCGCCACGACCGCGCTGGCCTCCCCGGTCCAGCTGCACGGTGGGGCCCTCGACCCCGTCTCCGCCAGCCTCGCCCTCGGTCTGGGTGGACTCGTCCTGTGGCGCACCAAGGCTGCCCGTGCCTGAGCTGCCCTGGCGCTCCACCCTGCTCGCCTCGGCGGCGCTGGTGACCTACGCGGTCCCGGGCCTCGCCGAGGCGCTGTGGCTGCAGCCCGGCACCCACGAGCCCTGGCGCTGGCTCACCGCCCACTGGGTCCACCACAGCCCGGAGCACCTGCTGTGGGACACCGCCGGCTGCGCAGCGGTCGCCGTCGCCCTGGAGCAGCTCGCGCCCCGCCGCCTCCTCCCCACCCTCGTCGCGGCCGCCGTCACGGTCTCCGCGGCCATGGCCCTCACGCTCCCCCCCGACGCCGTGTACGGCGGGCTGTCGGGCATCGCCTCGGCCCTGTTCGTCGCCGTCGCCCTCACCCTCGCCCGCCGCCCCGGGCGCGACCGCTGGCTGGCCGGCGCGATGCTGGTCGCCTTCGCCGCCAAGCTGGGCGCCGAGGCCCTGACCGGCGGCGTGCTCTTCGCCGCCAGCGACGGGGTCCACCACGCCACCCTCGCCCACCTGGTCGGCGGCGCCACCGGGACCCTCGTCGGTGTACCCTGGCTCCCTGCACGGAGCCCCGCATGACGACCACCTGGCTCGCCGAGCCCAACCCTGCCCGCTTCGACGCCTCCAAGGAGGCCTTCTTCGCCCGGCTGCCGCCCGGGTCGGTCCACGTCGACCGCGCCGGCGAGCTGCTCCCCGGCACCTGGTGGCGCCTCGAGGCCGACGGCGAGGTGGTCGCCTACGGCTGGATGGACATCACCTGGGGCGACGCGCAGATCCTGCTCGCCGTGCATCCCGAGCACCAGCGCCACGGCTACGGCGCGGCGGTCCTCGATCACCTCGAGGCGGAGGCCCACAAGGCCGGGCTGAGCTACCTGTTCAACACCATCCCGTCCGACCACCCCGATCCCGCCGCGGCCCGCGCCTTCCTCCAGGCCCACGGCTTCGTGGCGTCGGGCCTCGACGGCACCCTGTTGCGCCGCAAGGTCGGCTAGACCGGCTCCCACTGGTCGCGGGGCACCCGGCTGGCGAAGCCCACCACCTGCGGGCCCTTCGCGAGCAGCGACGGCATCGGGCGCCACCCGGCGGCCAGCCGATGCGCCAGCAGCTCGGCGGCCGTTGGTTGGTGATCCCAGACCGCGACCGCGGTCACCACGGCGTTTCAGGTGGTGTCGTAGACCAGGCACAGGCCGTCGGGGAAGCGCACCACCAGGTCGATGGTGAACTCGTCCATCTCGACCACCTCGGTGATCGCCAGCCCCTCGGGCTCGAGCGCCCGCACGACGTGATCGGTGATGCGCTGACCCGCCACGAAGGCCGTCAGCTGCGCCACCCGCCCTGCATCGATGGAGCCGACCACGAACACAGCGCTACGCTACCTCAGCGGGCGCTGCCGGCTCGACCACCCCCGCCAGGCCCGCAGCCAGCGCCAGGTTGGCCCCCGCGAGCCCCAGGTGGAACCAGCCCACCCGCGGGAAGCCCAGCAGGTCGCCCTCCGTACCGATGAGCAGCCCCACCCCCAGCGTCAGGGCGGCCCCCAGGGCGCCCAGGGCCCCCGACCACCGAGGCCGGGCCCGCGCCGCCGCGACCCCCACCGTGAGCATCGCCAGCGCGCCCAGCACCGTGCGCACCAGGGCCACCCACCACACCATCGCCGCCACCACCAGCAGCACTCCGAACACGTAGCGCCGCGCCAGCTCGGCACGATGAGGCGCGAACACCGCCGTCGCCCACCCCGCCGCCACCGTCGGCAGCCCCACACAGGCCGCCAGCCCCGACAGCCCGGCATGGGCCCCGGCCAGCTGTTCCTGCCCGGCGAAGCGCAGCGTGCCCACCAGGGCGGCGATGCCCACGAGCAGCAGACCCAGCCCCGCCGTGCGACCGCTCGCGCTGTCACGCAGCAGCAGCCAGGTGCCGCCCCCCAGGCTCACCACCGCCAGCACGGCATCCGTCCAGCTCGCGACGCTCATGAGCCTCCCGCGGGGTAGCTATCCCGCGAAGCCGCCCAGCAGCAGCATCGCCCCCGCGAAGACCAGCAGCAGCGTGCTCAGCCCCACAGGCACCACCAGGGTGGCCAGCACCCCCCGCCCCGCGCTCACCTGGAGGACCTCGCCCACGGTGTGCCCCGTAGTCGCCCAGCTCCACAGCCAGCCGACCCACGACAGCCCCGCCAGCCCCGCCAGCAGCAGCGAGGGGACCTCCCACCCGCTCCACCACACCCACGCCAGCAGCAGCGACAGCGGCAGCTGGGTCGCCGTCGCCGGCACCCGGCCCCAGGCGACCGCCGATGTCAGCTTCTGCACGGAGCGAGGCGACGCGCCGATCACCCGCGCTCCCGCGTAGGCACTCACGCCCTGCAGGTAGGTCAGCAGCACGCCCATGACCGGCGCCCCCAGCATCACCCCGGCCAGCAGCGGGCCGGCGGCCCCCGGCATCGCCGACGCATTGCCCGTGAAGCTCATCTCAGCCCAGCCCATCGTGGCACCCAGCCCGAGCACCCCGTAGGTGCCCCCCTGCGCCATCACCGCCCGCGCCACCGCCCGCGGGCGATGCCACACCTCGACCAGCAATCCAGGGCCAAGCTCTGCATCCTTCGACACGAGGCCCTCATCCACATCACCCACAGGCGCCAGCCAGACGTTTGACACTCATTTTCTCCTTTGTTCGTTGAATACGGCCCAACCGTCTTGGCATTGCATGAAACAAGGCTATGACCTTCCGCCCCAGGGAGTCCCATGAAGCTCGGCATCGACTTCGGCACGACCAACTCGGCCGTCGCCATCGTGGGATCCGATGGGGTCGCGCGCGCGCTGGAGCTGTTCCCCGGCGAGCGAACCCAGCGCACGGTGATCTACGGCAGCCCGCAGGGGGCCGTGTCGTTCGGCAATGCGGCCTTCGAGGCCTACCTGGAGCACGACCTCGAGGGGCGGTTCCTGAGGTCCATCAAGGCCTTCCTGCCCTACGACGTGCCCCGCACGCACCTGTGCGGGCAGATGGTCAGCTTCCCCGAGCTGATCACCGCCTACCTCGTCTTCCTTCGCGAGCGGGCCGAGGCGCTCCTCGACGAGCCCATCACCGAGGTCACCGTCGGCCGGCCGGTGCGCTTCCACGTCGATGCCGCCAAGGATGCTGCCGCCGTGGCCCGCCTCACCGAGGCCGTCGAGGCCGCCGGGATCCGCGACTGGCACCTGCAGCTCGAGCCGGTCGCCGCGGCCCACCGCTACGAGCAGGAGCTCACCCGCGAGCGCATCGTGCTCGTCGGCGACTTCGGCGGCGGCACCTCCGACTTCGCCATCCTCCGGGTCGGGCCCGGGCGCACCGGCGACCGCCTCGACGACGTGCTGGCCACCACCGGCGTGGCCAAGGCCGGCGACGTGCTCGACGGCCGCTTCCTCGACACCTTCCTCATGGGCTTCTTCGGCCGCGGCGCGCGCATCACGCCCCGCTACGCCACCGAGTCCCAGGAGTGGACGCACCCCATCCTGCGCCACATCCAGCGGCTGTACTACCTGCACCTGCTGCGCACCGACGACCTCGCGCAGCGGCTCGACTACGTCGAGGCCTACATCGACGACAAGGTCGCCATCCGCCGCCTGCGCCGCCTCGTCTTCGACGACCTGGGCTACCCGATGGCCTGGAGCATCGAGGCGGCCAAGCGGGGCTTGTCGGAGGCCCCGGAGGTGCCATTTCACTTCGGCGAGTTCTACCACCCACAGCTCGACATCCACACCGAGGTGCAGCGCGACGTGTTCGCCGAAGGCTGCCGGGCCGTCCTGGGCGAGTACGACGCGGCCATCGACGAGGCCCTCGCCCTCGCAGGGCTCGACTCCGACGGCATCGACGAGGTGTTCCTCACCGGAGGCACCGCACAGCTGCCCTTCCTCCGCGACCGCTTCGCCGCTCGCTTCGGCACCGACAAGCTCCGCTCGGCCGACGCGTTCACCAGCGTGTGCGAGGGCCTCGCCCTGAGCTGAGGCGATCGAGGCTCAAGCCTCGTCGCCACGCACCGATGCAGTAGGGGCCTCCCACCGCACGGACCACCGATGCTCGCCTCGGATTCCCCTGCCGCGCGCCCTCCACCTCGCATGGAGGGTTCGATTCCCCGCCACCCGCGCGAGAGCGAGCGGGTGCAGGCCGTCGCCGCCCTCGCGGTAGAGCCCTCGCCGCGGCTCGACAGCATGGTGAAGACGCTCAGTGAGGTCCTCCATGTGCCGATGGTGCTGCTCAACATCGTGAGCCACGACACCCAGCGCTTCCTGGCGAACATCGGCACCGACTGGCACGGCACGGAGTCGCTGGACGGGGCCCCCTGCCCGTGGGTGGTGGCCACCGACCGGGCCCTCGAGGTGCCCGATACCCGCCGCGATCCTCGCTTCGACGCTGCCGCGCGGGGCGCCTTCCGTGTCGGAAGCTACTACGGGGTGCCCGTGCGAACCGTCGACGGCCTGCCCGTGGGCGTGCTGTGCGTCATCGACCACGAGCCCCGCTCCTTCACCGAGGCCGAGCGCGGGCTGGTGCGACAGTTCGCTGGCTTCGTCGAAGACCACCTCACCGGCACGCGCGTGGCCGGGCGCCTGGAGGCGCTGCAGCGGGAGAATGCCGCTCGCCTGGAAGACCTGATGGGCATGGTCAGCCAGCGCTCCTTCCTCCGCCGACAGCTCGGGCACGACCTCCGCAGTCTGATGCAGGCCCAGCAGTTCGGCTCCGAGACCCTCCGCGACCTCGCCGCCTCCGGGGCCGCCCCGGAGCTGATCGAGGAGCTGTCGGCCCTCGGCGATCGCGTGGTCGGGCTCAGCGAGAAGCTGCTGCACACCACCGCCCAGGCCGCTGCCCCCCTCCCGCCGCGGAGAGGTCCGCTGAAGACGGCGCTGCTGCTGCGCCACGTGCAGGAGTCCGTCGCGGCCACTGCCGCCCGGCGAGGGCTCGCCGTGCGCACCTTGAGCGAGGTCCCACGGGCCCCACGGGCCGACCACGCCATGCTCCACCGCGCGCTGTGCACCCAGGCGGAGCGAGCGGTCCGCACCGCCATCGCCGGCACCACCATCGACCTCGCCGCGCGACCGGGTGCGGGCGGCTGGATGATCGAGCTCAGCTGGTGGCCCGACCCACGCATCGAGCTGGCGCGCACCGCCGACGACGAGGTCGCCGAGGCCTACTGCCACGAGGTCGCCCGCGCCCACGACGGCGAGCTGCGCCACAGCGAGCGCGAGGGGCTGTCGCACGTGAGCCTGAGCCTTCCCTACGTCTGAGGGCCCACCGCCTCGCGAGGCGCCAGCGCCCCCGGGGCCCGCATGACCAGCGGCCGCACGTCGCCACAGGCCGGGCAGGGCAGCACCGCACACCGCACCGCCAGCCGCTCGACGAGCTGCGGCACATCACAGCCTCGCAGCCGCGTGCGTGCCCAGCTCCCGGGCGCCTCCTCCCACGGCTTCGCCTCCTGGGGGACCTCGCTCACTCGCCCGTGCACCACCACCTGCCCGTCGGCCGTGCCCAGCAGCACCTCGCAGGGCACCTCGCCCGGCTCCGCCTCCGTCCATGCGTGCAGCGCCACGCCGCACCGCGGGCAGCCCAGCCCTTCCCACACATCGTCTTCGGGCCAGCCGGCATCCAGCGCGACCGCCGCGCCCGTCCAGCCCTCCAGGGTGAGCAGGTCGAGGGCCTGGTCCCACCGTGACAACCACTCGTCAGGGCGGGCGGGCATGGCCAGGTCGCGGCGGTGGCTCGCCCGCACCGTCGGCAGCAGGGGGACCACACTCTGTGCGACGCGCAGCCGGAGCGCCGTGGGCTCGCCCATCACCGCCACCAGCCCCTCCGCCGACCAGCGGGTGCCGCCGACCCGGCGACGGGCCAGGGCCAGCAGCCGCGACGACCACCGCCGCGCGAACCGCCCCTCGGCGCCGGCCGCGTCGAGGGCGGGGGCGAGGGCCACCACCAGCGCCAGGCCTGCGTCGTAGACCCGACCGTCGGAGAACAGGGCGTCGCCCAGGTCGTGGGGGCCGTCGTCGCGCTCGCCACGGGCCCAGGCGCGGGCCAGCGAGGGCACATCGCCGGCGTGCCCGAAGGCGTGCTCGAGCTCCAGCCACGGCCACGCGGCCTCGAGGTCGCCCCGCATCGTCGCCCCCCACGGAAGCCCGAGCTGTTCCATGGGCCGCATCCTAACACTTCCGGTGCTCGGGACACCGGTCAGGCAGGAGGTCCCATGTTCATCCTCGTCACCGCTGCCCTTGCGTCCCCATCGGTCGAGGCCTACCAGCCCGACTGTGTCTACGTGGTACCAGCCAACCCGGTGGTTCACACCGACCAGGTGGCGCCCAAGCGGGTGTTCCTGGTGGGTTCGGAGGTCTCTGAGAGGTGGACCCATCACACGGCGCGAGCCACGGAGGCGCCCGTGATGGTGGCGAGCAAGCTGTCGCCGACGCCGCGACGGATGGAAGACGCGCTGCGGCTGGTGCCGGGGGCGCGGATGGTGGGCGGGCAGTGGCGGCTGCAAGGGGGCGTGCCGACGGTGGTGGTCGATGGAGGGGTGCTGATGGACCGGGGGCTGGTGCCGGTGCGGTAGTACGAGGGGGGCCGCGAACCCCGTGCGGCGAGCCGCGAGCCGCGAACCGCGAGCCGCGAGCCGCGAACCGCGAACCGCGAGCCGCGAGCCGCGAGCCGCGAGCCGCGAGCCGCGAGCCGCGAGGCGCGAGGCGCGAGGCGCGAGGCGCGAGCCGCGAGCCGCGAACCGCGTGTTGCGTGTTGGGAGCCGCGAGCCGCGGTCGGTCGCCATCGCGGGGTCCATCTCGGCCGGGGGACGTTTCGTCGGGTCGAATCGAGGGGTCCCAGAAGTTTCGTGAGGTCGAATCGCGGTTCTGGGGGGCGAGCCCGAACGCTGCCATGTGATTGTCGGCGTTGGTTCGTTGCGCGTTCTCTCGGATCCGGCCCCGACCCCCGATTCGACCTCGCATACTGATCCTGTCCCCCTTGTTCGATGGCTCGAAACGCCATGGGGAGGCCGCTGGCGCGCGGACGGCGGCGCGCGAGGCGCGAGCCGCGTGTTGGGAGCCGCGAACCGCGTGCTACGAGCCGCGGTCCCATCGCGGCCGCGGTCGCGGTTCGCCCATCGCGGCCGCGGTCGCGGTTCGCCCATCGCGGTCGCGGTCGCGGCTCGACCTTCGCGGTTCGCGGTCGCGGTTCACCCATCGCGGTCGCGGTCGAGGCTCGCCCATCGCGGTCGCGGTTCGCGGTTCGCGGTTCGCGGTCGCGGTTCGCGCTTCGCGCTTCGCGCCCGCGCTAGCGGCGGCGCCGCCCCACTGCCAGCACCAGCCCCGCCAGTAGCCCCCACGACCCGGCTGCCGACACGGTGCTGCACTTCTTCGGGGTGTAGGCCACGCGGTCATCGTCGTCGACCTCCTCGTCGAGCGCGACCTCCTCGCACACCTCGGTCCAGGAGGAGTCTCGGCCGTAGGCGTCTTCCACCATGGCGTAGAAGCAGGCCACCGGCTGACTCTCCGCCACCGTGGTCCCCATCTCCACCACCCGCGGCGCACCGTCGCTGACAAAGAGGTCGCGCGGATACGACACCTCGTCGTCCGACAACGTCACCAGCACCCCCTCCGGCGCCTGCACCGTCAGGGTCACGAACACCGCGAGCTCTCGACGCCCGCTGGGGACGACGCTGTCGACCACCATGCTCAGGCCGGGGCCTTCGGGAGCAGCACCGTCGCCCTCGGGGCCCGCACCCGACTGAAACACCAGCTCCACGGGGTCGAACCCCTCGGGCTCGTAGGTCAACGTGTAGGCCGTGTCGCTCGCGATCCACGGCAGCCCGATGAACCGCACGATGGCGTGGTCATCGACCCGATGGTCCGACCACGCCTCGCCATACCGGGGCGAGTCGGTGCCATCGTCGAGCCAATACGGCCCGCGAAGCGAGCAGTCGCCGCGGTACACCAACATCGGCACGACGTCGGTGCCGACCGTCGCCCCCGCCGCGGGTAGCTGCCCGACCAGCTCCAGGGACCCGCAGCCGGTGGTCGAGGTGGTGGCGGGGACGGCGTGGGCCGCGAACACGAACCACAGCGCGATCGTCACGAGGCCTCCACGTCAGACGTCGAGAATAGCAGGCACAACATCTGCGGTTCGCGGGTCGCCCATCGCGGTCGCGGTCGCGGTCGCGGTTCGCGGTTCGCGGTTCGCGCATCGCGGCCCGCGGCCCGCGGCCCGCGGCTCGCCCATCGCGGTTCGCGGCTCGCGGCTCGCCCATCGCGGTTCGCGGGTCGCCCATCGCGGTCGCGGCTCGCGGCTCGCGGCTCGCGGTTCGCGGTTCGCGGTTCGCGGCCCGCGGCTCGCCCATCGCCCTACCGCCGTCTCCGCCCCACAGCCAACACCAGCCCCACCATCAGCCCCCACGCCCCACCCGCCGACACCGTGCTGCACTTCTTCGGCGTGTACGGCTCGCGCTCGTCGTCGTCGTCATCGGTGCCCTCATCGGTGGCCTCGACCTCGTCACACCACTCGGTCCACCCCGACCGGCTGCCGTAGGCATCCTCGGCCTGGGCGTAGAAGCAGGCCACGGGGTCGTCGACGGGCGCCGAGGTGCCCAGCTCGGTGGTGCGGGGCGCGCCCTCGCTCACGTAGGTGGCGACGGTGTAGTCGGGACTGTCCGACAGCCGCACGAGCACGTCGGGCACGGCCTCGGTGGTGGCCATCGCGAACACCGCCAGGTCGCGACGCCCGCTGGGCACGACCACGTCGATCTCGACGGCGAGGGTGGGCCCCTCCGGCAGGTTCGGGTCGCCCATGGGGCCCGCGCCCGTGGTGAACGACAGCTCGATGCCCTCGCTGCCTTCGGGCTGGTAGGTGAGCGTGTAGGTGGTGTCGGGCTCGAGCGGCGGCAGCTCGGGGAAGCGCACCACGCTGCTGCCCTGCAGGAACTCGTCGGCCCACGCCTCGCTCTCGTGTACGACGCCGGTTCCATCGTCGAGATGGTACCAGCCCCAGACCCCGCAGTTGCCACCGTCGAACACCATCAGCGGCACCACATCGGTACCCACGAGGGCGCCTTGGGCGGGGAGCTGTCCGACCACGACGGGCTCGCCACAGCCCGGGGTGCTGATGTCGGCCGACGTCGACGTGGCGATGGGCGCAGCATGAGCGGCAAGCAGAGTCCACAGGGCGAGCATCGAACACCTCCGGGTGCAGCCGATGCACAGAGCATACCAGCCCTACGACCTGCCTCCCACCTACCTCCGCCCTCTGGGGGACCTCGCCGACCGCGACATCTCGATCAGGCCTGCAGCCACCGCACCGACCGCCCCCAGTCGCACTGGGCGACGGCCTCCGGCACCGGCAGGGCCTCGAGCCAGGCGTGGGCCTCCCGCGACCCCAGCAGCGCCGCACGGGCCTCCGCCACCGCCCCCGCCATGGCCAGCGCATCGGCGTAGCGCTCCCCCGGGTCGACCATAGTGGCGGTGAGCAGCACGTCGTGGAGCGGCTCGGGGACCTCCTTGAGCAGCTTGGGCCGGTAGTGAGCGAGGTGCATCCGGTCGGGGGGCCGGCCGGTGAGCATCCGGTACAGCAGCACCCCCGCGGCGAACACATCCGTGGCCGGGCCCACCTCGTCGTCGCCACTCCACTGCTCCGGCGCGCCGTAGCCCGGCGTGCCCAGGCCCTGGCCCGGCACCGTGTGGAAGGGCACCGTGCCGTCGGGGTGATGGGCCACGCCGAAGTCGGCCAGGCGCACCCGGCCGTCGCGACCGACGAGCACGTTGGTGAGCTTCACGTCGCGGTGGATCAGCCCGCGCTGGTGCACGGCATACAGCCCTGACAGCAGCTGCATCACCGTGGTCGTCGCCACCTCCGCGGGGACCTTGCCCTTCGCCTTGCAGTGGTCACGCAGGCTGCGGGGAATGAGCTCCATCGCATACCAGCAGAAGCCGTTCTCACAGCCGTGGTCCCACGCGTGCAGCACGTGGGGATGCTCGACCTCGCCGAGCACCCGGGCCTCAGCGAGGAAGCGCTCTGACGACTGCTCGCGGGTGGCCGACCGGTCGTGCAGCTTCACCGCGCAGCGCTGGCCTGTGTGCTGGTCGGTCGCCTCGAACACGCCCCCGAAGGCCGTCGTGCCCAGGGCCCGGCGGAGGGTGAAGCGGCCTTGCCCGAAGGCGATGGGGCCGGTCTCGGTGACGTCGTCCATGGATCCAAGGCTACACTGGCGGCATGCGCCGAGTCCCCCTTCACCTGATGTTGACCATGCCCCTCGGCCTGTTCGGGTGCTCGTCGCCCGATTCGCCCGCGGAAGCGACCGGATCCCCGACCACACTGACCGGCGCGACCGGTGCGACGGGCACCCTCGACACCGGCACGCCCCCACCCACCGAGGGCTCCTTCACCGCCCTCACCTACAACGTGCACGGCCTGCCTGACGCGCTGACCGGCGACGACGGCAACGCGCGCATGAACGCCATCGCGCCCCTCGTCGAGGGCTTCGACATCGTCGGCCTGCAGGAGACCTTCGACCCCGACAAGCACGAGCTGCTCACCGCGGCCAGCACCCACGAGGTCCACACCTGGTTCGACGACAAGGTCGAAGACGGCCGCGCCTATGGCTCCGGGCTGGCGGTGCTGTCGCGCGTGGGCACCCTGGTGGAGGTGTTCGAGGAGCACTACGAGCAGTGCCACGGCGTGCTCGACAGCAGCTCCGACTGCCTCGCCAGCAAGGGCTTTCAGGTGGTGCGCCTCGACCTGGGCGGCGGGGTCGAGCTCGACGTGTACAACACCCACCACGAGGCCGGCGGCGGGGAGGAAGACGAGGCCGTCCGGGCCACCCAGGTCGACCAGGTCATCGCCTCGATGGATGGCCGATCGGCAGGTCGCGCCATCCTGTTCATGGGCGACACCAACCTGCGTCCCGGCGACCCTCCCGACGATGAGCAGCTCGCTCGGTACGCCGCGGCAGGCCTGCGCGATGCCTGTGTGGAGGTGGACTGTGCGGAAGCCGACCACATCGACCGCTTCTTGCTCCGCGACAGCGACGTCCTGCAGCTCACCGTGGAGGGCTGGGCCAACGAGGCGGCCTTCTACGACGGCGACGGCGTACCGCTGAGCGACCATCCCGCCATCAGCGCGGTCGTGGGCTGGGCTCGGGTGGACTGAGCCGTACGGCTGTGGGCGCCTCCCCATGGGCGGCGTCGAGGAGCTGCTCGTGGCGGGCCGTGCCGACGTCGGCCATCCCCGCGAGGGTGCGCAACGGCCCGAGGACCTTGTCGAGCGCCTGCCCGGCCCCCGCTGCCGCCTTGGCGAGGTCGTCGATGATGCGGGCGAGCAGCGGGAAGGCATCGGCCAGCATCTTGGCGCCCTTGCCGAAGAGGCCCCCGGGGGGCCTACGTCGTTCGCTTGGACTGCTGCAGGTGGGTCCAGAAGGCGTCGGTGTCGCCGTGGGGGCCGGTGTAGGCGTCTGTGGCGGCACGGATGAGGGGGATGGTCTGGAAGCCGACCATGGTGCTGGGGTGGCCGTAGCCGGGCCGGCAGACGGAGTAGGTGCCGCTGGTGTCTTCCATGACGCACAGCTTGACGCCGGCGTCGGCCATGGCACGCATGGCGAGGAACTCGGCCTCGTTCATCATGCGGTAGTTGCCGACGTGCTTGCAGCGACCGCGGGAGAGGACCTCGGGGAGGACCTCGCGCCAGGAGTGCTCGTCGAGGGGGCAGGAGTAGAGCGTGATGCGATCGAGCTTGAGGTCGAGCAGGGGAGCGAGGTCTGTGACGTCGCAGCGGTTGAGGACGAGGGTGTTGATCTTCGGGCAGGCGTCGACGAGGGGGCGCAGGGAGCCGAGCTCGCTGTCCCACGCGGTGAATCTTCGAAGCTTCAATCCTTGAAGTTGTCCGAGATGTGGCTCGGACCAGGTTCGCAGTCGAAGGGAGATGAGCCTTGGGAGGGCCGCCAGCTCTCCGAGCGGCCCAGCTCCCTCCCTGTAGGTCAAACCGTTGAGGGCTCTGGCTTCGTCGGGCTTGAACGGGGCGCCGTGGCCCAGTTCCCTCTCGAGGGCATGGCTCATGTTCGTGTGCAATGCGTGCTTCCTCTGCTGATTCAGCTCAGTCTGGGAGCGCCGCGGCGGCTGCGTCGAGAGCCAGCTCAACTCGCTCGCGACGATCGTCTGCTTCTTCTCCCACCTCTCCGAGGGTGTCCCCCCACGAGGTGTTGGTGCGGTCATGGTAGCTCGACGGCACGGCCTCGGCGGCGTACTCGAGCTCGTCCTTGTCGCTGGACAGGAAGCGTGGTCATCCACGCCAACTTCTTGTTCACCGTGTCCAGTTCTTTGAGGACACTCGCGTGCTTGCCCTCGTCGCCATCTCGCTTGCCCGCCTTGAGTGCGACGGCCAGCTTGGCCTTGTCGGCCTTGTAGGCTCGATTGACACTATCGGCGATCGTCATGTTCGTCCGGTCCAAGCTCTGGTCGAGGGCCTGATCTAGGTCGTCGGCGTTGGCTTGGTACTCCTTGTCGATCTTGGCGAGCTCCTGGAGGGCGTACTCCTCGTCGACCCCCTCCTCGAGCTCCCCCGTCTCGCCGAGCTCGTAGCACTCGTCGATGAACGTCTTCCAGTGCTTGGTCTCGAGCTGGCCCAGCACCAGGCTATCGGCCTTCTTGGGAAGCCTCAGGCGCTCGAGGCTGCGGCGTCTTCGAGGGCGTCGACGACGTCGTGCCACTCCCGGCGCTGGGCGAGGCTGATGGCGGCGTCGAACCAGGGGGCCTCGCCGCCGCGGACGTTCTGCCAGTACTGGCCGCTGGCGAGCATGTTCCAGGCGAGGGTGGGCTGGTCGAGGTCGTCGAACTGTGCGGCGGCCTTCATGTAGCCGAGGTGCCAGGGGCCGTCGGCATCCTCGGCGAAGGGGACGAGGACGTGTTGGAAGAGGGGGTCGTCGGCCCACTGGTCGAGGAGGGCGGGAGGGGCCTTGCTGACGAAGACGATGGCCTGTCGAAGGGTGTTGGCGTTGTGGTGGTTGCCGAGAAAGGCTTCTTGGTAGTTCTGGTGGTTCCTGCTGGATGCGTGGGTGTCGAAAGGAGCGGCCTCGTGGAGCAACATCCAGGCGCTGCGGGAGACGGCCTCGGGCACGTCCTCGGCCCAGTCGACGCCGAACTTGAAGCGCATGGCGAGGCAGGCGGCGTAGCCAGTCCATGCGCCGAGGTCGTCGGGGGGCACCTGCGCCTCGGGGCTCTCGAAGACCTCCTTCCCGAAGGCGAGGAAGCGCTGCATCTCTTGAGAGGGGTCGAGGTAGGGGAGGACCTCGCGGAGGACTGCACGTTGCACGTCGATGGGTTTGTTGCGCATGGGGAGGAGCTCGTGGTGGACGACCTGCTCGAGGTAGTCGAGAGGCTCCTGTGGGCCGCCGAGGGCTTCCTGGACTTTGCGGAGCGCGTCGACGATGGGAGGCCAGCGAGGGATGAGGCGGTCCAGAGAGGCTGAACTAGAGCGGGTCGCGACGTAGCTGTCGAAGGTGAGGACCGGGATGGAGTGGTGGAGGTCCGAGCCGAGGGTGGCGAGGCCGATGCCGCCACCACGGCCCAGCGGCCATGTATCCAGTGGTCCTGGGACGATGCGCGCTGCGAACGTGTTCCTTGCTGTTCCCAGGAGGCTCAGGTACCACTGATGTACTGGAGTGATCTTGACGGGTTTCTCTGGATTCACAAGGAGCTTCAGCGCGGGGTGTGCGAGCAGAACCCTGCGAGCTTCGCCAAGTCTCTGAAAGCCGTGGGATCCGCTCATCGTGTCACTCCGGTTGAATGGGGCCCGAGAGGTCCTTCGACCACGCCGACGACTCGTGCTTGTTCTTCAGCTCGTCGAGTACCTCGCTGTGCTGGCTGTTGTCGCCGTCTTTGGAGGAGCGGCCGAGGGCCACGGCAAGACGACCCCGGTCGAGGGTGAAGGCGGTGGTCATCGCTGCCTCCATGGTGGCCGTCAGGTTCTTGGTGCTTTCGCGAGTTGCGTCCTCGACTTCATCTTCATCTTCGCCAAACGCCTCCTCCAGAATCGCAATCTCCTCCTCCGCCATCTTGGGGTCGACACCCTCCTCCAGCTCGCCGTCCCGAACCAACTGGTAGCAGGCATCGATGAAGTCCCGCCAGTGCGCTTCCTGGGGGTTGGCGAGGACGAGGTCCCCCGCCTTCTTCCGCATCGCGAGCGCGTTGCCTTCGACCTCGAGGATGATGGCCTCGGAGGTGTCCTTGCTGTTGGCGGTGTGGACGGCGTCGGGCGTGCCACGGTGGGTGTCGGGGTGGATGAGGACGGCGGTGAGGGTCTTGCCATCGGTGCTGGCGTGGGCCTTGTCGAAGGCGTCGGCCCGCGCGATGACCGCCTCTGCGTACGGCTTCCACACGTCCTCGAACTCGGCCTCCGAGTCCTTCTTCGGGAGCTGGTCGACGATGCTGCGGAGCTCCACGGACCATGCGTTGGCGAGGGCCTTGGCAGGCACGTGGTGGGACTCCCGCTTCTTGCCGTCGGGAAGCGTGAGGCCCGCGTGCTCCTGGACGGTGTGCATGCCCGGCTTGGGCAGCGGGAAGTCGTTGTCGAAGGTGTACTTGCCGTCGTCTGTCTCCTCCAGGATGCCGCGGCAGGCCATGTTCTCTAGGGCCTTCGGGGCTCCCCCGCGCCAGTCGGCGCTGAGCTTCTTCAGTACGTCGTCCTGTTCGCAGAACCTGGCGACGTCGCTGGGGCCGAACGGTGCCTGGGTAGCAGCGGTGACGTGCGGCCCTCGGCATGAAGCCGCTCCTCGATGAGCGGGGGGACTTCGGGTGCGAAGATGGGATTGTAGAGAAGCTCGGTGGTGCTGACTCGGTACAGGCGCCCAGCCGACACCGCCCTCGCGGTGTTGTCTCGCGCCATGCGCTCGCTGCGATCGAACACCTTGGCCCAGTCAGCGTTCGTGAAGCGCTCCCGTGTCTCACCCCGCACTCCCAGCCCGCCTGAGCAGCACGACGTCCCAGTCTGGCG
>CBDUIC010000097.1:0-27148 GCA_965367245.1 uncultured bacterium | reverse complement strand
GGCCCCAGCAGGGTCGCGCCCGACGGGTGCTGCTGCTGTCCGACGGTCAGCCCAACCGGCGCGACGGCCTGCTCGAGCAAGCGGCCCGGGCGGCCGGCGCCGAGACCCCCCTCACCACGGTGGGCATCGGCGCCGACTACGACGTGCAGCTGATGCAGTCCCTGGCCGACGCCGGCACGGGCAACTTCTACTGGGCCCGCGCCGACCTGCCCCTGGGCCAGGTCTTCGCCGATGAGTTCCGCGCGTCGCGCGCGGCGGTGACGGCCAGCACGCAGCTGCAGCTGCAGGGCCACGGCGCGTCCGTGGTGGACTGGGGCGGGCTGCCGAGCACCGAGCAGCAGGTCAGCCTCGGTCAGCTGTTCAGCGGCCAGCGCCGCTCCATGTGGGTGACCCTGCGCGTCGACCCGACGACCCGCCCCGGCGAGTCGGTCACCCTGGGCGATCTGCACCTCGCGTGGACCGGCCTCGACGGCACGGAGGGGCAGACGGTCGCGAGCCTCGGCTCCGTCGACGTGGTGGCCGACGAGGCGCTGGCCGCCGCCAGCCTGAATGCCGATCAGTGGGCCGACGCGGTGGTCGACGACGAGTACAACGTCGTGCTCGGCCAGGTCAGTCGCGACCTCGCCCAGGGTGACAAGGCCGCCGCGGTGCAGAAGCTGCAGCACTACCAGCAGCGCAACGAGCGGCTCAACGCGCAGGTGAAGTCCCACAAGGTGCACGACAACCTCGCGGAGGTCGAGCGGCTGCAGCAGCAGATCGACCACGACCAGGTGGGCAAGCTCGGCCTGCTCGACCTGGCCACCCAGGCATGGAGCGGGCGACGCAAGGGGCAGACGTGGTCGTCGATGCCCGCCCCTGCGCCGCGGTGAGCACGCCACCGGGGGCACCGCGGTATGCTGCGTCCCCCCACCTACCGGCCCGGAAGCCATGCCCGACCCCACCCTCCGCATCCTGCCGTCCGCCACCGTCGAGGCCCTCCCGCACCCCGCATCGTTCGCTCTGCCCGACGCGCGCTACCGCGGCACCCACGCCACGGTGTCTCTCGACGAGCTCACGCCCGCCGACGTGCCGGTGCTCAGGCAGATCTACGCCATGCTCCTCGACGTGCACGAGCAGCTGGGGGCTGCTCTGCAGGAAGGCCAGGGCCCCGACGAGCTGGTCGCCCGGGCCAAGCGGCTGGGCGACAGCGAGGCCTACCGGGAGGCGCGTGCCGGCGCCATTCAGCTCGGCACGAGCCTGCAGCGGGGCCCCCACGAGTTCCGCCTCCGCCAGGCCTACCACGACCTGCGCGGCGGCTCGCTGGCTGGCCTCATCCTCTACTTCGACCTGCTCCGAGCGGGCCGGGTGGATGCCCGCGCCGTCGACCGGCTGTTCCTCTTGTCGCGCGACCACCTCAAGATGATGCGCAACGCCGTGTACGACCTCGACCCCGAGCGCTACGCGGCCGACCTGGTCACCAAGCGCCACGGGGTGGGCCTGCTGCGCGACAAGTGGCACGACACCCGCTACGATCAGCCAGGCCACACCGTTCAGGTGCGGATGTACTCCTCCTTCGACGGCGACATCGCCGAGCGCTGCATGGAGTTCGCCGCCCTCGACCGGGCCCTGTACAACCTGGTGAACAACGCCACGCGCTTCGCCTTCGACGAGCGCGTCGACCTGTACCTGCAGCCCGTCACCGTCGCCGACCGCACCCACGTGCGGCTCACGGTCGCCAACCGGGTGCAGGGCTCCCACGCCAAGGCGCTGCGAAAGGCTCACGGCGACGACCTCGGCCCGCTGTTCCTCGGCGGCTTCACCACCGGCGGCCATGGCCTCGGCATGCGCATCGCGGCGGAGTTCGTCACCCACGGCTACGGCCTGCCCAAGGTGCGCCAGGCCGTCGACGAGCACTACGTCGGCGCCCGCCTCGTCGACAAGGTGTTCACCGCCTGGGTGCACTGGCCCGCCGCCTGAGCCTACTTCGCGGCGGCCTCGGCCTGCTCCACCGCCACGACCTGCACTGCGCACACCTTGTACTCGGCGGTGTGGGTGACCGCGTCGCCCGCGTCGTTGGTGAGCCGGTTGGTGATGGCCTCGCTGAAGTGCATCGGCATCCACACGCAGCCCACGCGCACCCGCTTGGCGATCTTCACCACCGCCTCGATGGCCCCTCGCCGCGACGAGACCGTGACCCGCTGCCCCTGCTTCAGCCCACGCTTGCGGGCGTCGAAGCGGTGCATCTCGATGAAGTTCTCCGGCTGCTTGGCGTGGGCCCCCTTGGCCCGACGCGTCTGGGTCGCCGCGTTGTAGTGGTACAGCGTGCGGCCCGTGGACAGCACCAGCGGGTAGGCGTCGTCGGGGAGCTCCTCGCTGGGCCGGTAGGCCACCCCCATGAAGGTGCCCTTGCCCTTGATGGGACCCCGCGTGTGCAGGGTCTCGGTGCCCGGGTGCTGGTCGTCGGGGCAGGGCCACTGCAGCCCCTTGGCCCCCAGCCGCTCGTGCCGGATCCCCGCGAAGCTGTCGCACAGCGAGGCCATCTCCGCGTAGACCTCGGCCGGGCTCGCATACGCCGGCATGTCGTAGCCGCAGGCCCGGGCCACATCGCACAGGATCTGCCAGTCGGGGCGGGCCTCTCCGGGGGCGTCGACCGCCTTGCGCACCCGCTGCACCCGCCGGTCGGAGTTGGTGAACACGCCGTCTTTCTCGGCGAAGCAGGCGGCGGGCAGCACCACATCGGCGAAGCGCATCGTCTCCGTCGGCAGGATGTCTTGGACCACGAGGAAGTCGACCTTGTTCAGGCCCTCCTCCAGCGCGGAGGTGTTCGGCTCCGACAGCAGGATGTCTTCGCCCATCACATACAGGCCGCGCACCGTGCCCTTCTGGATGGCCTTCATCATCACGTTGAGGTTCAGCCCCTCGTTGGGACTCAGCGGAACGCCCCACGCCGCCTCGAACTTCGCCTTCGCCGCCGGGTCGCTCACCCGCTGGTAGCCCGGGTAGAACACCGGGCTCGCTCCGGCGTCGTTGGCCCCCTGCACGTTGTTCTGGCCTCGCAGCGGGTTCATCCCCGCGCTGCGCACACCGAGGTGCCCGGTCATCAGCACCAGGTTGGCCAACGAGTAGACGTTGTCGGTGCCGTGGGTGTGCTCGGTGATGCCCAGGGTGTAGTAGATCCCGGCCTTCTTGGTGGTCGCGTAGGCCCGCGCGGCCCAGCGGATGTCGTCGGCTGGCACGCCGGTGATGCCCTCGGCCCACTCGGGGGTGGACTCGGCCACCGCGCGCTTCACGTCGTCGAAGTTCTCCGTGTGCTCGGCCACGAACGCCTCGTCGACCAGGCCCTCCGCGATGATCACGTGGGCCATCGCTGTCAGCAGCGCCACGTCGGTGCCCGGCTTGAGCTGCAGGTGCTTGTCGGCCACGCTCGACAGCCAGATCTTGCGGGGGTCGGCCACGATCAGCGTGGCGCCGCGCCGCACAGCGCGCTTCATCTCCATCGCGATGATGGGGTGGGCCTCGGTGGTGTTGGACCCGATCACGAACAGCAGATCCGCGTCACGAATCTCCGGGATGGAGTTCGTCATCGCGCCTGCACCGAACATCGTCACCAGACCGGCGACCGTGGGGGCGTGTCAAGTGGCCGCACACTGGTGGCAGTTGTTGGTGCCGAAGGCCGCCCGCGACAGCTTCTGCATCAGGTAGTTCTCTTCGCCGGTGCACCGGCTCGAGCTGATGAAGCCCAGGGCGTCGGCGCCGTGGCGCTCCTTGACGCCCAGCAGCCCGGCGGCGACCACGCTCAGGGCATGGCCCCAAGAGGTCGGGCGGAGCTGGCCATCGACCCGGACCAGCGGCTGGGTGAGCCGGTCTTCGTGGTGCACGAACTCCATGGCGAAGCGGCCCTTCACGCACAGGTTGCCGTCGTTGACCGTGGTGCCGGGCGGGGGCGACGTGACGCGGGACAGCCGGCCGTCGGTGACGTGCAGGTCGACCTGGCAGCCCACGCCGCAGAAGTTGCAGGTGGACCGCACGGGCTCGGGGGCCGGCGGAATGCCCAGGCTGGGCTTCTCGGTCATCGCGCCGGTGGGACAGACCGCGATGCAGCCACCGCACAGCTCGCACGAAGAGTCCAGCAACCCCTGCTGATCGGCGGTGCCGATGCTGACCTTGCCGCCGCGGTCGATCAGCGTGATGGCGCTGACGCCCTCGACCTCGTCGCAGTACCGCACGCAGGCCGCGCACGCGACGCACGCCTCGGGGTCGAACTGGATGTAGGGGTTGAGGTCGACCCGGCCTTCGCGCCGCATGGGGAGGGCCGGAAGCACGGGGCCCGCGCCGTACTTCTGCACCTGCTGCCGCAGCTGGTTGCCCACGCCTCGCTCTGCCGGGAGCCCGTCGGCGTCGACCGGGTGGTCGGCGAGGTACATCGACAGCAGCATCTCGCGGCTCTTCTTCACCCGGGGGCTGGCGGTGGCGACCACGGCTCCGTCGGTGGCCTTCCAGGCGCAGCTGGGCTGCAGCCGGCGTTGGCCCTCGACCTCGACGAGGCACATGCGGCAGGCGCCCGCGGGCTTCAGGCGGTCGTCGTGGCATAGGGTGGGCACGTCGATGCCCTCACGCCGGGCCACGTCGAGCACCGTCTCGCCGTCGATGAAGTCGACCGCCCGGCCGTCCAAGGTGAGCTTCACGCGCTGCCTCCTGACCGTATCGTAGCACCTGCCAACGGCCTGCAGGCCCCTCAATCCGCCAGCTTCGGGCCTCCCTGCATCGTGCTGCCAGAGGCCCAGCCAGGGCAGGCTTCCCCAGCGGGGACCCGAACATGAGGGATTGATGAGAACTCGCTTGGCGTCGAGCTGGCATGTCTGGGTTGGCGGCCATCAGGCGGCCACGACTTCCACAGCACAGGGGCACTACGATGGGCAAGACGACGAGGCGCGATGGGACCGGCGGGTGGCAGGAACTACAGGTCGGCCTCGCGCAGCCCGGCGGGCTCACGCCTGTGTATGCCCCGCAGCCTGCTGTGGTACTCGAGGCATCCGAGCCGGTCCTGGAGGCGCTGCTGGCCACGGTGCGTGCCTCGGCACCCTTCCAGCGACGGCTCGACGAGCACGAGCTGGCGAGCTGGCGGGAGGAACAGGCCGTGCTTGCGGCCATGTGGTCGGGGATGCCCCACGACGTGCGGGCTCTGGTCCACACGGCCCGTACCCACCAGGGTTCCCCCGACTTGACGATAGGCACCGCGGGCTTCGAGTGGGACCTGACGTCACTCCACGACCACGGCGACGGCGAAGCGATGGCCGATGTCCTCACACGCCATGGGGCAGACCCGACCCGAGCCGTGGTGCTCGGCGCGTCGCCAGGGGGCGAGGCGTACCTGCTGTTGTGCTGGGATGCCGAGTCGTTGGCGTTCGGGAGCTGGGACAGCGAGTACGACCGCTGGACGGCCATCGGCGATGCTCGGGACCTGGCGGTCTGGCTGTTCCGACACGACCGCGGCGAGGAGCGCTCCACCGCGCTCCAGGCCGTGTTCGTCGCCGCGGGGCTGGTGGAGCCCGCACCAACGCCCCCCGGCGACGAGGCAGCGTGGCGTGAGGTGCCGCCGTGGGCGGGCCCGCCCCAGTGGCCGCCGGTGGATGTCACCGCGGAGGAAGAGGCCTTTCTGGACAAGACCTCTGGAAGGCTGGCTCGGATGCGAACGGCGGACGGAGCCCTGCTGGGGTTCAACGGTCCCAACGTCGTCGTGGTGCGGTCCGGAGAGGCCCTGACCATGCCCGGCCGAAGGGGAGCCTTCAGCCTGGCGCCGTCGGGCAGCCGCTTCGTAGTGGCCCCCAGTCGAGGGGCGGCGGTCGAGTACGCCCTAGACGGCAGTGCGCCGCCCCACGTCGTCGACGGCTCGGTCGGCGCCCGTGGAGCGCCCTGCTATCGCTGGGGATTCGACTACTACCAAGACGACGACCACGCCGTCACGGTGGTCACGGGGACAGACGGGAAGGGGTGGCTGCTGTACCTGGTTCGGGACCCCAGCACCGGAGCCTTCGAGGAGCTCCACAGCGTGAAGGTCCCCACAACCAGCGATGTAGCGACGACCGGCGACCTCATCGTCGTCGACGGCAAGAGCAAGACCACGCTGTTCACTGTCTCGCCGCAGGAGCAGCTGGTCAAGGTCGCAGCGGTGGCGCGGCCCCCTGCCGGCGGCCTGCGCCCCTACCCCGCCGAGCAACGCGCGGAGGTGCGGATGCAGGGTCCACAGACCGAGTACCGACTCGAGTTGCCGAAGACCATGCCCACCGGCCAGCAGCCGAAGGGGCTTCCCAAGGGCTCCCAGAGGCTGCGCCGCCGGGCTGCTGGGCCTCCCCCCGCAGCGGCCACACCACAGGGCTGGAACGACGAAGCCGACATGACCTTCCTACAGGCCCACCCTGCGGAGCGCCGGGCCATGGGCTGGGACGGTGCACGAAAGGTGTGTTTCGAGCAAGACCTGGACAGTGGCGCCCGCGTCGATCTCCTGGCGGGCATAGTCGCCCGCTACTGCTTCGTCGGCGACCGGGAGCTGCTGCTCGCCGTGACCCCCGATGCCGCGAAGGTGTTCGAGCGATCGAGCAACTCGGGAGACGTGGTGCTGCTGGGCACCCACCCCTATCCGCTGCACAGTGCGCGACCCGCTGGCAGCAGCTTCCTCGTCCGGGCGGGCAAGGACATCCGTCGCGTGCAAGTGGTGGCCTCGGGCGACTCGATTGGCTTCGAGGTGGGTGGCAAGCTGGTTGGTCCCGAGCGGTTCTCCCTCGCGGTGTTCCAGGGGGCCCGCCACAACGGACGTGACCACCTCGTGGCCGAAGGGGAATGGTTCCCGCTCGACCCATGAGCGGCCGGGGCCGACCCACTCACTCAGGGAACGCTCGCCAAGATGAGGAACTGGTGAGAACTCGCGTGGCACCTGCATGTGATGGTTGTCGAGTCACCCGGAGGTTCCCATGCGGCTCGTGCTTGCGTTCGTCATACCCTTTGCCATGGCAGGCCCCACCAACTCCTGTGCAGCGAGTCTCCCCTGCAGCGTCGCCGACGCCGACGGGGATGGCCACGACGCCATCGAGTGTGGTGGCGACGACTGCGACGATGACAACGCGAGCCGCTACCCCGGCGCCGTCGAGGTGTGCGACCTCGCCGGCCTCGACGAAGACTGTGACCTGTCTACCGGCGGAGACAAGGACCTCGACGGAGACGGCTTTCACGACGTGCTGTGCTGCAACGTCGGAGCCGACGACGACGACTGCGGGACGGACTGCGACGACACCGTCGCGTCCACGTCCCCGGTGGGTACAGAGATCTGCAACGGCACCGACGACAACTGCGACGGCCAGACCGACGAGGGCCTTCTGGTGGAGTTCTTCACGGACGACGACCAAGACGGATTCGGAGGTGTCTCCTTCGGCGAGCTGTGCGCGCAAGACCAGGGCACGCTGGCCCGGCGTGGTGGAGACTGCAACGACGACAACCCAGCCATCCACCCCGGCGCGGTGTTGTGTGGGCAGCTCCCGGAGGAGGTCTTCGTGTGCGAGGCCGACGGCTTCTACCGAGACGACACGTGCGGCGCCCAGCTGGTGTGCCACGTGCAGCCCAATGCGACCGGAGTCTGCGCGCCTTGAGGGCTACCGAACGCGCCTGGCCGCTCGCTCCACCAGGTGAGCGAGGGGGTGCGCTCCTGGCCCCACCTTCCGTGGCAGCCCCTCCACCACTGCCTCGACGACGTCGAGCGCCTGCACGAGCATCAGGGGCAGGCCGGCGGCGCGTAGCTCTCGTGCGCGAGCCAGGCTCGCCCGTGCCACCACGGCTTCATCCTGGGCGAGCTCGGCCACAGTCCGCCAGATCAGTGCTGCTCCTTCGATGACCGCATGTCCGGGGGCCGCATCGATGGCTTGGTCCGCGAGGCGCCGAGCGTCGAGGTGTTCGCCGCGCAGGCACGCCACGGCAGACCGGTTGAGGAGGAGAAGCACCCGACTGCTCGCATCGGCGGCCAGTGGCGCGGCCTCGATGAGATCCGCCCCGGCACGCTCGAGGTCGCCCAGGTGCATGTGGGTGAGGGCGCGGCAGATCAAGAGCTGCGCGAGACGGCTGCCCAAGCCATGGTCGCGCATCGCCTGGTAGCCGGCGTCTTGCAGGGTGAGGGCCTCGACGAAACGGCCTGTCTCCTGCATGGCGGTGGCGGCGTTCTGCAGGATGCTCAGGTGAGCCCCCACCTCGCCCGCCTCCTCGACGATTCGTGCGGCCCGCAGGTGGGTGTCGACCGACCGATCGCCTCGGCCATCATGGGCGTCGTAGGTGGCAGCGATGTCGAGCAGGGCAGCGCGCCGGCAAGGGTCGTGGTGGTCCCGCATGGACGCCAGCCCCTTTGCTACCGCACGTCGCCCCCTCGCCATGTCGCCGACGTAGAGCGTCGCGGTGGCCGCCCGGTACGCGCCCCACAGGATGCCCTCCAGGTCGCCAGCACGTGCGGCCGCATCGATCGCTTGCTCGCCTGCGTGGATGGCCAGCTCCCCTTCCTGATCGAGGCTTGCCTGGTTGGAGAGGCACGCCAGCAGCATCGCGGCACCTGCATGGTCGCTCCGGGCCGTAGCGGCAGTGGCGGCGGCGCGGAGCAAGGGAATCAGCGACGAATCCCCGCCTAGAAGCCCCGCGCTGATGCTGCGCTGCTCGAGCAGGAGGTCCTGTAGGGCCACGGGCACGGATTGGGGAAGGGCGTCGAGGACTCGCAGGGCCTCGACGGGCCGGGCCTGGCTAGCCAGCATGCGCGCCACGGCGAGGCCGATGCGCACCTTCGTCGCGGGCGTACCGGCGAGGGCCAACGCGGCCCGTAGGTTGGGAAGGTCTGCCCAAGGCGGTCGTGGGGCCCGAGCGATGGTGTCCATGGCGTCGACGAACCTCGTAGCCGCCACAGGATCCACCTGGTGCGCGGCCGCGAACTCCCTCACAGGCTCCGGGAGCCTGAGTCGGCCCAGGTCGCCTCGCACCGATTGGACCAGGAAGTGGTCCGAGAGCACGTCGAGCAGCTCGAGGACGTCCCCACCGTGCACAGCCTCGGCCTGTGCCGTGGTGAAGGAGCCCGGAAACAGCGACAGCGACGCAAGCAATCGCTGGGCGCCGGCATCGAGATGGTCCCACGACCAACACAGCGTGGCGTGCATGCTTCGGTGTCGAGGCGCGCCGTCGGCCAGGGTTCCCAGGGCATCACGATGTGCCACCAGGCGGGCGTGCATGGCTGCTGGATCGAGCAGGTCGACCCGGCTGGCTGCGAGCTCGATACCCAGTGGGTGCCCCTCCAAGTGCGCGGCGATCTGGCGTATGTCGTCGTGCCAACCCGCATCGAGGTCTACCGACCGCGCGAGCGCGCGAGAAACGAACAAGGACAAGGCGTCATCGCTGGTCATCCCCGGCACGACGAAGACATGCACGTCGGGCAGCCGCACGCGCTCGCGGCTGGTGATGAGCCAGCGCACGTCCGGCGAGGCGACCCGCCAGACAGCGAGAAAGGGCGCCACGCCATCCCGCACGCTGTCGAGGTTGTCGAGCACCACAAGAGCGCTGCCACGAGCGGCCAGCGCGCGACCAAGCTGGTCGACGGGGTCGTCGTCGCCTAGGACGACGCCGAGGGCCTGGGCGAGTGCAGCGAGCACGTCGGAGCGCTGCCTCGCCCCGACCAGGTCGACGAACACAGCGGTGGGCCAACGAGACACGTGGCTGGCGTAGTGGCGCGCAAGGCGCGTCTTTCCCTGCCCGCCTGGACCGACCAACGCCAGCCCAGCGTGACCGTCATCCCACAGCGCATCGAGCTGCGCGAGTTCAGACCTGCGCCCGATGAAGGCGTGGCGCGTTGCAGGAGGCGCGACCTCGGGCTCGCCCTCGACCACGACCGTGGCGACGAACCGGTAGCCACGACCGTGAACGGTCTGCACCCAGCGGTGCTCTGCTCCGGGCACATGCAGAGCATGTCGCAACTTGAAGAGCGCTTGGGACAGCGAGTGATCCGAGACCACGACCTCCGGCCACACCTCACCCAGCAGTTCCGAACGGCCAAACAACCGCTCGGGGTGCCGAACGAAACAGCAGAGCAGCGCCATCGCCTTGGGCTGCAGCTCGATCTCTGTGTCGCCACGTTGCAGGCGGCCGGCGACATCATCGAGGCGGAAGGGACCGAAGCGGTAGCGCATGGTGGACCTCGCGCGCCCTTATCCGATTCGCTCGGCCTGAACCGGAGGGACGATGCACCTCGCTGCCCGGCCAGGTCCTCACGCCGCCTACGTCCTCGCTCGAGAGGCGCTTGCCGCCGAGACCACGGGGCAGAGGGACCCAACGCCCTCACTCCGTGGCGTGGCTCCCCGCCCGAACCGCGCGCCGTGCCCTCGCCAGCCGCTGCCCGAAGAAGGGCTCTGCGAGCAGGTCGGCGGCCGTCGCCAGCCCCACGGCCTCGTCGAGGAGCGCCCTCGCACGCTGCGGATCGCCGCTGTGCATCTCCACGGGTATCTGCTGGCACAGCAAGCCGGCCAGGGGCTCGGGGTCGCCGACGGCCCGCAGGAGGGCCTCGCCCTCGGCGAAGCACGAGCGCGCATCGCCCGGCCGCCCTCTCCGGCCCCAGTGCTCGCCCAGCGACCCCAGCACCCGCCCCTGCGCCCCGCGGTCGCCAGACTCCCTCGTCGAGGCAAGGGCGCGCTCGAGGAGCCCCACAGCACCGTCGTCTCCCCGCTCGGACGCGAGCCGGCCGAGGTGGTGCAGCAGCTCCACCTCGATGCGGCGGTCTCGCAGATCCCGCTGCACACGCAGCGAGGCCTCGAACTGGGTGCGCGCTTCGTCGACATCTCCCCGGGCCAGGTAGACCTCGCCGAGGTTGAGGAGCACCAGGCTCTCCATGGGCCGCTCGCCCATCCGCTGCGCGAGGGCCAGCGCCTCGCCGTAGGACTGCTCGGCCTCGTCGACCTTTCCCTCCCGGATGAACAGAACCCCCAGGTTGGAGAGCAGCCGCGCCTCGTGGAACCGGGAGCGGGTCGCTCGGGCGATGGGCAGCGCCGCCTGGTAGTTCGCCAGTGCCTCGTCGGGGAACCCCTCGGTCAGCCGGTGCACGCCCAGGTTGCACTGCGCCATGGCTTCCTGGCGCTGGTCACCCAGCTCGCGGGCCAGCGCCAGGGACTGCTGCAGGTGGGCCAGCGCCTCGTCGTGCCGCCCCTGCCGGTGCAGACACATGTGCATACGACCCAGTGCGTAGGCCTCCCCGTGGCGGTCTGCGGCCGCGCGGTGAGCCTCGAGGGCTTCCTGGAAGGCCATCGCGGCGTCGCCGAGCCGCCCGCAGGAGGCATGCAGCTCCCCCAGCTGCCGCTGAGCTTCCGCCTCGACCCTGCGCGCTCCCTCCCCCTGGGCCAGCCGGAGGGCTTCGTCGAAGTGGCGCTGCGCGACATCGGGTTGGCCGCTCCGCAGGCACACCGAGCCCGCAATGAGCAGCATGTGCGCTCGCTGCTGCCCCGACAGCCCCTCCATGCCGAGCACCGCCTCGGCGAGCGCTCGCCCCGTCGCGAGGGGCCCCTGCAGGTCGAAGTGCCACCAGGCCGCTCGGCAGGTCGCCACCGCGGCGGCGCCGCGCCCCTGGGCGATGGCTCGGCGGGTCGCCACGATCAGGTTGTCGAGCTCCAGCACGTGCCGTCGCCGCTCGGCGATGCCATCGGGCCCGCGTAGCGCGTCCCGAGCCTCGTCGGAGCCAGACCGCGCATAGTGCTCCACGTGACGGCGCTCCGGCCCCGCTGGCTCGTCGAGCTTGTCTGCCGCGTAGTCGCGCACGCTGCGCAGCAGGTCGAAGCGCTCGTCGGACACCCGCCGAACCAGCGACTTCTCCAGCAGCGACTGCACGGCGTCCATGGCCCAGGGCGCGTCGGCGAAGGAGGTGAGGTCCACCACGAACTCGGCGGCCTCCAGATCGAAGCCACCGTCGAATACCGACAGCTGCGCGAGGGCCGACTGCTCCCAGGGGGTGAGCAGGCCCCACGACCAGTCGAGGGTAGACCGCAGGGTGGCGTGGCGGTCGGTTCGTGAGCCCCCCACCGCCGCCAGGAGGCGGAAGCGATCCGCCATGCGGGCGAGCAGCTTCTTGGGAGGGAGGATGCCCACCCGGGCCGCCGCGAGCTCGATGGCGAGGGGGAGCTGATCGAGCAGGGCCACCAGCTCGTGGATGGCAGCGCGCTCCTCCGGGGAGGGTGTGAAGCCCGAGCGGGCCTGGCTCGCGCGCGCCACGAACAGCGCCTCTGCCTCCGCGGTGGCGAGGGGGGGCAAGGCCATGACCAGCTCACCCGAGAGCCCGAGCCGCTGGCGCGACGTCACCACGAAGCGTGCCTGCGGCGCACGGCCCAGCCAGCCCCCAACGGTGGCCTCGGCGTGCGCCTGCACCTGCTCGAAGTTGTCGAGCACCACCAGGCAGGGGCCTCGCCCCGCGATGGCATGGGCGAGCTGGTTGTCGGGATCCGGGCCGAGCGGCACGTCGAGGGTGCGGGCGACCGCGTGGAGGATGCCCTGCTGCGTCTGGGCCTCGCTGAGGTCGCAGAACCACACGCCACCGGCCCACTGCTGCTGCTCCCGGCGCGCGTAGCGAGACACCAGGCGCGTCTTGCCCGCCCCGCCGGTGCCGGTGACCGTGACCAGCCGCCCCTGCCCCAGGCGCTCGTGCAGCTCGTTCAAGGCGTCGGCCCGCCCAATGAACCGGTCGCGCTCGGCAGGAAGGTGGTGGGAGCGGTCGACGGGTGCCGCCGGGAGGGACTCGAGATCGAGGGTGTGGTCGTCGGCCTCGAGGACGGGCGACGGCGCGACCACCCGCTCCCCGTGGCGACGCACGGCCGCGGCCACCGGGCCGTGGGAGGCCAGCCGGTCGGGCACGGCCACGCGACGCACCTGCTCGAGCAGCTGCTGTGCGCTCTCCCAGCGGCTGGCAGGGTCGTCGACCAGCAGGGCATCGACGATGGCCCGCCAGGCCAGGGGAAGACCCGCGAGGGAATCCGCCCTGTCGTCGGCGGAGGGAGAGGCGGGACGCGTGCCCGTGAGCAGCTCCAACAGGACGACCCCGAGGGACCACATGTCGGCCCGATGGTCGGCGGAGGCCGTGTCTCGCATCTGCTCGGGAGCCGCATAGGCCGGGGTGCCCATCACCGCGCCCGCGCGCGTCTGCAGCGGGTCGTCGCCGGTGCGGGCGAGGCCGAAGTCGGCCACCCGAACCCGAACCCGGCCCCGCTTCTCGTCGAGGAGCACGTTGCCAGGCTTCAGGTCGCGGTGCACCACGCCCGCCTCGTGGGCCGACGCGACGCCTGCCACGATGGCCTCGAACAGCGCGGCCGCCTCGGCCTCCGACGGCCGATGGGCCTCGAGCAACTGCTGCAGCGAGCAGCCCTGCACGAGGGGCATCAGCAAGGCGGGAGCCCCCCCGACCAGCAGCACGTCTTGCACGGGCACCACGTGCTCGGGGTCGAGCTGCGCCTGCACGCGCCCCTCCAGGATCAGGCGCTCGTGCAGCATGGGGTTGGTCGAGTGGAGCACCTTGAGCGCGTGGCGGCTGCCGAGCAGGGCATGGCGGACCGCATAGACCGTGGCCATGCCCCCCTGCCCCAGAGGATGCTCCACGACGTAGCGCTCGACGCGGCTGCCGGGGGTCAGGTGCACGTGGCTACGTGAAGTCTTGGGGGAAGTGCTTCATCGCCATGAGCAGCGGCATCGACGCGGTCATGCCCAGCCCACAGATGCTGCCCTCGACCATGGCCTCGTGCACGTCGGCGACCTGCTCGAGGTGACCGGCCTCGCCGTCGGCCGCATACCGCTCGATGGCCTGGCGCTGCACACTGCAGCCGATGCGGCACGGCGCGCACTGCCCACACGTCTCGTCTTCGAAGAACTGCTGCCCCCACCGCGCCGCCTGGGCCATGTTCACCGTGTCGTTGAGGACCACGACCCCGGCACTCCCCAGCATCGAGCCCACCTTCGCCAGCTGCGCGAAGTCGAGGGGCGTGTCGCGACAGCGCATCGGCAGGAAGCCCGACGACGCCCCGCCCGGCGAGAACGCCTTGGGGGTGCCGACGTAGCCTCCGGCCGCCTCCACCAGCTCGTCGAGGGTGACCCCCGTGGGCAGCTCGTAGACCCCCGGCTGCTGCACGTGCCCGGAGATGCAGTACAGCTTGGGACCCGGCTCGGTGCGACCCGCCGCCCGGAACCATGCCCCGCCGCGGAGCACGATGCTCGGCACACAGGCCAGCGTCTCCACGTTGTGGATGAGGGTCGGCTCGCCGAACAGACCCACCTGCGTCGGAAACGGCGGCTTGAGCCGCGGCATGCCCCGCTTGCCCTCGATGCTCTCCAGCAGCGCCGTCTCTTCGCCGCAGATGTAGGCGCCGTGGCCCTCGACGATCTCGATGTCGAGGGGCAGCGCTGCCGCGCCGATGGCCCCCTGCAGGCTGCCGCGGCAGGCGTGGAACTCGCCGCGGACGTAGATGTAGGCCTTGGTGGCGCCCACGACCTCGGCGGCAATGGCCAGGCCCTCGATCATCCGGTGCGGGCGCCGCAGCATCACCTCGCGGTCTTTGAAGGTGCCCGGCTCGGCCTCGTCGGCGTTGACCACCAGGTAGCGGGTGGCCGACGCCTCGCCCCGCACCCCCTTCCACTTGATGTGGGCAGGAAAGCCTGCCCCTCCCCTCCCCTGCAGCCCAGAGGCCTCGATCTGCTCCAAGACCGCCTCGGCACCCATGGCGCGCGCCTTCGCGAGGGCCGCATACGACGCGTCGTCGACCCCGCCCAGGTTGACGGCCAGCTCGGGGTCGTCGGGGGTCACGGGACCCCGCCCCCGCGGCGCGATCACCTGCAGCTGCGGGTCGAGGGCCGCCGGCGCCCGGTCGCACTGCCCCAGGCAGCTGACCGTCACTACCTCGTGCCCCTCGGCGCGCGCCTGGGCGATGGCCTCGGCGGCGCCGGCCATGGCACAGCTGGTGCCCTGGCAGAACCGGGTGACCCCTGGCTGGGCCAACAGCGAGTAGAAGGTGGCGACGCCGTAGACGTCGGCCTCGGGGATGCCTGTCTGCTCCATCACCTGGCGGGCTACGCCCGGCTTCAGGCCGCCGGCCTCATCGAGGGCGTGGATCACCGCGGCGCGGTTGGCGTGTTTTCGCTCCATCGCTGCAGCCTACCCCAGGGAGGGGGCGGTGCGCCCCGCGTCGCGCTGTACCGAGGTCCACCACCCCACTCGTTCGCCAGGAAGGGACCGCACCTTCGAGGTCGGGGCTGGTACCGTCGCGAGTGCTCCTAGGGTGCGCGCATCCAGGAGCCCCCATGCTCGCGCTCAGCCTGTCCATCGCCCTCGCCGGCCTGCCAGCCGCTCCCAAGCTCGGCATGGGCCTCACCGTCCCGCCTCCCGTCGCCGGCACGATCTGCTACCCATCCGGCATGCAGGTGCGCCTCGAGCAGCGCGAGGGCACCGGCCTCGCGTCGGTCACGACGGTGCTCGACGGGGGCAAGGCCCTCGAAGACGAGGCCACCCGCTCCGCCGCCCACCTCGTGGAGCATCTGTGGTTTCAGTCCACCCCCGACGGCGGGCCCAGGGTGTGGGATCGCTCCGCCGGCCTCGCCCTCGACGCGACCACTCGGCGCGACGTCACGACCTACACCGCGGTGGGCGCGGTGGCCGACCTGGAGGGGCTGCTCGCCCTCGAGGCGGCGCGGCTGGCCGACCCGCTGCAGGGCATCGACGAGGCGACCATCGAGCGGGAGAAGCACGTCGTGCGCAGCGAGCTGGGCCTTCGCGGAGAGCACGGCCAGCGGCTCGCCCTGCAGCAGCTCGACGCGGTGCTCTACCCCGAGGGGCATCCCTATCGGGGGGTCATCGCCACCTCGGCGCACGTCTCCGCCCTCGGAATGGAGCAGCTGCGCGCCTACATCGAGCGCGCCTACCAGCCCCAGCGCACGACCCTCAGCGTCGTGGCGGATCTGCCCCTCTCCGAGCAGCAGGCCCTCGTGATCGCCGCATTGGGCGACCACCTCGACGGCGACGGCCAGGCCTGCGGTGCCTCCCCCTCGGCCGCGGCACCGCCGACTCCGGCCACCGGCACGACGGTGGTGCCAGGGGCGGTGTGGCAGCCTCAGGTCTACGTCGGCTTCACGCTGCCCGCCGGCTGGCGTGGCCACGATGCCGTAGCGACCACCGCCGTGGGCCGCCTCTCGGATCTGGTGAACCAGCGGATGGGCTTCGTCCGCGGCCTGCGAGGCGACCAGCTGGCGCTCACCGGCTGCAGCTACCTGCCCGGGCGAGAGGCCTCGAGCGCCACCTGTCTGGTGGTGCTGCCCGAGGGCGTGTCCCCCGAGGCCGTCGTCGACGCGATCCGAGGCACCCTCGACGAGCAGTGGTCGAAGATGGACCGCGACGCCTACGACCGACGGGTCGGCGTCGCCTATGCCATCACCGACGCCTTCCACGGGGTCGCCGCGGCCTCCGACAGCTGGCAGCCCGACGCGCTCGCCGAGCTCGCCGTGAGCGCCCACCGTGGCCAGAGCACCGACATCCTCGACACCATCGGGGAGATCACCAACGTGACCGACGAGGCGGTGGTCGCGTTCGCGAGCGAGTGGCTTCGGCCCGATCGCATGGTCGCGCTGGTGATGATCCCCGAGGGAGCCGCTGGCGATGCGGGCCGCGTAGTCCCCCAGGTGAGCTCGCTGTCGGCGCCAGCGCTGCCGTCGTGGGCCCCTCCTCCGAGCAGCGCCACCGTGGCTGCGTCCACCCTCGACAACGGCCTGACGGTCTGGGCCGCCGAGCACCCCCGCTACGCCGGCGTGCGGGGAGCCCTGGTCTCCGAGGGGGGCTGGGCCCGAGGCCCGGTGGCTGCCGACGCGGTGTACGACCTCGCCGTGGGCTACCGCACACCCATCCCCTTCTTCGACCTGGCCGCAGGCATGGGGCTGCGCTTCTGGACGCAGGAAGACCCCTGGGGCATCGCACTGGGCAACCAGGCGGCCTCGGGCAACATCGACATGTCGATGTGGGTGCACCGGATGCTCATGGAGACGGCCATCATCGACCACGCGGTCATCCAGGGCTCCATCGACGATGCCCTGAGCTGGGTGGTCGACGAGCTTCCGCAGTGGCCTGGGATGCACGTCGAGCACCTGCAGCGGCGCCATCTGTACGGCGACCACCGCCTGGGCACCACCGCCTTCGACCGCCTGGCCGCCGGCCGCAAGCTGAAGTCGGCCGACATGCTCGGGTGGCGCCGACGCACCGCCCGCCCCGACGCGACCACGCTGGTGGTGGCCTCTCCCGACGCCGCCGCCACGGCGGCTATGGCCACGACCTACCTCGACGGCTGGAAGGTCAAGCCCAGCAAGACCGAAGACGCCGTCGTCGCCCCTCCCCCACCTCCCGCCCGTCAGGTGCGGGCCGTGGTGTGGTCGAGCCGCTACGCCACCGTCGACGTGACCTGCCGCGTGCCCGGGCCCGGCGCAGACCGAGCCGCGTCTCTGGAGGTGCTGAGCCATGTGCTGGAGCAGGCCACCTGGGCGTCGCTCCGCGATGGGGCCGGCGCCTACGCACCGAGTGTGTGGGTGCAGCCCCAGGGCCCCGACGAGGCCCTGCTCAGCTTGGTGGTCGACGTCACCCCCGACCAGGCGTCCGGAGCCCTGCAGGCCCTGCTCGACACCCTCGCGCTCGCCAAGGAGGGCGTCCCCGAGGAGCTGCGGGCGTGGGCGGTTCGTGACGCTCAGGGCTCCCTGTCGCGGGTGCGCGCTTCGGGGTCGTCCCACGTCGACTTCCTGATCGACGAGGCTGCCGGCGGGGCCGACCTGGCCAGCATCGAGGGCCGGATGGAGGCCCTGGGCGCGGTGAGCTCCGCCGACCTGAGCGCCCTGCTGGAGCCCTGCGTGGGCCACGAGGCCGCCGTCGTCGTAGGGCCTCCCGCAGCCCTCGCCACCCTGAAGGGAGCCACCCCCTACGATGCCGCAGCCGACGGCAAGGCCTGGGCCGACTCCTTGCGCTGACCGCTCACGGCCTGCGCAAGGCCTCCGACAACGAGCCCTCGCCATCCCAGGCCCGCGCCCGCGGGTCGACACGGTGGGCCTCCCGCAGCACCTCGAGCGGCTCATCGCCCAGCCAGCCCAGATCGTGGGCGAGGGCGTCGGCGTAGCCGGGCAGCATCACCCTGGGGTCGACCGGCAGCGCGCCCATCGCCCGCAAGTGGCGACTCAGGCTGGTGGAGCAGCTCGCCATCACGGTGTGGTACCAGACCGGCTGCGCCTCGATGGCCTGGGCCTCGGCGAGCACCGCTCGGAGGAACTGCTCGATCTGCTCGTTCGACACCTGCAGCGGATGCAGCTCCACCCGCTCCTGCAGGTGGATAGCACGCAGACCGATCAGATCGAGCTCGTCGCCCAACACCACCAGCTTCTCGTAGTGACGGAGGACCCCTCGGATCGGCGAGAACGACTCCCCCTGCTCCTTGCGCACCTCCACCGACACCACCAGCACCCGGCCATCACGGAAGCGCACGCTGACGAAGGTGTGGGCCATCGCCTCCAGCTCGGAGAACCGCGACAGCCCCAGATCGGCCCCCACGATGTCGTCGAAGCGGTACGAGGCGGTCACCCAGGCCGGCTCCGCCGTGTCAGGCCCCGTCCACCGAAAGGCCCGCTGGTCGGCGACCCGAAATCCCTGCTCGTCGACCTGCACGCGAGGGAGTCGGGACTGCGCTGCTACCCAGTCGCGGTCGTGACTTGGGGGTAGCGCCGCGTACCAGAGCCCGACCCCGAGCAGGGCCGCGGCCCACAACGGCAGGAGCTCGTGGGGGCGACGGGCGGCCGCCACGGTGAGCCCCACCAGCCCCAGGGCGGCCATGGCGCGCCACACGGTGGGCGTGCCCCCGCCGAAGAGCACCAGTGCCAGGCCTACAGCCCCCCCGACGACCAGCCCGAGCCAACGCAGCACGACGCCTCCGGTGCCCCTAGGGCTCGAGGAAGCGAGGGCGCACGAGCAACACCAGGGCCGGCAGCAACGCCAGTGCCCCGACGAGGCAGGCCGAGATGCTCACCACCACCAGAAAGCCGAAGAACTTCACCGGGAGGAAGTTGCTGATCAGCAGCACGGCGAAGCCCACGACCACCGACAGCGCGTTGAACACGATGCCGCGACCTGCCGTGGTCAGGGTGCGGCGCACGGCCAGCGCGGGCTCCAGGCCCTCCCGCCGCTCCGCTCGGTAGCGCCACAGGAAGTGGATGGTGTAGTCGACCCCGACGCCGATCATGATGCTCGACAGCATCGCGGTGACGATGTTGAGCTCGATGCCCAGGTAGCCCATCAGCCCGAACAGCACGGGCATCGCCATGCCCAGCGGGAGCACCGCGAACAGCCCCGCCACCGGCGAGCGGAAGGCGATGGCCACCAAGATCAGCACCAGCACCAGCGACAAGCCGAGGCTGAGGATCTGGCCCTCGACGACCGCGTCGACCAGCTCGGCGAAGACGTAGCCGAAGCCGCCGATGGTGGTGGGGTAGCCGGCGAGGTGCTTGTCGCGGGAGGCCTCGGCGGCCTCGACGACCGCGGCGATCTCCTGGGTCGACAGGTTGTTCACCCGGACCGTGATCAGCGCGTGCTCGTGGTCGAAGTCGACCATCCGCTCGAAGTCTTCGGGGTCGGACCCGCTCGACAGCAGCAGGAACAGCTGGGAGATCATCGGCCGCTCGGCGGGCACCGCGTAGTGCCCCTCCCCCAGCACCGCGGCGTGCATGCTCTTGACGACCGACGCGATGCTCGACTGGTAGCCGACCTGCGGCAGCTCCGACAGCTCGGTGCTGACCGCGTCGATGGCCGACATCACCTCGGGGCTCTTGATGTCGCCCTCGACCATGAGCGACACCTCGGTCGACCCGCCGAAGTAGCGGTTGATCTTGTCGGAGGTGACCGCCACCTCGGCGCCCGAGGGGTAGTAGTTGACCGGGTTGGTGTCGACCTGAAGGAAGGCCAGGCCCAGCGAGGCCACCAGCGCCGTGCCCCCCACCGCTGCCACCACGAGGCGCGGGGAGTGGGCGACGAAGTGAGCGACGTGCACCAGCCCACGGTCGAGCAGCGAGCCCTCCTCGTCGTGCCCGGTGGCCACCGGCTCGGGGAGGGGCAGCACGGCCAGCACCGCCGGGATGAACATCAAGCTCGCCAGCAGGGCGAAGCCCACGCCGATGGCGGCGAGGATGCCCAGCTGGGCTGCCGGCACGATGATGTGCGTCGTGAGGCACAGCAGCCCCGCGATGGTGGTGATGCCCGCCGCGATCACCGGCGTGCCGAGGTCTTCGACCACCAGCACCGCCATCTCCTGCGGCGTGTGCGAGGAGGCATGGGTGTTCTCCTCCTGCAGCTTGGCCATCAGGTGGATGCCGTAGTCGTTGGCCACCGCGAGCAGGATGACCGGCAGCACCACCGTGACCATCTGCACCTTCCAGCCGAAGACCGGAATCAGCCCCATCGCCACGATGACGCTCATCACCACGACGCTGAAGGGCAGCAGCACCCCACGCACCTGCCGGAAGCACACGTAGAGGAAGGCCAGCACGATGAACAGCCCGATGGGCACGAAGCGGCCGACGTCGGAGCGGATGTCGCGCGACACGTTGACGCGCACCGACGGCATCCCCCCTAGCGACAGGGTCGCCGGCGACGGATGAGCGGCCATGACCTCACGCACCGCGTCGATGGTCTCGGAGTCGGTCGACTTCGAGCTCAGCAACGCGATGGCCGACAGCGCGGTGAAGTCGCGGGCCACCACGTTGCCGTAGACCATGTCGTTGGCCTTCAGCGCCTCGCGGAGGGCCGCCTGCTCCTCGGCGCTGCTCGGCAGCTCCTCGAGGCCCACGCTCACGTGGAACTGGCCGTCGACCCGCGAGATGTCGGGGGTGGAGTACACCGACAGAACCTTCTCCACCGCATCCAGCTCGCTCAGATCGTCGTGGATCTCGCGGAGCTGTTCGAGGACGGCGGGCTCGGTCACGTCGGGCGCCTCGAGCACCACGAGCACCATCTCGGTGCCTCCGAAGCGACCCTCGATGGCCCGCGCGTTGATCAGCGACGGGATGTCGGGAGGAAGCTGGGACTTCACCTCCGAGTCGATCACCACGTTCCGCAGGTTGCTCCCCACGGCGAGGGTGACACCCACGAACAGCGCGATGAAGACCCAGGGAACGCGAACCACGAAGCGGGCGAGCTGCGACATGGGCCCTGCTAACCCCTACCGCACAATCCTGGGCCCGCGGATGGCCTCCAGGTCGGATATCAGGAGGACACCCCGGAGGAGTCGCGCGCATGTGGTTGTGGGCCGCCGCCATCGCCAGCCCGATGCCAGCCCCCCACGGCCTGGCCGACACGGGCCTGGCCGACACCCCCGTGCCTTCGCGCCCCGCAGCGGTGGCCGCGCCCCCCGTCGGCATCTACTACGGCGAGCTCGAGCCTGACGGCTACCCCGAGGTCGTCGGGCTGGGCGTGTTCGGCCTCACCGTGTGCACCGGCACCCTGATCACCCCTCGCCTGGTGCTCACCGCAGCCCACTGCTCCGTCGACCTGCCCGAGTCCATCGTCACCAGCCTCGGCCAGGCCTTCTTCGGGCCGGAGCCCACCGAGGCCATCGCGGTGAGCCTCGATGGGATGTGGCTGCACCCCGACTACGTGCGCCTGTCCAACGACCCTGGCCAGAGCACCCTCGGCGAGGCCGACGTGGCCTTGATCCTGCTGCGAGAAGAGGCACCGGTGGCGCCGGTGTGGTTCCGCACCCAGCCCTTCTCCGACAGCGGCGTGATCGGCCAGCGCGTCGTGAGTGTCGGCTTCGGCCTCGCGGAAGACGGCTCGAGCTCCGTCAAGCGCTCGGCCCCCCTGGTCCTCGACGAGCTCGACCCCTGGTTCCTGGTGAGCAAGGCCTCGACGAACGACAACAGCGCAGCCATCTGCTCGGGCGACAGCGGAGGCCCGCAGCTGGGCGTGTCCACCGAGGGCGACCTCGAGGTGTGGGGGGTGCACAGCTGGGGCTCGTCGAGCTGCCGTGGCGAGTCGGGCTCCACACGGCTCGACGTAGTCGCCGACTGGGTCCTCGACACGGTCGAAGAAGTGCACGGCACGCGGGATCGCTGCGAGATCTACGATGCCTATCTCGACGGCGCGTGCGACGAAGACTGCGCGCAGCCCGACCCCGACTGCCAGGTGTTCGGCCATCCGGGGCAGGCCTCCCAGGCGGTCCCCACCGCCTGCCAGACCGCGCCCGGCGTCGGCGGATGGTTGCCGTGGATGCTGGCCCTTGGGTGGCGGCGCCGCACGGGCTGATCGGGTCTGTGGGGGGCGCCACGAGCCCTCAAGTGACGCTGCGTCCGTGCCGATGAAGCGACAGCTCACACACGCACGAACGGGGAGCCCCCATGTGGCTGTTGCTCGGGCCGGTCGCCGCCGCGGCCACCCTGCAGGTCGGTCCCACTCGCACCTACACCACGGTCCAGGCCGCGGTCGACGCTGCCAGCGACGGCGACGAGATCCTGGTCGACGCCGGCACCTACGCCGAGTCGGTCGACCTGGGCGGTCGCGACGTGGATCTGATCGGCGTCAGCGGCGCCAGCGCGACCACCCTCGCCCCTCCATCCGGCCAGCCCGCGCTGGAGCTGGAGGATCATGAGTCGGGCCTGATCGAGGGGTTCACCCTGGCCCCTGATGCCGCTCGTGGCGTGGAGATCGTCGGCGGCTCCCCCACCCTGCGCAACCTCCTCATCGTGGGAGCGAGCCCCAGCGGAGATGGCGGCGGGCTGCGCATCGAAGACGCGACCCCCTGGCTCGATGGCGTCGACATCATCGACCCGACGGCCGTGCGCGGAGCCGGGCTGTATGCCCTGAACAGCGCGGTCACCCTCGACGAGGTGACCATCAACGGCGGCGACGCGACCTGGGGCGGCGGGATGTTCGTGCTCGACAGCACCCTCGACGCCACCGGCCTCACCCTGGTCGGCACCACCTCGGCCTACAGTGGCGGCGCGATCTACGGCGACGGCGCCACCATCGACCTCGCCGACACCGAGATCACCGACGTGAGCGGTGATCTGGCCTGGGGCGGCGCCATCTACCTGCGAGGCACCAGTGACCTGGTGATGATCGACAGTGAGATCACCCGCGCCACGGTGACCTCCGCCAGCCTCGGCTACGACGGCGGCGGCATCTTCGCCGAGGGCACCTCCGACGTGACCCTCACCCGCTGCGCCATCTCCGACAGCGAGGCGCAAGACGGTGGTGGCATCGCGATGCGCGGAGGCCGCCTCGAGCTGACCGACACCGAGCTCGACGGCAATGTCGCCCTCGACCTCGGCGGCGGCGTCGACCTGCAGTCCGCCGCCACCCTCACCTGCAACCGCTGCACCTTCCGGCACAACGAAGCCGAGCAGGGTGGCGCGGCCCACGTAGGCCCCGAGGCCATCCTGTCGTCGGTCGACAGCACGTGGTCCACCAACGAGGCCGACGACGAAGGCGGGGCCATCTACGCCAACCAGGCGACCTCGCTGAGCCTGTCGGGCGACCAGCTGCAGGCCAACACCGCCGATCTTGGCGCGGGCATCTACGCCTCGGGCGTCGCCCAGGGCGTCTACATCGAGGTCAGCACCCTCGAAGACCACGTGGCGCGGTCCTCCGACGGGGGCGCGATCTGGTCGAGCAGCGAGCTGACGCTGCAAGACAGCGATCTGCGACGCAACGTGGCGTCGCTCGGCTCGGGCGCGGGGCTGTTCGCCACCGGCGCCTCGGTCACCGTCGTCGAGGGGGAGCTCCGCGACAACGCGGCCGACAAGAGTGGTGGCGCCATCGCGGTCAGCGGCGGGAGCCTGTGGCTCGACAACGTCGCGCTGTACGACAACGTCGCCGAAGACGACGGCGGCGGGCTGTGGGTCGATGGAGTGTCGCAGCTCACGGCGCTGCGGGTCGTGGCCCATGGCAACGAGGCGGGCCAGGCCGGCGGTGCCGTGCATGAGGAGGCGGCCGCCCAGGCGCAGTACACCTCCTGCATCTTCACCGAGAACGTCGCGACGGTCGGCGGCGCGCTTCACGTAGTCGACCCCGCCTCCAGCGAGGTCCTCAACGTCACCCTGGCCGGCAACACCGCCCATGACGCGGGCGCTCACCTGTGGGTAGCTGGCGGTCCCATTCGCCTCATCAACAGCATCGGTGCCCTGGGACTCGACGGGGGCGGCTTCCACGCCGAGGCCACCGCCGTCGCCAGCAGCGACCGGTTCTACGATCTGGTGTGGAGCAACGCAGGTGGCGACTGGGTCGGCGCCTGGGACGACCCCACTGGCACGTCGGGCAACCTCGCCGCCGACCCGCTGTTCCGCGCCTACGACATCGACGGCAACCCCTCCGACGACGACCTGCGCCTCGCCGCCGGCTCTCCGGCCATCGATGCGGGGGACCCCAGCTACGACGATGTCGACGGCTCCGAGGCCGACATCGGCGCGTGGGGGGGCCCCGAGGCATGGCCGTGGGACGCCGATGGGGACGGGTTCTTCGCCCACGCCGACTGCGACGACACCGACGGCACCGCGTACCCCGGCGCCCCTGAGGTCCCGTACGACGGGGTCGACCAGGACTGCGACGGGTCGGACCTGTCCGACCTCGATGGCGACGGCTTCGACGGCGGCGACGGCCCCGACTGCGACGACGAAGACGCGGCGGTGAACCCCGCTGCCATCGAGGTCTACTACGACGGCGTCGACGCCGACTGCGATGAGCACAGCGACTACGACGCCGACTTCGACGGCCACGACCACGTGGCGTGGGGCGGCGACGACTGCGACGACACCGAGCCCGCCGTCAACCCGAGCATCGTCGAGGTCTACTACGACGGCATCGACGCCGACTGCGCGGGCGACTCCGACTTCGACGCCGACCACGACGGGCGCGATGCAGCCGCCTACGGAGGCGTCGACTGCGACGACACCGACCCCGCCACCTTCCCCGGCGCCCCCGAGCAGTGCGACCTGGAAGACAACGACTGCGACGAGCTCATCGACGAAGACCCCATCGACCCGCTCACCTGGTTCGTCGACGCCGACAACGACGACTACGGCGACCCCTACGAGTGGGCCGTGGCCTGCTTCGAGGGCCCCGGCGTGGCCGCCAACGGCCAGGACTGTGACGACAGCGATCCGCTGATCAACCCCGGCGCGGCGGAGATCTGGTACGACGGCATCGATCAAGACTGCGACCGCCGCGACGACGACCGTGACGAAGACGGCTACGGCTTCGCCACCGACTGCGACGACCTGCGGCCCGAGGCCTGGCCGGGCGCCCCCGAGCTGCTCAACGGCCTCGACGACGACTGCGACGGCTGGGCGGAGACCGACGACCGCGACGACGACGGGCTCATCGACTGGTTCGAGTGGCAGCTCGGCACCGATCCCAACGACCCCGACACCGACGGAGACACGGTGCTCGACGGCGCCGAGGCCCCCGATGGCGAGCGGATCGACACCGACGACGACGGCCGCATCGACCCCCTCGACGACGACGACGACGGCGACGGCCTGCGCACCGCCTACGAGCGCTCCATCGACGCCGACCTCGACGGGCACCGCGACCACGACATCGACCGCGACGGCATCGACAACCACCTCGATCTCGACACCGACGGCGACGGCTACTCCGACGAGGAGGAAGGCCGTGGCGACCGCGACGGCGACACCGTGCCCGACTTCGCCGACTACACCGGGCCCTTCGCGGGCGGCGGCTGCAGCGGCGGCCAGTCGAGCACGCTGGGCCTGCTGTTCCTCGCCCCGCTGTTCCTGCGGCGACGGTGGCTGCTGGCGGCGGCCGTCGTGCCGGGCACCGCCCTCGCCCAAGACGAGCTCGATGCCCATGCCCACGAGATCCTGGGGACCTCGGGGGACGTGCGGGCCCACACGCGGGTGCTGGAGGCGGGGCAGAACCGCAAGGGCTTCGTCGGCGGGGTCGTCGTCGACCTGGCCAACAAGCCGCTGGTCGAGCAGCTGCCGTCGGGCCCCGACCCGGTCGTGCGCGGGCTGCTCACCGCGACCCCCTTCGTGAGTGTGTCGCCGGTGGACCGGCTCCGCATCGAGGCGACGCTGCCGGTGCACACGCTGGGGTGGGGTCCCAACCAACGGTTCACCACCGCGGGCGATCTTCGCCTCGGCGCGGTGTTCGACGTGCTGCCGCAGCAGGGACTGCGACCCGGCGTGAGCGTGCTCGGCACAGGCTGGGTCCCCACGGGCGCGGAGGCCAACTTCGTCGGGCTCCCGACGGCGGCGGCAGGCGGGGTGGTCGCCGTGTCGCAGCGCCTCGGCTGGTTCGGATGGACCGTGAACGCAGGCACGCGTCTGGCCCCCCGCACGGAGCTGCGCGACGCACCGGTGGGTCCTGGTCCGCTGGGGGGTCTCGCACTGCAGGTGGCCCCTTGGGAGCGGACCGCACTGGTCGCCGAGCTCGCCGTCGACGGCACCAGCGGGATGGGCTTGCCGGCCGAGGCGGGAGGCGGCATGCGCACCCAGGGGAAGAAGGGGCGGTTCTGGATGGTGCAGGCCGGCGCCGGGCTGACCAACCATCCTGGCGTGCCCAGCTGGCGGCTGTCGATCGGCGGCGGCTTCGGCCCGGCACCCGTCGAGCCCGACCCGGTGATCCTGCGGGTGCAGCGCCCCAAGGACCCCGAGCCGGTCGTGGTCGAGGTCCCCAAGGCGCAGCCCCTCGCCGAGCTCGTCGACGACCGCATCATCATCCGCGACGCCATCTTCTTCCGGGAGGGCTCGGCGGTGCTGATGAACAAGTCGAACAAGGTGCTGCAGGCGGTGAGCGAGGTCCTCTCCGAGGAAGACCAGATCGGCCACCTGCTGGTCGAGGGCCACACCAACGACAACGGCCCTGCCGACTACAACCGTCGCCTGTCGGAGCAGCGTGCTGCCGCCGTCGTCACGTGGCTCATCGACGCCGGCGTCGACCCCGACCGGCTGCTGAGCAAGGGCTATGGCTTCGACAAGCCGCTGGTCCCCCACACCGAAGAGGACGCCGACAAGGTGAACCGCCGGGTCGAGTTCCTGGTGCTGCGCGCCGACCGCAAGACCGACGACGACCGCTACGTGCCCGACGCCGACGAGCTCGCCGACGAGTAGCGCC
>CBDUIC010000096.1:0-27450 GCA_965367245.1 uncultured bacterium | reverse complement strand
CCTCCTCGTCGCCTTCCTCGCCCCCAGCGCCCTCACCCTGGCCGCCCTGCTCCGCAGGGGGCTCTTCCTCGCCGGGAGGCGCATCGGGATCGGGCCGACGCAGCAGCGGCCACAGCGTCGCTGCTGCCCGGGCTGCCGCCTCCACCGCCAGCAGCGGGCGACCGCGGCACAGCAGCCGCGTGTCGCGCAGCTCTCGGTGGGCCACGATGGTCACCACCCGGGCCAGGGGGGCCAGCTCCCGGGCGGGGCGGCCGAACAGCCACCGGGCCAGGTCGCGAGCGAAGGCTTCGAGCCGCCGCTGATCGGTGTCGCTCGCCCCCAGCCCTTCGAGCAGCGGGTGCCGCGTGACCACGTCGACGGGCAGGTGCTCCGGAGGGCGGCCGTCGACCCCGCTCATGGCGTCACCGTGAAGGTGAGGACCTCGCCTTCGCGCCACACCTCGACCGCGAGGGGCCCGGAGTCCCACACCACCTCGTCGCCATCCAGATCCGCCGCGATGGCGTCGTCGACGAGCTGGATCCGGTCGCCCACCTCCAGCCCTGCCCGTGCCGCGCCACCCTCGGCCAGCAGCGCCATCACCCGCAGCCCGTCTTCCACCTCCATCAGCGACCAGCCCAGGGCCGGCAGCGCGGGCGCCGACAGCGCCACCTCCTGCTCCTCCCCCACCGCGAGGGTCACCTCACCCTGCTCCTCGGTCAGGTACAGCTGGCCGAAGGTGGCGGTCACCATCACCTTCTGGGGGGATCCGGCGACGACGGGCACCCGGAACGACCCGTCGCTCGTGGAGCCCACCTTGCGCGGGGTTCCGACGGTGTAGTGCACGCCAGGCACGGCGCCAGAGAGCGTTCCCGTGAGCCAGCCATCGGGCCGCTCGCGCAGCTCGATCTGCTCCAGACAGCCGCCGTCGAGCCACCCGATGGCCACCGGCTCGTAGCCCTCCACGTACAGCCACCCCGCCCCGATGGCCTGACGTGGCGTGAACCGGATCCAGTCGCGGAGCGCCACCACGTTCACCGCGCCCAGCTCCCGCTGCTCCTCCATCTCCACCAGGCGTGCGTAGCCCACCTTCTCGGTGGTGTTGCACTCCACCTCCCCGGCCTGCAGCTCCCTGCGCTGCGGCGGAACGGGCTCCGCCTCGGTGCGGGGAGGCACCGGCCGCACCGACGCCCGGGAGGGCGCTTCGGGCACCTCCGCGGCGGGCGGCAGCCGCGTGCTGGCCACCCCGCTGCACAGGGCCACAGCGACCCCGACCACCGCGGTGATCACGAGCCACTCGCCCACGGAGCGCTGGCCCACCTCAGGGCGCCCGAAGCGACGGGGGGCTCGGCACCGCCGCCTCACCGAGCACCCGCCGCACCGAGCCCAGGGCGGTGACCACGTTGCGGCTCGCCCACGACGGCAGTGTGGCCGTCAGCTCCTCCACCGTGCTGGCGCCCTGCAGCCACGACAGCCAGGCCTCGGGGGCCACGGCGAGCACCGGGATGTCGAGGTCGTCGGTGGTCGGCTGCACGAGCCCGTCGTGGCGCGCCCGATGCAGCTTCTCCCGCTCTCCGGCCAGGGTCAGGCCCACCTTCGTCGTGGTGCCGACCAGCTCGAGCTGCACGACCGAGCCGTGGCCATACATGCGCTTGCTGGTCTGGGGGAGGCGCTCGACCAGGGCCTGGGCCGCAGCCGTGGGGCTGGCGAGCTCCTCGCGGTAGTGCTCGGCCTGCGACAGGATGTGGGCCAGGTCGCGGCTGGCCTCGATGTGCTTGGCCAGCACCTGCGCCGGGAGCCGATCGAGCCACAGGTGCTGCTCGGCCAGATCATCGACGGCCCCGCGGTCGGCAGCCAGCCGCTGCACCGCGTCGCGGTGGTGGGCCAGGAACCGGTCGAGGCCGCGGCGCCGCCGGTCGAGGCGGAGGGCCCAGGGGCCGCCGTGGCCGAGAGGCTCCCCATCACCGGGCACGGGGGCGACGAGGTCCATCCCCAAAAGGAACCACTGGGCACGCAGATCGTGCTCGGGGATCGCGCCCGTGCCGAGCTGCTCCAGGATGGCCTCCCGCACCTCGGAGCCGCGGTCGGGCGACGGCGACAGCACCGGCTCGAGGAGGAGCAGGTCGATGGGCACCAGCTGGTCGCGCCCGTCGGCGGCGGCCCCGGTCTTCAGCAGCCACAGGGCCGCTCGCCAGCGCCGGTCGCTGACCTCCCACTCCAGGCGCTGGCCGGTGCGCCACAGCTTCACCAGGGCATCGCGCACCCCCGGCGGCACCACCACCTGGGCCGCTGCCTCCCGCACCGCGTCGAGATCGGCCTGGCTGATCCGCAGGGCATCGGGCACCGACGGGGCCGGCACCTCGCCGGTGGCCACCGCCAGGAAGGCCTCGGGACTGGCCAGGGGCGGCACGGGCATGCGCACCAGGAACCGGTCGAACAGGGCGCCGAGGCCGCCTTCTGGGTCGGGCAGCTCGTTGCTGGCACCGATCACCCCGAGGAGAGGCACCGGATCGCGGTGGCGACCATGGTGGAACACCCGCTCGTTGATCAGGGTGAGCAGGCTGTTGAGGATGGCCGAGTTCGCCTTGAAGATCTCGTCGAGGAAGGCCACCGACGCCGTCGGCAGGAAGCCGTCGGTGAGGCGCCGGTAGTCTTCGGCCTTCAGCCCCGGGATCGACACGGGGCCGAACAGCTCGTCGGGGTGGGTGAACCGCGACAACAGGTACTCGAAGTAGTCGGCGCCCTCGAAGCACTGGCACAGGCTGCGGGCCAGCAGCGACTTCGCCGTGCCCGGAGGCCCCAGCAGCAGCACGTGCTGCCCCGCCAGCAGGGCGAGCAGCGCCGAGCGCACGTGGCTGCCCCGCTCCAGGAAGGCGCCGTCGAGGTGGGCCAGCAGCTCGGCGAGCCGCCGCGGCAGATCGCTGGCGGCCTCGGTCGCCGCCGCAGCGACGCCCTCGGTCGCCGCCCTCGGGGCCCACGTCGGCGCGGCCTCGGTCGACGGCGAAGCCTGCTCGTGGGCCAGCTCCCCGATCCGAGTGACCAGGTCGCGCACCGTGTCGGCCGCATCCCCGGGCACGGGCTGGGTCGAGAACCAGGCGGCATAGCGGATGGCGAGGTCGGGCAGATCGGTGCCCGGGGCCACGGCCAGCACTCCAGCGTCGGTCCAGCCCATCACCCGCGACAGGGGCAGCCAGGCGAACAGCCCCTCGGCCCGGGCTCGCTCCACCCGGGTGGACCGCACCAGCCGCTCGACCAGGGTGGCATGGCTCGCCCCCTCGGCCGCTCCCTGCAGCGCCAGCGACAGCCCCGCCACCACCACATCGGGGGCCCTCGGCAGCCGCGCCCGCCCCCCCACCGTCGTCAGGCCAGCAATGTCGGGCCAGCTCGCCACCGTGCCTCCACCAGACCCGGAGGGTCCCATGGGAGCAGGTATCCGACCAGCATCGGCGTCGTGTTACCGGCGGCCATGCTCATGCTCCTCGCCGCCGCGGCGCTGGCCGCGATGCCCCCTGGGATCGACCTGCAAGACATCACGCGCTGGGATGGCCGTGCCGAGGCACTGCTCGACGGCCCTGCCGGCTGCTGGGAGGTCGTCGGCAAGGCCTCCTGGAACTGGGACCTCGGTAGGTGGGGTGGGTCGAGGGGCGACGCGGTGTTCGCCGGCCGGCTGGTCGACGGGCACTGGAGCGAAGTCCACCTCGCTCCTCTAGGGGAGGTCGTGCGTGAGAAGGGCGCGCAGGAGGTGCGCGTCTACGCCAAGGAGGCGCGCTTCGCGCCGCTCATCGGCCGGATCACCGGGTCGCGGATCACCGTCGCCACCGACGAGGAGGAGGTCGAGGTCGATGCCGAGGAGCAGGCCGAGGCCTCCAACGTGCTGCGCTCCGCCCTCGACCAGCTCGGCGGCACCGCGCAGACCTCCTGGGCCGAGTGGGACGACGCTCAGGGGGCCGTGCAGCTGCACCGGGCCGTGCCCATCGGCGACAGTCCCCGGGCGCCGGAGGCCGAGCTCGTCGCCCGCTTCCCCGGCGGCGACGCGCTGCCCACCGCGGTCGACGTGGTCTTCCCCGAGCACTTCAAGGCCGGCAAGTGGCCACGCCGGTTCACGATCCGCGACGCCGAGGTCCACCTGCGCGGAGCGGTTGCCGCCGGCCAGGTGTTTCCCGCCTCCGAGAGCTTCGTCTTCGAGTTCGGCATGCTCGGAATCTGGGGTCGCGGTGCCCAGACCATCCGGTATGCACAGATCAAGGCCTGCCCACGCGAAGGGGCAGGCGACGAAGCCACGACTGCCCTCGAGCCCACGATAGAGTAGGGGCGCGAGGGGGCCGGGGATGACCGCAATGTGGCTGCTGTACCTGGGCACGGTGGGCACGAGCTGGGCCTTCTTCACCGACAACGACAACGACGGCGTCCCCGCTCCCTTCGACTGCGACGACACCGATCCACAGATCAACCCCTACGCGGCCGAGCAGCCCAACGACGGGGTCGATCAAGACTGTGATGGCACGGAGCTGTGCCCGGTCGACGCCGACAACGACGGATACGGCACCGACGAGGGCGACTACCAGCCGTCAGGCAACCTGCTCTGCCAGGGCGACGGCGTCGCCCCGAGCCAAGACGACTGCGACGACAGTGATGCGGCCATCAACCCGGGCGAGCCCGAGCTGCCGGCCGACGGGGTCGACTCCAACTGCACCGGCATCGAGATCTGCTACGTCGACGACGACGGCGACGGCTTCGGCAGCACCGACACCCGAACGAGCTCCGACGTGAGCTGCACCGCCACGGGCGTGGCCGACAACAGCTTCGACTGCGACGACGCCGACGATCAGGTCTACCTGGGCGCCCCCGAGGTCCCCAACGACGGGATCGACCAGGACTGCAACAACTCCGACCTGATGGGCTGCTACCTCGACACCGACGGTGATGGGTACGGTGGAGACACGATCGTCTACGCGTCCTACGGGTGCGATGCCTACGCGAACTACAGGCTGGTGTCGGGCGACTGCGACGACGCCGACAGCGCCGTGAGCCCCTCCGCCACCGAGCTCGTCGCCGACGGCGTCGATCAAGACTGCGACGGCGTCGAGCTGTGCTTCTCCGACGACGACCTCGACGGGGTGGGCTCCTCCGACACCGCACCGGGCGACCTGGCCTGTGGAGACGCGGGGGTCTCCGACCGCTCCGACGACTGCGACGACACCGACAGCACCCGGTCGCCGCTGCAGGCCGAGATCGGGTGCGACGGGATCGACCAGGACTGCGACGGCCTGACCGACGACGACCCCGACGACGATGCCGACGGCTACGGCGCCTGCGCCGACGACTGCGACGACACCGACCCCAACGTGAATCCCGGGGCCAGCGAGGTGCTCTGCAACGGGCCCGACGACGACTGCGACCCCACCACCCCCGACCGCATCGACGGCGACACCGACGGCGTCAGCATCTGCGACGGCGACTGCAACGACGGCGATCCCGACATCTCGCCGCTCCTCGACGAGGTGCTCTGCAGCGGGATCGACGAAGACTGCGATCCCTTCACCGCCGATGCACCCGACGACGACGACGACGGGCTGAGCGTGTGCGACGACGACTGTGACGACGACGACCCGGCGGTGAACCCCACCGTGCCCGAGGTGCCCTGCAACGGGATCAACGACGACTGCGACCCGTCCACCCCCGACGGCTGCATCGACTCGGCCGACACCGGCCTGCCCACCGACACCGGCCCCGGCGGCGACACCGCCACCGACACCGCCGCGGGCACCGACACCGCGCTCCCCCCGACGACCCCGCCCGCCACGACGCCCCCTGGCACCACGCCCACGACGACGAACGCCCCCACCGCGGGTACCGACACCAAGGCCGTGGCACCGTCGGAGCCCACCTACGGCTTCGGCTGCCGCAGCGCCCCCAGCGGCTCCTTCTGGCTGGGGCTGTGGGTGGTCCCGCTCCTCGGTGCACGGCGCCGCTGACGACGACGCCAGGGCACTCCGCGCCTGCTACACTGCGCCATGCTGATCACCTTGTTGTCGGCCGCCCTCGCCGCCGATGTCTATGTGCCCCGCGACCACGCAACGATCACCGATGCCATGGCGGTCGCCGGGTACGGCGACGTGATCGTCGTCACCGAGGGCACCTACACCGAGAACCTCCTATGGACCGAGTTCCAGGGCCTGCTGCTGGCGCCGGGGGTCGAGCTGACCCCCGCGATCCCCGACCAGCCGCTCATCGACGTGGCGCCAGGCGCCTTGCTGTCGGTGGCTGGCGGCGGGGTCTTCCGAGGGCTGGGGGGCCCGGGCCTGAGGGTCGCGGGCGACGCCTACCTGCAGGCCGTGGAGATCACCGGCTTCGGCGACCCGGCGCTGCACAGCCCCGCCATCGAGGTGTCGGGCACACTCATCCTGAACTCCGTCGAGCTGCACGACAACCACGGGCTCGAGGGGGCGGCGGTGTTCGCCGACCACGCCACCTCCGTGAGCATCGAGTCGAGCTTCTTCCACGGCAGCGACGCCACCACCGGTGGTGCCATCTACAGCGACGACAGCCAGGTATACCTCGACTACAACCGCTTCGAGGGGCTGTCCGCCACCAACGGCGCCGCCGTCTACACGCTACTCGGCTCGCTCGACATGTTCGGCAACCAGTTCGCGTCGAACACGGCGAGCTTCGGAGGGGCCGTCTACGCCGACCAGGCCTTCGTCTATGAAGAGGGGAACCTGTTCTGTGGGAACAGCGCCACGTCAGGAGGCGCCTTCTACAGCAACGCCGGCACCTGGCTGAACTACCGGTCCACCTACGTCGGCAACAGCGCCACCACCGGCTCCGCCTCCACCACGACGGGCTACGGCTACTCCGAGGTGCGCGAGAGCATCGTGGCCTTCCATGCCTACGCCGCAGCCGTCCGCGGCGACCCCAGTGCCTACGTGTTCACCGATCGGGTCACCTGGTGGGCCAACCCAGGAGACATCTCCGGCAGCGTCAGCCTGCTCTCCCCTTCCTACGTCGACCCCGTGTTCACCGGCTATCCAGGGTCGTGCGCGATGCGCGACCTGCGCACGGTGCTGGTCAACAAGGGCGCCTTCGCCAGCCAGCTGGTCGCCGACGTCGACCGAGACGGCTGGGACGCCACCGTCGACTGTGACGACGCCGACGCCTCGATCTACCCGACAGCCGACGAGGCCGTCGGCGAGGGCGTCGACACAGACTGCGACGACCTCATCCTGTGCTACCTCGACAGCGACGGCGACGGCGCGGCCGACCTCAGCCGCATCGCCTACGAGAACCCCACTCCGGGCGACGACTGCACGACGTATGGCCACGCTGGCGCCAACGCCCCCATCGACTGCGACGATGTCGACGGCGAGACCTTCCCCGGCGCCACCGAGGTCGCTGGCGACGGATTCGACCAGGACTGCGATGGCTTCGACCTGTGCTTCGTCGACGCCGACGGAGACGGCGGCCGCACCGACGATACCGTGGTCGGCACGAGCCTGGCCTGCGATGGCCCCGGCGAGGCCCCGGCCAGCGCGCCCATCGACTGCGACGACGCCGATGCCACCCGCGGCCCGCTGAACATCGAGATCCCCGGCGACGGCCTCGACAGCAACTGCAACGACCGCGAGCTGTGCTACCTCGACGACGACGACGACGGCTACGGCGCCACCACCTCCTCCACCATCCAGAGCGCCGACCTGTCCTGCGGCGAGCCCGGGCTGGCCCCCACCGCCGACGACTGCGACGACGCCTCGCCCGACGTGCACCCCGACGCCACCGAGGTGCCCGCCAGCGGCCGCGACGAAGACTGCGACGGGCTCGAGTTGTGCTACGTCGACGGCGACGGCGACAGCTACGGAGGCGACGACACCTCCACCGTCGCCGCCCTCGACTGCATCGAGCCCGGCGTCGCCCCCATCGACGGCGACTGCGACGACAGCCTCGACGGGGTGAACCCCGCGGCGACCGAGCTTCCCTGCAACGGGCTCGACGACGACTGCGTCGATGGCGACAACGACGGGGGCGACGGCGACGGCGACGGGTCGCCCGCCTGCCTCGACTGCGACGACGGCGACGCAGCCCGCGCGCCCGGCAACGCGGAGGTGGGCTGCAACGGCATCGACGACGACTGCGACGAGAGCACCACCGACCTGACCGACGACGACGGCGACGGGTTCAGCGCCTGCGACGACGACTGCGACGACACGGTCTCGACCACCAACCCCGGTGCACAGGAGATCACCTGCAACGGGGTCGACGACGACTGCAACCCCGACACCATCGACTGTGTCGACGGCACGGAGACGCCCACGGGTACGGCGGCTCCGGGGCCCACCCCCACCCCTCCCGACTACGGCTGCGGCTGCCAGAGCACCGGGAGCGGAGCGGCGGGGTGGCTGCTGTGGCTGCTGCCTGCGGCGTGGCGGCGCCGGTCGCGGGGGTGATCCGCCCGTTCTCACGTTACCTGCCGCCGTCGGAGGCACCGTGCCCAATCGCCTGGCGGACGAGACAAGCCCCTACCTGCTCCAGCACGCCCACAACCCGGTCGACTGGTACCCGTGGGGCCCCGAGGCGCTGACGCGGGCCAAGGAGGAGTCCAAGCCCATCCTGCTGTCGATCGGCTACTCGGCCTGCCACTGGTGCCACGTGATGGAGCGCGAGAGCTTCGAGAACGACGCCATCGCCTCGTTCCTCAACGAGCACTTCGTCAGCATCAAGGTCGACCGGGAAGAGCGGCCCGACCTCGACGAGCTCTACATGCGGGCGGTGCAGGCCTTCCAGCAGGGGCGCGGTGGCTGGCCGATGACGGTGTTCCTCACCCCCGAAGGGGTGCCCTTCTTCGGTGGCACCTACTACCCAGCTGCCGCCCGCCAGGGCATGCCCTCCTTCCTCGACGTGCTCACCCACATGCTGTCGCTGTGGTCGGGCGACCCTGCCCGCGTGGGCGAGGTCACCCGCCAGGTCCGCAACCTGCTGGCCTCCACCTCCGACCTTCCCGATGCCGACGACGCGTCCCAGGTCGCCAGCTGGTTGGCCCCCATCGCCGCCGCGGCCGCCTCTTCCTACGACCCACAGCACGGTGGCTTCGGCCCCGCGCCCAAGTTTCCGCCCCACGGCCTGCTGGCGGTGTTGTTGGCGCATGGGCAGCACGCTGCCGCCGATCGCAGCACCGACATGGCGCTACACACCCTCGACCGCATGGCCCAGGGCGGCATGTACGACCTGCTCGGGGGCGGCTTCTCTCGCTACAGCGTCGACGACGCGTGGCGGGTGCCCCACTTCGAGAAGATGCTCTACGACAACGCGCAGCTCCTGCCCTTGTACGTAGATGCGTGGAAGATCACGGGCGCCGAGCGCTTCGAGTGTGTGGTGCGCGACACCATCGGGTGGGCGCTTCGGGAGATGCAGCTCGACGAAGGCGCCTTCGCAGCCAGCCAAGACGCCGACAGCGAGGAGGGCGAGGGGCGCTTCTTCGCATGGACGCCCGACCAGATCGAGGCGATCTTCGGCCCCGACGATGCCCAGCGGCTGTGCCTGCTGCTGGGGGTCACCGAGCGCGGCACCTTCGAGGGCGGCACCAGCGTGCTCCGCCTGGAGCGGCCGCTGAACCAGCTCGACCTGCGCGAGCGGGCGCTGATCGACCGGGCTCTGGTGCGCATGTTTCGGGTGCGTCGCATCCGGCAGGCCCCGTCCCGCGACGACAAGGTGGTCACCGCGTGGAACGGGCTGATGGTCAGTGCCCTCGCCAGGGCCGGCGCAGCCTTCGACGAGCCCGAGTGGCTCGCTGCTGCCTCCGTGGCCGCGCAGTTCCTCCTCGACGAGGTCACCATCGACGGTCGCTTGATGCGCACCTACAAGGATGGTCGCGCCCACATCCCGGCCTACGCCGACGACCACGCGGCGCTGGCCCTCGGCCTCCTCGATCTGTACGAGGCCACCTTCGATCCCCGATGGCTCGACCAGGCAGAAGCCCTCGCCGACCGCCTCCTGGAGCTGTTCTGGGACGACGAGGGAGGGCTGTTCTACACGGGCAGCGATCAGCCCGACCTGATGATCCGCAGCAAGCACGCGCTGGGGGGCTCCGAGCCCTCCGCCAACGGCCTGGGCGCGCTGTTGTTCGCGCGCCTCGACACCCTGCTGGGTCGGTCCGACCTGGGCGAGCGCGCCGACGCCATCCTGGTGCGCCTCGCCCCCTACCTCGAGCGTGCGCCCCTCGGCCTGGGGGCCGAGTCCCTCGCGGGCGCTTGGCGCGCCAGCCACGGGCAGCAGATCGCCATCGTGGGCGCGCCCGACGCCGCCGCCGACCTGTGGCGCGAGGTGCGCACCCGCTACCTGCCGTTCGCGGCCCTGGCGGCGTCGGCCTCGCCCGCCGACAGCCGCGTGCCCTTCCTGGCCGACAAGCCCACGGGTGACTCGCCCTTCGCCTACGTCTGCCGGGGCGCGGTCTGCGACCTGCCCGTCGATGAGCCCTCCACGCTGAGAGCCCAGCTCGACTACGCCACGCGCCCCGTTCCCCTCGGGCTCGTCGCCGACAGCCAGCGGGCCGCCCCGCCCCCGCTACCCAGCGACGCCAGCAAGTGGGTGGGCGGCTCCCCTCCCCCGCCGGGCGTCGCGCAGCTGTGGTGTGTGTTCACCGCATCGCGGGTCGACGCCCGAGCGGCCGCGTGCGAGCTACAGCGACTGGCCGAGTCCCTCGAGGGCGAGCCCGTCGCCGTGGTCGCTGTGCACAGCGCCAAGTTCCCCGGCGAAGGCACCCCGGAGGCCACCCAGGCCGCAGCCGTGCAGGCGGGGCTTCGCGTCCCGGTCGTCCTCGACCCCGACCGCCTCGTGCAGCGGGCTCTCGGCACCGAGGCGTGGCCTACCTGGGTCGTGATCGACAGCGAGGGCCGCATCGCCGCGCGCCATGAGGGCTGGATGCCAGCCGACGCCATCCTGCCTGCGGTTCGCGCCGTGCTCCCCGAAGAAGGCGAGCCCCTGGCCCTCGGCCCGTTGCCCTCCCCTACCGAGGCGCGTCTATACGGCCCCCAGCGCCTCCACGTGTTTCCCGACGCGATCATGCAGGAGATGGGGGCCGATGCGCTGCATGGCGGCCTGCTCTACCTGTCCGACACCGGCAGGCATCAGGTGCTGGAGCTCGAGCTCGACGCCGACGCCGACGGCTGGCCCGAGGCACGGCTGCTCCGCCGGTTCGGCACGGGCACGCCCGGCTTCGACGATGGCTCCGCAGCCGACGCGACCTTCCGCGAGCCGATGGGGCTGTCGCGCTCTACCCGGGAGCTGTTCGTGGCCGATCGCGGCAACCACGCGCTGCGCGCCATCGACCTCGACACGGGCGCCGTGCGCACCCTCGGCGGCACGGGCGACCGCGGAGTGGGGCGCCCACGGGGCCGGCTCCGCCTCGACCAGCCACAGCAGCAACCCCTACGCGACCCGGTCGACGTCGAGGTCTTGGAGCTGAAGGGAGCGACGCTGGCCTTCGTGGCCATGGCCGGCAGCCACCAGATCTGGGCCTGGGGCGACGAGCACCTCGGTCTGTTCGCCGGCTCGGGGCTCGAAGACCACATCGACGGGCCAGCCGCCGAGGCCTGCCTGGCGCAGCCGATGGGGCTGGTGCTGTTCGGCCGCTACCTGCTGTTCGTCGACGGCCAGACGAGCAGCGTGCGCGGCGTCGATCTGCAGCACCACCAGGTGGTGACCATCGTCGGCAAGGGCCTCGACGAACACGGTGATCTCGACGGCACGGGCGAGGCTGTTCGCCTGCGGCATCCCAACGACCTCACGTTCGTGGGGGAGTCGCTGTTCGTGGCCGACCGCTACAACGGCAAGGTGCGCCGCATCGAGCTCGCGTCGCTGCGTTCGAGCACCGTCTCGGGCGGCGACGGTAGCCTGGGCCAGCCCACCGGAATCGACCGCATCGGCCCCTACCTCGTGCTGTGCGACCCACAGGGCGACCGCGTGATGGTCGTGCACCACGAGACGGGTGAGGCCCGACAGCTAGCGATCCACGGTCTCTGACAGGCGGCCCTCCCCGGCCGCCGCGAGGGAGACCTGCCCTCCCTCGTCGGCCAGGGCCAGAGCCCCTGCTTCCGTAGGCTCTCCGCGCGCCCGCAGCGAGGCCATCGCCCTCGTGATGGCAGCGTGGGGCGCCCGCGTGTGCGCCGCCCCCATCTCCGGAAGTAGCCGGGGCGTGCCGAAGCGAGCGAGAGCACCGGCCGCCCGCTCGACCTGGTCAGGGTCTTCGAGGGCCGCCAGCAACGCCGTCTCGGCCTCCGCGTGCTCCCCGTCGCACAGCTCGGCCAGCGACACGGCCGCCTCGAGCTTCCAGGTGCGGCTGCCGGTGGCCAACAGCTTCTCCAGCCCAGGCTGGCCCTCCGCACCGCGAGCCCGAGACGCCGTCAGCCGCACGGCGGGCTGCAGGTCGGACTCACATCGTTCCAGCAGCGCGTCACGAGCCAGCCCCCGCCGCACCAGCACCTGCAGCGCCTGGTGGCGCACCCCCGCGCTGACGTCGGCCGTGGCCCTAGCCTCCAGCCGGGCACGCAGGGCCTCGGGGGTGACGGGAAGCTCGAGGGACCGATGAGCGCGACTCACGCAACGCAGCGCCTTCTCCAGGCCGTCGTCGCCGATCTGGTCTGCTGACAGCCGCCACCGATCGTCGTCGAAGGTCGCGCCCAGGCTGATGGCCTTGCGGATCCGCGACCGCGCGGTGTCGTCGAGGAGGGCCAGCGCCATGGCGTCGTCGGTGGCGCGCACATGGACCTCGTCGTCGAAGCGCCGGTCGTCGACCTCCAGCTCCGTCGACGCGAGCTGTCGCGACAGCGACTCGGGGCCCAGCTGCAGGGTCGTCCCCACCAGGGCGGGCCAGGTGAAGCGCATCCTCTGCAGCTCGTGCTCGTGGTAGGTCGCGGTGACCTGGATGGGCATCCCGTCGTAGATGACGACGCCGTCGGTGATGGAGTCCCAGCGGATGTCCATCCGGCCGAGCTGCTGGTGCACGGGGTTGAGCTTCTCCCCTCTCGAGATGGAGAACAGGGTGAACACCAGGCCGACCAGCCCCATGCATCCGTAGACGAGCACCTCTTCCATGCATCCCCCGAGTCGGAGTCTGCCACACTCAGGCGGCCTGCTCGAACTCGCGGAGCAGAGCGTCGGCCTTGGCCGAGCTGATGCGGTTGCGCAGCTTCTCGGCTTCGTGGTTGTCGCGCAGGGTCTTGGCCAAGGTGAAGCTCGACGCCACCATGAACACGACCCCCATCAGCAAGTACCCGCGGGTCCACCAGTCGACAGGCGCAAGCAAGACGCCACCGACGGTCATCGAGGTCGACATCAAGAAGGACAACCAGGTCTGTGCGTTCCATGCGGTGGTATGGGGCTCGATGTGGGGCTGCTGGGCCATGTGGACACCTCCTGTGAAAGCTACTCTCACCCCCGAGGGCGAAGCCGATGCGAGCGGAAGATGGAACGTAGGTGAACGGTTGCGGCTGGTGGCGGTCGCACCAGCTACGTAGAGGCCGTCAGGAGGATGCATGTTCGTGCTGTTCGTCGCCTTGCTCTCGCCCCTCGCCTTCGCCGGCGACAAGGATGGCGACGGCATCCCCAACAAGATCGACATGTGCAAAGACACCCCCGAAGACTTCGACGGCTTCCAAGACCAAGACGGCTGCAACGACACCGACAACGACATCGACGGCGTCCCCGACACTGAGGATCAGTGCCCCGACGTGGCAGAAGACGAAGACGGGGTCGACGACGATGACGGCTGCCCCGACCTCGACGACGACCAAGACAACGTCGGCAACGACGTCGACGCGTGCCCGCTGGAGCCCGAAGACGCCAAGGGCGACCCCCTCGACGGCTGCCCGGAGGTCGACTTCGACGTGATGTCTGCGGGCTGGATGGCGTCGGTCGGCGACCTCGCGAAGCTCGCCCTGAAGACCGCAGGCAGCCAGGGGGCGGGCTGCACCGACGGTGCTGCGGAGGCCGAGGCCTGGTTCGCGGCCCACGATCCGGTCAAGGAGCAAGCCATCTTCGAGGCCCGCTTGAAGCGGCTGCCCGACTACCTCGAGGAGCAGACCTTCCGCGATCTGCTGCAGGGGAAGGGGTCGAGCTACCCCACCAGCCGCAAGGCGGTGGCGTTCTTCTGCAAAGACGACGCGGCCTGGGCAGCCGTGCAGCCCCGTATCGACGAGATCATGGCGCCCTGGATGACCGAGGCCCCGTGATCGCGGTGCTCGCCCTGTGGGCCTGCCAGGGCAGCCAGCCTCCGGCCGCCGAGCCGCCCCCGCCACCCGACGAGCCCCCCCTGCTCTCCGTCGCGCCCCCCGCGGCCCAGCTCGCGACGTACCGCGAGATGTGGGCCGACCGCGTCGCCCCGCGCCACCCATCGGATGGCGGCGGTCGCTTCGAGCGACGCGATGCCCACGCCGCACAGGTGGGTGCCCCCGGCAGCTTCGCTCTCCGCTACACCGTCGGGGAGGCCGGTGTCGCCGTGGGTGGAGCCCTCAGCTTCGTGCCCGAGCCCTTCTGGGGCTGGTCGCCCCCCCAGGTCGACCATCCCGACCGGCCCGGCTTCGTCGAAGTGACCGCTCCCCAGGGGGTGCTGCTGCAGGCCGAGTCCATCGCCGGCCAGCTGGTGCTCACGGTCTCCGGCCGGGCCCTGCGCCCCGACGAGGTCATCGACCTCACCTACGGCGCCGGGCAGGGCGCCCGGGTCGACCGCTTCGCCGAGCCCGAGGCGGGGCTGTACCTCGGGGTCGACGGCGACGGCGACGGCGTGCGCCAGTGGGTGTGGCCCGCTCCGACCGTCCGCGTCGAGCCGGGTCCCGCCCGCCAGCTGTGGGTCACCTTGCCCAGCACCGCTGCCGAGCACGGCACGGTGCGGCTCACGGTGGCGGCCCTGGATGCGGGCGCCAACGCCCACGCCCCCGGCGTCGAGCAGGTCGACCTGCAGCTCCCCGAGGGCTGGGAAGGCCCACGCCACGTCTCCTTGGACGACGGCGTCGGCGAAGCAAAGCTCACCACCGGATCGGCGGGCATCGGACAGGTCGTCGCCACCGCCCAGGGCATGGTCGCCCGCACCAACCCGGTGGTCGTGCGCGACGGGGCCCCTCGCGTGCTGTGGGCCGACCTGCAGATCCACACCGGGCGCTCGGATGGCACCGGAACCCCCGCCACCGCCTACCGCTACGCCCGCGACGTGGCGGGGCTCGATGCGGCTGCAGTCACCGACCACGATCGCTTCGGCATGCACTTCCTCGACGCCGAGCCCGCCCTGTGGGCCGAGGCCCAGCGCGAAGCCGACGCGGCCACCCGCGATGGCTTCGTGGCCTTCCCCGCCTACGAGTGGACGAGCTGGGTCTTCGGGCATCGGCACGTGCTCTACGTCGCCGACCCCGGCCCCGTGTGGTCCTCCCTCGACCCTGCGACCGACACCCCCGACGAGCTGTGGGAGGCCCTGGCCCCCTACGATGCCCTCACGCTGCCGCATCACCCCGCTGGAGGCCCGGTCCCCATCGACTGGTCGTTCGTCGGCGACCCCGACGTGGAGCCGGTGGTGGAGGTCGTGTCGGTGCATGGGCAGTCCGAGTCGCCGACCATGCCCCAGCCCATCTACGACCCGCGCGGCAACGCCTGGGTCGGCCCCCTGCTGCAGAGCGGGCGGCGGCTGGGGCTCATCGGCAGCACCGACGGCCACGACGGGCACCCGGGCCTGGCGCACCTGGTGGGTCAGGGCAGCGGGGGCCTGGCCGCGTTGGTCGATGCCCAGCCCACCCGGGCCGGCATCGCCGAGGCCCTGCGCGCCCGCCGCGTGTATGCCACCAACGGCGTGCGCACCTTCGTCCGCTTCGAGGGCAACGGCCAGCCCATCGGGAGCGTGCTGCCCGCCGGCGAGGTCGAGCTGGTGCTGCGGGTCGTCGCCACCGCCGACATCATCGGCGCCGAGCTGGTGGGTCGAGACGGCGCCGTGGAGCGGATCGACGGCAGCGGGCCCGCTCTGTTCCATCGATGGTCTCGCACCACCGAGCCCGGCGACCTGTTCTACGTGCGCCTGGTGCAGGCCGACGGGGGGTTGGTGTGGACGAGCCCCCTGTGGTTCGACAGCGCGCCGCCCGAGCCGACCGACGCCGGCTAGACGCGCCTCGACACCATGCCGCCGTTCGACCTACGGCGCTGTGCCCCGAGGCTGCGAGACGAGCCCCACCAGCAGCGGCAGGAAGTCGTGGTGCGCCATCGTGCCGGCCCCTGGGACCCAGCCGTCGACGAAGCCACGCTGCCGGAAGGGCTCGAGCAGGGCGGGGTCTGAGGCGAGCACGTGCACGGGCACCTCGTGGCCTTGGTCAGGGGCGAGGAACGGAGGCTGGTGGTCACCGAGCACGATGAGCACGGTGCCGGCATCGGCAGGCTCCGGCAAGGTCGCGACCACCGACCGCAGGCAGTAGCTCACCGTCTCGACGTAGGTGTGCTGGATGGCGGCGATGTCGGCGGGGTCGCGCTGCGACGGGCGGAACCGCCGCGCCACCATCCGCAGGCTCTTCCACGGGCTGGGGGCCTCGGCCTTCCAGCCACGCGGCCCTCCGCGGGCCTGCCAATCGAGGGGATCGTCGAGGAGCGGCGGCGTGCGCTGCCAGGGAACGTGGCTCGTCGCGAGATGCACGAACGCGAACCGCGGCGGCGGCAGCTCCGGGAGCACGTCGCGCTGCACCCGATGCAGCGTGAACTGGTCGGGCACATAGCCCCACCCCACCGAGGGGCCCGTGTAGCCGAGGTCATCGAAGAACACCGTGTGCTGAAAGCCGAAGTGGTTGATCAGCTGGACCCCGGGCCGCGCCCGGTCAGTGGGGCGAACCAGCAGCGTCGACCAGCCCTGCTCCGCGAACCAGCCGGGCATCGTCACCCGGCCATCGAGCCGCCGCACCACCCGCTCGTAGTCGGCCTGGTGCGACACCTGCAGCCCCGTGAACATCGACGCATCCGCAATCCAGCTACGGCTGCCGTGCACCGGCGCCACCGACTGGCCACTCACCGTGTGCCAGCCCTGGGCGCGGGAGGCTTCCCCCAGCTCTCGCAGGGTGCCGCGCCACGCCCCCGCCGACGGCAGCGTGGCTGTGACCATCCCGTAGCTCTCGACGATGACGATCTGCACGTCGGGCCGCTGTCGGGCCACCCTTTCTCGTAGGGACTCCGTGTCGCGGCGGGCCACCTCCTGGCGAAAGGCCGACGCCATGCGCACCGACACCATCAGATCGGCGGCCAGCGCCCCCGCGACCGACGACGAGCCCGGCAGCAACAAGCCCAGCGCCATGGCGCCCAGCGCCACGTTCGGGAGCGGGCGCGAGGCCAGGGCGCGCAGCCAGCACGCCCCGAGCCCAGCCAGGGCCAGCGGCACCAGGCCGGCCAACAGCAGCGCCCCATAGGCCACCGGCCCGTACAGGTCGGACGCCACCACCACCAGCGGGCGGACCAGCAGGCCCAGATCCGACAGCGGCAGCTCCGCATCGGCGGCGATGCGGGAGGCCGCCAGCACGAGACCATAGGACACGAAGCAGGCCCACAGCGCGGCCGCGCCCCATCGCGCCCAGCGCGACATCCAGGGCAGCAGCACCACCAGGATCAGCGCCTCCACGCACAGCCCGACCGCCGCCTCCGGCTGCCCGCCGATGGCTTCCGGCCACAGCGGCGCCGAGCAGAACAGGCTCGCCACCACCACCGAGCGCAGCAGTGGAGCCCGGCTGGCGTCTGCATCCTTGGGCAACAGGATCCCCCCGCGCCCCTCCTATCCGACGTCTTCTCGGTGTCAGCCGGTCCCGTGGGGCAGATCCGACGATCCGGCGCGCATAAGCCGCTCTCCAGGCCGGCCACACAACCGCCGTGCAACCATGTTGCCGCGGCGGCACAAGCGCGCATGCGACAATCCAGGTCCACCCGTGGACCGCTGTGCCGTCTTCCCGCTCTCGCCGCCCGTCACTCCTCGCCCGTGGCTCCAAGCCACAGGTCACTCCGTCGATGTCGCCGGAAGACGCTCCCGTGGTCCCACGCCGGTCCTTCCCACCGCCCGCCGAGGTCCCCGACCCATCGGCCGTCGAGTTCGACTTCGGCCCCGACGAGCTACCCACCGACGCCATCGAGATCCTCGACGACGAGACGGTCGACCCGGTGGCCCCCCCCGACGACGGCAGTCTCGAGCCCACCGACCGCCGCGAGCGCGACCCCTTCCTTCCCGACGGCCCACCGGCCATCGGCACGCCCAGGCCCACCCCGCCCCCCGCCGAGCGTCGAGCGAAGGCTCCCCCCGCCGGGCTGATCGAGTCCACGCCGGCTCCGATCCCTCGAAGGCCGCCCGAGGCCTCCCCCAGCGCCAGCGTGCCCATCACCCTCACCGCGATGATGCTGGTCTTCGCGTCGGCCACCCTCGCGACGATGCTCGCGGTGCTGGTTCCCTGGTTCCTGCTCGTCTCACCATCGCTGCATGCGCAGATCGACGCGCGGGTCGCTGCCCAGGCACCGCCGCCGCCACGCATCGTCGAGGTCCCGGTGCCCGTGCCCGTCGCAGCCCCGGCCGCCGTCGAGGCCGCCGAGGAGCCCGAGCCAGAGCCAGAGCCCGTCGAGGCCGCTCCGCCGCCTCCGCCCCGCCCCGTGCAGCGCGCCGCCCGTCGGCCCGAGCCCGCCCCCGAGCCAGAGCCCGAGCCTGTCGCGGCCGCACCCAAGCCCACGCCGAAGGCCCCGCCGCCGGCCCCCGCGGCGCCGGCCACGAGCCCCGCCGCCGAGGCGCTCTCCGGCCGCTATGCAGGCACCACCGGCGGCAAGCCGGTGATCCTGGCCATGACCTTCCAGCCCCAGGGCAGGCTCGAGGTGATCGTGCAGAACGGCGCCGATGCCCCGGTGACCGTGCGCGGCAGCTACGCGGTGGTGGGCGAGCGCGCCACCGTCGCCTTCGCAGAACCCGACGGAACGTCGTACGCGGCCACCGTCGAAGACGGCTCCATCACGGGCCGCCTCACCCGTGCCGACGGCAAGAAGAGCCGCATCAAGCTGAGGCGCTGAGATGGAGCTGCACGCTGGCCAGACACTCGGCGCCTGGGTGATCGACGAAGTCCTCACCCTCGGCACCCCCACGCTGACACGATGCCACCACCACGATGATCCCAAGCGCCACGCCGTGCTCAAGATCACCCGCCAGCACCGCATGGCCCAGACCTGGCAAGACCGTGAGGTGCGGGCGCTGCAGTCCATGTCGCACCCCTCGATTCCGCGCTTCCTCGACAGCGGGCGCGACGGCAAGCTGTTGTTCGTCGCCCTGGCTCCCTTCCCCTCGACCACCCTCGCCGACCTGCTGTTCGCCGGGGCGCCCGAGGCCAGCCAGGCCCTGAGCTGGTTGCTCAAGCTGGCCAGCGCGCTGCAGCACCTCCACGAGCGCGGCTGGGTGCACGGCGACCTGCACCCTCGCAACCTGTTCGTGAACGAAGCAGGTGAAGCCTTCATCATGGGCATGGCCAGCGCACGCCCCCTCGACGACCCGCGACGGTTCCGCGAAGAAGTCCCCGAGGGCAACTACACCTACCTGGCTCCGGAGGCGCTGGAGGCCGACGGGCGCCTCACCCCGAAGTCCGATCAGTACGCCCTCGGTTGCGTGGCGTATCAGCTGCTCACCGGCGAGCCTCCCTTCCCCGCCGCCGCCTTCGCCGGCCGTCACGACCAGGCCAAGATGTTCCTGGAGTGGAAGCTGCGGCAGAGCGAGCTCGACCCGGGTCCCCCTCACCCCGACTGGCTGCGGGTCATGGTGCGCAAGTGCACCCAGTCCGACGCCGCGCAGCGCCTCCCCGACCTCACCAGCGCCGTGGCGATGCTCGAGGCGTCGCGCAGCAACTGGTCGCTGCCTCCTAGCAGCCTGTCGTCGCTCACCCCGATGGTGACCGACCGGCACAGCCCGCTGCAGCCCCTCCGGCTGCAGCCGGCCATCGATGCCAAGGCCATCGCGCGCGAGATTGTCGAGCAGAGCCTCGCCATGCGGCCCGAGCCGCCCCCGCAGGCCCCACCCACCGTGCACCCCGGCGTGCTGCTCTATGTCGCCGCGTCGGCGGGGCTGGTGGCCGGCCTCGCTCTGTCGCTGCTCGTCATCTTGTACGCGGAGCTGGCCTACCTGAGCTGAGGCGGGGTCCAGAAAATAGACTGACACGTCAGTCTAATGAAGTTAGACGAGGCGCATGCCTCGTCCAGCTGCATTCTTTCGACTCGAGGGCGTGCTGCTCTCACGCCCTGCCCCCCTCGCCGCCGGCTGGCTGGCGGCCAATGCCCAGCGCCTGCGTGGCCGCATCGGTCGCCTCGGCGCCGTGGCAGCCGCCGCACCGTTCGCCATGGGGCTGGGCGACGTAGCCACCGGTGCCCGCCTGACCTGGATGGGTCTGCGGGGCATGTCGGAAGACCGCCTGGAGGTCCTGGGCGAGGAGTACTGGGCCACCTGGCTCGCCGAGCACCTGCGTCCTGCGGGGGTCGACCTGGTCGAGCGTGCCCGCAAGGAAGGTCACGTCGCGGTGCTGCTGTCCGACCACATCGAGCCCATCGCTCGGCATGCCGTGAAGGCCCTCAAGGCCGACCACCTCATCGCCAACCGTCCCGAGCTGCGCAACGGCCGAGCCACCGGTCGCCTCCTCGACCCGGTGGTGGCTCACTTCGGCGGTCGCCCGCTGCGCGACTTCGCCGCCCAGCACGACCTCGACCTCGCCGCATCGCGAGCCTATGGCTCCGCCGCCAGCGACCAGGTGTTGCTGTCGGCCGTCCCCTGGCCCTGCGCCGTGCACCCCGACCGCGCCCTCCGCAGGGTGGCGCGCGACCTCGACTGGCCCGTCGTGGAGGCTTGCTGATGAACGTCGCCCACTCCCTCGCGGGCAAGCACCTCGTGGTCACCGGTTTCACCGGCTTCCTCGCCAAGGTCTACGTCGCGATGCTCCTCGAGCACGCGCCCCACATCGGGCGGATCACCCTGTTGGTCCGGCCGAGGAGCCAGCGGATGAACGCGCGAGCGCGCGTCGAGAAGGAGGTCGACACCTCCCCGGTGTTCCGGCGGCTGCGCGAGCTGCATGGCCCGGGCCTCGCCGCCTGGCTGGGCGCCCGCCTGGAGGCGGTCGATGCCGACGTCGAGAAGCCGCTGTGTGGGCTGTCCCCCGAAGCCCTGCAAGGCCTGGCCACCGCCGATCTGGTGGTGCACTGCGCCGGCCTGACCGACTTCCAGCCCGACCCACTCCGTGCCCTGTCGGTCAACGTCGCAGGGGCCATCCACCTCGCAGGCCTCGCCGCCCAGCTGGGGTTGCCGATGGTCCACGTGTCGACCTGCTATGTCGCGGGCAGGGTGCAGGGCGAGGTCCCAGAGACCCTAGAGGTGGGGCTGTCGCCCTCTGGTGAGCGCTTCGACCCTGCCGCCGAGGTGCGGGCGCTGCAGCTCGCCTGCCGTCGGGGAGAGGCCCGCGACAGCGCGTCGGCCCGCCTCGAGGTGGCCCGTCAGCGCGCCGAGCGACTCGGCTGGGTCAACATCTACACCTACACCAAGGGCCTCGCGGAGCACCTGATCGCGAGCGAGGGCGTCACCATCGTGCGGCCCAGCATCGTCGAGTGCTCCCGCACCTTCCCCTTCCCTGGCTGGAACGAGGGGCTGAACACCGCCGGCCCGCTGGCCTGGCTCATCACCACCGCCTTCCGCCGCCTGCCCACCGAGCCCGACCACCGCTTCGACGTCATCCCCGTCGACGACGTGGCGCGCGGGCTGGCCACGGTCAGCGCCGCGGCCCTCGAGGGTCGTGCCGGCGGCGTCTTCCAGCTCGCCAGCACCGACGTGAACCCCCTCACCTTCGGTCGCTGCGTCGAGCTCACCGGGCTGGCCATGCGGCGCTGGGCGCGCAAGGGCGGGGGCACCGGGCTCGACCAGTCGCTGGTGCGCCACCTCGACCCCGTGCCGTCGCCGGGCGGAGGCTGGGTCCCCGTGCCCACCCTCAACCGCTGGCTGGCATCGGCGCGCAGAGGGCTCGCCGACACCGAGGTCCCCTCCTGGCTCGACCGGGTGGCCGGGGGCGCCGCCGACGAGGTGCGCGACCGGCTGGAGCGCAGGCTCGAGCAGGGCCACCGCACCGTGAAGCGCGTCGACGCGATGCTCGAGCTGTATCGGCCGTTCATCTCCGAGCACGACTACTGCTTCCACACCCGCCGCATCCGGCAGCTGCAGGCAGCCGATGGGCCCTTCGTGTGCGACATCGAGCACCTCGACTGGCGCCACTACTGGGTCGACATCGAATACCCGGGGCTGCGCACCTGGTGCATGCCCACCCTGGCCGGCGACAAGCCCCCGCGCGACCCCGCCTCCGTGCCCGCCTTCCGGCTCGTCACCGACGAAGCCCTGCAGCGGGTGGCCAGCAAGTGAGCACCTTCGTCACCGGGGGCAACGGCTTCCTCGGCAGCTACGTCGTCCACGAGCTCCTGCAGCGCACCGACGACGACGTGTTCCTCATGGTGCGCGGCGCGAGCGAGGTCCAACGTCTCCAGAAGGTGTGGACTGCGCTTTCCTGGCATCTCGAGCCTGCGGCCTTCCGGGCGCTGCAGCCCCGGCTTCGCATCGTCGCCGGCGACCTGCACGCCCCCGGCCTCGGCCTGTCCACCGACGACCACCGCGCGGTGCTCGACGGGTGCGACCGCATCCTGCACATCGCCGCCAGCCTCAACCGCAAGAGCGCCAAGGCCTGCTTCAACACCAACCTCCGGGGAACCCTGTCGGTGGTGAAGCTGGGCCGCGAGCTGGCCGACCGCGGGCAGCTGGAGCGCTTCAGCCAGGTGAGCACGTCGGCCGTGGCCGGCAAGCGCCAGTCAGAGGTGGTCACCGACGATGCCACCGTCGACTGGGACCGCTCCGACTACGACCCCTACGCACGCACCAAGAAGTTCGCGGAGCACATGGCGAGCGAGCTGCTCCCCGACGTGCGCCGGCTCATCCTCCGCCCCACCACCGTGATGGGCGACAGCCGGACCGACAAGACCTGGCAGACCGACATGACGCTCGCCTTCGCCCAGATGGCGCGCATGCCGGTGGTTCCCCTCGACCCATCGCTGCGCCTCGACTTCGTGCCTGGCGACTGGGTGGCGCGGTGCATCGCCACCCTCCACCTGCTCCCCGCCCCCAAGCACGAGCAGTACAACCTCGGCGCGGGCCACGGCAGCACCACCGGGCGCCAGATCGCCGAGGCCCTCGCCGCCGACGGCCAGCGCATCCGCTTCGCCGGGCCCCTCAGCCGCCCCTTCGACCTGGCGATGCGCGGGCTGTCGCGCACGCCAAAGGGCCAGCCCCTGCGGCCTATCGGCGCCATCATGAAGGTGTTCTGGCCCTACATCACGTACGACACGGTCTTCGACAACACCCGCGTGGTGGCCGAGGTCGGCGAGAAGCCACGGGCCTTCGAGGACTACTGCGCGGGCATGCTGCGCTGGAGCTACGCTCATGGGCTGCGGAACCCGGAGCCACCGCCCCTGCCGACCTGATCCCTACAGGAAGCCGTTCTCGATCATGTAGCCGCAGTCGCCCGAGCAGAAGTTGTTGCCCCCGCCGTAGTCGACGCAGCTCATGCCGCTGGGGCAGGTGAGCTCGGCGTTGGGGTTGCACGACACCAGGCAGAAGTCGCGATGGCAGATGCGCTCGCTGCTGAACCCACCGGTCGACACATCGTCACACGACCAGCCTGGCGCGCAGTCGTTGTCGTTGACGCAGCTGTCGCCCGCATCGAAGATGAAGCACTCGGCGTTGTTGCCACAGCCGGGGTTGCCCAGGTAGGCATCGCACGACGCACAGTGATTGCGGTCGTCGTTGAGGCACTCGCCCCCGTCGCAGTAGGTGCCCATGGGGCAGTCGAGCTCGGTGGACCGGCAGCCGTACGACGCGCACTCGTTGTCGTCGCACAGCTCACCGGCATCGCAGTCGGTGTCTTGGGCGCAGCCCTCCTCGCACGCATAGTCGTCGTTGCAGTACTCGCCGAGGTCGCACTCCACGCTGTCGAGGCACTCCACCTCGATGCAGGTGCCGTCTTCCGCGCAGATCGCGTCTTCACCGCAGTCGGTGTCGTAGGTGCAGTCGGCCACCTGGGCGGGCTTGCAGGCCAGGAACAGGGCGAGCCACAGCATCACTCCTCCTCCCCGCACTCGAAGTCACCGCCGCCGCCCTTGTTGTATTGGACGACGATCTCGGTGTAGGGGTCGGGCATCGAGGACCGCTCGAAGACGATGGCTGGGTAGTCGTCGACCCCGTCGTACTCCACCTCCTCATACGACCAGCCGCCGTCTTCGCACGACACGTCTTCCCCCTCGATGAACACCACCAGGCTGTTCTTGTCGGGCTTCTCCGACAGGTAGAAGCGGTCGACCAGTCGGGAGCTGGCGAGGGACAGCTCGGTGACCACGCGCTCGAAGGAGTCTTCGCAGATGTTGCCGAGGATGCCGCCGTTCTGCTCGGCCACGTCGATGTAGCGAGTGCCCAAGACGCCACCGCCCCCGTTGAGGTCGGGGCCGGTGCACTCCGACCGGTCGGTCACCACCAGCGCGCTGGCGTTGAACATGCCGCGCTCGCTCTTGATGTCGCGGAAGGCGTTGGTGTAGTCGTTGACCGGGTAGGGCGACTGGTCTTCCTCGTCGCTGACGAAGATGAACGACAGGAAGGCCTCCTCGCGGAGGAAGTCGGTCTGAAGGGCGCCGCTGAGCGACAGCGCCGCCGCCTCGAGGCCCATCTCGGACGGCGAGCCACAGGTGCCCACGTTCACCAGGCTGGCGAACAGCGCGTCGCCATCTTCGGTGTCGGGGGTGAGGTAGGTGTCGCCCACCAGCTCGCCCGGCGCAGGGATGCTGTTGATCTGGTTCCTCGTGCACGCGTACAGCGGCGAGTAGTAGACCGGGGCCACGCTCGTGGTGAGCACGCCGATGTGGTAGTCGACATCGCCCTCTTCGAAGAACGTGAGGAAGTTCTCGAAGTTCGCCGCCAGCTCGTTTTGATGCGGCTGCATCGAGCAACTGTTGTCGACCACCAGCAAGATGTCGACCTCAGTCGCCGGCAGCTGCGTGAACACGTCTTGGCGGTCGAGGCGGGACAGCCCGTACTCGACGCAACCCGACGCCACCAATGCGACCCCGATCGGAGCGGCCCAAGAGCCTCGCATGCTACCTCCCGGGCCCATCCTACCCCGTCAGGTCACGACCCTCCGCAAGGGTCTTCCTTCTTGCGGCCCCACGGCATCTCATCGACGAGAGCGCCATCACGCCCGTACAGCCGCACGCACTCCACGGCGTCGTCGAACAGGCCGTGGTCGCTGCCGAGGTAGGCCACGCCCGTCGCCGGAGTACCCTCTCCACTGTGGATGCGGAGCTCCTCGCCGGGAGCGAGCCGGGTGCCAGGCGGTAGCCGAGCCTCCTCCCCGGCCAGGTTGCGCAGCACCCACCCCGACAGGTCGCGCGGCCGCTTGACACTCGCCGCCAGGCCGATGCGAAGAACCTCCTCGTTGGGGAGCACGTTGTCGCGCCACCCCGCGTTCTGCATGCTGAGGAACCGCAGCGTCGGCGCTCCCCCACCCGGCACCTTCTTGTCGGCGTCGAGCACGCGCTGGGTCGGGGGGGCCTCCTTCCACAGGTAGGGGCTGGGGCCGATGCGCTCGGCCCAGGGATCGGGCTCGGTCGACCACCACCCCCACGGATCGACCGCCCAGCTGTCCTTCTTCTTGTCGCGGTCGACGATCCGCAGCACACCGAAGTGCAGGTGGGGGCCGGAGCTGCACCCGGTGTTCCCGCTGGCTCCGATCCGCTGCCCCTGCTTCACCACATCACCGACCTCGACATCCGACGCCGACATGTGGAAGTAGCTGGTCTCGTACTCGTGACCGTCGGGGGCCTCGGGGTGGCGAATCCGCACGCGGATGTCGCTGTCGACCTTTCCTCCGTCGCACTTGGTGGGACCTTGCTCCCCGGCGAGCACCACCTCACCCGCCGCCATCGCGTACAGGGGTGTCCCGACCTTCATCACGATGTCGTGGCCGTGGTGGCCCCCCTTGCCGTAGGTGAGCGTGCCCCATCCCGTCAGCTGCCGGTGGTCGAGGCTACCGGGGAAGGTGTGGTCGAACGTGCCGCTCACCTGCAGGCCCTCGCCGCGGAACGGAGGGACGAAGAGCGGCACGTAGGCAGGAGGGGACTCCGATGGGAAGACCTCGAAGGGAAAGGCCCCCGTCGGTGGCTCCGGCGCAGGCGCACGGGGAGCCTGCCGCTCGCGATGCTCTGGCCCCTCGGGCGCCACCTCCACAGGCTGCTCCACCGCGCCGCAAGCCAGCAACCACCACACCATGCTCCCTCCCAGGGAGAGCCACCCTACCGCGGCTCGCGTCGACCAGGACGGCGAGCTAATCAGCGCAATGACTGACAATCCCTTCGAAGCCACGGAAGCACACACACCCTTCGACGGTCGCTCCGTCGACCTGGGCACCGTGTTCACCGAAGGCACGTCGATGGCCGTGCGCCACGTGCTGCAGTTTCTCCTCGCCGGGTTCGTGCTCTTCGCCACCTACTTGGTGTCGATCTGCACCTGTGTGGGCTGGATCATCACCCTCCCCTACATGGTGTGGGGCACCTACGCCTTCCTCCTCACCGTGGCCGACGGCGAGGCGCGCATCGACGCCCTGTGGTCGGGCCTGGAAGATCCCGGTCGCGTCTTCCTGTCTGGATGGGGGCTGATCTTCTGCCTGGTGGTGATCGTCAGCCCCACCATCGGCACCGCCGTAGCCACGGAGTTCGCCGTGCAGGAAGACATGCTCCCCGCCTGGTCGAGCTCGATCGTGCCCCTGGTCGCCGGCGCCGCGTGGGGCGCCCTCATCGCCCCCCTCACCTACGCCCCGCTGCTGTGGGCTGATGGGCGGGCGGGCGTGATCGCGTCGTTCACCATGGCCATCGATGCCTTCCAGGGGAGCTGGCTGCAGGTCGCCCTCATCAGTGTGGTGCTGCAGCTGGGCATGGCCCCCTCCTCGCTAGCCAGTGGTTGGCTGCAGACGCAGCAGATGGAGATGATCACCGCCAGCCCCGACGACTTGTGGAGCATTACGGCCCCGCTGCTGGCCGTGGTGGCGTTCATCTACCTGGTGATGTTCGTGATGGGCGTCTTGGGGCAGTGCTGGATGGCCAACGCCTACCGGCAGGTGGTGCCTCGCGCACAGTGATGCGCCGTGCTCGGATCCTCGGGATCGCCGACGCAACGAAGGCGTAACCATCGATAGTAGCGTTCTACCCAAGACAAACGAGATCTTGTAGGATCCGAGAAAGCCCACACACTGGAAAATTTTTCGGCCGCTGCTAATCTCTATCCATCGAGAGGGTGTCTCACCCACCCGATGAACCCCGACCCACCGGTCACATCGTCAGGAGCACAACATGCTGCAGTTCATCCGTGAAGAAGAGGGTGCCACCGCCATCGAGTACGGCCTC
>CBDUIC010000095.1:0-28030 GCA_965367245.1 uncultured bacterium | reverse complement strand
ACACGCCGACGCCCGCGTCGCCGTCGTTGCAGTCGTCGGCGTTGAGTACCCAGTTGCCGCCAGGCGAGTCGCACTGCGACATCGAGGTGCTGGCGTCCCCGAGGTCGTCGCTGTCACTGTCGAGGAACCAGGTGATCGCGCCGACCTCCCCATCGAGGTCGTCGCAGTCGTCGCAGACCTGCGCCAGCCCCAAGCCATCGCAGCTGAGCACCTCATCGAGGGGGTCGGCCGAGCCTAGCCCGTCGCCATCCCGGTCGGTGCAGTACAGCGAGGGAGCCCCCGTGCCGCTGTCGAGGTCGTCGCAGTCGTTGCACTCCCCCTGAGAGGCAGGCAGCCAACCCTTGGGTTGATCACCGGGGCAGTGCAGCTGCCAGAGGCCGGCATCGATGGTGCCGAGGCCATCACCGTCGCCGTCGGGGCAGTGGCTCTCACGCAGCGGCTGACCCGCCGCCGCGTTGCCATCGTCGCAGTCGTCGTCGTTGTCGACCAGGCCCTTGGCCAGCTCGCACACCTCGAGCATCTTCCCTGCGCCCAGCCCGTCGCTGTCGAGATCTTCCCATGCCACGACCAGCGAGAATCCCTCGTCGATGCCGTCGACACAGTTGTCGTCGATGCCGTTGCACACCTCCACCACGCCGGGGTTCACCTCGAACAGCCCGTCGTCGCAGTCGCCCAGGCCCGGGGCAGTGCCGCTTCCCTGCCACGCGTCGCAGGCCACGTAGCCATCGCCGTCGCCATCGATCTCTGCCGGGTCGAGCGCCTCGTCGCAGTCGTCGTCGATCCCGTTGCAGATCTCTTCGGCCCCCGGGAGCACCTCGGCGTTCGTGTCGTCGCAGTCGCCCTGGCCCGGCGTCAGCCCGTCGCCATCACAGTCGCCTCCCAGCCGCAAGGGCTCCAGGATGGGGACCACGCCTTCGGCGCCACACAGATCGTCGTGGTAGCCCACGTAGAACTCGAAGTTGCCCTCCGCATCGCACATCAGCTGCGCGAGTTGGGCGGTCTCCACGGCCACCACCCGCTGGTCGGCCCCGACAGCGCCGAGGAGAGCCTGCTGCCCGATGGGGTCGAGGACTTCACAGTCGGGGGAGGTGGTGAGCTGCCCCTCGGGACACACCACCATCTGGAGCGAGCCGAACTCCTCGGCCGACACGTCGGCGAACAAGGGGTCTTCCAGGACCGCGTAGACGACCGGGAACACGGCGGCATCGACGGTGCCCCCACTCCCCGCGAGAGCCGCAGCCAGGTCGACCCCCTCCACGAGCGCACCATCACTGATGAAGCCCTCACGGGACACGCTCGGCTGCGCGGCGGCCACCCGCTGCACGGTGGTCGAGGCGCTCGCGCTCGCGCCCTCCGCAGTCGACAGCGTGACGCCTACCTCCACGTCGCAGCGCCCCGAGGCGCAGGGCAGCGCTCGCTCGTCGATCAGCTGCAGCTGCCCAGACGCCGGCACCTCGACATCGGGCAGCTCCTGCACCACGCCACCCGTGAGCGTGACTACGGGCTGGACGACGACGCCGGCCATGGTGGGGTCGACCTGTAGATCGATCGTGAGACCGGGGTCGACGCAGCTCACTGCCTCCTCAGGGACCGCCTGTACGATGGTGACATCGAAGGCGAAGGCCTGCTGGCGTTGGGCCAGCTCCTCGTCGGAGATGGAGACGCAGGCGGCGAGGCCCGCCACGATCACGATGGGGAGGGTGCGCATGCCGCCACTCTACCCCAGCGGCGCCCCTTCCTCCGATCGCCTCTTGACGCCCTCGGAGGGGTGCCTACCTAACGGCGCCTCGGGGAGCCTCCGGCTCCCCGCCTTTCCGTACACCCGCATCCCTGGAGTGGCGACATGGCCAACTTCCGTCCCCTTCACGATCGCGTGCTGCTCAAGCGCGTGGCCAGCGAGACCAAGTCTGCTGGTGGCCTGTTCATCCCCGAGACCGCCAAGGAGAAGCCGCAGCAGGCCGAGGTCATCGCTGTCGGCACCGGCCGCCTGGTCGACGGCGAGAAGATCGCCGAGCTCACCGTGAAGCCCGGCGACACCGTGCTGTTCGGCAAGTACGCCGGCGACGAGATCAAGCTGGACGGCGAGGCCCACATCATCCTGCGCGAGTCCGACATCCTCGCCATCATCGAGTCCTGAGAGGTACCCCATGGCTGCGAAGATCATCCAGTTCCGTGAAGAGGCGCGCGCCGAGGTGCTCGCCGGCGTCAACACCCTCGCCAAGGCCGTGAAGGTCACGCTGGGGCCCAAGGGCCGCAACGTGGTCCTCCAGAAGTCCTTCGGCGCTCCTGTGGTCACCAAAGACGGCGTCACCGTCGCCAAGGAGATCGAGCTCAAAGACAAGTTCCAGAACATGGGCGCACAGATGGTGAAGGAGGTCGCCAGCAAGACCTCCGACGTGGCCGGCGACGGCACCACCACCGCCACCGTGCTGGCCCAGGCCGTGTTCGAGTCGGGCTCCAAGCTGGTCGCCGCCGGCGCCAACCCGATGGATCTCAAGCTCGGCATCGACAAGTCGGTGCGCGCCATCAGCAAGCACCTCGAGGGCCAGTCCCGCGTGTGCGGCTCGGCGAAGGATCTGGCCCAGGTGGCCACCATCTCCGCCAACGGTGACACCGAGATCGGCGAGATCATCGCCGAGTGCTTCGACAAGGTCGGCAAGGAAGGCGTGATCACCGTCGAAGAGGCCAAGGGCCTCGAGACGACCTCCGACATCGTCGAGGGCATGCAGTTCGATCGCGGCTACCTGTCGCCCTACTTCGTCACCGATCAGGATCGGATGGAGGCGGTGCTCGACAACCCCTACATCCTGGTCAACGAGAAGAAGATCACCAACATGAAGGACCTCCTCCCGGTCCTCGAGAAGGTGGCCGAGTCGGGCCGCCCGCTGCTGATCATCGCGGAAGACATCGAGGGCGACGCGCTGGCTACCCTCGTGGTCAACAACCTGCGCAAGACGATGGTGGCCTGTGCCGTCAAGGCGCCGGGCTTCGGCGACCGTCGCAAGGCGATGCTCGGCGACATCGCCACCCTGACCGGCGCCCGCGCCGTGATGGAAGACCTCGGCATCAAGCTCGACAGCCTCACGGTCGACGACCTCGGCACCGCCGAGCGCGTGGTCATCAGCAAAGACCACACCGTCCTCGTCGGTGGGGCCGGCTCCGCCAGTGAGCTCAAGGGTCGCGTCAAGCAGATCCGCGCCCAGATCGAGGAGACCAGCTCCGACTACGACCGTGAGAAGCTCCAGGAGCGCCTCGCCAAGCTCATCGGCGGCGTCGCGGTGATCTACGTCGGTGCAGCCACCGAGATCGAGATGAAGGAGAAGAAGGCGCGGGTGGAAGATGCCCTCAACGCCACCCGCGCGGCAGCCGAGCTCGGCATCGTGCCCGGCGGTGGCGTGGCCCTCATCCGGGCCCAGGCTGCCCTCGATGGCCTCGAGCTGGTCGGCGACGAGCGCTTCGGTGTCGACATCATCCGCGAGGCCTGCGAGGCACCCCTGCGGGGCATCGCCAGCAACGCCGGTGCCGATGCGTCGATCATCATCCACAAGGTGCGTGAGGCCAGTGACAGCCACGGCTGGAATGCCGCCAACGACACCTGGGGCGACATGTTCGACATGGGCGTCATCGACCCCACCAAGGTCACCCTGACCGCGCTGTCCAACGCGGCCAGCGTCTCGGGCCTGCTGCTCACCACCGAGGCGATGATCGCCGAGAAGTCCGACGACGAATACCTCGACTGATCGAGCCTCGTCGGAATGACCGAGCCGTCGCAGGGCCTCCTGCGGCGGCTCGCCTGCTCAGGGGCTGCCCCAGCTCACGGTGACTCGGCCAGCAGCAGCTCCCGCATCTCCGCCAGCCGGGACCGCTCGGCGTCGTCGAGCACCGGAAACTGCGGGTCGACCTGTCGGATCGCATCGCGCACGATCTCTGCCACCGTGAGCCGCATCGTCGGCTTGTGATCCGCAGGCACCACGTACCAGGGCGCCCACGAGCGGCTGGTGGACTGGATCGCTGCCTGGTAGGCCACCTGGTAGTCGTCCCAGTGGCCCCGCTCCTTCACGTCGCCCGAGCTGAACTTCCAGTTCTTACGCCGCTCCTCGATGCGCGCGAGGAAGCGCCGCTTCTGCTCGTCGCGCGACACGTTGAGGAAGAACTTCAGCACCACCGTGCCCGAGCGCGCCAGGTGCTCTTCGAAGGCGGCGATGGAGGCCAGTCGCCGATCCCAGATCTCTGGCACCGGCTCGGGCCAGGGCAGCCGCTGGTGCTCGAGGATCTGCGGGTGAACCCGCACCACCAGGGCTTCCTCGTAGTAGGAGCGGTTGAAGATCCCGATGCGACCGCGCTCCGGAAGGCACCGGGTCGTGCGCCACAGAAAGTCGTGCTCGAGCTCCCGGGTGCTGGGCTTCTTGAAGCTGAACACCTGGCAGCCGGCCGGGTTGATGCCGGTCATCACGGCGCGGATCGTGCCGTCTTTGCCCGCGGCGTCCATCGCCTGGAACACCAACAACACCGCGACGCGGTCTTGGGCATACAGCCGCTCCTGCAAGGCCCCGATCTCGTCGACCACCTCCTTGAGGGCCTTCTTCAGCTTCTTCTTGGAGCGTGGCTCTCCGGGCGCGGCGGTCGCGAAGTCGGCGAGGCGAAAGCTGCCGTCGACGGGCGCGAGGCACGGGTGTGGTGTGGCGTGGAACACGGTCCCTCCCCAAGGATGCCGCCAGACATTACACCGGGCCACGAACCAGGGAGTGAGCATGACCGACCTCGTGACGGTGGACCTGACGGACGGCGTGGCCACGGTGACGCTAGCGTCGGGGCCCGGCAATCCCCTCACCCTCGACACGCTGCAGGCGCTCCGGAAGCACACGATCCGCCTGCTCGATCAGCCGCCCGAGCTGTTGATCCTCCGCGCCGAAGGCCCCGACTTTTGCGCCGGCCTTCCCACCACCGGAGAGGCGCTGTACGACTCCTTCGGCAAGGTCGTGGAGCAGCGCGACGCCTTTCGCGCCCAGGAGATGATCCAGCGGCTCCGGCAGGGCATCGACGGCTGGTCTCGGCTGCCCTGCCCGGTGGTGGCCGCGCTCAAGGGGCGCTGCCACGGTGCAGGGCTGGCCCTCGCCCTCGCGGCCGACTTCCGGGTCGCCGCCGACGACACCACCCTCGCCGTCCCCGAAGTGCAGTGGGGCCTGATCTCGGGCATGGGCGTGCTCGCGCGCCTCACAGTGATGCTGGGTACCGCCCGCGCGCTACCTGCCGTGCTCACGCACCAGGTGTGGTCTGCCAGCGACGCCCTCGATCTGGGGCTCGTCACCCGCCTGGCCGGGGCCGACGACGTCGACGACGCGACGCAGGTCCTGGTCGCCGAGCTGATGGGCGCCCCGCGCCACGCCCGGCAGCAGGCGCTGCTCGCCATGCGAGCCCTCGATGCCGACCTCCTGCAGAAGGCGCGCGACGCCGAGACCCAGGCCGCAGCTCGAAGCTGGATCCAGGGAGACTGGCGGAGTCAGCTGACGTGAGCCTCGCCCTCCGCATTGCCGTCACGTGCGGGGCTGCGTCACTGCAGGCCGTGATGGCCCCGCCGACCAACCTGCACCAGATCCATTGGTTCGCCTACCTGCCGATGTTCTGGGTGCTCCAGGCCGAGCGCACGCGAGCGAACGTCGCCCTGGGCTACCTGTACGGCGTGGTGTCGGTGGCGGTGATCTTCCGCTGGCTCATCGACACCATCGCCCTGTTCAGCAACCTGCCCATGACCCTGGCCATCGCGGTGCTTCTGCTGTTCAGCGCGGCGTTCGGAGCGACCTGGCCGGTGCTGTGGGGCGCCGTGCACCCCCTGCGCCGGCGCTTGGGCATCGGCTGGATCCTCGCGTTCCCTGCCCTGCAGGTCGTGCTCGAGTGGGTGTCGATGTGGGTGATGCTGTTTCCCTACAACCAAGGCGTCACCCAATACCGGGTGCCCATGACCTGGCAGATCGTGTCGGTCACGGGCATCTACGGCTCCACCTACCTGGTGCTGCTGGTCAACGCGGTGTGGGCCGAGGCGCTCTACCGGCGACGCGAGCAGCGGCCCTTTCCCTGGCTCGCCAGCGGGCTGGTGCTGTCCACCCTGGCCACGGTGATGGCCTTCGGGCGCTGGCGCTTCGATCGGATCGAGCAGCAGCTGCGACAAGCCGAGGTGCTCCGCGTGGCGCAGCTGCAGTCGCCCACCGGCATGGTGGAGCGGATGCAGGGCTCGGCGCGGGAGGCCTTCGACGAGTGGGTCCGCCTCACCGACACCCTCGAGCAGGGAAGCGCTGATCTGGTGATCTGGCCGGAGGGCGCCTGCCCCTACAACCTCAACCGTGAGGAGGGCCGAGCGAACCGAGCTGCCGACGTGCTCTCCGAGATGGCGCGCACCGGCGGCTACCACCTCGTGGTCGGCGGGGGCACCCGGCAGCGCGAGGTCGATCCCACCATGGGCGAGACGCGCGTCGAGGTGTTCAACAGCGTCTACTGGTTCGACGACGCCGGAGAGCCCCTGGCCCGCTACGACAAGGTCGTGCCGCTGCCCTTCGGGGAATATCTCCCCTTTGGCGACTACGTGCCGTGGCTGTCCGACATGATCGGCGGCATCGGCGACTTCAAGGCGGGGGAAGAGGCCACCGTGTTCGAGGCCGACAGCCTGCGCGTCGCGACGCCCATCTGCTACGAGGCGATCCTGCCGGAGGTATGCCGGTGGTTCGAGCGCCCCAACTTGTTCGTCAACGTCACCAACGACGCGTGGTTCGGCGACACCGCAGCCCCTCACCAGCACGCGATGCTGGCCGCGATCCGATCGACCGAGCTGGGGGTTCCGCTGGTGCGCAGTGGCTACACGGGGGTGTCGTTCGTGGTCGAGCCTCACGGGGTGATCCACTCGGAGACCCGCCCCTTCGAACAGGTGCACCGCATCGTCTCGGCGCGCCACACCACCGTGCCTACGCTCTACGCCCGCTTCGGAGACTGGTTCGTCGCGCTGTGCCTGCTCGGCCTCGTCGGCGGCTGGCTGGTCGCGCCCCGGCTCTCGGCTGCAGGCCCGAGGGCGCAGCGCGGCGAGTGACGTGTGGAGAAGGAAGCAGCTGCCCGCGTCTCATGCACCCACCCCGCGAGCTCCTCATGTGGCCGAGAGGGCCACACTCGGGGGTGGGTGTGGAGTCGATAAAAGCTCCAGAGACGCATGAGGCGGCACAGCCGCCAGACACTGAGAGTCTACCAGAGCCCTGCTGTCACGTCCAGCACGGTATTCCGTGGATATTCAGCGAACCGACGGGCCAACGCGTGATATGGTCCGCCCATGAAGGTGTTGCTCATCGATGACGAGCATGCGCTGGTCGCGCTGTGGCGGGAATACCTGCAGCTGCGCGGCCACGATGTGGTCTCCACCGGCCGCATCTCGGAGGCACGCCCTCACGTCGAGAAAGGGTGGCCCGACGTCGTGGTGGTCGACTTCGAGCTACCCGATGGGTCCGCCGCCGACATCCTCCAGCTGGTCTCGGAGCACAGCCCTGGCGCCGGCACCGTGCTGTGCTCGGGGCACGGCGCGGCACTGCCACCGGCCCTGCTGGCCCGCGCCGACCTGGTGCTGGGCAAGCCGCTGCGCCTCAACGAGCTGCGGGATGCCCTCGATCACCTGGCCTTGCGCGATCAGCGGTAGACGACGACGCGCTTGCGCTTCACGACCTTGCCGCGGGGCTCGTAGTGCCCCTCCACCAGCACGCGACGGCCGCGGCGGTCCGTGCGGTAGTGCGCGGGGACCCACACGTGGCCAGGCTGCACGTGCACCACGACCGGGGGCGGCGGCGCGGCGACCAGGCGCACCACCGGCGTCCTCACCTGCACATCGATGAACGGAGCGGCGCTTGCCGTGGAAGCCACCGAGAGCCCAAGAACGGACAGGACAATCGGCATCAGGTTGCGAAGGGTGCGATTCATGAGTCCTCCAACTGCTGCCCCCTACGACGACACCGCCGCTCGACCATTCGACGCGTTGGCCGATCCTCGCGATCCCCACCCCCCACGACGGGTTGTGGCGCTGGCGCAAGCGTCGATCAGCAGCGGCTGGCGATCCTCGCCGTCACATCGTGTCAAGGACGCGTCCACGCCTTCCGGCGCGCTTGACAGTGCCCCTGGTGGGCCGTACCCTCTAATTGAGCCTTCGAAAGGTTCGAGACAGCCTCCTTCGCCGGTGTCACACCAGGCAAAGCTCTTGCGTCTCCTCCATCTCTAGCGGTGGGTTCGGGCGGAGGAGGCTCTCGAAACCTTCGAGATAGACTACGAGCCGCGGCACCTTCGGGTGACCGCGGCTTTGTCGTCCTTGGAGGGACCCTGCAACCGCATATCCGCTTCGACGAGCGAGGCCTGCACCTGCTCGACCAGCGCTCCGTCCCCGCGGAGATCACCTGGATCACCTGCACGACGGCCACCGAGGCCGCCGCCGCCATCCGCGACATGGTGGTGCGCGGCGCGCCGGCCATCGGCATCACCGCCGCCTACGGCATCGCCCTCGCCACCCGCGGCGGCGAGCCGCTGGAGCAGGCTGCGGCCACGCTCCTGGCCGCCCGACCCACCGCCGTGAACCTCCGGTGGGCGGTCGAGCACATGCTCGCGCTTCCCGCAGCGTCCCACGACCACGCGGCGCGCCGCCTGCACGACGACGACATCCGCATCAACCGCCTGCTCGGCGCCCATGGTGCGGCCCTGCTCCCCAAGGGGTCCACCATCCTCACCCACTGCAACGCCGGGGCTTTGGCTACCGGGGGCTGGGGCACCGCGCTGGGCGTCGCCCGCTCGGCCTGGGAGAGCGGGCGCCTGGCTCGGGTGGTGGCCGGCGAGACCCGCCCCTACCTGCAGGGGGCACGCCTGACCGCGTGGGAGTGCGAGCAAGAAGGCATTCCCTGCACCCTGATCACCGACTCCATGGCGGCCAGCGTGCTGTCCGAGGGTGGCATCGACGCCATCGTCGTCGGCGCCGATCGCGTGGCGGCCAACGGCGACGTGGCCAACAAGATCGGCACCCTCGGCCTCGCCGTGCTCGCCAGGCACTACGAGGTGCCCTTCTACGTCGCGGTCCCCACCTCCACGATCGACCTGCGCACCTCCGACGGCACCCGCATCCCCATCGAGCAGCGTGACGCCGAGGAAGTGCGTGGCTTCCGAGGGCTTCGGTGGGCCGCCGAGGTCGACGTGCACAACCCGGCGTTCGACGTGACCCCCGCCGAGTTGGTGACCGCGTGGATCACCGAGGAAGGCCCGTGGGAGCCGACGGCGACCGCCTGATGAGATAGACTACACGTACCCACTCGGGAGCGCTCATGTCCGCAGTCACCACCACCGCCGCCCTCGCCGGCGTTGCCTTCATCGGCGGAGTGGGCCCGTGGGAGCTAGGCATCATGCTCGCCATCGTGCTCGTGCTCTTCGGGGCTGGCAAGCTGCCGCAGGTGTTTCGGTCCATGGGTGAGGGCATGAAGGCCTTCAAAGATGCCCAGAAAGACGAAGCGCTCGACGTGACGCCGAGCGGAGAGGGCGAGTGATGCCAGCGTTCATCGGCGGCTTGGGCCCTTGGGAGCTCGGCCTCATCCTCGTGATCGTGCTCATCTTGTTCGGTGCAGGCCGGCTGCCCCAGGTGTTTGCGAGCTTCGGCGAGGGTCTCAAGGCCTTCCGCGACGCTCAGAAAGACGAAGGCAAGGCCGACGACGCGCCCCCCAAGGAGATCGAGCAAGACCTGGCCGAGGCCGAGGTAGTCGATCACGCCAAAGAGCACGCCCGCAACGGCTGATCCCGCCGGCCCTGCTAGCGGAAGCGCTGGATCGGCCCGAATCCCGCGCCCAGGTGCTGCACCAGGGCGGCAGCCGACGCTGGCTCCCCCGGCGGCGGCGCGACGACGATGAGCTCCGACGGCCCCCCCACCCGAACACGACCCAGCTCGGGCCGCCCCAGCGCATCGGCAGCGACCGCGGTGATGCCCAGCAGGGCCTCGTCGACCGTCAGGCCCATGGTGACCGCCGCGAGGGTGGCGCACGTCCAGAGATCGGCGACAGGTGACGAGCCGGGGTTGAGATCGGTGGCCACGGCGAAGCGAAGGCCCGCCTCGCGCATGGCAGCGACCGGCGGCGACGGGTCGCGAAGGTAGAGCATGGCCCCGGGGAGAAGCCCGGCGATGGTGCCCGCCTCGGCCATCGCCGCGATGCCCTTCTCGTCGATGCGCTCCAGGTGGTCGGCCGACAGCGCCCCGAGCTCGGCAGCCATCGCCGCCGCCCCGGTGAACGCGACCTGCTCGGCATGCACGCGCACCCCCAGCCCGAGCGCCCGCCCCGCGCTCAGCACCCTCCGCCCCTCGTCGACCGTGAACGCCCCGCGGTCGACGTAGACGTCGATGAAGTCGGCATGGGGGGCGCACCGTGGCAGCTGCTCCTCCACCACCTGGTCGACGTAGGCCGCCCGATCGTGCCGCCACTCTGCGGGGATCGCGTGGGCGCCCAGGAAGGTAGTCAACACCCGCACACCGGCCTGCTCTCCTGCCCTGCGCGCCGCCCGCAGCAGCCGCTCTTCGGCCTCGGGGGCCAGCCCGTAGCCGCTCTTCACCTCCACCGTGCCCGTGCCCCGCGCCGCCAGACGCTGCAGTCGGCGCGCCGCCAGCGCGACCAGCTGGTCTTCTGTGGCCTCTCGCGATGCGCGCACGGTCGACAGGATGCCCCCGCCGGCCTCCAGGATCTCGATGTAGGGCACCCCCTCGAGCCGCTGCAGGAACTCGTCGGACCTCGATCCCGCCCACACCGCATGCGTGTGGCAGTCGACCAGCGCGGGCAGCCCGACACCCTCCAATCGGTGGACCTCGGGAGCCGCCGGAGCCTCGCGGCTCGGCCCCAGCCACACCACCCGGCCCCCCTGCAGCGCGACCGCCGCATCGCGCATCGCCCCCAGGCGGCCCTCCCCTTGGCCCTCCACCATCGTGAGAAGCAAGGGAACATGCACGACGCGCTCGGGTTGCATGAGGGCTCCTGTCCGTGGTCCACCGAGATATCCCGTCCTCACGTGTGGAGGCCCCGTGCTCGCTACCTGGCTGCTCGCCCTTGCCCTGCAGGCTCACGCCACCCCGCCCCCGCTGCCCTCCGCCGGCCCCCCTCGGATCGAAGGGCTCGAGGTCACCTACGTCACCCCCGACACCTTTGTGGGTGCCCTGCAGCCCGCCGGTGCCAACCCCCACGCCACCTTCCAGCTCCTCACGCTGAGCGACGACGCGCCGGTCACGGCCGACGAGCTCGCGACCGCCCTCGAGGGCCTCGACGGCGTGCACGCGGTGGTGGCTGACGGCCAGGTGCGTGTCGACCTCGGAGACAGCGGCCTGCAGCTCCCCGCCCACGAGATCCCCGTCGGCGACGGAACACGCCGCGTCGACAGCCTGGCCACCCTGCTGACCGTGCCTCGCCCCATCGTGCGCATGCCCAACGGCGTGCCCGTGCCACCGCCGATGGTCACGTCGACCGGCTTCGACCTGGTCTTGCGCAACCCGATCACCACCGGCGAGGTCGTGGTCGAGGTGCAAGGGGCCCGCATCGGCACCATGCATCCCGATGGCGTAGCGACCCTCCGCGACGTGCGGCCCGGCCTGTACGAGGTCGTATTCCACGTCGACACCGGCCACGCCGAGACGATGGCCGTCGCCGCCGTGCGCCGCGAGCCGGCCCCCCCCGACGCCCCCTAGAGCACCGCCCCTGCGGGCACCGTCGCACCCTTGCTGACAATGACGATGCCATCGCGCACGACCCAGTCTCCGTGGTCTTCGTCGGCTCGGTCTTCACCGCCGTGGATGACCGCCCCCGCCCCGATCCGGGCGTTCTTGTCGATGATCGCTCGGCGGATGCTCGCCCCTTCGCCGATGCCCAGCGGGATGCCGCCGTCATCGATCACCTGCTGGCGTTTCTCGTGGACCTCGTAGAAGTCGGCCCCCATGATGATGCTCTCTTCCACGCGGCATCCCGGCTGCAGCCAGCTCCGCAGGCCGATGATCGAGCGCACCACCCGCGCCCCCAGCACCAGCGAGCCCTCCGCGATGAGCGAGCGCTCGACGTGCCCCTCGCGCACCACCGACGGCGGCAGGAACCGCGGGCGGGTGAAGATCGGCGCCTCGGGCACATAGAACCGAAACGGCGAGTCTTCCTCTGTGAGCAGCAGGTTGGCGTGGAAGAACGACGCGATGGTGCCGATGTCTTCCCAGTAGCCGTCGAACACGTGCGCTACGACCTTGTGGCTGTGAATGGCCCGGGGCAGGATGTCGCCCCCGAAGTCGATCAGCGCCGGGTCCGCCAGGAACTCCTGCAGCGCGCTCACCCGGAACACGTAGACGCCCATCGAGGCGAGGAAGTCGTGCTCGGTGCCCCACCGCTCCTTCATCTCGGTGGGCAGCACCAGATCGGAGATGTCTTCCCCGGCCGGCGGCTTCTCTCGGAAGGCGTGGATCTGGCCCGCAGCATCGGTCGCGAGCACCCCGAAGCCCTCGCACTGGGCGCGGTCGACCGGGTAGGTCGCCACGGTGATGTCGGCGCCCATCTCGTCGTGCTGGGCGATGAGCTCGTCGTACTTCATCCGGTACAGGTGGTCGCCCGAGAGGATGAGTACGTTCTCGACCCCCTCCCTCGCGAAGCGATGCAGGTGCTGCCGAACGGCGTCTGCGGTACCTTGGAACCAGGCGCCGTCGGCGTCGGTCTGCTCGGCCGCCAGCACCTCGACGAAGCCATTCGTGAACATGTCGAACCGATACGTGCGCGCGATGTGCGCATTCAGCGAGGCGCTGTTGAACTGGGTGAGCACGAAGATCTCGCGCAGCCCCGAGTTGATCGCGTTGCTGATCGGGATGTCGATGAGCCGATACTTGCCGCCCAGCGGCACGGCCGGCTTGGCCCGGAGAGCCGTCAGCGGGTGGAGGCGCGAGCCGCGCCCGCCTCCCAGCACCACCGTCATCGTTCGCCCACCACCCGTCGCCACGAAGCCCCCCATGCTGCGAGCCACAACCTCTCGCGCGCCCCGAGCCTACCTCACCTGCGGGCTGCTGATGGCCGGGATCGTCGCATCGACGGCCGGAGGCTGCAGCACCCGCTGCCGGGGGCCTGGCTGCGAGGATGACTTCCAGAGCATGTCCGTCACCCGGATCTCCGGGGCCACGCTCCTCGCCGGTGAGATCGACCTGGAGACGGCCACCGATGGCCAGATCCTCGGAGGCACCGACGAGGGCACCGGCTGGTCGGTGGCCGTGGTCGAGGGGGATCTCCTGATCGGGCAGCCGGCAGCCCGGGCGGTGGTGCGGGTGGCAGCCCCCGTCGATGAAGCGGAGCTCGTGGTCCCCCAGACCACATGGTCGGTCGATACCCCCGGGTTCGGCCAGCAGGTGCTCACGATGGCGACCGACGCAGGCTTCGACCTGTGGGTCTCCTCGGCCGACCACGACGAGGCGAGGGGTGGCGTGTGGAGGTTCCGCGACGCCCATGCCGCCGACGTCGCGGGGGGCGAACCCGACCTGCTCGTCACCCCCAGCTCCCCGGCCGACCGCCTGGGCACCCACCTGCATCACTGTGGCGACCTCACCGGAGACGGCGTCGACGACCTCGCCGTGTGGATCCCCTGGTTCCAACCACCGGATGACTGGTCGGTGGCCGACCCCGAGCTCGTGCCAGCGGTGGCGGGAGCCGTGGCCGTGCTGGAGTCCGAGCAGCTCGCTACCGCGACCGGAGAGGTCCGCCCGTGGGATGTCGGGCCGATCTACTGGGGAGCATCGACGGGCGCGTCCGCGGGGGCGGGAGTGCACTGCACCGACGACCTCGACGGCGACGGCCTGGATGACCTCCTGATCGGCGCCCCCCACGAGGGCAACCAGGCAGGTCAGGTCTACGTAGTCACCCAGCCCCTCCCTGCCAGCGGCCTGGTCACCGAGGTGTCCTGGGGCACGATCACGTCGCCGCTTTCCGGCAGCTGGTTCGGCGAGGCGCTCCACGCCTTCGAGTGGAGCGGCGCCACCACCCTGGTCATCGGCGCACCGGGTGCCCGCGAGGGCCGAGGTTCCGCCTACCTGTACGTGGCCGCCGGGCTCGACGCCGATCCCACGCCCCTCGCGGCCTACGACAATCCGCGCACGACGCCCGACCACCTCGGTCGGAGCCTGGCCACGGCCGACCTCGACGGCGACGGCGAGGTAGAGCTGATCCTCGGCGCCCCCGACTACCGCGAAGACAGCCGCACCTACGGCGTGGGCCGGCTGTGGGTGTTCCGCGCTGACCAGGAGCTGGGTGCGCCCATCGCCGAGGCGGCGGGCACCCTCACCGACACCCAGCCGTTCCGCCGCATTGGCCAGCAGATCGTCCCGGCCGACCTCGACGGCGACGGCACCGACGAGCTGCTCCTCCCTGTGCAGCTGCCATAGGCCCACGATTGGCCCGGCAGCCCACGTCCCGATAACGAGCGCCCTGTTGGAGGTGATGGTGCGCTCGATCCCTGCATTCGTCCTCTTCGCCGTCGGCTGCGGCGGCACGACCCTCCCCGGTGGTGAGACGGCCAGCTTCGACGCGGCGGCCATCCTCGAGGTGGCGGTGGCCGGTGGCCGGGTCGAGGTGGCCGCCGGCGGCGACACGATCGACATCGAAGTCCTCGCTGGCGACGCCAACGAGAGCTGGGAGTCCACCGAGGACGGCGACACCCTCAGCCTGCAGGCCATCTGTGGCGACGGGTCTGCCGGATGCGGCGTGGGCTTCTTGATCAGCGTGCCTCCCGGCACCCACCTCGACCTCGTCGCCGACAACGGCGAGCTGGCTGTGAAGGGCGCGCTGGAGGGCGACATCACGATGAAGACCACCAGCGGCGACGTGGTGGGGCTCGACCTGGGGCCAGCTGCCCTCGACGTGCTCACCAACGGCACCGCCGACGTGGCCTTTGCCGACCGGCCCCGCGACGTGTCCCTCGATGGCGGCGCTGGCGACCTCACCCTCACCGTCCCGGCAGGAAGCTACGACGTGCAGTTCGAGGGGGTCGGCGACACCTCCCTCGACAGCGACATCATCGACGACGACAGCTCCGAGCGGCTCTACCTGCAGGCGATCGGCGACATGACCATCCTGGCGGCCCCATGAACGACCTCGAGCTCATCGCCAAGCTCCACCGCCTGAACCTCGATGCCGAGAGCTTCCGGGCCGTGGCCCTGCTCCCCCTCATCCAGGTGGCCTGGGCCGACCAGCGGGTGCAGCCCCAAGAGCGCAAGGCCATCCTGCTCATCGCCAAGGGGCATGAGCTGTTGGTCGGGCGCGCCGAGGAGGTGGTCCACGGCTGGCTGGAGGAGCGGCCGACCGACGAGCAGTTCGCCCTGGGCCGCGAGGTCCTCGCCGTGCTCGCCCAGCGCAAGCAAGGCCTCGGGGCCGACATGCCCGTGAGCGTGACCGACACGGTAGTCGAGCTGTGCAGCGTGGTGGCGGAGTCCGCCGGAGGATTGTTCGGCCTCATCTGGCGCGTGTCGTCCGACGAGCGGCGCGCGATCCGGCAGATCGCCCAGCACCTCAACCAGGTGGCCGACGAAGAGGCCGGCCCGATGCGGGGCGTCGTCGGCCGCACCTTGACGGGCACCTGGCTCGACATCATGGACGACCTGAACACCGACGAGGCCCCGCTCCCCGAGGCCGACAGGTAGCCGCTACGCGTCTTGCAGCACGTCGATGGGCGCACACATCGCCCGCACGAAGGGCATGTGGGGCCGCAGGAAGCTCCGCCCCCAGCGCATGGCCGTCATCGCGTCTTTCACCTTCGGCACCAGGTTCATCGGCGACAGCGTGCGGGTGATGGGAACGTATAGGTCGGCGAACTCGCGGTCGGCGTCGACGTTGGCCGTGCGCACCGCCTGCTGGATGGGAAACCAACCGGCCTTGCGTGCCGTGGGCACGAAGCAGTCGAGGGCGAGCACGAACACATTGCGTCGCCCCCACGTGCCGCTGACCACCGACTCCCACGCCACCTTGGCAGGCACGTTCGACACCAGCCCCCCCTCCCCCAGGCGGGTGATGCCTCGGGCCGCGTACAGCGAGTCGAGCACCCGGTACATGTGGGGGTCTTCCCGCAGCACGTCGTAGTGGATGACTCCGGGGACCGCCGACGAGAAGCCCGCCGCATCCAGGGTGTCGAACTGCTCGGTGCCCGGATCGCGTCCGAGCACCACCTGCTGCAGCGCGTCGCGCTGGCCCAGCATGTCGCGGAGCATGCGCACGGCCTTCACCGTGCCGCGCAGGCCCAAGCCCGTCGAGCGGGCCCCCACGTCGTCGTCGAGCAGGTGCTCGTAGTAGTCCATGTCGTGCTTGAGGGCGTCGACCGTCAGCCCCGTCGCGATGATGTACAGCGGGATCTTCATCTGCGACAGCACCATCGGCGCGCCGTCTTCATCGTGGAACAGCGAGCCGAGGGCGCCGCGCAGGTGCAGCCGCAGGGTCGCGGGCACGCCATACCGATTGGTGGTGTGGAGGACTCGGAACAAGCCCGTCCACGTCAGGCGCCGCGCCGCGGCCACCAGGGCGGCGAAGTCGTAGCGAGTACGACGACAGCGGAACATCGACATCAGCGCGCCGATGGAGGTGCCGACCATCAGATCGGGCACCAACCCGCTGCGGTCGAGCACGTCGTAGCAGCCCGGGTAGACGTAGCCGGCCCCTCCCCCTCCACCGCTCGCCACCGCCAGCAGCCGCGTGGTCACCTCGGCTTCCAGCGCGTCGCGGTCTACCGGGAGGTGCTCCAGCACACTCGCTCGCGCCCGTCGGGTGCGCTGCAGCAGCTCGGGCAGTGCCCGCACCGCCGACCACAGCGAGTCGGAGTCGGCCAGGCGCGTCTCGAGAGCGGACCGCACCTCCCGAGCATGCAGCGCCAGCGGCCCGGTGAGGTCGACGTCGACGCCGTCACGGTTGCGCACGTGGGTGAGCCGAGCGAACGACAGCGCGTAGCGCAGTGCCTGCACCACCGGCTCCGCATCCGCATCGGGCCGCTCCAGGTGGAGCTGGACCACCCGTGCCTCGAGGCGGTCGAATGGCCGTCGCCGCGCCGCCCAGCGCTCTGTGTCGAACCCTTCGTTCACGGCGGCAGCGTACCGCCTTCGAAGAAGGCCTGCGTGGCGGCGACCGGGTCGTCGGGGGTCGAGATGGGCCAGTCGACAGGTAGCAGCGCCGCAACGTCCTTCCACCGGAAGCGTCGGCCCACGAGCCACACCACACCCCGGTCGTCGGGGCGCCGAATGAGTCGCCCGGCGGCCTGCACCACCCGCGTCATGCCCGGGATGAGCGACGCGTAGTGGAAGCCCATGCCGAACCGCTCCTCGTAGTAGGCCCGCAGCAGGTCGCGCTCCACCCCGATCGGAGGGAGGGCCGGGCCCACCACCATCACCGCATCGAGGGCCCCCGGGGGCAGGTCGATGCCCTCGGCGAACACCCCGCCCAGCACGGCCGCCAGCACCGTCGGGTCGCCCGTCTCGAGCTGCGCGAGGGCGGCTTGCCGCGCCGCGTCGTCGAGGCCTCGCTCCTGGCGGACCACCGGCCGCGACAGCGACCACCGCGGCACCAGGTCGTCGAGCATGTCGAAGCTCGGAAAGTACACCGCGACGTTGCCAGGCACCGCCTCGATGCCCGCCTGCAGAAGCTGCGCCGTGCGCTCGGCGTGGGCCTTGCGGTCACGCCACATCGTCGACACCCGGGGCGCTACGAACACCGGCCGATGCGCTTCGGGGAAGGGGGACCCCACCCGGTAGCGGTCCACCGCGTCGCCCAGCCCCAGCAGATCGACGTAGAACGCAGCGGGCGACAGGGTCGCCGACAGCCCGACGAAGCCTCCCAGCCGCGCGATGCGAGGCCCCAACCACGGGCTTGGATCGAGGCAGAGCAGTCGCAGCTCCTCGCGCCCCGGCGTCTGCCGGATCAGCGGCACCGTCTCGTCGCCGATCTCGTCGAGGCGCTGGCTCATGCGCAGCACCTGCCGGGCCAGCTCCTGCCAGGCGTCGTCGTCGCCCTCGGCCACGTGCGGCGCCTCGGCGACCAACAGCGCGTAGTCGAGCCCCACCGCGTCGATGCGATCCGCGAGGGCACGGAGCCGGTCGCGGTCGGGGTCGGCACGGCTCGTGTCGTCGCGATCGGGGAGCGGGGAGCGGAAGACCTCGTCGCGCAGCAGCTCCTCCACCTCGTAGGCCAGCTCGACGAAGGGCCCCAGCCGGGGGCCGCCTGTGGCCAGCTGGGCGCGGGCCCGGGCCGCCAGCTCGGCCTCGAGACTCGGCGACAGCCAGCCCCGCGCGCGGTCTACCAGCTGATGCGCCTCGTCGATGACCACCACCCAGCCGTCGGAGGGGGACTCCCCGAAGTGCCGGCGCAGGTGGGCGCCCGGGTCGAACACGTAGTTGTAGTCGCCGACCACCACGTCGACGTGGCTCGACAGGTCGAGGGCCAGCTCGACCGGGCACACCTGGTGGGTGCGCCCCACCTCCTCGAGGCGGGCCGACGACACCTGCCCCTCCTCCACCAGGGCCTCGACCAGCCGCGCGTCGCGCACCTTGTCGTGGTAGCCCGCAGCGAAGGGGCACTTGTCGGGGTGGCAGGCGACGACGTCGTTGAGGCAGGCCTTCTCCCGCGCCCGCAGCCGCACCGCCCGCAGCGGCAGCCCCGCCTCCTCGAAGCGCGCCACCGTCTCGAGAGGCACCCGCTGCTGGGTGGTACGTGCGGTGGCCCAGAACACCTGCTTGTCGTGGGCCAGCGCGTGGCGCAGCACCCCCGCCATCGCCGCGGCCGTCTTGCCCAGCCCGGTGGGCGCCTCCACCAGCACCCGATGCGCCGCATCGAGCCCCCAGCCCACCGCGTCGGCCAGCTCTCGCTGCCCCGTGCGCCAGCTCCCGTGGGGAATGGGGACCTCGCGTTCGCGCCGCGACGCCATCCACGCGATCCGTCGCTCCCGCCGGGCCACCATCGCCTCGAACACCTGCCGGACCCGCCCGGCGATGTCGGCGGGATCGATCCCCACCCCCAGCACATGCTGCGAACCGTCGGCGACCGACACGAGCACCAGCCGACCGACGGGCTGATCGTGCCCACCGACCCGCAGCATCCACAGGTAGACCTCGAGCTGCGCCACGTACGACGGCCAGTCGTCGGCGTCGGTGGTCAACAGGCGGCTTGCGTCGAGGGCGGTCGACTTGATCTCTTCCACGACCGTGTGGCCCTCGACCTCGGTGAGGCCATCGACCCGGCCATGGAGGGTCACGACCCACCCGTCGACCTCCTCGCTGTGCACCAGCCGCACCTCGGCCTGGTAGCTGTCGTCGACCGCCTGCTGCCGTGCCTGCCGATCGAGGTGCACCTGCCGCCCCTGGGCCGCGCGGGCCTGCAGGCGCTGCACCACCCCCAGCGTCAGGTGGCCTTGGGGCCCGGCGGCTTCCGCGAGGTCGCGGACCGACAGATCGATGCGCCGCGCCTCGTCATCGAACCGGATCGTCACGTGCGGAACGGGCGGAAGTGCGCGTGCTGCGCCAGCGCGAGCATCTCGGTGTCGCCCGAGCTGTCGCCGTAGGCGTGCACCTCGTCGTAGGCGTCGAGGGCTACCGCCTCGCGGATCCGGTCGACCTTGGCCTGGCCGTGGCAGTTGGGGGTCGCGAGGGACCCCGTGAACCGCTCGCCATCGAAGGCGCCCTGGGTGCACAGCAGCCGCACGCCGTGCTTGTCGGCCCACGGCGCCAGCCACACGTCGAGGCTGGCGCTGACCAGCAGCACGTCGTGGCCCTCCGCCAGGTGCCAGCGGAGGCGCGCGATGGCCTCGGGCCTCAACCAGCCGTCGGCCTTTGCCACGAAGCTCTCCGCCGCGACCGACAGCTCCTGCCGCGAGCGCCCCCCCAGGAAGTGCGTGAGCATGCGCACCTTGGCCGTGTCGTTGGGCACCAGCTTCAGCAGGTAGCCGACCAGCATCGGCCCCAGCCACACCAGCCCCAGCCCGTAGCGGACGGGCCCCACGACGTGATGGCAGAAGGCGAGCATCGTGTCGCGGCGCGTGAGCGTGCCGTCGAAGTCGAACAGCGCCAGCTGCCGCGCGGCCGTCACGGAATCAGGCCACCAGCAAGCGGTTGATGAACAGACAGAAGAAGGACCACGCCCCTGCGATCAGCCCGGCGAGGACCTTGCGGATCAGGCTCCACTCCTCCGGCGCGTACCAGAACACCAGCGCCATGCAGATGGCCGTGACGCCCACGAAGAGCCCCCACAGCAGAGGGTGACGCATGTACAGGATGGACTCTTCCATGATGGCTCCCGCGGGTTTCCGTAACCGAGCGCGACGAGCGCGCCCTGCCTTGGGTTGTTCCCATCCACCAGGTGCCTATTACAGGCCCTGGAGATCCACATGGCCCGCCCACGCGTCGTGATCATCGGAGGGGGCTTCGGCGGCCTCGCCACCGCCATGGGCCTGCGTCGGGCCGAGGTCGACATCACCTTGATCGACCGGCGCAACCACCACTTGTTCCAGCCGCTGCTCTACCAGGTGGCGACCGCCTCGCTGGCCCCCAGCGACATCGCCGAGCCCATCCGCGGCATCTTGTCGCACCAGGCCAACGTCACCGTGCGCATGGGCACCGCCGACCGCGTCGACGTCGAGGCGCGAGAGGTGGTGCTCGCCGATGGGGCCCGCGTTCCCTACGACAAGCTGGTCGTCGCGGCCGGTGTGAGCCACAGCTACTTCGGCCACAAAGACTGGGCCGAGCACGCCCCCGGGCTCAAGACGATCGGAGACGCCCTGGAGATCCGCCAGCGCGTGCTGCGGGCCTTTGAGGCGGCCGAGTGGTGCGACGACGCCGCCGAGCGCGCCGCCCTCACCACCTTCGTCGTGGTCGGCGCGGGCCCGACGGGTGTGGAGCTCGCAGGGGCCCTGGCCGAGATCGCCCTGCGCACCCTGCGCCGTGACTTCCGGCGCATCGACACTACCCAGGCCCGGATCATCCTCCTCGAGGGGGGCCCTGCGGTGCTGCCGCCCTACCCCGAGTCGCTCCGGCTCAAGGCCAAGGCCCAGCTCGAGAGCCTTGGGGTCGAGGTGCGCCTCGACACGTTGGTGACCGACATCGATGCCCGAGGCGTCACCGCCGGCGACACCCACATCGAGGCCCGCACGGTGCTGTGGGCGGCAGGGGTCGAGGCCGCGAAGGTGGGGTCCACCATGGGAGCCCCCACCTCCCGCGCCGGCCAGGTGAAGGTCGCCGCCGATCTCAGCGTGCCCGAGCACCCCGACGTGTTCGTGATCGGCGACCTCGCTCACGTCGAGCAAGACGGCAAGCCCGTGCCCGGTGTCGCCCAGGCAGCCCTGCAGATGGGTCACTTCGCGGCCGGTGCGATCCAGGCCGACCTCGCCGGTCGGGGGCGGGGCAGCTTCCGCTACCGAGACAAGGGCAACATGGCGACCATCGGGCGCAGCCGAGCGGTGATGGATGCCATGGGCCTGAAGCTGTCCGGCTTCCCGGCCTGGGCCGCCTGGGTCGTGGTCCACCTGCTGTTCCTCGTCACCTTCCGCAACCGCATCCTCGTGTTCACGAAGTGGGCGTGGGCGTGGGCCACGTGGGAGCGCGCCAGCCGCCTGGTGTGGCAGGGAGAAGAGGTCGACACCCAGCGTGCATCGAAGCCCACCGATGCGAGCCTGCGCAAGTCCGGGTAGATTGCCCCACGGAGGACCCCCCATGCGCCTGTTCTGGCTCTTGACGCCCGCGCTCCTCGTTGCCTGCAGCGGCGGCGGCACCAGCGGCGACGACACCGGCACTGCCGTGCCCGGCGACGACGACGACGACACCACCATGCCCGGTGACGACGACGACGACACCACGATCGGCGACGACGACGACGACACGGGTACCGCCCACGTCTGCCACGCCGAGCCCGCTACGCTGTCCATCGGCAGCGGCGCAGGCCTCTACGCGCCCCTGTCGTCCGGCGACCCCGTCGTGCTGGTCCACGGCCCGCAGGGGGGTTGGCACATCGATCTCGGCGGCAGCGTGAGTGGCTTCTCCGACCTCATCGAGATCGCCGGCTACGTCACCGTCGTCGGCGGCGCGACCATCGCAGGGCAAGATCAGCAGCCCAGCCGGGTCGCCCTGGTGGGATGGTCCGACACGACCTGCACCGGCGAGTTTTACGACATCCGTGCCTTCGTCGACGACGAGGGGATCAACACCCTCGACTACATCTGCGGGCTCGAGACGCAGCCCCTCGAGATCGAGATCACCGTCACCGACCTGCTCGATCCCAGCCGCGCGGTCACCGAGACGCTGCTGGTCGAGGCAGCCCTCGACCCCGTCGACGTGGAGCCCTGCGACGGGTTGTAGGCCGCGCAAGGATCCTTGCGGCCCGCTGCCCACACCTGTCCTCCGAGACCGCACGACGCGGTCGGAGGACCTCCCCATGCGCCCGACGACCCTGATCTCCTTGGCGGCGCTGCTCGTCGCCTGCAGCGACCCCAGCGGAAACGGCAACGGCGAGGTCTCCGAGGTCGCTCCCGAGCCCTCCCCCACGAGCGCTCCCCTCACCGACGAGCCCACCGAGCCGACCCTCGCTCACGCCTGCTTCGCCGACGCCCTCGACGTGGAGGTCGGGCGAGGCGGCCAGGGCGAGCTGCCCACCGAGTCCGGCGCCCCCCACACCCTCGTCCACGGGCAGCAGGGGGGGTGGCACATCGACCTGTCGGGCTACGTCTACGGCGTGACCGATCTGGTCAAGGTCGCCGCCACGGTGCGGGTGGTCGACGACGACTGGATCATCGGCGGCCTGGAGCAGGAGCCCCTGCGGACGGCGCTCGTCGCCTGGTCCGAGAGCGAGTGCTCGGGCAGCTTCTACGGCCTGCGGCTGTACATCGACGACAACGGGCCCCACAACCTCGACACCATCTGCGCCCTCGAAGGCGCGGCGGTCGAGGTGGAGGTCACCGTCACCGACCTGCTCGACCCCACGGGCGAGCGAACGAAGACGGTCATCGACGAAGGCGTGTTGAGCCTCGACCCCGCCGACGTAGAGCCCTGCGGCAGCTGAGGGGGCTCAGGGAGCGCCGAAGCCTTCGTCGTCGGGGGCCTCGTCGCCCTCGTCTTCGGGCACGTCGTCGTCGTCGTCGGCTATGTAGCCGAGAATCTCGAGCTGCTTCTTCATGGCGTCGGAGCCCTTGGACTTGCCGCGGTCTTCGATGTTGTCGGGCTCGTCGGCCGCCATCTCGTCCCACTTGGGCAGCTCGTCGTGCCAGGCGTGCAGCCGCGCCTTGAGGGCCTCGACCCGCTCGGGATCCTGGGCAGAGAGATCGTGGTCTTCGTGGGGGTCTTCCGACAGGTGGTACAGCTCGTGGTTGATCACCTGCTCGCTGTCGAACTCGATGGTCTCGATGAGCTTGTAGTCTTCCCAGGCGACGGTGCGGTACTTGTTGGCCCACACGTCACGGCCCAGGTCGGGGAAGCGCTTCTTCACCTTGCCGAAGCCGAGCCGGTCGATGCTGATCGACTCGGAGAACACCGCCTTGGCCGCCGCTCGGAAGTCAGTGAGGTTGCCCGGCACGATCTGCTGCGGGGCATCGGGGTCGGGCAGACCGGTCAGATCGACCAACGTGCTGTAGATCTCGAGGTTGCTGACGGCCTTCTGCACGCGCTGCGGGCTGAACTTCTTTGGGTAGGCGATGATCAGCGGCACATGCACCAGCGACTGGTAGACGCCGTTGCGATGCCCGAACTGGCCGTGCTCACCGAGCTGCTCGCCGTGGTCGGCCGTCAGGATCACGATGGTGTCGTCGAGGATGCCGCGCTGGGCCAGGTCGTCGAACAGGTCGGCCGTGGCGTTGTCGAGGTCGACCAGGGTCGCGTCGTAGACCCGATTGACCGCCTCGAGCTGCTCGGGGGTGTAGTCCTTCTTGTCGTAGCTGTAGAGCAGCTGCGCGTTGAACGACAGGTCGGTCGACAGGCCGAGCTTGATCTGCTCGTCGTCTTTGCTGACCTTGCGGCGGCTGTCGAGGAAGGGCACCCGCGGCTTGTGCGCCTCCATGTACGACAGGTAGGCGAAGAAGGGCTTGTCGGGGTCGGGGCGCTTGTCGAGCCACTGGGTGAGGGCCGTGTGGGTGATGGGGCCCGCATTGTAGAAGCCCGTGCCCTTGTGCTTGTTCTTCGCCGACGGGCTGATCTCCGTGGACCGATCCCGCTTGATCAGCTTCTCGCGGGTGTGCTGCACCACAGCGCGCTTCCACTTGCGACCCCACGACAGGTCGATGTGCTGGAAGCCCTGCAGCAGGTTGACCCGCTGGGTGTTGAGGTTGGGGTTGGCCGAGAACGCGTAGGTGTCGTAGCCGTTGGCCAGGAAGTGCTCGGCCAGCGTGAGGTTGGCGTTGTCGAGCCAGCGATGATCGAAGCCCGCACCGTGGGTGCTCGGGGGCGTGCCGCTGAACATCGACGCGTGACTGGGCACCGTCCACATCGCTGGCGACATCGCGTTTTCGTAGACCACGGCAGAGCTGTCGGCCCACTTCTTGATGCGCGGCGTGGTGTCGAGCTCGTAGCCGTACACCGACATCCGGTCGGCCCGCACCGTGTCCCACAGCACGATGATCACGTTGGGCTGCTTGTCGGGCGCCATCGGCGTGCCCGGACCCATCATCGTGACCCCTACGCCGACCGCCACGAGGGCCAGCACCCCCGCCACCGCAGCCATCAAACCCTTGTTCATCACATCTCCAACAGGTCGGCGTTCTAACCGGCGCCCGGACCGCAGCGATCACGGGACAGGTCGGGCTGGACGTCGTCGCAGTCACCCGACAGGTAGCCGAGCATCTTGAGCTGCTCGCACTCTTCGGGGCTCATCTTGCCCCCCTTGGCCTTCTGGCCCTTCTGCCCCTTTGCGCCGTCGCGCCGGGTGCGCTTGGTCGGGTCGTAGGTGACCAGCGAGGCCTCCCACTCGCCGAGGGCCTTGGTGAGCCGCTCCGCGGTGGCCACCTCGGCCGCAGCCAGGTTCTTCGCCTCGAGGGGGTCGCTGCCCACGTCGAACAGCATGTGCTCGCCGTCGGAGGCGTGGATGAGCTTGTGCGCTCCCTCGTAGACCGCGCAGTAGGTGCGCTCCCACGGCGCGCTGTCGAGGCCGGGGTAGGCCTTGCGCATGCTGGCCAGCTGGCTCGCGAACGGGTCGAGCATCTGCGTGAAAACGAAGGGCTCGTAGGTGGCGCGGCCGGCCAGGCTCTTGCTCGTCTGCAGCTCGGCGGGGGGGCTGACGCCAGCGACGTCGAGCACCGTGGCGTAGACATCCGCGGTGCTCACCCGCTCCTCGACCCGCCTCGCGTCGAAGCGCGCGGGGTAGCGGACCACGAGGGGCACGTGCAGCAGCTGCTCGAAGACCGACCAGCGATGCTCGAAGCGCTGGTGCTCGCCGAGGGCCTCGCCATGGTCGGCGACGACGATGACGAGGGTGTCGTCCATCACTCCGCGCTGCTCGAGGTCGGCGAACAGCGCCCCGGTGGCGTCGTCGAGGTCGAGGATGGCGGCGTCGTAGACCCCAGCAATGGCCTCGAGCTGGGCCGGCGTGTAGTCGCGCTTGCCCACGATGTATTCGTTGAGGGCGAACAGGCTGGCGTCGGTCTGCAGCCCGAGCTGCAGCTGCTCGTCGGACAGCAGCCGCTTCCGGGCCGACATCGACGGGATCCGCGGGGAGTGGGCCTCCATCATGTTGATGTAGGCGAACCAGGGGCCCGACTCCTTGCGCTGGTCGAGGAAGCGCATCAACTCCTGGTGCATGACCGGGGCGGAGTCTTTGAACACCGCCTTGCCCCACTTGTCGTCTTGCTGGCCCCCGAAGGCCGGGCTGATCTCGGTGGAGGCGTCGGCCGCGATGACCTTGGACTGCGTGGCCGCCTTGGCCGCGTCGGTGAACGCCTTGGGCACCGCCCGGGGGTTGCTCTGGGGGAACGTGGTGCGGACCACGTCGAAGCCCTGCGTCAGGTTCGTCATCGGGCTGGCGATGAGGTTGCTCGACAAGGCGATCGACTGGTAGCCCGCGCCCCCCAGCGTCTCAGCGAGGGTCTCGAAGCGGTGGTCGAGCCATCGCCAGCTCGCGGTGGCGCCGTGGGTGGTGCCCCGAAGGCCGGTGAACATCGACGCGTGCGAAGGCAGAGTCCACATACCGGGGGCGGTGGCCTGCTCGTAGACCGTCGCTTCCTTGGCCCACTCGTCGAGCTGCGGCGTGGTGGCGCGCTCGTGCCCGTACAGCGACATCCGGTCGGCCCGCACCGTGTCCCACACCACGATGAGCACGTTGGGACCTTGCTTGCCGGCGGGCTCGGGCGCTGCCTGCTCGGGCACGGGCACAGGGGCCGGGACGGGCTGCTCGGCCTCTCCGCCGCTGCAGGCCGCCAGCCCAAGCACCGCGGCTGCCCCTCCCAGGGACAGCCCGAGCACAGCTGCCAGCATCGTCCTCATCCCGCCTCCGATGGGCGCGATGTAGCACGACGGCATGCGCCGAGCCTGTCTCTGCCTGCCCCGGCCTGTCACTGGGCCCCCATCGCAGGGAACCCGACGGTTCCGTCGCCGAGGCCCGACTCATCGGTTAGGCGCGCGCCGTGAACTTCGTCCAGATCGAGTTCGTATACTTCATGAGCATCATGTTCGTGCTCTACTGGCTCTCGGGCCGGTCGAAGCACGGGCGTGTGGTCCAGAACGTGCTGCTTCTCGGCGGCTCGGTGATCTTCTACGGGTGGGTGCACCCGTGGTTCCTCATCCTGCTGTACTTCTCGGCCTTCCTCGACTTCAGCATGGGCCAGCTCATGGTGAGCCGGCCCGACAAGAAGCAGCTGTGGTTGCTGCTGTCGATGGCGGGCAACCTGGGCGTGCTCGCCTACTTCAAGTACTTCAACTTCTTCGTGCAGAACGTCGTCGACCTCGTGCACGGCCTCGGCGTCGACACCGACCTGCGCACCCTGGCGATCATGCTGCCGGTGGGCGTGTCGTTCTACACGTTCCAGACGATGTCGTACACCATCGACATCTACCGGGGCGACCTCAAGCCACGGAAGAACCTGCTCGACTACCTCGTCTACGTCAGCTTCTTCCCCCAGCTCGTCGCCGGCCCCATCGAGCGGGCCGACCGGCTGCTGCCCCAGGTCGAGCACCCCCGTACCTTCCGCGGCGACCACATCACCGAGGGCCTGTCGCTGGCCATGTGGGGTGCCTTCAAGAAGGTGTGCCTCGCTGACTCCGTGGCGCCCTACATCGACAAGGTGTTCATCCTCGAAGACCCCTCGGGCCCCATGGTCTGGGCCGCCGCTATCGCCTTCTCCATCCAGATCTTCGCCGACTTCTCCGGCTACACCGACCTGGCTCGCGGCAGTGCCCGGATGCTCGGCTTCGAGCTCACCGAGAACTTCAAGAGCCCCTACCTGGCTGCCAGCACGCCGGAGTTCTGGCAGCGCTGGCACATCAGCCTGTCGTTCTGGATCCGCGACTACATCATGGTGCCGCTGCTGGGCAGCGCCGGCCGCCTCACCATGTTCCGGTTCATCTGGGCGACCATCCTCACCTTCACCATCATCGGGTTCTGGCACGGGGCGAGCTGGAACTTCATCCTGTTCGGCGCCTTCCACGGCGTGTGGATGACCATCTACACGCTGCTCAACCGCTACCTGCCGAAGTCGGTGAAGGCCATTCCCTTCGGCCGGCCCATGGCCGTCGCCTTCCACTTCGTGGCCGTGTCGGTCCCCGGCTCCATGCTGTTCCGCGAGACCCACCTCGACCGCATCGTGCAGCACCTGAGCAAGCACCCCTTCGCCGCCAGCCCCGATGAGTGGATCGCGGTGAGCGTCGTCGCCGGGATGACCATGGTGGTCGCCACCCCGCTCATCGCCTCGCACTACATCGAAAAGATCGCGATTCCCAAGCTGCGGGAGACGCCGCTGTGGCTGCCCGCCCAGAGCACGGCGTGGGCGGTGTTCAGTATGGGGATGTTCGTGTTCTACCGGGTGTCGTCGTACGACTTCATCTACTTCCAGTTCT
>CBDUIC010000094.1:0-28096 GCA_965367245.1 uncultured bacterium | reverse complement strand
TCGTAGGAGCACGCAGCGGAACGACAGGGCGACGATGGGGAGTGACTTCGACATCTCCACTCACGTACACCAACATGCAATACAGTGCAAACAAATCGGTGGGCTCCGACCAAGCCCGCGCGACGTCCGCCTCCCACAGACCATCCCCTCTCGACGTCCGGTCTCGGGACCGATTTCGCCAGCAAGACAACGAAACGCGGCGTTTCCTCGAAACACTCGCGCCCAGAAGGCGGTGAACCCGGACATCGAAGGCACATGGTCCCCGGCCGCCGGACATCCAGCCGACATGGTCGGACCAAGCCGGTCTGGTGTCCCCACCTGGGCCGCCGCCAGCCCGACAGGGCGGGGTGCCGACCTCGACGCGCTGTGGTGAGGGCCGCCGTGGCGCCCGGAGACCGGACACCCGGCCCACATGCTCCGACCAAGCCCGCGCGACGTCCGCCTCCCACAGACCATCCCCTCTCGACGTCCGGTCTCGGGACCGATCTCGCAAGCAAGCCAACGAAACGCGGCGTTTCCTCGTAGCCTCCCCGCCCAGAAGCCGGTGAACCCGGACATCGAAGGCACATGGTCCGCGACCGCCGGACATCCTGCCGACATGGTCGAACCAAGCCCCCGCGATGTCCGCCTCCGGGCCACCGCCCGACCGCGATAGATGCTCCGCCCGTCTCGTGGTCCCACGACCGAGCCCCCCTCCTCCGACGAGGTGCCCATGCCCCCCGACAACCCGGCCGACGACGGCGCCCACCTCGACTTCGACGGAGCCATGGCCTACGGCGACTACCTACGCCTCGACGCCATCCTCGGCGCCCAGTCGCCCCTGTCGACGGCCCACGACGAGCTGCTGTTCATCGTGCAGCACCAGACCTCCGAGCTGTGGATGAAGCTCGCGCTGCACGAGCTGCGCGCCGCCGCCGTCGATCTCGAGCACGACGACATCCGGCCGAGCTTCAAGAAGTTCACCCGGGTGGCCCGGATCTTCGAGCAGCTGAACTCGGCATGGGACGTGCTGCGCACGATGACGCCCAGCGACTACCTGGCCTTCCGCGACGCGCTGCAGAAGAGCTCGGGCTTTCAGTCCCACCAATACCGAGAGATCGAGTTCCTCGCGGGCAACAAGAACGCCGTGATGCTGCAGCCCCACGCCCACCGTCCGGAGGTCCACGCCCACCTCACGCAGTGCCTGCAGGCCCCCAGCCTGTACGACCGGGTGGTGCTGCTGCTGGCCCGGCGTGGCTTCGACCTCGCTCCCGAGCTCCTCGACCGCGACTGGAGCGAGGCCCATGTGTCGCACCCGTCGGTCGTCGAGGCCTGGCGGCAGATCTACGCCGACCCGTCGACGCACTGGCAGCTGTACGAGCTGGCGGAGAAGCTGGTCGACTTCGAAGACTACTTCCGCCGCTGGCGCTTCAACCACCTCGTCACCGTCGAGCGCATCATCGGCTCCAAGCGCGGCACGGGGGGCACGTCGGGAGTGGCCTACCTCGACCGCATGCTGAGCGTGGTGCTGTTCCCCGAGCTGTGGGCGGTTCGCTCCCACCTGTGAGCCGTCAGGGCTCCAAGACTGCGCAGGCGAGGGCGTAGGGGTCGGGGGCACAGGAATCGAGCGGTGCGGGGTCGAGGGCATCGTCGGCGCCGTCGCCGTCGGTGTCGCGAACGGTGGGCACGGTGCCTCCCTCGAACTCGCTGAGGTTGTCGAGCCCGTCGCCGTCGGGGTCGGTCTCCGGCTGGGGGACGAGGTAGTCGCGCTGCCAGCGGTCGTAGATCACCGGGGGATCGACGTCAGCGTCAGACCAGCAGCTGTTGTAGGCGACCGGATCTGCGCCAATGGACGCCTCGGCTCCATTCGGCAGCCCGCGACTCCCGAACGCGCCGCGCTGGTCGATCACGGCCGCCATATCGACTTCCTCGGTACCGGCGAAGCCGGTGGTGCACGGCCAGGGGTCGAGGGTGGCTTCCGAGAGGTGGGGACTCGACGGAGACAGGTGCAGGTCCCACAGCGCGGGGGCCAGGTTGGGGTCGTAGCGGAGGAACTCCGGGTCGGTGAACAGGCAGGGCCCCACCGGGCAGGGCTCACCCGGCTCGACGACCGTGTCAGACAGCTCGAGCTCACCGGGGGCCAGCAACAGCAACAGCGGGTCTTCGGGCAAGGTCTGCTGCCCATTGCCCCACAGGATGGAGGCGATCACGCTCGTGGGTTCCTGGCTGAAGCCCGAGAAGTCGGTCACCGGCCACAGCGCATGGTCGGTGCCCACGATGGTCGCGTTGCGCAGCTCGGCTTCCTTGAGGAGGACCCCGGTGCCGCCCGAGGCACTGACCAGCAGGTTGGACACCACGCGACGCGGAGCCACGGAGATGAAGAAGTCGTAGTAGTCGATAGACCGCAGCCAGGGCGCATCGGTGTCGCTGAACAGCAGCCGATTGCCCGAGACCGAGACGCGCCGGATCACGCTGGTCCCGAACTCGTCGATGGCCACGAAGGCACCGAAGTGAGGCAGGCCGTCGTAGCCCCACAGGCTGTCGCGCACGCGCGTGTCGGTGACGTAGGCGATGCTGTTCTCGTCGCGGCCGGTCGCCAGGGCCATGAACCAGCTCACCGAGAGGTTGTCGACCATGTCGACGTTCCGCAGCACGAGGGTCAGCAGGTCGGTCACGGACAGCTGAGGGCCCGTGTTGCCCACGAAGTCGCTGTCGCGCACCACCAGGTAGTCGAGGGGGCCGCCGATCATCCCGAGCGGGGCGCTGCTCTCGCGGAACGTGCTGTCGAACACGAACAGCGACGCGAACGTGAGACCGGCCTCGTCGGGGGCGAGCACGCCCAGACCGTAGCTGGGCGACTGCAGGCCCTCGAAGGTGGACTCGGAGATGTACACCTGGCCGCCGGGCACCACGTCGAGGCCGAAGGTGTGGGTGGTGACCAGCATGTCGAACAGCACGGTCGGCCCGTAGGACTGCACGGCGAGCAGGCCGTCGTCGATGTGGCCATTCTCGAGGAGCACCTCGCCGACGGTCAGGACCCCTACGTCGAAGCCCCGCACGGTCAGCCCCGACAGCACCACGTTGCTCGCGTTGACCGTGATGCCCACCGGTGTCGCCGGCGTCGCCTGGAACACGACCTCGTCGCCCGGGACCGCCGCGAGCACGAGGGGCCGCTCGATGACGATGGCGTCGTAGGTTCCCGCCACGAGCTCGATGCGGTCGCAGTCTTCTGCGGCGTCGATCACTGCCTGGAGGGGGTCGGTGGGACCGACGCGCCAGATCTGGGTGGTCTCGGTGCAGGAGTTCAGCTCGTCGACGCTCGCGGCAAGCGGCTCGGCGTAGCCGTCGCCGTCGAGGTCGGCCTCGCTGTCGCCGCCGCAGTCTTCGTCGCGGACCGCGATCTCGAAGAGGTCGTCGGTGCCGAGGTTCATGGGCTCGTCGACGGCGCCGGGATGCACCAGCGCGTCGTCGTCGTTGCAGTCGGCGTCGTTGGGGGCGTGCTGCGGCACGGCGTCGCAGCCGATGGTCCCCGAGGGGAGCTCGGGGTCGCCGAAGAGGTCTTGGTCGCGGTCGACGAACCACTCCGTGGCGGGGTTCACGTCGGCCGGCTCGAAGACTCCTCCTCCCGACGGCATCGGCGCTCCCGGATCGCCCTCCTGGTCGTAGCAGTCGTCGCCGTTGTCGACCCAGGCGTAGTCCTCCGTCTCATCCGTAGGAGGCGGCGCGTTGCAGAACACCGTCGGCTCCACCTGGGCACCCCAGCCATCCCCGTCGTAGTCGGGCCAGCGCTCGATGGACTGCCCCACGGCGCTCAGGTCGGCGTCGTCGGCGAGGCCATCGCAGTCTTCGTCGACGTCGAGCACGTCGCAGATCTCCTGCGCTGCGGGGTTCACGCGCGCGTTGCCGTCGTCGCAGTCGGTGGCCTCCCGGGCGTAGTCGCCGGCGTCGGCGGCACACAGCGTCGCCTCCTCGGCCCCGATGGCGCCGAAGCCATCGCCGTCGCCGTCGACGAACCACAGGCCGGGCAGACCGACCTCCGCATCGCTGTCGTCACAGTCGTCGCCCCCACTCGAGCTGGCGACGAGGCAGTCGCCGTCGACATCGAAGTCGATGTCGTAGGCGGGGTCGCCACAGCCGAGGGGGTCGATGCCCCCGCAGTCGCTGTCGATGCCATCGTAGGGCGTGTCGGGCGCACCAGGGAACACGCTCGGCGAGGCATCATCACAGTCCCCCCCGACCACGGCCTCGCCCAGCGCCAGCTCGCACACCAGCCGCGACTCCCCCACGCCGTAGCCGTCGCCGTCGCCGTCGCTGAAGGCGGGCTGGCTGGCCTCGCCGATGGTCGGGTCGTCGTCGTCGCAGTCGATGGGCGTGTCGTCGTCGCCATCTTCGACGCTGGGCACGCCATCGCCGTCGGCGTCGTAGTCGTTGGCGCCGTCACAGTCGCTGTCGACCCCGTCGCGGGGCTCGTCGGCGGCCCCGGGGAAGATGGTGGGGTCGCTGTCGTCGCAGTCACGCCCCCCGAAGGCGATGGCGACGGCCCCGTCGCCGTCTGCGTCCATCACCTCGTCGAGCGCACCCTCGCCGACCCACGGGCAGCCCATCAGCACCAGCAACCACCACATCGCGGCCTCCGCCCCCACTGTAGCCGACCGTGGCCTGGCCGCCGGCTCTCCGACTACGGCAGGGCACGCACCGTGCTGACGGTCTGGGCCAGCTGATCGGTGTACCAGATGGCATCATCGTAGATGGCAAAGCCCTGCAGCGCGTTGGCGCCCACTCCGAGGTCTAGGCCGGTGAGGTAGGTGCCATCGAGCTCGAAGGCGTGAATCATGCCCGTGGCGTGGTCGCCGACGTACAGCCGCTCTTCGTACAGCGCGAGCCCACTGGGCACCTGCAGGCCCACGTCGACGCCCTCGATGTGCGTCGTGATCACGGCGTTGTCGATGTAGTTGAAGTTGCCGGGAGCCAGGCCATCGTAGTTGAGCGGCAGGGTAGCGCCGAGGGTGCCCGTCGCCGTGTCGAGCACGGCGATGCGGTTGTTGCCGCTGTCGGCGACGTAGAGCATGCCGTCACGGTCGTCGAACACGAGGTGGGACCCCACGTTGGGAACGTACGACACCTGCCCCTCGACGTAGCGGAGGACCTGACCGTCGGTGTGGTCGGCGCCCCCCAGGCCATGGTCGTCGTGGAAGTCGTACAGCGAGATCGACCGATGCTCGCCGTCGAACACGTAGTAGGCATTGTCGCCGGCGGAGGCGATGCCGACGCCATTGGGCGTGTTGTGCAGCATGTCGAGGTGGCTGGCGTGCCCGCCATCGAACACCGACTGGTCGCCTGTCCACAGGGTGGGCCCCATGAAGTCCCACGGGGTGGCGTTGCCCTGGGTGAGCTGGTCTTCCTCGTGGATGGTGGCCAGGTCGCCGGTCGCACTGAACGCGATCGCCGCCGGCTTGGCCAGGAAGTGGTTCGACCCCACAGCAGACCAGTAGTAGTCGGCGGTCTGCGTGACCGTGCCCGGATCGGAGAGCACGACGATGCTGTCGTCATCCCGGTTGGTGATCCATGCATGCCCGTCGGTCGGGTGGAAGTCGATGTCGGAAGGCCGCGACAGCCCGTCGGCCTGCGTCGCCCACAGCTCGATGACCACCCGGCTGATGTCACCATCGCCCAGGAGCGGCACGACCAGCGGCACCACCGCGGTGCCGGTGTCGGCGGTGTCTGCAGCCGTGTCGATGTCGGTGTCGGTGTCGGTGTCGGTGTCCGTGTCCGTGTCGGTGTCCGTATCGGTGTCCGTGTCCGTATCGGTGTCCGTGTCGGTGTCCGTGTCGGTGTCGGTGTCGGTGTCCGTGTCCGTGTCCGTGTCGGTCTCGGTGCTGTCGGTCTTCGTCGGGTCGTCCGAGGCACCGCCCGTGCAGGCGGTCATCACGACGAGGGCAACTAGAGAGAGGGGGCGCATGAGACAGCTCCGGGGTGGTGTGGCAGGGGGGTAGCCGCTTCTGAGCGTGCCACCCTACCAGATGATTGCCGGCCTCGAGCGGCTGACGCGCCGCTACGCCTACATGCTCGATGGCGAAGCGTCGTCCCCCCAGCACCTGTCGCTGCTTCACCGCGTCGGTGAGGGCCTGTCGGTGTTCATCCGGTGACCGCAGGCCGAGGCACGCGGAGTCAGTGGTCGTCGACGAAGCACTCTGCCCATCCCCACTGGCACTCGTTGTAGGGATCCATGTCGTACGGCTCGTACGGCTTGCAGATGGGCTCGACCGCGCGCCCGTCCTGCCACACCGTGAAGTGCAGGTGGCCTCCCGTCGACGTGCCTGACAGGTCGATGGTCCCGATGAGCTGGTCTTTGTCGACGAACTCGTAGCCTACGGTCGGGGTGACGTGGTTGTAGATGGTCTTCACGTCGCTGTCGTCGTGGGAGATGACGATGCGGTTGCCCGTCATGCCGTAGCCTGTCTGCCACTCGTCGATGATCTCGGTCACCGTACCGGCGTGGGCGGCGTACACACCCGAGCCCACCGCCTTGGCGAGGTCGATGCCGTTGTGGACAGGGTTGCCGTACCTCGCGTCGTGAAAGCACTGGGTGATGTTGTACCCGGCCAGCGGCCGAGTCCAGCCAGACGCCTCGACCACAGTCTCGCCGGTGTCGATGGTCTCGCTGGCCTCGGTGGTGCCGACGGGCTCGGTCGTGCCGACGGGCTCGCCGGTGTCGTCGATGGGGTCGGTGTCGCCGATGCTCCCGGTGTCGCCGGTCTCACCGGTCTCACCCATCTCGGCGGTATCGCCTGTGCCGACCGTGCCCGTCGGCGTGGTGGAGACCGTCGGCTGGGTCGTGGGAGGGGTCGGTGCGTCGGTGCTCGAGCCTCCCGAGGTCCCCCACGTAGGCCTCTCGGTGTCGACGGTTCCTGGCGTCGAGCCACCGTGCACGCCCAACCCGTAGCGACCGCACCCCGCGACCATGACAGACATGGCCATCACAGCCAGGCCCTGCTGCGTCCGGAACGCTCCATATCGGCCAATCAACGTACGCATGTAGGACCTCCCTGGTCTGCCAGAGTCGTACCCGACAAGGCGCTTGCAACCGTGTGAAACGGCGTCAAACGGCACCCTCCGGGTGGCGCGCGCAGGCCGTCGGCGCCCACCGCGATGTGGGGCTCTCGGACATCGCCGGAGCTGCAGCGTTGGCGGCTCGTCAACGTCACGCACAAGACCCGGTCTGCTGCCTGGTCCGCGACGTTAGGGAGACAAGCGCGGTGCGCGGGATCGAGTTCCCCTCTCGCTTCACATCGAGCGCTCGGAGTGATGCCTTGTTCCTTTCCACGCTCCTCGTCTTCGTGGGCGGCTCGCTGGCCAGCCCGCCCGCCCTCACGAGCGAGGAGGTCCGGCTCGCCCTCGCCGACAGCTGCGACCACGCCGACGTGGAGCACGTCCCGGTCGCCACCAAGTCCCTGGTTCGGTTGGATCGAGACCTGCCTGCCCCCAAGCTCGCCGTCTCCATGGAGATCACCAAGGCCTCGTGGATTGTCGATGGCGAGGAGGTCTCCATGGCGCCAGGCCCGCTGCGCGACAAGCTCGACGCCAAGGCCGAGACCGCGAGAGACCTCGCTTCGCTCACCGGCCACCCGGCCTTCGCCTTTGCGGGCGAGATGCTGCTCTTCGTCGCACCCGACGTGCCCGCCAGCACCCTCTCCCAGGTGTTCACCACCGCGCACCGGTCCGGGTACGACCACCTCTCGATGGTGGTGCGGCTCCGACCCAACCCCGAGCCCGCGTTCGCAGATCCAGCCTACGCCGCCGAGCTCATCGCCGAGCAGGAAGCGTTGATGCGTGCAACCTCCCAGCGGATGCTCTCAGTGAACGACCCTCGGCGTGCCGAGCGAGATGCGCTGATGGCTCGCTGCCCAGATGTCGCGCAGGCGATGGAGGCCGTCGCGGCAGCCTCCGCCGAGCTCAAGTGCGAGATGATGGTGCGCGGCCTGACCGAGGCGCTGCCCAGCTGCGGCCGGGCCGACGGCGTGAAGATCCTCACAGGGATGCAGGTCGTGGCCAGGCCGGCGCCCTGGAAGCTCGGCGTGGTGGCGCTCCACATCGATCCCGAAGGCACCGAGCGACCCGTCGAGCCCGACGCCACCTGGGCTGACGTTGCCCCGTTGTGGGCTGACTTGCCCACGACCCCGTCCTGGTTCGTCGCCAAGGCCGAAGCTGACCCACCCCGGCCATGACCACCTCGGCGCCCCCAGCCAAGCCTGCGGGGCCCTCGCCACGCTCCACGTTTCACCGCATTTGACACCTGGGATTTCGGTCGCCGGCATACCTCCGCGCGGCTGGGAGCCCGCCCATGACCCACGAGCTGTTGACCGACATCGCATCCTGGAACGCCCTCGGCGCCGACCGCCCCCGGAACCTGTCGGGCGCCACCCTTCACGACCTCGACCTGTCCGGGGCCGACCTGTGCGACGTCGACCTGTCGACGGCCGAGCTGCAGCGCTGCCGACTCGTCGGCTCGAACCTGTCGGGCGCCGACCTGTCCGGGGCGTGGCTGAGTCGGTGTGTGCTGCGCGACTGCGACCTCGCGGGAGCGCAGCTGTCGGATCTGGCCCTCGACGGCTGCGAGCGGGCGGGCAACCGCGGCCTCGAGGAGGCCCTGGGCCTGGCGTCGCTGGAGGTAGACGGAGCCAGCGTCGAGCTGCCCACCGTGGACCATGGGCAGCACAACGCCGATCTGCTCCACTACGCCGAGGTTCTCCCAGCCGGCTTCGGTCTGATGAACTGGGCCGAGCGCCTCGATCACCTCGGTCAGTGGGCGACGATCGACCGTGGCCCCACCCTCGACGACGCCGCCATCGCCACCCTCCAGCACGACCTGGGTCTGGTCCTTCCCGCCGACCTCTGCACCTTCCTGCGCGAGGTCGGGCGCCTGACCGTCCAGGGCTCTGCCGGCTACGCATTCGGCCGGGTCACGGTGTTCGGGACCGACCTGCGGGAGGCGCGGGGCCAGCTGCGGAACCACATCGATGACTGGGGTGGCGACCGGCCATCCGACTGGCGGAGCCAGCCCGTGCCCCAGCTCGAGGTCGAGCTCCCCCCCCTGTTCACGAGCTCGCGGCGCCGGCCCGAGCCCACCCTCGAGGACAAGCGAGCCCGGCTGCTACGAAAGCTGAAGTTGACGCCCGAAGAGCTGCCCGTGTTCCACGACGATCTGCACGATGAGATGCGGGTGGCGTGGTCCCACATGGTTCCCCTCGTCGATGCCGGGGAAGACCTACATCGCCGCGCCGACTGCCTGGGGCCACGGCAGCGCGTCTACGTCGTCTCCGCCAAGGGATGGTCCGTCGACCCGCCCCTCGGCAGCTTCACGCAGTCGGTCTTCGAGGCGCTCGGCGGACTCATCCTCGGCGAGCGCGACGCCCTCCGAGGACCTCGCTGAGGAAGCGCTCGCTGAGCCGACGGGCCGCCGCTGCCGTCTCGGTCGGACCGAACGGCTCCCGTGCCACGATGCCTGAGTCCGACGCCCAGTCCAGGGGCTCGAAGCGCCGGTAGCGGTCTCGGAACAGCACCCAGTCGGCGTCAGACCCCAGGCCGCTCGGCACCAGAGCACGATGCAGCCACGTCAGCAGCGCGCGGAGGTGTGGCTCCGGAAGGCCCGGCCCCTGCACCAGGTCGATGCCGTCATCGACCACCACGGACACCTGCTCTCCCTCGGGACTTCGCAGCAGCAGCGCCGACGGGTGCAGGGGTGACGCATCCGGACGCCCCGACAGCCTCCACCCCTCCACCGTAGCGGCCCACGCGGCCCCCCCTACGTCCGGCGGCACCATGACGAGCCGTCGGGCGGCCTCGCGTCCGCGAGGGAGTCGGGGGCAAGCTGCCGCTCGAGCAGCGGGGGCTCGGGCTCCGTCACGCAGCGAAGTCCGGCGTCGTACTCACGTCGTAGCTCGAACGAAGCGTACTGCAGCTGGGCGCCAGCGGGCAGGGCCTCGGGCTCGGCGGGCAGCTCAAAGGCAAGGGTCGCCGTCTGGCGCCCCCGCGTGCACGCCAACCGGCCCCGCGAGAGAGGCACGAGCAGCCACCGCCAGACCTCCAGGTAGGCGGCAGCAGCGCTTGCTTCGTCAGACGGCTCGTGCATCGACGGTTCTCCAGAGGGTGAGCGTGGGCTCGCCTGCCCACAGGCCGGAAGATGTCGTGTCCGTCATGAGCCGTCGTACTCCTCACGAAATCGAGCGGCTTCCTGCGGCGTCAGCCAGCCCCCATCTTCCACCAGGGTCTCGAACGCACACGTGCCGCCTTGCCAGCGCAGCGACTTGGCGCGGACCATTCGCACAACGTGGCTCGCCCCGCCGAGTTCACGCGCCAGGGCCAGCTTGGGCGCAGGCTTCGCTCCAGGCGTGGCGACCGCTACGCCGCCCGGGTTCAGGACGAGGTCGAGCAGGCGAGCCAGACCCCTGCGACGCCGACCCAACATGGCCAGCAGCGTCGTCGCTCGTTCGCTGGCCTCGTCGTCGATAGCTGTGCCCTGGACCACGGTGAGAGGCGGGTCAGCGGCAATCTCGACCCGCCACCGTCCCGACTCGAGCCACGCGTAGGCGTCGATGCCGGGCTCGAGAGGGGGCGCGTGGTGAGGGCGGGGAGACAGAGTCTCCGGCGATGGGTCGCGCCTGAGAGCGGGGTTGGCGGCCCGCTGCTCCTCGAGCCAGGCGTCGAGTTCGCTTCGGTTCCGCGTCAGCGCCATGATGTACGCGCTGAGCTCATGGGACATCACGAGCTGCGGCGTCGGCTGCGGGAGACCACGGCGCCTCCGGCGCGGGGTGGAGTCCTTGTCCTTCATCGTTGCCTCCTTCGTTCCGTTCCCCCCTCAGATGGACAGGCGCTCGAGGCCTTCGCGCAGCAGCTCGCTGACGTCACCCGACACCCGACCCACGACGCCCCCTCCGATGTGGACCTCCCACAGGCCGTCGGCGCCCACGGCGATGAGGGGCTCTCGGATATCGCCGCAGCTGATCAGGGGTCGCAGCTCCAGAGCGGCCTGAACCAACGGAGCCCAGAAGCGGTCGGGGGTTGGGCCGGCAACCTCGTCAAGGGCCTCGCGGTAGCTACCCGCGAACACCTCCCGGGAGGAACGCGGACCCAAAAGGCACACCACGCCGTCCGGTACCTCATCGTCTCCCACGACGTCGACCTCACCGAGCTCCATGAGCAGCACGCGAACGGGCTCGGGCAGCCGCCATCCCAGCTCCGCCTCCCAGGCCTCGAGCTCCGACGACGATACCGCACTGCGAGTCACCTCCACGTGGGCCTCGATGGTGGAGAGCCATGCAGCTGCGGAGCCCCCTCGAAGGGGCTGGATCATACCGAGGCGAGGCAGGTCGGTCACGGGTTCTCCCTTGTTGGCCGATGCCGTGATCTAGCAGGGCCTACGCATGAGATGGTGTGAAACGCGGTGAAAGGGCCTGCCCAGACGCGGATCGACGCAGTCCCCCAAAAACCGCCGCCAGAGTGCGGCGTCGTCCCCGGCGTGGAGTCGCCAGAACGGGGGAGGGGGTCGAGCAGGCAGCAGATACCTGCGTCATACAGCCCGTCAGGCCACACCTCGGACGGGTCACGCAAGCCCCTCAGCCAGTCCTGCAGCCGGGCTTCGACCAGGCTTGCCCACCACTCTCCCACGACGCCCATCCTCCGCCGCCAATGCACATCGACCGCCGTGACGCGCCTGCAGGATGCGCGACGACAACGGGAGGACGAGGTGAGACCACACCAACAGTTCGGCAGACGGCTCGAGCATCGACGGTTCTCCAGTGGGTGACCGTGGGCTCGCCACGGGTGTGCGTCTGCTTGTAGGGCTGAAGGGGGGCAGGTGAAAAGGCGCTTTCACCCCGTTTCACATGGGTGCGACCCTGACCGGCTCATCGGGGAGGCCCCACCGACACCGGTGACCGCTGGGTGCTCGCGCACCCGCCAGAACACGTGGCCCGGGACCATCAACTGCACGATGCCCCAGAAGACGGCGAGCGCGCCGGTGGCGGTCGCCATGGTGACGGCGACACGATGCTCAAGAGGCGGCCTGCCTGGGGGCATGGTACGGCCCCCCGACCGGCTCCACGGTGGCCAAGCAACCCACGCATACTGCACCCCCCCTGGTCTGCCGCCGCCGTAGCCAGGACCGAGCGCGCGCCGTTGTGAAAGAGGGTGAAACGTGCCCCTCGACGGCCTGCCGGCTTCGACCGCCGGCATACCTCGGCTCAGAGACCCGACGCGCGGCCCGCTCGACGGCGCCGCTCACGGCTCGGCGGGTGCGGGTCCTCGGACCCTCACGCCTCTTTATGTGTCTTCACTCACGCTCAAAGGCATCACCATGTACCGATTCGCACCATGGACCCTTGCTGCCGCCTGCACGATGGCGCCGGGCGAGCCCGAGGTCTACTCGTCCGACACCGGCGGCCCCATGGAGTCCTCTCTGCACACGGGAGCCGATTCCGGAAACAGCTGCGCGGACACCTGGCTCGACCCCGATTTCGTGGTGGTCGACGGGGTCGTCCGACCCGATCCCGACGTGTACCCGGGCATGCGGCTGGTTCTGTCCTACGACATCGTGGGCGACCGAGCCGTCATCACCCTCCATGCGATCAGGGGCACGCAACAGGTCGGCCTGGGGTTCACCGGAGACCCCTACGCGCACTCCGGCAAGTTCGTCCAGGTCCTCGATGCTTCCGACCAGGTGCTCTACACGGAGAGCGAGTACTACCTCATCGAGGAGTCGGTCGAGGCGTTGGGTAGCGGCGGTGGGTTCGAGAACCACGAGTTCTGCCCCGACGACGGCTTCATCAACCTGCGCGACTATCCGAACCTGCCGGAGGCGGCGTACCTGCTCCTGCTGCAGGAGCGGATCGACGGTGAGGAGACCTTCGGGCCCATCCAACCCGTCGCCCGCATCCCGCTGTAGCCACGGGCGGAACGCGAGGACGACCTGTCGCGGAGCTCGACGACCGCGGGCCACGCGGAAGCCCATGATCGAGGTCTACAACCCCGGTGACCGCACCATCAACCGCCAACGACGCCTGCTGACCGGCACTCCCTCCGCTTCGAGCTGCCGGGCTCGGGCGCGAAGAGCCCTCACCAGGCGCCACCGCTGCAGCTCCGCCTCGGCCAGGTAGGCCCACACTGCGTCCGGCCCGAGCAGCGCTTCGCCTCGTACCCCCAGCCCCTTGAGCCACAGCCCAGGGCCTGGTCGGGTGCGTGCGAAGCGCTGCTTGTACCAAATCAGATGGGCCTGGCCGCGCGCGTGGATCGACGCGTTGGGGCGGGCGGCCCACAGGTCCCAGCGTGCAGCCCAGCGAGCGATGCGCAGCAGATCGGTCGTCGCGTCGCGACGTGCGACGAGGAGGGCCGTAGGGCCCGACAGGAGCGGCGTGAGCTGCGGCCAGGCGTGGGCGAGTTCCTCGCGGGCGAGGTCCACCGAGACCATGATCAGTGTCGTGTCTCTGAGGCTCTTGCGCAGGTCGCTGAGACTCCGGCCATTCAGTCCGAAGTGCTCTAGCACCACGATCTGGCCAGCGCCCTGAAGGGCAGCGTGCAGGGCCTCACGTCGTTGGTCGGGGGTCCGACGAGGCGCCCTCGCGGGCCCCGTGGGTGCGCTCCTTCGCGTCTGCTGGTCCCACGGTGCGGTCGGGTTGGGGTACCGCGCCCAGGGCCGCAACTGCGCCAGCTCACCCCGTGCGGCGAGGGCCTCCCAACGAACCCGGAGCGTGGGTCGCCGCAGCGACTCGACCCGCTCGGCTGGGGAGAGCTGCTCCCAGCTGAGGCTCGCCAGAGCGCGCGCGCGCTGGACCTCGGGGGCCAGATGGTCCAGCCAGGATGGGGGGGATGCGTCGGTCATACGTCTCGTCGGCGCAGCCGGCCGTCGTGAAACCAGACCTCGTCGTGGCCCGCGCGGAGCGCGTCTTGCACATGCTCCCACATCGCTACCGACAACCCCGGCTCGTCCTCCACAGGTCTCCGATGCCGTCGCTCCACGTCTAAACGACCGTCAGGTGGTGGAACGTACCCTCGACCAGCGGTTCACCGTCGAGACAGAGCGCACACCTCGCACCGGGGGGAATCACCTCGCGTAGGGGCGTTCGCCTGTCGGACGGGGTCGGTGTCGTCGCGACGGCGAACCCGCTGTCGCTGCGCGGCTGGCGTACGAGGTGAAGCTCGGGTGGCATGCCAGCCCCTACTCGGTGGGACCCCGCCCACGCAGGGCGAGGTAGATCGCGTGCATCTGTACCGCAGGCAGGCCCGCGGGCCCGGAGTCCCAGCGCATCACTCCCTCCTGGCTCCGGCCTGGGATCTCGACCACCACCTGCATGGGTCGACCGTCTACGACGATCGACGCATGCAGGCAGGGAGGCACTCGCGTGACGCTGCGCACATCGACCTCGACCCCCGCGGCGGCGGTGTCCAGCGCGGAGCGACGCGACGCACCAAGGAGGTGGAGAGGGAAGGCCGGCGGCCCCTCGGTCGACGCGGAGAGGTCGTGAGGCAGCGGCGGACCATCTCCCGATGCCCAGCACGCCATGGCGTCGACCACCGCGTCGAGGGAAGGGCCGTGAACCCCCAGCATCCATGGAATGTCGACGTACTCGACGAAGCCGGTCGGGTGGCCGACGTCGAGGACCACCCGTTGGGGGTAGCCACCGACAGACACGGTGCCCAGGATGCGGCTCGGCGTCTGGGGGTCGCGGGAGCACGATGTGAGCACGAGCCGAGGCGCGGGGGGCGACGGGCGGTCGCTCACGGCGTCACCTGCTTGGCGATGTCGGGACCGAGCCAGTCGATGGTGTCCAGGACCTCTGCCCTCGGCACGACCATCTCCATCCCGACCAGTTGCGCACGCTTGCCCACAGTGTCCAGCGTGATGATCACCCACCGGTAGGCCTCACAGCCGGAGCACCACTGCATCGCCAGCGCACGGCCTCGGTCTAGATCTCCCGCCTCGGGGTGCGCGTCGGTGAAGCCCATGACCACCTCTACGACCTCGAACGGGACGAGTTCCTCGCCGACCCGGGTGTGCAGCGGTGCGTCGTGGCCGAGGTAGAACTGCGGACACTGGACGTGGGCGGTCTGCGCGGTCGCACACGCCGGGCACACCACGTCGCCAGCCAAGGTGACGAACTGCCCCACCGTCAGCTCCTCGTCGTCCATACCCACGGCCGCTCCTCCAGCGGCTCGTCGTCGCAGTACGGGTCGCGCTGCACGACGTGCCTGCCCTTCCGCACATCATCGACGAGCCCCACGAGGAAGGAAGGGAAGGACTCGGCGAGTAGCGACAGCCCCTCCCCGTGCGTCCACCGGAACACACGACCCGACCGGAGGTGGAGCAGCGTGTGGAAGGTCTCGTCCCACGCAAACGTCAGCCAGGCCGTGTTCAGCTCCTCGTCGCGGAGGGCCCACCCCTGGTCGCCGACCGTGCTCCGCTGGATCCAGTCGCGCTCGACCGGGCGCTCCGGGGGGGCGCTGGTGACCGCGCCCGCCGGCCCCGCCACGAAGGGCAGCTGCCACGGCTGGTGGTGGAAGCCGAAGACGGCGTCGTCGATCGGCAGGAAGTTCCCTGTGCCGTACGGAAAGAACGTGTCGAGGTAGCAGTCGAGGATCGTCTGCCCGTCGCACCGCTGGTAGACCGCGCGCAGCTCGAGAGGAAGGGGGTGGCCGAGGTGATCCTCGGCTTGATCGAGCGTATCGGCGCTGGCCGGTGGCCGGAGGGCTGCGATGACCTCCCTGGCACCCTGCTCATCGAGCCACGCCTTCAGGTCGTCGAGCGCCTCGAGGGCCGCCACCACCGTCGCAGGCACCTGCGCCTCCCCTCCCACCTCGACATAGCCCTTCCGGGTCTTGGCGCGGACGAGCCGTTCTCGGTCCTTGGCGGCGGCGTCCGGCGTTCCATGGTCCTTGGCCTTTGTCTGCCCCTTGGTGCCGATGCGGCCGAACCGCACGGTGAGCGTGCTGCCCTCAACCCAGACCTCCCAGAACTTGTGGGATGCGTCGCTGTCGAGCTCGAAGCGGCGTGCCTGCAGCGTGTCCATCTCGTCCTCCGGCCGGTGCGAGCAGGTATGGCGGCCATCGGAGCCCGCATGTCAAACGGCGTGAAACGGTGGGAACGCGGGCCCACCCCGAGCGCGGGTGTGCGGTGCCCCTCGGCTATGCTCCGGGCATGCGCTTCGTGATCCTGCCAGATGGCCGCGTCGATGCCGCCAGCGGTGCGGTCCTGCGGGCCGACCACGCCGAGAGCACGCTCCGCCCCAAGGAGCTCGCGCTGCTCTGTCGGCTGGCCACCGAGCCGCTGGTGCCCGTGTCTCGGGAGACGCTGTACGAAGACGTGTGGGGCTACCACCCCGGCACCCGGTCGCGCACCCTCGACTCCACCGTGCGCTCCCTTCGCAAGACCTTGGAGGCCGAGCCTGGCCGGCCGGTGACGGTGCAGACGGTCGCCGGGGTCGGCTACGTCTACGTGCCTCCCGAGCGCCATGACGAAGCCCGCCTGGCGCTCGAGCGGGGTGTCGCCGAGGTCGCGGCGGCCCTGAAGACGGCACCACTAGTCGTGCTCCACGGGCCGCCGGGCTCGGGTCGCACCACCTGGCTGCGCCACGTGCCGGTGGCCGAGGGGCTGCTCGCGTCGTGGCTCGACCTCGGCGACGAACCGGGTCCGCAGGGGTTCATGCGAGCCCTGGGCCTACGCCGCGCCGACCAGATCATCCCCGTGTTGCAGGGCGTCGAGCCGCGCCTGTGGCTCGTCGATAACGCCGATGACGACGATGCCCTCAGCGAACTCGCTGCCTGGGCAAGCGCCGCCCCCGCACACCGCTGGGTCGTCGCGCGCCGGGCCCGCCCTCAGACGGCCGTGCCCCGCATCGGCATCCCGCCCCTCGGCCCAGGGGCCGCCAGGGCGCTGTTTGTCCATGCCTCCGAGCGGGAGGTCGAAGACGACGCTCTGCTACAGGCCCTCCTCGACCTACTCGGTGGCTCTCCCGGCGCCATCGTGGCCGTCGCTCGGGCCTCGCGGATCGGGCTTCGCAGCCTGCTGTCCCAGGTGGAGCGAGGCAAGCTCGGTGAGGCGGCCGCCACCGCCCCACTGGTGCGCGCGGTAGCGGCGGCGCGGGGGGCGCTTCCCCAGGTCCAACGAGACCTGCTCGACCTCCTGAACGGCATGCGGCGCCCGCTGCCCATGGCCATCGCGGAGCGACTGGGGCCCGCCACCGAGCTCGGCGCCCTGGTAGACCAGGGCCTCGCCACCCTCGACGCAGACAGCCGGATCAGCGCGCTGGCGGTCAGCCGGCGTCCACCCGAGGAGGCCGACCGGGCGCGGCTGGCCGAGGCCGTCGCGGCGTGGGTCGACGAGGCCCTGCACCCCCTGGCCGGGCCGACCGACACCGCCGCTGCCAAGGTCCTCGATGCCCTCGCCTCCACCCTCCCCGACCTCCGTGCCTCGGTCCCTCCCGCCGTTCACCTTGCCGTGCTCCACGCCGCGCACCGCTCCGGGGCGCCCCTGCCTGCGTCCCCCGAGCTGCGGCGATGCTGGCCTGCCGTGTGGGCCTGGTTTCAGTCCGACGACCTCCAAGGGGGGCTCGCGGCCCTGGAGCGATGCGACGACCCCCTACGGCGCGGCGCCACCACGGCTCGCCTCCTGCGGCTCCACGGCGATCTGGCCCAGGTGCTGCACGACGAGCCTCCTGCCGATGCCAGCGGGGTCGACTTCGGGCTGTGGTGCCTCGAGGTGGGCGTGGTGCACCAGTGGTCGGGGGCAGGTGCCGACGGGGTTCGATGGGCCGCTCGAGCTGTGCGGGCGATGGGGGCGGCTCCCCTCCCCCGAGACCGAGCGCGGGCCGTGCTGGCCGACATCCAGCTCATCGGCGGGTTTCTCGATGCCGCCGATGCCAGCTACGGCCACGGCCTTGCGTCCCCGGAGCCCTACCTGCGGATGCGCGCATCGATGGGTCGCGCCCTGCTCGCCTTGAAGCGACGAGACCGGCCGACGGCCCTGGCCCATGTCCAGGAAGCGTCCGCCCTGGTTCGCAGGGTGGAGCGTCACAGTGGCTCGGTGGCCGCGCTCATCGTAGGCGAGTACTACAGCGCCCTCGGCCAGGTCGACGAAGCGCGCCAGATGGCGCTGTTCGCCCTCGACTCGGCGTCGACCGACCCCGATCTGTCCACCTACCTCTCCGATGTGCAGCGCGTGCTCGGGCGGGTTCACCTGGAGACCGGAGAGCTCGAGGCCGCCCGACGAGCCTTTCGGCGGGCGGCGCAAGCCCGCACCCCGCGGCACCAGGCGCACAATCGGGTGCTGGCCAGCATCGTGAGCGAGCTGCTCGGCGATGAGCAGGAAGCCGTGACCGGGTACCGCGCGGCCATCGACCAGCTCGGTCCCGAGTATGGGGGCGCCACCGCGCTCGGGGTCCTCGCCGCCGTGCCCCTGGGCCTGCAGGAGGCATGGACGCAGCGGATACGCGCGCTGGCGGAGACCATCCAGGAGCCAGCCCTCGACGACGTGGCGCGCGCCGTCGAGGCTGCCTCCCTGCCGCTGCAAGAGGCAGCGGCTCGGCTCGACGAGCTGGAGCAGGCCAGTGGTGCGTGCTGCTTCTTCACCCGGCTCGCGGTCCGCTTGACTCGGCAGCGACTAGGCCTGCTGGCCTGACCGCGAGGGCCACGCCCCAAGACCCCCAGCGTCAGGAAGACTCGACGGCCCCCTCGGCGCCCGCCTCCGATGCCTCCGGCTTCGCCTCGAGGCTCGCCCCCGCCAGCACCTGCGCGAGCTTGCGGCAGAAGGCCACCATCCGCACCAGCTCGGTGGCGCCCCCCAGGCGCAGGTAGCGGAAGATCAGCAGGCGCGTGTCGCGGCTCTCGATGTGGTACACCTCCTCCCGCTCGAAGAAGGCGAGGCGCTCCGGCGTGAAGAAGGCCCGTAGTTCCTGCTCATCGTCGCCCTTGAGCAGGAACTTGCTCGAGAACTTCGGGAACAGCTTGAAGTCGACGTCGCGGTAGCCAGCGAGCTCCATCAGGCGGTCGAAGAACTCCTCCTTCTCGAGGGTGAACTCGGGCAGGGCCGTGGGCAGGTGAATCACCCCGATGGTCGTGTGGTAGACCTCCGCGGCGTGCAGCGCGCCTTCGTCGAAGGTGATGTCGCTCATCTCCCACGGAAGGCCGGGCACCAGCTCCCCACGGATGGTGTTGCTGCGGTACTCGATGGGGCGCGTCTCGAAGAACTGGAAGTTGGACAGCTCGTCCACGTCCCAGTCGATGGTGGGATCCATCGTCCAGCCGTAGCTCTCCGCGAGGTCGCGGAGGTCTTGCTGCCGATGGGTGAGGCGGCTCTCCCGCTGGGGGCGAGCGAGGGTGTGCAGGGCGGTGGGGTGGTCGGAGGAGGCCTGATGGACGGCGAGCCCGATGATGTCGAGCCCTCCGCCGCCCTGCAGGTAGCGGCGCCGGAAGTCGTGCACGAACTCGAGGATGGTGTGGTCGACGAGCAGCGTCTTGTGGAAGTCGAGGATGAGGTGGGCGCCCTGTGGAAGCTCGCTGAGCCGCGACCGCAGGGGCAGCAGGGTGAGGAAGTTCATCACCCCGTGGGTGCGCACGTAGTAGGCCTCCTCACGCTCCAGCACGACATCGATGGTCGGCTTGAACATGGCGCGCAGGTTGTCGCGTAGCGACAAGCCCGACTTGGCCAGGTGCAGGATGAGGTTGAAGGCCATCCCCGCGAAGATGCCCGTCAGGATGCCCTCGACCAGCGTGGCCAGGATGGTGACGCAGAACACCAGCAGCTGCTCGATGCCGTGCAGGGCGATGCTCCGGAACACCTGGGGCGAGGTGAGCTGGTAGCCGGTGTAGACCAGGATGGCGGCGAGCGCGGCGAGGGGGATGAGCTGGATCAAGCCCGGCAACAGCAGCACGAAGGCGAGGAGGAAGGCGCCGTGCATGAAGTTGGAGAAGCTCGTCTTGGCGCCGTGGTTGGCGTTGACCGAGCTGCGCGCAATGACCGTGATCACCGGCAGACCGCCGACGAAGGCGACCGCCATCGTGCTCAGGCCGATGCCGATGAGGTCGCGGTTGAGGTCGCTGGGGCGCCGGTAGGGGTCGAGCTTCTCCACCGCCTTGACGATGGCCAGGTCTTCCACGGTGAGCACCACGGTGAGCAGGGCGACCACCACCCAGAACGAGCCCTCCCCCACCCGGGAGAAGTCGGGCTGAATCAGGCTCTCAGCCAGGTTGGAGGGCAGCTGGATCAGGTGCTCGGGGGTGACCTCGAACGTGTAGGAGAGCAGGGTGACGGCGCGGGGGTTGTACAGGTCGAAGGCGTAGGCCGCCGGCACCGAGAGGATGAGCACCCACAGCGGCGCGGGGATGAAGTGGATGAACTTGCTGTGCAGGCGCGGGTGGACCAGCAGGATGAGCAGGCTGAACACGCCGATGCAGGCGATGTAGGGGTTGAGGTGCAGCAGGCTCTCGGGAAGGGCCTCGAGGGCATGTAGGGCCGACCCCGACGGCGCCTGGCGCCCCATGGCCACGTGCAGCTGCTTGCTGAGGATGATGACGCCGATGGCGGCGAGCATGCCGTGAATGACGGAGCCGGGGATGGCGTGGCCGATCTTGCCGAGCTTGGCCAGCCCCAGGAGGACCTGGATGGCGCCGGTGATGACCGACGCGGCCAGGAAGGTAGCGAAGGTGCCCTCCCCACCGAGGGTCTGCAGGGCCACCAGGGTGATGACGATGAGGACGTTGCCCGGGCCGTTGATGCCGATGTGGCTGCCCCGGAAGAAGGTCGTGAGCAGGCCGCCGCCGATGGCCGACAGCAGCCCCGCCATCGGGGGGGCACCGCCCGCCACCGCGATGCCGAGCGACAGCGGCAACGCGACCAGAGACACGACAAAGCCGGCGATCAGGTCGTTGCGCCAGGCGGCCTGGAGGCCGGCCCAGCCCGACGGGGGCGGCTTGTGAAGGGACGATGGGGACACTCAGGCTCCTGAACGCTGCGCAGCGGAGCACCATATGGCGGGGACCGACCGAGTGACGAACGCTTCGCTCAGGTGGAGCCGTTTCGCTGGGTCGACGGCGCGATCAAGAGGACGCGGGAGCGCTCATACCAGGGCGTGCACCGTGAACCGATGCAGCTGCACCCGGCTCGGCCCCCCGAGCCCCGGCACGCGCCAGCAGCTCAGGACACCCCGGCCACGACCAGGGAGCAGCGGCGGTGGTTAGACACGACCCCCACCCTTCCCTGCAGGTGCCCCATGCCCGACGCCCACCACGCCGAGTACCGCTTCGGCGACGACACCACCACCGTCACCACCCCAGCCCCGCTCACGGTGCGCCTGGCCCCCGACGAGGCCCAGCCCGACGTGCAAGACACCGCGAGCTTCCTGGTCGTCGGCGCCGATGGCACGCCGATGATGGAGCTCACCGCCAGCCACTTCTCGTCGGGCAACCGCGGCGCCAACATGGAGCGCTTCCGCGCCATCATCACCGACAAGTGTGCGGCGGCGTCCCATCCCCAGGTGGTCATGGGCGACATCAACACCGAGGTCCACAGCGGCGAGCAGCTGCAGCAGCTCGCCGACGACACCGGGCTGGTGGTGCTGGTCCCGTCGCTGAAGATCCGCCGCCTCCGGGGCCTGCAAGACCAGCTGCACAAGCGCATGGAGGGCAAAGACGACCACGACTCCATGTTCGTCGCCATCGACCCTCAGGTTGTCGACGCCGATGCTCTCGGCGCGATTCCCCTGCAGAACGTGGCGTGGCCGGGGCAGCCCGACCGCCTCCACTGGGCCGAAGACGGCGTCGCCCAGGCCTGGATGCACGACGGCATCCTCACCGACCACGGCGTGCTGCGCTGCCCGCTGAGGGGCGGCCACACGGTGAGCCTCGGCAACGCCGCCCGGGCCAACTACGACAAGTACGACATCACCAACGAGGCGCAGGTCGACCGCCGCACCTACCTCGCTGGCCAGCAGGTCATCGAGACGGAGGTAGCCGAGGCCGTGCTGCGCTTCGTGGCCGACCTGCCCGTCTCCGACACCCTGCCGGCCGACACCAAGGCCACCGTGATCGCCGAGCTGGCCGCCTACCGCGACGAGCTCACGGGGCTTTACGCCACCGCCTTCGAGCGCTGGAGCGACGACGACGACCTCACCACCGACACCACCGAGCTCGGCCAGGCCATCCTGGCCCTGGGCCAGCACGCCAAGCGCTTCGTGAAGATCGTGCGTCAGCTGCGCTGGGAAGACGTGCGCGACGCGCCGGCCGCCCGCGACGCCCTGCGGGTGTCCCTCACCGACGCGCTGGTGACCGGCCTCGGCCTGTCCGACGCCCCCGGCCCGCTGACGGGCGTGGCCGGCTTCGACGAAGCCAGCTTCCGGGCCGGCTCCGAGGCGAAGATCACCGCCGCCTGGAACCGCATCATCCAGCGCCAGTCGGCCGGCGACCTGTACAAGATGTGGTTCGCGGAGCTGCTCCACGGCCAAACCACCGGTGGGATGCCCATCCCCGCGCGCGTCTTCGCGCAGTCCACCGAAGACTACATCGCCCAGCGCATGCGCGATGTGGGCCTCGACGGCACCATCTGCGTGATGGTCGAGGCGCTTCGCTGAGGGGGCTCCGCGGACGGACCGCTACGGCAGCGCCCCGCCACGGATGAGGTGCAGGTCGAAGGGCTCCCCACCCCAGCCTGTGATGGCCAGCACATCGTCGAACCCGTCGCCGTCGGTGTCGCCCACCGCACAGGCCTTGGAGTCGGGCACGAAGGCCATGCCACCCGACACCGCCGAGTCATAGGTCGCTACGGGCTGCACCGCGGTGCCATCGTGGGTGCCGAGGTAGGTGAACGCCGTGCCGGAGGTGTAGTCGTCGTCGACCTCGGCGGCGATCAGGTCGCCGACGCCGTCGCCATCCAGGTCGCCCGCCGGATGCCAGATGCTGGGCACCGTGAGCGGCGGGCGCCCGTCGAGGAAGTGGTAGCGGAACCGACTGGTGCCGAACTCCACCTCCCGCAGCTCCACCACGCCATCGCCGTCGACGTCTATCGGCAGCCACGGCTCGGCGGCGAACGCCTGCAGGATGACCGCCGGGGGGGACAGCAACGAGGCACCATCGACCAGCACCGTGGCCCCCGAGAACGCCAGAATCACGTCGTCGTGCCCGTCGCCGTTGGTGTCGTCGACCATCGCCGCCCCGTCGAGCCCATACCACTGGGGCTGCCCGTCGTGGACCGCCACCGGCGCGGTGTCGAACGGGTAGCTGTAGATCGCCACCTCGAGCCCCGTGTTGGTGATGCTCTCCATGGTTCCGTCGCCATCGATGTCGAGCAACCGGCCTCCGCGGCCCTCGTAGAGCTCTGCGGTAGGCAGTCCCGCGGCGGCGTCGAGGGGCCCCAGGTACACATCGAGGTACGAGGGGCTGATGTAGGTGCTTGTCGCGAGATCGACGTGCCCATCGCCGTTCACGTCGACCACCTGCGTGACGGCACCCCGCACCGGCCCCATGATCGGCCCGCGGGGATGCGCGGTGAGGGAGGAGGTGGTCGTCCAGCTCGGGTCGAGCAGCACCCAGACCTCGTACTCGCGGTCGAAGCCGACGATCAGCAGGTCATCGTACCCATCACCGTCGAGGTCGCCGCGACTGTCGGCACACGCTGGCACGCCATTTGACGATGGCCAGCTCAGGCGCACGTGATGCACATCGTCGTGACCGCCGCTGGCAGGGGGCGGGCAGGTGCCCGAGCCGCGCACGCAGTCGTTGTCGATACCGTCGTAGCAGACCTCCGAGGCTTCGGGGATCGACGGGTCGTGGTCGACGCAGTCGTCGAAGGCCCCGATGTCGACCAGCTCGCACACGTCGCTGCGCACCTCGTAGGGGCCACCGTAGCCGTCGCCGTCGTCGTCGAAGTAGCCCATGTGGGTGGGGAAGGCCGTGTCGTCGTCGTCGTCGTCGGCCAGCCCGTCGCAGTCGTCGTCGACCCCCCCGTTGCACACCTCGGGCGCTGCCGGGTGCGCCAACGGGTTCGTGTCGTCGCAGTCGCCCCCCTGCTCGGCGACGCTCAACGGCTCGCAGCTGACATGGAGCGCCTCGTCGCCCACCCCCCAGCCGTCGCCATCGTCATCTACGAAGCCCACGTCGGCATAGGCCGTGCTGAGGTCGAGCGCGGCGTCGGCGGCATCGACCGCTCCGTCGCAGTCGTCGTCGATGCCGTTGCACACCTCGTTGCGGCCGGGGTGGACCTCGGCGGCAGCGTCGTCGCAGTCGGTCGCCACCGCCACCAGATCCGGTGGAGCGCAGCTTGTCACGGTCGTGGGGCTGCCGGCGTAGCCATCGCCGTCGAGGTCGACGAAGCCTGAGCTCGACACCATCCCCGAGGGGTCGACCGTGGGGTCGAGGTCATCGACCAGGCCGTCGCAGTCGTCGTCACGGTAGCCGTTGCACACCTCCACGGCGTCGGGGTGGACCTGGGGATCGGCATCATCGCAGTCGCCGCCTTCGGCCACGGTGTCGGGCGCCGACTCACACGAAGAGGCCAGCACAGCATCGCCGCCGAACCCGTCGCCGTCGAGGTCGGCGAAGACGAGCTCCTGCACGCAGTCGTCTCCTCCCTCGGACCGGCATGCGGCGCTGTGAAAGAGCAACACCACGAGCCCCAATCCAGATCCGAACCGCATCTCGCCCCCTCCAGGGCGAACTGTACAGAAGAGTTGGTTGGACCGTCTACATACTCCCGCAAACCAGGTACCCTGGTGCCCGATACGCACCCTGTACCGCCCTGCTTCAGATCAGATCGTGCACCGTGAACCGATGCAGCTGCACCCTGCTCGGGCCCCCCAGCCCCAGCACGCGCCAGCCCGGGCTGCCGAAGCCGAACACGCCGTCGACCAGGGTCGCGAGCACCACGTCGTTCACCCGCACCTCGAGCAGGTGATCGGCCGCGCGAAGCTCCACCTCGTTCCACGCCCATACGCCCTGCACCGCCTCGTGAAAGGTCGGGGGGCGAAGGACGCGCACCTCGGTCTTGCCCCGCGTGGCGCCCTGGCTACCCCACAGCAGGGCCGCCACCGCCCATGTGCGCAGGCCGGGACGCACGGTGAGGGCGTAGGCGCAGGCCACCGAGCCCGTCGAGCTACGCCGAGCCAGCACGCCGAAGGCGCCGTTGCGGTCGAGGGCGGCGCCGGTGAGGCCCACGGCCACCTCAGACAGGCCGTCGTCGGTGTGGCCCGAGACCATCTGCTTGGCCTCGACGGCGATCTCCACGCCTCCCTCGCACGGCACCGAAGACACCGTCGACACCGGGCCGGGGAGCGGTTCGGTGCGCAGGTCGACCACGCAGCGTGGCGCCCCCCGCTCCAGCCGCGGCACCTGGGGCCACGACAGAGGCGAGCTGCACCAGCGACAGGTGGGGTCGCCATACCCCACCGGCCCCCCGCAGTGGCTGCACGACAGGGCACGGCTCACGACGCCCCCCCTGCGCGCCACACCCCAGCGCCGTGCAGGGTCACCCGGGCCTCTTGCCCTTGGGACGACACCCGCACCCCACATCGACCCGTGGTGAGCACGGGGTCGACGACCTGGACGACGCGTCGGCCGCCGAGCCAGCCTTGAAGCACCGGCCCGCGGACGCGCAGCTCGGCCTCTACCCGCTCGCCCACCGCGGGCACGGCGGCCTCGTCGCGCCACGGCACCAGCTCCTTGACCTGCGCCGTGGTGCCCAGCGTGAAGCGACGCCCGAGGCGCAGCCGGCCCTTGCCGGGGTGCACCTCGAAGAACAGCTCTACCTCCCCGTCCCCGACCACCTCCTGGCGGGCGATGCAGCCCGCCGCCCCGTGGGCATCCCGGGCCGTGAAGTGCACCCGCACCACCGCCTCGCGCAGGCGAAGGGCGGGGTCGGCAAAGTACAGCACCCGCTGGCTGGCGACGAGCACGTCGACGCCGTCGTCGGAGGCCTCCCAGCGGCTGCTCCCGCGCGTTCCCTCGCGGGCCGGCTGGCCGGGGGGTGGCACCCGCTTCATCGGGTAGGCGATGAGCTTGTCGGCCGCAGGGATGTCGACGGTCGCGACAGCCTCGCCGTCGATGGGCGCACCACACGAGGAGCAGAACGGAGGCGCGGCCGAGGCACCGCAGCTGGGGCAGGTCATGGCCGAATCCTACCGCCTGCGCGCCTCAGTCGACCACGCGAACGTCCTCCCGCACGAACCGAACGGCAGCGTGCCGCGACGCATCGATGGCGACGGTCACCAGCGAGGGCATCGTGGCCAGCGCGGAGAGGTCGCCGATCGGGGACCCCACCACCGCCAGAGACCGTAGCCGCTCCATGCCCGCCAACGGCTGCAGCGAGCGAACCTGCGTGCGACGGAGGCTCAGGCTCGACAGATCGAGACCCGAAAGCGGGCCCATCCCCGCGCGCGTCTTCGCGCAGTCCACCGAAGACTACTAGGCGGCCATCACAGCCGCGACAGGCCCAGGTAGACATTGCGGCGCGGCTCGCCCATGAGCAGCTCGTCGCGACCGTCTCCGTCGAGATCGGGGAGCCCGCTGACGTGCTGGCCGAGCACCGAGTTGGAGGCGTCACCCAGGACCACGAAGTCGGGCACCAGCGTGTTGCCCGCCACCTGGCTCCCCAGGAAGACGTAGGTGGCCCCAATGCCGTTGTAGTCGAACAGCTCGGGGGCCCCCACGATGAGGTCGCTCAGGCCATCGCCATCGAGGTCGGCGCTCGACACCGAGCGACCGGCCTGGTCGATGTTGTTGCCGCTGTCGAAGACGATGCCCGCTGCGTCGAGGTTGGTGAGGGGCGCGAGGTTGGCAGACAGCATCAGGTAGGCCACGCCGCCATTGCCGTACAAGTAGGAGTAGTTGAGCATCCCCGGCGCTCCGATGAGCAGGTCGTCGAGGCCGTCGCCATCGACATCTCCAGCGCTCGACACCGACTGCCCCAGGTACGACATCGCCTCCCCGCCGTAGGGGTTGACCGTGTCGCTCTCCAGGATGTAGTCGGCGTCGGCGAGGGAGGTCACGCCCGGTACGAGGTTGGCGGCGAGGAACACGTAGGCGCGCCCAGCTCGCTCGCTGCCCTCGGTGTTCGACGCCCAAGGGGCTCCGATGAGGAGGTCGGGGCGACCGTCGCCATCGATGTCGCCTGCGGAGGCCACCGAGGTGCCGGCCTGGTCTCCGGAGGCCTCACCGGTGAACGTGTAGTCGGCGTCGGCCAGCCAGATCTCTCGGTTCGCGCCCAGGCGGCTCCCCAGCACGACGGCCACCGAGCCTTCGTCGACGAAGATCTTGTGGGCGATCATCAGGTCGTCGAGGCCATCCCCGTCGATGTCGCCGGCGGCTGCCAGGGCCGTGCCCGCTCGGTCGGACACCCCGGCCCCTCGCAGCACGTAGTCGGAGTCGGTCACGGCGATCTGCTGCGCCCCACCGAGGCTGCTGCCCAGGAAGAGGTGGACCTCGCCGCCGTCGTAGTTGACGGGCAGCGACATCATCAGGTCGTCGAGGCCATCACCATCGACGTCGCCGGCACTCGACACCACGCTCTGCGTGGGGCTGCCCTGCCCCACGAACACGTGGTCGGCGTCGTCGAAGGACAGCTGGCCCGGAGCCGACAGGTTCGCACCGAGGAACAGCAGCGAGTGGGCGATGTACGCGCCGTTGACGACGTTGAACAGCAGGTCGGGCAGCCCGTCGCCGTCGACATCACCGGCGGGCTCCACGTCGACGAGGCTCTGCGAGGCGCTGCCCGTGAAGACGAAGTCGGCGGTGAACGCGCGGTCGGCGATCATACCGGAGCAGTCGGAGTCGATGAACAGGCGGCGAGGCGCCCCCGGATACGTGAGCGCGTCGGTGTCGTCGCAGTCGTCGGCCAGCAGGTAGCCGTCGTCATCGAGGTCGTCGTCGGGGGTCGCGGGGTCGCAGTCGTCGTCGCGCCCGTTGTAGGGCACCTCGGCACCACCGCCTGCGTTCGGATCGTTGTCGTCGCAGTCGACGGTGCTGTCGAACCCGTCACCGTCGCTGTCGACCGGAAGCGCGGTATCGGCGGTGGCCCCGGCGGTATCCGTGTCGGTGTCCGTGTCCGTGTCCGTGTCCGTGTCCGTGTCGGTGTCCGTGTCCGTGTCCG
>CBDUIC010000093.1:0-28187 GCA_965367245.1 uncultured bacterium | reverse complement strand
GCGCCCACGCCGACAGCCTCGAGGAGGCCCCGCCCCCCCGCTGGCCCCGGTGGATCGCCGCGGCCCGCTACCACCAGCGGGCGGCAGAGCCCGAGGCCGCGCAGGGCGCCCTGTCCCAGGCCGTGGCCCACGACTTCCTGCGAGCCGACGCCCTCGCCCAAGCCATCGAGGTGGGGGCCGAGGTGGGGGCCCCTGTGCGCTGGTGGCAGCATGTGCTTGGCGTCCTCGACGGAGCGCCCGCGGGCACCGCGGTCCCGCCCACCCCCCAGCTCGGTCGTGAGCAGCTCGACGCGCTACACCCCGGCGGTGCCGGCTGGCTCGACACCGTGCGACAGCGCCTCGACACCCGCGAGGCGCCCCCTCGTGCGGAGCTCGTTCGTGGGCTCGGGCGCCTCGACGAAGCGCGCTACCCCGATGCCGTGCGCGCCGTGGCCGACATCAGCGAGGCGCTGGGAATCGATGCCCCCGATGTCTACCTGTTCCGCGGCGACGGAGCGTGGGGCTGCTCTGCCTGGGGCACCGACCCGCCCCTGGTGCTCCTGGGCGTGAAGCACCTCCAGCCAGGTCCACGCACCCTCACCCCCACCGGGCTTCGGTTCCTCGTGGCGGTGGAGCTGGTGCACCTGGCGGCCGGGCACCCCGTGCTCGCCTTCGACAGCGACCTCATCGGCACCAGCCGGTCCATCTACGCCTCCTTCGGCCGCTACGCCTCCACGGCCGAGAACGTCGTCGACGTGCTCACGTTGGTGCCTGGCATCGACCAGATCGCGAAGATCCAGGCCATCGTCGGCTTGTCGCGCAAGGTGTTCACGACCCGCTCCACCATCGACAAGGTGGGCGGCCTGGCGGGCCCCGTCCTGGAGCGCCTGGGCCTGTCGGGGGACTCGGCCCGGGCGGGCGTCGGCCGCGAGGGGCTCGAGGGCGCCGCCCTGCAGTTCCGCATCCAAGCCGACCGTGCCGCGCTGCTGCTCACCGGCGACCTGCAGGCGGCGGTCGACGCGATCCTCAAGGCCAGCAGCAGCGATGCCGAGCTGGCCGCGGCGGCCACCGACGAGGGCCTGCTCGCCCTGCTGGAGCGCACGCCCGCTGAGGCCCTCAGGCTGACCTCACTCGTTCAGTTCGCCCTCACCCTCAGCCCCGAAGGGGCCGCCAGCTAGCCCGGCGATCGGGCTCGGGGCTGGGAGGCGACGCCGGCTCGGGCCGGGTGGGAGCGTAGGTCCACTCGCGCGGAGCATCGGGCGCCTGGCGCTTGGGCGACGGGACATCGTGGTCGTACGGATCGGCGAGATCGAACCAGCGGTCGAACGGACGATCGGGTCGAAGCATGGCACCCCCAGGCCCTCAGGCTAGCTCACAGAATCCAAATAGTCCAAAGCGCTGTGCCCCAGATGAAACCCTTCGCAGGTATGGGCATCCTTGGCTGCTCTCGCCTCGTTCTACGCGGTCCGCTCTCTCGGCGGTACGAAGGATCCGAGGCTTCGTCCCCGATCCGAGATTCCTCGCGCATCGACCTACACCAGACCTACGAAACCGCCCATACTAGGCGTTTTTCCGTAAGGATGGGGACCCCGCCTTCTGCAGGTCGGCGCCGCTCTCCGAACGTCGGCTCGACGGCCTCGTGGTGCAACCGTGCGGGGCACCCCCTACTCGACGCCCACGTATCGATGCGCGACATCGGCTTGCTCGCCCGTCAGGTCGGACTGCGGTGTGCAGCTGAACCCCGAGCACACCGGGAAGGGGAACATCAGGTTCGTGCCCAGCGCATCGACGCACTGGAACTCCGTGTCGCACTCGTCGGTGTCGTCGAGCACGTCCCACGTCGACCACGACGTCTCGACGGGGTGGAACAGCCCCAGGTAGTGCCCCACCTCGTGGGCCATGGTCTCGGCGAGGAGGCGCACCTCCTCGGGGGAGAAGGCACCGTCGGCCCCTGCCGACAGGGAGGCGTTGATCAGCACCGCCGACCGCCCCGTGGGCACGATGGGGCCCGGGATGTCGCCGGCGATGCCGAAGATCTCTTCGTAGGACTCGATGGATGGCGCGAGCACCACGTTGACCGACCGATACCTGGTGAACGCGGCCAGCTCCTCGTAGACCTCTTCGTCACCGAAGGCCGGGGGCTCCAGCGACCCGTCGCCAAAGGCATACTGCTCGACATCGATGTCGATCCCGATCTCGCCGTACAGCTGGCTCCAGATGCCGATCGCCTCGTCGACCGTCTCGCGCAGCTCGTCGTCGTCTTCCAGGCCGTCGGCGAAGGCCAGATCGATCTGCAGCTTGCCGTCGTCGAAGTCGTCGTCGGGCTTCAGCAGGGCATCGAAGAACAGCGGCTGAGCGCTGTATTTTTCGTTGGCGTCGACCACGCCGAACTCGAAGGTGTAGACACCGGGCACGAGCTCGGCGTCTTCGCTCGACACGGGCCAGTTCAGCGTGACCGTCTCGCTGACGTAGCCAGCATTCGTCTTGCTGTAGTCGGTGCCCGTCCAGTCGAAGGCCTGGAACACGATGGCATCGGAGGGGTCGTAGACCGTGCGCACATGGGTGCGGTAGCCCTCGGCCACCTCTGCGGTGACGAGCAGCTCGGTCTCGTCGGGGTAGACCTCCATCTCCACCCGCGCCGTGCCATTTCGTTGGCTGTTGGCGCGCGTGCGCAGATGACGAAGGCCGTCGATGTATTCTTCGATGAAGCCCTTCTGACAGCCGCCGAGCGACAACAGGGCCATCAACGCGACGCCACCCACGTCTGCCTCCGCCAGCAGGATAGCTCGTCGGTCCGCTACCCGCCGCGATAGGCTCCCCCCATGCAGATCCCCTCGTCACCGGGCGACGCCCTCGACCGCCTGGTCATCCTGGCCATCAAGTCCACCCGCATCGACGACCCCGAGCGCACGGCGGTGGCACGGCGCCACCACGCGGCGCTCCGCCGCGCCTGGACGACCCACGGGCTCCCGACGCCCAGCTCCCTGCCGAGCTTCCACCAGCTGATGGAGGTCAACGGGCAGCTGTGGGAGGTCGAGGATGCCCTGCGCGCCCACGAGGCCGACGGGCGCTTCGACGAGGCCTTCGTGGCGCTGGCCCGACAGGTCTACCAGCTCAACGACCGCCGAGCAGCCATCAAAGCGGCCGTCGATGCGCGCTTCGACGCCGAGCATCCCGAGGTGAAGTCCTACGGCACCACGAGCGACTCGATCTCGACGTAGCGTGACGGGTCCGACCGCAGACGAGGGGCTACCATGACCTCATCGCGTGGCCCTCGCTGCGCTCGACGCCAGGATTCGACGAGATGCACCTGCTTCGCACTGCCCTGATCTTCGCCTGCGCCACCGGCTCCGCATGGGCGGGTGGCACCGCCACCCCCAAGCCGCCGCCCCCGCCAGCGGCCGACTTCACCACCCTCCCCTCCGCCGCCAGCGTCCGCAGCACCGGCGCCGACGGCAAGCCCCATCCGGTGCAGGCCCGGTTGCTCACCGCCACCAACACCGTGCCCGCGGGGAGCGAGGGCTCGATCGGCCTGCACCTCACCCAAGACGAGGGCTGGCACACCTACTGGAAGTCGCCGGGGGCCATCGGCCAGCCCACCGACATCACCTGGACGCTCCCGGAAGGCGTCACGGTCGGTCCCCATCAATACCCCGTGCCCCAGCGCTTCGAAGACACCGAGCTGGTCAGCTTCGGCTACGAAGACCAGGTCTTGCTCATCGCCCCGCTCACGGTCGCCCCCACCGTCGCGCCCGGCCGCTACCCCATCCAGGCCGACGCCAGCTGGCTGGTGTGCAAGACGAGCTGCATCCCCGGCGACGCGTCGCTGAAGGCCGAGCTGGTGGTCGACGACCCGGGCAGCGATGCCCTCCCCGGCCCCTACGGCGAGCTGTTCGCCCACTACGGCAAGCAGCATCCCACCGACCCCTTGAAGGTCGACCAGGTCAACTGGGACGTCGCCCTCGACCGGTCGGCCCTCGCGCCCAACACCCCGTTTCGGGCCGCGTTCCTCCTCACGGCCGCCGAGGGCAAGCGCTTCGACGACGTGCCTGCCGACAAGGCCTGGCCTACCTTCACTCCCATCGCCACGTCCTACGACTGGATGCTCGGCGACGACCCCGTCGCGGTGCACAAGCTCGCCGATGACAAGCTGCTGGTGGTCGTGTCGGGCGAGTCCTTCGAGCCCGACCCCCTCCCCACCACCGACCGCATCGGCGGCCTGGTCCAGGTGAAGGTCGACGGCGCCTGGGTGCGCACCGAGATCGAGGCTGGGCTGCCGTGGGTGGCGACGGCCGCCGAGGCCACGCCCAGCACCAGCCCCCTGTGGAAGCTCGTGCCCGAGGAGCCCGAGGCCGGTGCCGTGCCGCCCCCTGCCGGCGGCACCGAGCCGCCGCCGTCGAAGCCCGACGCGCCCACCGAGGCGTCCATGGCGGTCGCACCGGCCGCCCAGGTCACGATGCTGTCGCTGCTCACCAACCTCGGCCTGGCCTTCCTCGGCGGGCTGATCCTCAACATCATGCCGTGCGTGCTGCCGGTGCTGATGCTCAAGCTGTACAGCCTCGTCGAGCAGTCCGACATCTCCGCCGGAGAGCGCCGCACGGCGGGCCTCGCCTACAGCGGCGGCATCCTCGTCAGCTTCTGGATCCTCGCCGCGGCGGTCATCGCACTGCGGGTGGTGTTCGCGGTCGACGCCAGCTCGTGGGGCTTCCAGTTCCAGTATCCGCCGTATGTCGCGGCCCTGGCCACCATCGTCTTCGCCTTCGGCCTGTCGCTGTTCGGGGTGTTCGAGATCCCCGCCGTGGGAGCCGCCACCGCTGGTGAGGTGTCCTCCAAGGAAGGCCCCGTCGGCTACTTCTTCACCGGCGTGTTCGCGACCCTGCTCGCCACGCCCTGCTCGGCCCCGATCCTCGGAGCCGCCACTGCCTACGCCTTCGCGGCCCCCACGCCGGTGCTCTTCGCCATCTTCACGTTCATCGGCCTGGGCCTCGCGGCGCCCTTCCTCGGCATCGCCTTCGTGCCCGCCGCCTTCAAGCTGCTGCCCCACCCCGGCACCTGGATGGACGGCTTCAAGCAGCTGCTGGGCTTCTCCCTCATCGTGACCACCGTGTGGCTCGTCGACGTGTTGATGGCCCAGATCGGCGTCGACCGCACCACCGGCTTCCTGTTCTTCCTCACGGCGGTGGCCTTCGGCTGCTGGGTCTTCGGCCGGTGGGGCGGGCTCGAGGCGAGTCGCGGCGCCCAGCTCGGCAGCGCGCTGGCGGGCTTCGCCATCGCCGGTGTCGCCGGGGCGGCCTTCCTCGACCTCGACTACGACGACACCGTGTGCGACGACGGCGCCGTCGTGCAGGCCGACGCCCTCGACTTCAGCCACGAGATCCCGTGGCAGCCCTTCAGCGAGCAGCGCGTGGCCGATCTATCAGGCAGCGTCGTGTTCATCGACTTCACCGCCGAGTGGTGCCTCACCTGTAAGGCCAACGAGAAGACCATCCTCGAGACCAGCTCCGTGCGCCAGGCGATGGCCGCCAGGGGCGTCGTCCCCCTCAAGGCCGACTGGACCCGCCGCGACCCGGTGATCACCGAGTGGCTGCGCCGCTACCAGCGCGCCGGGGTCCCCATGTACCTGGTGCTTCCGAGCGACCCATCCCGGGAAGCCATCGTGCTCCCCGAGGTCATCACCTCCAGCCTGGTGCTCGACGCGTTCGACCGCGCCATCTGACGGCGTTTACCGGCGGCGCCCGGCCGCCACTGCTTCCGACGGGAGGTCGTCTTGCTGCTGTTCACGCTCGCCATGGGCGCCATGGCCCGCGACATCCAGCTGCTGATGCCCTTCCCTACCCAGCCTCTCTACGAAGGCCAGGAACAGCGGGTGTGCCTGTCGGTCAACGTCGACCTCGGCGTCGACCCCACCGAGTCGGAGGTCGGCAACTACCGCGTGTCGTGCACCCCGCAGGGCGAGCGCACCGAAGCCTGCCTCACCCTGCTCGACCCCACCCACTGGCCCCGCCGCTTCCCCGAGCTCACCTGCCAGGGCAGCGGCAACGCGCTGGTCATGCGGCCCGTCCCCGCCTTCGACCCCACCGAAGACGTGTGGGACGGCGTCACCGTCGCGAGGAACGTCGATGTGGTGCGGGCCGTGTTCCGGCTCCCCGGGGTCGTCGACAGCTACGGAAGCCTGGAGGGGGGCTCGTGCGGGGTGAAGGGCGAGACCCTGTGGATGGTCATCCCCCCCGAGCCCAAGCTGCAGGTGTGCCACCTCGACCTGCCGAAAGAGGAAGTCCCCATCGAGATCCGACTGGTGCGACGGCTGGATCGACCGATCGACCGCCGCGTCGACTGACCTACCAGGGCAGCGGAATCGGCTCGAGGGGCAGCGCGGCCGGGGCAGGAGCTGCCTCGCCCATGCGCACCACGTGCTGGAACATCGCGCGGATGTCGGCGTAGGCCTGGTCGACCAGGGCCACATCGTCGGCCGTCTGGGCCTGAGCGAGCTCGACCACGAGCCCCTCGATCCCCACCCGCACCAGGATCGCGAGGCGCTCCGGCGGCATGGCGAGGTGGCCCAGATCCGCCGCGAATACCGCACGGATGGCGTCTTCGAGCAGGTGGGTAGAGTCTTGGTAGAAGCGCACCCGACGGTCTTGCACGGGCTGGTCGAGGTTCGACAAGGTGCGCAGGATCGCCGGTGCACCGCCCCGCAGCTGGCGGATGTTCTCCCACATCGCGTCGAGGGCGTCGAGGGCCGACTCGAGCCCGCCGTCGCCCCGATCCGCGCGCTCGGTGAACCGCCGATGCAGCTCGACATAGGCACGGTGCTGGGACTCCATCAGCAGCAGATCCGCCGTCGCCGCCGGCCGCACGTCGCCCTGCTCGGCCGCCGCCTCGGCGCGCATCCGGCCCCGAGTGACCAGCCGCGAGGCCACGTCGGCCAGGCGGCGGCGGGCACGGCGGCGTAGGGAGTCTCGTTCGTCAGCCATGCCTTTCTCCTACCACCGAATGCCGAGCATGGTGCAGTTCAGGCCACTGCCAATCCCGAGCAGCAGCGCTTCCTCGCCGGCGACCAGCCGGCCCCGCTCCGCCGCCGTGGCCAGCGTGAACGGGACGCCCGCCGCCCCCACGTTGCCGAAGCCGTCGTACAGCCGGAGCACCCGATCCTCCGGCAGCTCCAGCCGCCCGATCAGCGCGTCGTGGTTGGCCTTGCCCACCTGATGCAGCAGGTGCTCTCGCGACACCCCTCGCTCGAGCCCGAGCTCGTCGTGCAGCGCCTCGTAGGTGGTGTGCGCCAGCTCCACCCCCGCCTTGAGCAGGGTGGGCGCGTCGGTCGTCATCTCGGTGGCCGTGCCCAGGCACAGCATGCTGTGCTGCGTCGCACCCCGGGTGACCCCGCCGAGCAGCCGATGCCCGGTGGTCTGCCGCCGCTCCGACGTCAGCAGCGCCGCGACCCCCATCGAGCCCAGCGTCAGGGTGGCCAGGTTGTCGCGGTAGGTGCCGAAGTCGGCCCCGGGCTGCAGCAGCCGGCGCACCGTGGCCTGCGTGACCGTGCGGCTCGACTCCCCCGCCACGACCAGGGCCATGTCGATCTGCCCCAGCTCGATGAGGTTGGCGACCGTGAGCATCCCCGACATGAACCCGAGGCAGGCATGCCCGACATCGAAGTTCTGACAGTGGGACCCCACCTCCAGCTGCCCACCGACCAGGCTCGCGATCGGCGGCTCCAGGAAGTCTTTGCTCACCGAGGTCGACACCAGGGCCTCGAGCTCGGTGGCGTCGACCCCCACCCTCCGCAGAAGCCGCCGCGCCGCCTGGGCCGCGCCGTCGGCCGACGTAGACGCCTCCGGCCAGAACCGCCGCGAGGCCACCCCCGTGAGCCCCTCCAGGGTGCCCTCGGCCAGACCGAGCCGCCGGTACAGGGGGCCCAGCATCCGCTCCACCGATCGCGTAGCCACCTCCACCGGAGGAACCACCACCTCGACCGCCTCGATGAACACTCGCTCGTAGCGCATGCCGGGCCCTATCCTTCCGGGTGCTCGCGGACGAGCTCCAGCATCGCCTGCGAGTAGCGCCGCACCCGCGTCGGGCCGATGCCCGGCAGCTCCATCAGCTCCTTGACCGTCGTGGGGCGCTGCTCGACGATGGCCTGCAGCGTGGCATCGGGGAACACCTGGTAGGGCTTCCACCGCTTGCGGCGCGCCTCCCGCGAGCGAAAGCGCCGCAGGGCTCCCGCCAGGCCCGTGTGCTTGGGCGACTTCGGCCGGCTCGGGTCGCGCTTGGCGCGGACGCGCTTGTCGGGCACCCACAGCGTCGGGTACTTCCGCCCCTTCTTCACCAGTCGGCCGTCGGCGAGCAGATCGTCGATGGCCGCGACGATGGCCGCGGCAGGGATGCCCTTGAGCGCGCCGAACTGGGGGTTGGACCCCACCCGTGCCCGCTTCACCCGCTTCGCCTGGCTGCCGCGCAGCCCCTCGGCCACCAGGGTCTTGCCCAGGGGCTTGCGCAGGCCATCGACGAAGGCCACCACCGCGTCGAGCTGAGCGTCATCGAGCTGGGTCGCGCGGTCGGCCGCTCGCTTGGCGCGGGTGGCGGCCTGCCGCTGCCGGTGCTCGGCGCGGGCGTCGGCGACCTGCGCCTCGGTGGCCTGGGGCGCGCAGCACGCATCGCAGCGACCACAAGGCGCCCCCTCGGTGCCGGTGAACCAGGCGACCATCGCCCCCTGCCGACAGGTCGTCGCGAAGGCATAGTCTTGCAGGCCCTTCCAGCCGGCCTCAGCCCCCGGGCTCGAGGCGCCCCGCCGCAGCCTCGCCTGGGTGACCGCATCCCCCGGCGCGTAGAGCAGGACCGCCCGCGCCGGCTCGCCGTCACGCCCCGCGCGCCCTGCCTGCTGGTAGTAGGCCTCGAGGCTGCCCGGGGACTGCACATGAGCGACCATGCGGATGTCGGGCAGGTCGACCCCCATGCCGAAGGCGGTCGTGGCGACCAGCACCCGCGTGCGGCCGCTGCCGAAGGCTTCCTGGGCCGAGGCGCGGGCGCCGGCGGTTCGACCAGCGTGGTAGTGCCCGACCTTCAGACCGTGGGCGCGCAGCGCCTTGGCGACTGCTACCACCCGCTTGCGGGTCGCGGCGTAGACGATGGCCCGCCCCGCCTTCAGGTCGACCTCTTGCAGCAGCTCGGCCAGGCGCCCGGTGCGTGCCGTGTCGCCCCGGTGGTGCTCGACCTCGAAGGCCAGGTTGGGTCGCTCGAAGCCCCCGACGACCCGCACGGGCTCGTCGAGCTTCAGCGACCGCGCGATGTCGCCCATCACCGTGGTCGTGGCGGTAGCCGTCAGCGCCATCGTGGGCACAGCGAGCTCGTCTTTGAGCACCCCCAGCGTGCGGTAGTCCTTTCGGAAGTCGTGGCCCCACTCGCTGATGCAGTGCGCCTCGTCGACGGCTACCAGCGCGATGCCCGCCGCCCGGAGGCGCTGGCGGAAGCGCGCCGAGGCCAGTCGCTCGGGGCTCGCGTAGATGAGGGCGTAGTCACGCAGCCTCGCCTCGATCAGCCGCCGCTGGTCGGATGGCATCCCGCGGTGCAGGCATGCGGCGGGCACCCCCAGCTCGGTGAGGCTGGCCACCTGGTCCTCCATCAGAGCCACCAGGGGGCTCACGACCAGCGTGGGACCTCGCTCACGGTGGGCCAGGATCGCCGGCACCTGGTAGCACAGCGACTTGCCTCCCCCGGTGGGGAGCAACACCTGCACGTCGCGGCCCTCGCGCAGCGCGGCGATGGCCTCGGCTTGCCCCGGCCGGAAGCCGCGGTAGCCCCACACCGAGCCCAGGACCATCAGGGCGTCGAGCACGTCGCCTCGACGAAGGGGTCGATCCAGTGGTCGCGGGCCAGGCCCAGCGAGCGCAGGAGGTTGTGCATCCGGGCGCGGTCATCCTCGCCACGGATGGGGGCGAGGTAGCGCTGCTCCAGCGCATCGAGCACGACGCGGGCCGGCGCGTCGGCGATCCCCTCCGGCTCACCAGTGCTGGGCTCGACGAGCTCGATGCTCAGCGCGTCGAGGAAGGCCAGCAGGCCACGGCGAGTGAACACGTAGCGCTCCCGACGACCCGCCCCGAGCGCTGCCGCCTGCCCGTCGACCGCCGAGGCCATCGCCATCGCCGCCGCGTGCAGAGCTGCGACCCGCGACAGCAGCGCACCGATCCCCGGCACCGACGCGAGGGCGGCGAAGGGTGGCGCCTCGTCGGAATCGGGCGCCAGCCAGCGGGCCCCTGCGGCGTCGATCGCCGGCTGCGAGCCGAAGACCACTCGCTCGAGCATCTGCCGCAGCTCCAGCTCTCCGGGGGTCTCGGCCTGGTGGGTCGCGACGAATCGGTCGCGCCAGGCCGGCGACAGCACGCTGCGCCCCTGGTACTCGGCGGGGTTCATGGTGGCGAAGACCCGGAAGTCGACGTGCACCGCCTCTCCGCCGGGGCCGAGGAGGCTACCGTCGCCCTCGGAGATCAGCAGGCTGGGCTGCCGCTCCAGCACCGGGTTGAGCCGCTCCAGCACGGCAGGCTCCGCGAGGTTCACCTCGTCGAGGATCAGCCACCACCCGTGCCGCATGGCCAGGGGCACAGGCCCCTCCTGGAACCGCCAGCCATCGCCCTCGGGCACGTAGCGCCCCACCAGCTCCGTCGCATCGGTCTGGCCGTTGAGGTTGACCCGCACGACAGGCTGCCCCAGACAGGCCGCGAGATAGCGCACCGAGCTGGTCTTGGACGTGGCTGTGTCGCCCTCCAGCAGGCAGGGATGGCCGAGCCGCACCGCCCGGGCCAGGAACCGAAGCTGCCGCAGGGTCGGGGCGTCGAGGGTGTAGTGGCGGAACGACGCCCGCGAGGGAACCCGGGGCGCGCTGCTGCGGTCGAGGACCGCGCGTCGAGGCACGACGACATCCAGGACCCGTAGCCGCTCTCCGGTGCACGACAACGAGGGGAGCTCACCCTGCGGCTCGGCGGTCGCCAGGGGCGCGTCGGCGCGGGGAGGCGGCGCGCCGAGGCGCTCGCGGAAGGCCTCGAAGGGCAGCACTTCCACGCCCAGCGAGCGCGCCTTGCTCACCTTGCTGTCGAGGGGTTTGGCCCCGACGACCAGCACGTCGACTTCCTCGTCGAGGGTGGCAGCGTACGACCACCCGGCCTCGTCGACCAGGGTGCGGAAGCCGGCGCGGGTCAGCTCGCCCGGGCTACCGGTCAGCGCGACGCGGGCCATGCACCCTCCTGTCGCAGCGAGGCCGCGGCCGCCGCCGCGGCCACCTGCACATCGCCGTCGTAGTCGCTGTCGGCCATCGCCCCGAGGGCCTCGGCGAGCTCGTCACGCAGGCCGGAGGAGATCTCCTGGGGTGGGACGGCGCCCAGCAGGTCGGCAGCCGCCTCTCGGACGGTCCACCGCGGGTCGTCGAGGGCCATCAGGGCGCGACGACACACAGCCTCGGCCTCGACGCCTCGAAGCCCACGACCACGAAGCCTCGCAGCCTCCCGGGACAGCTCGCGGTCGTCGTCGGCGAGAGGCAGGGCCCGGCCCAGCGCCAGGCCGAGGGAGGTGTCGGCCGCCCACACATCACGGAGGGCCTGCGCGCGAGCCGCCGGCTCGAACCGTGCCGCGGGCAGGGCCACCACCCGCACCAGCTCACCGAGGGCACGGGGTGCCCAGGCGGGCGTCGCATCCCCGCCCGCCAGCCGGCGCACGTCGGCGTCGGGGTCGTGAGCGGCTTGCCAGGCCAACAGCGGCTGGAAGGGCTCGGCCTCTGGGCCGAGGGCACGCAGCGCCCCCAGCGCCGCGGCACGCACGGGGGCGTCGCCATCGGTGAATGCGATGCGCGCGAGGCGCGACCCCTCACCGACCAGCAGGCTGGGCTGGGGCAGCTCCCCTTCCCCGTGGCCGAGGAGCAGACGAAGCCTCACGGCGGCCTCTCCCGGCACGTGCCCCGCCAGCAGCGTCGCCGCAGCAGCAGCACGTCGCACCTCCAGCGGCACCCGGCGCGCCTCATCGGCGGCGAGGGCCCCCATCAGCGGCCCGAAGGCCTCCGGAAGCGCCTGCGCCAGGAGCAGGCAGGCCACGCCGCGGAGTCGGTCGTCTCCGGGAGCGAGCGCCAGGGAGAGAAGGTTCGCGTCGGGCGGGCGGCGCCCCGTGAGGGCGTCGACCGGCCCCAGGGAGGCGCCGGTGGCCATAGCGCGTGCGAGGAAGCCCCCCTCACGGGTGACGGAGCGCAGCAGCATGGCCTGGGCGAGATCGACGGAGTGCCCGACCGCCAGCAGGGCCAGCGCCGCCTCTCGCTGCACGTCGGGGTCGTCGTCGTCGAGGCAGCGCTCCAGGGCTCCGGCGGCGTCTTCGGCGTGGGGCCCCGCCTGCCCCAGGGCCATGGCACCACACTGACGCAGCGCCCACGCCTCGTCGCCGAGCAGCGACACCGCGAGCTCTACTCCTTCCTCGCCGGCGGCGGCCAGGGCCAGGATGGCGCCGCGCTGGCTGTCGACCCCGGGAGCAGCTCGAATGGCCGCCAGCACCTGCTCCGCCGCCTCCGCGGCGGCTCCTGGCACCGCTGCCAGGCACACCCCCGCCGCGTGACGAAGTGGCTCCAGATCGTGCTGCAGCCAGGCCGACAGGCCGTCGACGGCGCCGTCAGCGGCCCGCACCGCAGCCTCCAGCAGCTGCCGGCCGGACCCGTCGGGGACCTCGCCCATCCAGCGGCGGACCGAGGCGAGGTGGGGGGCGAGGGCCTCCAGCCGGGCCCCGTCGACCGTCGGATCGGCATCCCAAGGGCGCGTCGCCAGCGCCCGCACCACCTCGGGCGTCGCGTGGCGCCCCAGCCCCCAGGCCGCCGCGCGGCGCACATCGTTGTCGGCGTCGTCGAGAAGCGGCAGCAGGGCGTCGGAGGCGGGATGACTCCCCAGACCGACCACCCAGGCTGCGTTCTGCCGCACCCAATACGACGGGTGGTGCAGCAGGCGACGCAGCGCGGGCTCGACCTCAGCCAGGGGCACAGGCGTGGCAAGCAGCAGGTAGTCGTGCTCGCCCGGGCTCACCGGCCGCCCAAGGGCCTCCAGCAAGGCCGCCAGCAGCGAGCGGTCGCACACGTCGAGGCCCGCAGGTGTCGTAGCCAGCACCCGGCGCGGCCCCAGGCCGCCGAGGAGGCTGCCCCAGCCCGACGCATCGCCCGGCGGCAACGGCAGCGCCCAGCGGACGGCATCGAGCCAGGCTCTCAGCGCAGCTTCGGGCGGATACGGCGTCATGGGGGCCCTCGCAGGCAGGCATGGAGGATGCGGCCGAGGGCCGCCGGGAAGGCGTGCAGGGGCACGCTGGCCGCGTGGTGTGCATAGTAGCGGGCCACGTGCTCGGTGCCAGGTCCCAGACCAATCCCCACCAGGTGGACGCGCCCATCGGCCTGCACCTCAGCAGCCGCCCGTCGAAGCACCGACTCCGCGTCGCGGGGCCCCGAGGGCTGCCCGTCGCTGACCACGATCAACACGCGGTCGCCCACGGGGTGAGCCAGCAGACCGGCCGCCGCCTCGCGCACCACCGGGCCATCCCAGTTGTGCTCCGGCCGGTTGTGGCCTCCGACGCGCACGCCCCGCACCTCGTCGACCATGCCCCCGATGCGGGAGCGCACGGCTTCGTCGAGGGGGTCGGCGAAGCCCTTGAGGGGCAGCAGCTGGTCTTGGAAGCCGGCCACGCCGAAGGGGAGCTGCAGGGCGTGCAGCACCTCGCACAGCAGCACCGTGCCCCGCAGCGCGACATCGATGGCCCGGCCTTCCATGGAGCCCGACAGGTCGACGAGGAGGAAGAACCCCGGGTCGTGCTTGTGGGGCAGGGTCTTTCGCTGCCACACCCGCAGCCGTCGACGGGGGTCGGCCTGGGCCTGCATCACCGCTGCAAGATCGGGGCGAGCCCCCGAGGCGTGCCCCGGCGTCCAGTGCGGGTAGGCATCGAGCCGCAGCACCGCCAGCAGCTCGTCGGCCATCGGGCCCGCCAACCCTGCGACCGCGCGCCGAGCTGCCTCGTAGGCATGGCCGGGCGGCGCCCCCACCACCTCCGACACCGACGCGCGAAGGTCGTCAGACAGCTCGGGCACCCCAGGGGGGACCTCCCCTTCGCCGGCCCCACCCCCCATGCCCGCCGCCGACGGTCGACGCGCCGCCCGCACCGCCGTGGGCTCGACGTGGGCGTGCAGCTCCTTGAGGAAGGCCTGGTGGTCGGCCGCCAGCCGCTTCCGCTCCCGCTGATCGACCCGCAGCAGGTCCTCGTAGACCGGCAGCACGCCGCGCCAGAGCGCCCGCCACGCCTCCCACGCCGCCAGCCGCACGGCACGCTCGAAGGGGTCGGGGGGCTGCCGACGGTCATGCCGCGTGAAGCAGCGGGCGGCACGGGAGCCCTGATAGGCCCCCCCGAGATCGGCGCCAGGGCGCAGGGGGGGCTGGGCGTCGACGACCGCCTGCCGCGCCGCAGCCGTCGCCGTCAGGGCAGTGGCCACCCGCGGGTCGAGGTCGGCCGCCGGGTGACCGTGCCACCACTCGTGGATGCTCCCCAGGGCGAACTGATGGGTCAGCGGACGCGAGGCCAGCAGGCCGGGCTCATCGGGAAACAACCGCTCGTTGTAGCGCTCGATCCACACCTCGGCCCCGGGGAAGCGCGACGCCAGCCAGGCCTCGATGCGGCAGTCCTCCAGCGCATTGAGCAACGACGCGATCGCGGGCTCGCGGAGCAGGTCGCGGGGAACGAGGTGCGGGTAGCGGGTCACCGCCGCGTGGGCTGCCTCGTGACACACGAGCCCACGGGCCTCGTCGGGATGGTGGGTGGCGATGTCGTGGGGGTCACAGCGGATGATTCCGGTAGCAGGCTCGAGCGACCACCCGGAACCCGGCTCGCCCAGCTCTACCCGCAGGGATGCGTCGAGGGCCACGGCCCGTGCCAGCGCCCGCAGCTCGTCGATCACTGCTCGCCAGGGTCAGCGACGCGGACGGGCCCGGCATCGTCGTCGTCTTCCCTCACCTGCTCCAGCTCCAGCACGAACCAGTGCATCACCTCCGGCACCAGCCCCGTCGTCGACACCGCGGCAGCCATGGCCTCGCTCAGCCTCGTGGCCTCGGGACCCATCGTGCCCGTCGCCGCGTCGTGCTCGGTGACCACGGGATGCCGGGCCGCCGCGTAGACGAGGCGGTTGAACTCCCCTCGGGGGTTGCGCAGGCGCCCGAAGAAGGCCCGCTCCACGATGCGGGTGTCGACGTGCTCGAGGGCGCGGTCCATCGCGGCGCGCACCCGCTGAGCCTCGTCAGGCAGCAGGCCGGAACCGAGGGCGTGATGGACCATCAGGGCGCGGTGGATCACCTCGGAAGCTGCGTCAGCCAACCCCTTGACCAGAAACACCATGGCGATGGTGCGCAGCAGCTTCTTGATCGGCCACCACAGGGCGGCTTTCACCATGCCCCAGCAGCCGCCCGACGGCAGATCGGCCACCACACGCACCGCTTCGGGAGGCAGCGTCGTGTCGTGCCGCGCCGCGATCTGCCGAACCAGCGCGCGACGCACCCGGTTCTCCGCGAACGTGTCGAGGAAGGGCACCGGGATCAGCGCGCACAGGGTGGCGAGCAGGGCGTACCGGGCTGCGAGAGCCAGGTCGGGGGGGGTGTGCATGACCGCATTGTATGGCGAGCGCCAGTTAGACGGCCGGCATGAGCTCGAGCCTCACCATCCACCAGGCCCGCCTGGTGCTGCCCCATCGGGTCGTCACCGGCGATCTCGTGGTCCGCGACGGGGTGATCCACGAGATCCGCCCCAAGACCGACGCACCGCAGGGGGAGTCCATCGACGGGGAGGGTCTGGTCGTGCTCCCCGGGCTGGTCGACAGCTACGTGCGCCTCGACGCCCTCGACGACCTCGGCGCCGCCTCGGGGGCGCTCCTCGCCGGAGGCATCACCAGTGCCGTGGGCGTTCGCGAGGCAAGCACCGGTGCCGAGCTCGACGCGGAGCTACAGCGCATCGCCACCGACGCGGCTTTGCACTTCGGCTTGTTCGTCCGCGCCGGCGCCCATGTCGAAGAAGCCCTGCAGGCACGCCGCGCGCAGGGGGTGTGGGTCGACGCCGAGCTGCTGAGCAGCGAGGGCGTCGAGAAGGTCTTCGCAGAGGCTCCTGGGCTCGTCTGCGTCGATCATCACGACGCGAGCCGGCTCCGAGACCGCTGGTTGCTCTTCGCCGACAGCGACGACCCCCTCGACGTGCCCCGGGCCCACGACGTCGACACCTGCGTGCATGCCACCCACCGAGCCCTCGAGCTCGCCCGACGCCACGGCACCCGGCTGCTGCTGCCTCATGTGTCGACGGCAGAGGAGGTCGCCCAGCTGCCGGAGGAGCCCGGCCGGGTGACGGCCGCGGTCCAGCCGGCCCACCTGTTCCACGACGCCGATGCATACGATCGGCTCGGCAAGCGGGCCGTGTGCCGGCCTCCCCTGCGGGGGCGCCGCCACCGCGACGCACTGTGGGAGGGCCTGCGCGCCGGAAAGCTGATGATGTGCTCGGGGCACTGGCCCGTCGGGGGCTGGGCGAAAGACGGTGCCCTACGCGATGTGCACCCAGGCTGGCCCAGCGCCGAGTGGTGGCTCCCACTCCTGGTCGACGCCACCCACGACGAGCGCTGCACCTGGCTCGACATCGCTCGATGGACGAGCGAGCGGCCCGCACAAGCCCTCGGGCTCCGACGAAAGGGTCGCCTCGAGGCCGGCTACGATGCCGACCTGGTGATCGTCGACCCCCACGCCGAGCGGGTCATCGGCGACAGCGCGCGCATCCACACCGTCGCCGGCTGGTCACCATGGCAGGGCCAAGCGCTGCGAGGCTGGCCCATCCACACCATCGTCGGGGGCCGGACGGCCTGGCGCGACGGTTGTCGGCACCCGAGCCGAGGGCGCGAGCTCAGCTAGCGAGCAATCCCCGCACCGCACCACGCGCAGCCTCCTGAGCCGCCTCGCGATGCTCCAGCCACTGCATGTGAGCGTCAGGACCCACCTGGCTGGCGATCCCCAGGACCGCCACGAAGGGCACGCCCGCATTCTGGCAAGCGTAGGCCACCGCGTAGGCCTCGAGGTGCTCGACTGTCCAGCCGTCTGCCAGCCGCCCCGCCAGGGTGGGATCGGTCGTCACTGCACCCACCGTCAGCACGGCGTGCCGCGGCAGAGCCAGCCGATCGAGCAAGGCTGCATCGGCATCGATGGCCCGAGGCGCGCGAGGAACGTAGCCGAGGCCCATCGCAGCGACACCGTAGGAAAGCCCCACCGAGGCGCTGGCGACGGCTTGCCCCACGGCAGGGCCTCCCGGATACGCCCCGGCGGTGCCCAACAACACCACCTGCGCCGGATTCCGCCGAGCGATGATCGCCGCTGCGCAAGCCGCGGCCACGATCGGGCCGACTCCGACCACTTCTCCTTCGAGTTCCCCGAGCTCCTGCCGCGCCGCGGCCAGAATGAGCATCCAGCGCCTCCGGGCGCACGTGTATTGGCACGTGAGGGATGAGGTCAAGGCAACTGCTTGCTGTCTGTCCGTCACATATGCGACACAGGCGCTTGCCACGTGACGCAAGTCGGTGTAAAAAGCGAACGGTACTGGAACCCCCCGAGGAGATATGCCAGCTACACGCGGACGGATGAGCCGAGACAAAATCCTTGAGGGTGCCGCAGACATCCTCGACGGCGGGCAGTACTCTGCCTTGACGGTCGATGCACTTGCTCGTTCCTTGCGAATGAGCAAGTCGACCCTCTACAAGTACTTCACCAGCAAAGAGCAGGTGATCGTGTCGATCGTGCGCGATGCGTGCGACGAGACCGATGCCGAGATCGAGCGCACGCTCGCCGGAGGAAGCCCCTCCGAGCAGCTGTCCGAGCTCGCCGCCATCGTCGGTCGGCACGGGGAGCGCCTACCGCGCGCCCTCATCACGCAGCCGGAGCGGCTGCCGCTGCCCTGCGCGCAGCGCCTGTCGGCCACGCGAGAGCTCTTTGCAGAGACGGCACACGCCCTGGTGGCGCAGGGCGTCGAGCGCAAGGTCTTCGCGCACCCGTCGCCCCGCGTCGTCGCCGTGGCCTTCGTGGCTTCGTGCGAGGCCGTCCTCGCGGATCGGGCACGCACGGGCCAGCAAGACTACTCCGCAGCCCTCACGCAGCTTCCCCAGCTGTTCGTGCGCGCGCTGGAGAAGGGCGACTAGCGTTGCTCGGGCAGCACGCTCAGCCCTCTACGAGCGCCCGTGTGCGCTCGTAGACGTCTTGTGCGTGCCCCTTGACGCGCACCGGTGACCACAGGTGCACCAGCGCTCCGTCGGCGTCGAACAGGAAGGTCGACCGCACGATGCCCATGTACGTGCGCCCGTAGTTCTTCTTCTCCTGCCACACACCCCAGCCCTCGACCAGCTGTCGTTCGGTGTCGGCGAGCAGGGGCATCGACAGCTCGTACTTGGTGGCGAAGTTCGACTGCCGCTTCACCGAGTCGGCACTGATGCCGAAGAGCTGCACGCCGAGCTCGGCGAAGGCCGCCGACAGCTCGGTGAACGCGCAGGCTTCCTTGGTGCAGCCTGGTGTGCTCGCCTTGGGGTAGAAGAAGAACACGGCGGGTCGCCCACGTGTCTGCGACAGCTGCCAGGGCTGCCCGTGGTGGTCGGTGAGGGTGACGTCGTCGGGAACCGTTCCGAGCTCGAGCATGAGACCTCCTGGAGTGGGGCGCGTGTATCGAATCGCCCGGCTCGGTGCCCAATGCACCCCAGGTGTGGACAGCCGACCGCGCCGCTCATTAGCTGCAGCAGATGAAGTGGAAGTCTCTGCCGATCGTCGCCTTCGACACCGAGACCACGGGGCTCGAGCCGTTCGGCGGCGACCGGATCATCGAGTTCGCCGCCGTCATCCTGCGCCTCGACGAAGACGGGCGCGTCGCCGACCGTATCGACAAGTCCTACCTCATCAACCCCGAGCGACCGATCCCCCGGAAGGTCACCGAGATCACCGGGATCTCCGAGGCCGATGTCATCGATGCCCCGCCCTTCGCCGATGTCGTCGAGCACATCCACGGGTTGTTCGTCGACGCCATCACCGTGGCCCACAACTACCCGTTCGACATGGGCTTCTTGTCGGCCGAGTTCGAACGCACCGGCCGCCACTGGCCCGAGCCCCTCGCCGAGGTCGACACCGTCGACCTGTCGATGAAGGTGTTTCCCGACGCACGCAGCCACAAGCTGTCCGACCTGTCCGATCGCCTCGACGTTCGGCTGGAGCGTGCCCACCGCGCCACCGACGATGCCGCAGCCTGTGGCTACGCCTTCACCGAGGTCCTCCGTCGTCACGGTCACGACGTAGCTGACGACCTGCAGTCGCTCCTCGACTGGTGCCAGGCCATCGGCCGCCCCCCCGAAGACGGCCCCATCGGTGCCGACGATGCGGGTCGGGCGGTGTTCATCGAGGGTCCGCACCAGGGTGAGCCCATCGGTCGCTTCCCCATCCACCTGGCCTGGATGGCCAAGGCCCGTGTGCGCCGCGATGGGGTCTGGCAGTGGCGCTATCCGGGCTCGGTGCGCCGCTGGGCCCAGCGCTGGCTGGAGGTGCGCGGAGCAGGCCGTGCGCGCCAGAACGCGAAGTCGTTCGGCCCGGGCGACTGGGCCATCGACTCCTGCCTCGCGCGCCCGAGGCCGTGATGCTCTGGTGGTTGTTGATCGCCTGTGCGCCGCTCCATCGCTACCCCGACGGCACGGGGATCGAGGGGCAGCTCGAGCGTGAAGTCGTGGCGCTGCAGCTCAAGGTCCAGGAGCTCGAGGCGGGGGGCGCACGCGCCGGTGCAGATGTCGAGACCGACCCCTTGCTGACGGAGCTCGTGCAGATCTTCTCAGGTAGCGACGTGGTGGTGGAGCCGACCGACGCGGGCCCGCTGTTGATCGTGCCCTCGGCGGCTGTGTTCGCGGAGGCCTACCCCCCTCGCCTGCGCGACGAGTCGGCCATGGTGTTCGACCTGCTCGCCACCGCCATGGGGCAGCATCCGACCTACGAGGCCGTGGTCACCGGGCACACGAGCGACCGCCCCCCGCCCCGCCCCCCCCGCGGGCAGTCCCCGATCGATCACTGGCTCCTCGGCGCCGCCCAGGCCCACGCGTTCGTCACCCAGCTACGCGAAGCCCACGGCGTGGCCGGCGCCCGCCTGGTCGTGTCGAGCCGCGGCGACAGCCACCCCATCGCCAGCAACGACCTTCCCTCCGGGCAGGACGACAACGAGCGCATCGAGGTCTTGCTCCGCCGGTCGCCCTGAGGTCCCTCCCCGCGCTAGGCTGACGTTCCCCGGTCGTCGTCCCTCCCCTGCCCCTGGAGCTCCGGTGCCCCTCGCCCTGCCGAGCCTCACCGTCGACAGCTCGTCTGGCCGGGCGTCGGCGCGCACGTCCTCCGGCGGCCTGTTCCGTCCCGGCGAGCTCACAGAGCTCCTCGGCTTCGACGCCGCCGAGGCACCGCCCTGGCCGGTGGAGCGATGCATCCCCCTCGTGGATCGGCGATGGGTGGTCGGCCGTCGAGCGGGCCCCTACAGCGTGTGGCGCGTCGTGGCCGAGCCCGACCTCGAGCGTCTGGGTCACCCCGCCTGGTTGTGGACTTCGCCTGACTGGCTCGACAGCGATCATGCCCAGCGCGACCAAGCCGCCGACACGCCCCCGGCCCACCCCCTCCGCGCCCTGCTGCGCCGCGCCCGTGCCGCCGCCCCCTCCACCCGGCTGCTGTGCAAGGCCGTCGGTGGAGCCGTCACCCTGCTGCGAGCCCACAAGCCCGTAGCCATCGTCGTGCCCGACGACGCACTCCGCGACGCAGCCCAGCCCGCTCAGGCCCTGGGCCTGGTGCTGCTCACCGTGCTTCCCCCTGCCTGGCGCCAGGCGCTGCGCATCTCGGTCGGCGACACGCAGCCGGGTCCGGCGGTCTTCGACGTGGTCATCACCAATGGCTCTCCCGAGGGCTACGAGCTCGTCGACCTCGCCGACCCACCCGACGAGGGCGACGACCTGGTGGGCTACTTCATCCGGAACCGGTTGATGGCCGACGACATGGAGGCGGTCGAGGCGGCCGCCTTCCTGACCGACCCGTCGTCGAGCGACGACCCGTGGGGCGCCGGGGTAGCCGCGCTGCTCCGCGCCGGCGTCGAGGGGGCGACCACGGTCGACCCGGCCTGGATCGAGGCCGACCCCGAGCGTGCCGTCCGAGCCCTGACCGCACGCCTGCGATCCGGTGCGCCGGTCGATCCGGTGCTCGACGTGCTCGTCAACGTCACCCGGGCCACCCGCGACCCACGCCCCTGGCGGGCCCTCGCTCGCCATCCCGCCACCCAGCGGGCTCGTGCGGTGACGGCGTTGCTCGCCCACGCCGCGACGCTGCACCCCGGAGCCGAGCTGGTGCGCCTGCTCGCCTCGACCTACCCCCGCGGGGCTGCTCTGGAGGCATGGATCGCCAGCCTCCTCGGCTGGCTGCATGAAGGGGTCGATCAGGAGGCGGTCACCGCGGCGGTGCAGTCCACCCTCGAAGAGTGGCCGCTGGCCGCTACCCGTGCCACCCGCACGAGCGTGTGGAGCGAGGTGGTGTACGGGCTCGTCGCCCTGGGGCACGACGAAGCCGCGATGGATGCGTTGGTCTCCCCGGTGGCGCGCCAGCTCGCCCTCGATGGCTCCAGTCGTGCGCTGGCGGCCAACTGGTCCGTCGTGCCGGCCTCGTTCCGAGACAAGGAGCGGCTCGGAGCCCTCGTGCGGCTGTTCGCGAAGGCGCCCGATGGGGGCCAGGCGGTCATCGACCTGCTTCGTCATGTGCACGGCCAGCCCGACGAGGGCGAGGCCATCATCGCCGCGTGGGTCGCCGCCCAGGAGCACGCAAGCGCCGACGACCCGCTGTTCCACGCCATCCGCGGCACCAGCCTGCTCGACTGCTGGCTGGTGGCCAACTTCGAAGGAGAAGATCCCTTCGTCGCTGGCGATCGCATCAAGGTGTGGGCCCGTGGCGACGACGATCCGCTGTGGGTCGCCGCCGAGCAGGTGCAGAACCGCCTGGCTCGCCACACGCCGCGGGATCGGTTCGTGGCCCTCGCGCCCCTCGCCCACGGGCTGCAGGCCCTCGAGCCCAAAGCGCGCCGGCTGTTCGGCGACGCGCTCCCCAGCCTCCGCTTTCCCGATGCCGAGGTCGTCTCCGTGGCCGTCCTGCTCGCCGAGGTCGACGGCGCCTCACCCCTGTGGAGCTGGGTCGTGGGCGCCGCAGCCCCCGTCGGCCGCTTCGAAGACGCCATCCTCGACGATCTGGTGGTCACCTTCTGCGCCGAGCCCCCCGAGCTCGACACCGAGCGCCAGATGGCCATCGACTGCGCGCGCCTGCTGGGCGCCGCCCCGGGGTGGGACGCTCTCGAGGTCGCCCGCTGGCTCGTCCGCATCTGCCTGGCCCAGCACGACGCCAGCCGCATGCCCGTCGACTTGTCCATCGGGCTGCTCCACGGGGTGGCAGAGCGCACAGACGGCCTGCCGGTCCTCATCGGGGTAGGCCAGGCCTTGCTGGAGCTGCCCGCCGAGCACCCTGCCGCCGTGGCCTTCGTCACCGTATTGCTCCCCTCCGCGTGGCCTCGGGGCATCCCCCGCCTGCTCAAGGCGGCTCTCGACGATGAGGTGCCCTCGAGCCTGCGTGGCGTGTGGGACCACCTCCCCGTGGACGGCTAGGTGCTGACCAGGCCACTGGTGCGGGCGCGAGTCGTGCGGAGCGACATCGTGCCCCAGCTCGTCGACCCCGGCGCCGAGCGTGTCATCGAGGCCGCGCAGGCGGTCCTCACCGAGGTGCACGGCCAGATTGCGGAGGGAGGCACCCGGGGCGACATCGACGAAGCCCTCGCCGACCTGTGCAGTGAGCGACCCGACCACAAGCTCGTGCAGGGCATCGCCAAGATCTGCCTCGACCGCACCACCTTCGCCGCCGAGCCCCCGCTTCCGCCCGCGGAGCTCCGCCGAGAGGTGTTCCTCGAGGCGCGGTCGCAGGGCCCCCTCGCCCTCGAGCACGGTCCCCTGGGCCGACCGGTGGCCGACGATGTGCTGCAGGTCGTCGCCGACCGTCACGGGCTCCCCGTCGAGGCCATCCGAGAAGGCCTGTTCGCCGACCTCCGCCAGAACCACCGCGTCCTGAGCTGCCGGCTGAGCGATCCCACCGAGCTGGTGCAGCGCTACAACATGGCCCTGGCCCAGTCCGTGCTGCTGCAGGCCAGCGAGGTCCGGGTGCGGCTGCCCGAGCCCACCGTGCCCAAGATCCGACAGCTGCTGCGGTGGGCGCGCTTCCACCAGCTCATCGTCGCCGCCCAGCGCGACAAGAAGGCGCTACAGCTCACCCTCGACGGCCCCACGTCGCTGTTTCGGCAGTCCACGCGCTACGGCAAGAACCTCGCCTTGTTCCTGCCCGCCCTGGCGCTGCAGCCCCGCTGGGAGCTCGAGGCCACCATCCTGTGGACCAAGCGTCAGCACCGCAAGACCCTCCGCCTCGATCACGACAGCGGCCTGGTGAGCCACTACCGCGACACCGGCGCCTACAAGACCAAGGAGCAGACCTTCTTCGAGGAGCGCTTCGCAGCCCTCGACACCCCCTGGAAGCTCCGCGACGGGCAGACGCTGCTGCCGCTGGGCCGCAAGCGGTTCGTGTTCCCCGACTACACCCTCGTGAACGGCAAGCGCAAGGTCCACCTGCAGCTGGTCGGCTTCTGGCGCAAAGACACGCTGGCCGCTCACCTCGAGGCCGTCAGCGCCCATGCCCCCGACAACCTGCTCGTGGCCGTGTCGAAGCGCCTCGCGGGCGACAAGGGAGCCGTCGTGCCCGATCAGGTCCTCGCGTTCACCGAGATCCTCGACCCCAAGCGCGTCATCGCCGCTGCGGAGGCCGCGGGAGGATAGAGGTCGGCATGATGGCCTTTCCACGAGATCGCCACCTGGTGCTCATCGACGGCGCTTGAGGCTTTTGACGCCGGTTCGGCGCCTGGGTCAGGCGTCACGACGGTCACGAGCTGAAGGTGCTTCCCTACCAGGATGCCCCCGATCCCCCGGTCGACCCGGCTCTTCGCGCTGCCTGCGCCGAGGCCATGCACGTCGTCACCAGGGAGGGAGAGGTGCACGTCGGCGCGCAGGCCATCCGCTTCGTCTACCAGAGCCTCGGCTACTCGTCGGCGGCCGTGCTCGGGTGGCCGGGGGTCCGCGCCCTGGCCGGTGTGGGCTACCGCTTCATGGCCAACCACCGCATCGCCGCCTCCAAGGTGTTCTTCCGCACCCCCGAAGACGAGGCCTAGCTAGCTAGCGGTAGGCGTCGTGGTCGCGCCGCCGTCGGCTGCTGAACTGCTCGGCGGTGTCGGCAGCCACCAGCTCGTACAGCACGGCCTGCTTGCCCTCCTGGGGCCGCAGGATCCGGCCGAGGCGCTGCACGTGCTCGCGGACCGTGCTCGTGCCCGACAGCACCACCGCGACATCCGCCGCGGGCAGGTCGACCCCCTCGTTGAGCACCCGCGACGTGACCAGCACCGGCAGCGAGCCGTCGCGGAACGCGTCGAGGAGGGCCGTTCGCTCCTTGAGGTCGGTCTGGTGGGTGATGACCGGGAGCAGCAGCGCCTGGCTGATCCGGTAGACCGTGTCGTTGTCGTTGGTGAACACGAGGACCCGGTCGTCGACGTGCCGCCGCAGCAGCTCCTCCAGCCGGGCGAGCTTCCCCTCGTTGCCCTGCAGGATCCTGCGGGAGGTGCGCCACGCCTTCATCGCCTGCCGCCCCTCCGTGCTTCGGGCCGCCTCCCGGAGGAAGTGGTTCCAGCCACCGCGCCCTCCGCCGATGCCCCGGCTGGCCTTGAACCCCCGATACACCGCAATGGCCTCGTCGTGGGCCTCCCGCTCGCCCTCGGTGAGGGGCACCTCCAGCAGCTCGGTTCGATACGGGGCGAGAAAGCTCCCCGCCAGCTCGCGGATGCCCTTGCGGTAGACCACCGGGCCCACCAGCTCGTCGATGCGCTGATGCGAGCCATCGTCGCGCTCCAACGTGGCCGTCAGCCCCAAGCGGAAGGGGGCAAGGCTCGACTCGGCGGCCAGGCTGTAGGTCGGGCCCGGAAGGTGGTGCACCTCGTCGAAGACGATCAGCCCGAACCGATCGCCGTACTTGTCCATGTGCAGGTAGGCCGAGTCGTAGGTCGTCACCGTGATCGGCTCGATCTGGTGGACCCCACCTCCGAGCAGGCCCACGGGCTCGCCGAAGGCCCGACGCAGGCCGTCGTACCACTGCCCCACCAGGTCGAGGGTGGGCGCCACCACCAGCGCCGACCGGTTGCACAGCGCCATCACCAGCTCGGCGACGAACGACTTGCCCGCGCCTGTCGGCAGCACCACCACGCCGCGCCGACCCGCCTGCCGCCAGGCCTCCACCGCCTCCTGCTGGTAGTCACGCGGCGTGCGCTCGCTGTGGTGGGGCCGGTCGAGCACCTCGTAGGCTCTCGCCTGGTCGTCGTAGGGAACCTTGCGCCGGTGCAGATCCATCACCACCTGGTGGTAGTGCAGCGCCGGGGCACGATGCAGGCGCACCCGCTCATCAAAGGTGAACGCCGCCGGCACGTCGTCGTCGGGGAAGTGCTCGAGCACGAGGGTGCCGCGGTCGAACCGCAGCACGCGTGGAGGGGGCGTGGCCATCCCCCCTGATATCGTGGCGACCAGGCCCGTCGTAGGCCATGATGCGTCTGGGCACACCCGGAGGAAGAGATGGCCATGGAGCCCTGCACCCACTGTGGAAGCTTCGTCTTCGTAGGCAGTGAGGCCTGTCCACACTGCGAGCGAGCCCGCCCGACGAGCTCCGCGCTCGCTCGCACCGCGGGCGTTGCCGTGCTGGCCACGGCCCTCGCGGCCTGCACCGGCGCCAGCAAAGACGACGACGGCACCACCATCGAAGACACCCCGTCCGACACCACCGACTACACGGTGGAGCCGCTGTACGGCGTCACGGTCACCGATAGCTACACCGCCGATTATTCGTACTACGACGGCTACTACGACGGCTACTACGACCAGTACTACACCGACTACGCCGACACCGACACCGACGCGGATGCCGACACCGATGCCGACTCGGATGTCGACACCGACACCGACGCCGACGCGGATGCCGACACCGACGCCGACTCGGATGCCGACACCGACACCGACACGTCAGGCGGGAGCGGCACGGTCCCCACGGTCACAACGGCCGACACGGCGAAGGGCGACACCGGGCCCAGCAGTGGCTCCGGCTACACCGTAGAGCCGCTGTACGGCGTGACCACCACGACCTACTAGCGTGAGCCAGCCCAGCACGAGCCCCCCCGGCCCCGTCCGCGCCCCGCGCGACGGCGAAGACGACCTGCCGCTGTACGCCGTGTGGGAGATCACCCTTCGCTGCGACCACGCCTGCGCGCACTGTGGCAGCCGAGCCGTCCGCCCGCGACCCGACGAGCTGACCACCGCCGAGCTCCTCGACACCGCCGACCAGCTGGTGCGCCTCGGCACCCGCGAGGTCACCCTCATCGGCGGGGAAGCCTACCTTCGTCCCGACGTCTACGAGCTCGTGCGCCACCTGACCGCGCAGGGCGTCGTGGTCACCATGCAGACCGGAGGGCGCGGCCTCACCGACGAACGGGTCGAGCGGCTCGTGGAGGCCGGGCTTCGCGGCGTGGGCGTGTCCATCGACGGCCCCGAGGCGGTCCACGACCTGATGCGTGACAGCCCCGGCTCCTACCGCGCCGCCCTCGCGGCCATGAAGCGAGTCAAGGAAGCCGGGATGTCGCTGGCCAGCAACATGCAGGTCAACCGGCTGTCGTGGCACTTCCTGCGCGAGCACTACGAGGTGATGCAAGCCCACGGCGTGCAGGGCTGGCGGCTGCAGATCACCGTGCCGATGGGGCGCGCCGCCGACCACCCCCAGTGGTTGCTGGAGCCCTGGCGGGTGCTCGAGGTGATGGACACCCTCGCCGAGCTCCAGGCCGATGCCATCGAGCGCACCCGCGCCGCCGGCCGCCCCGCGACCGAGGCGATGAGCGTGCAGGCCGGCAACAACCTGGGCTACTTCGGGCCCCACGAGGCCATCCTGCGCACCCGCCCCGGGCAGCGTCCCACCCACTACCAGGGCTGCGTGTCGGGCCGGTTCACCATCGGGCTCGAGTCCGACGGCACCGTCAAGGGCTGCCCCAGCCTCCCCACCGCGTCGTACACCGGGGGCAACGTGCGCGACGTGGCCCTCGAGCAGATCTGGCGCGAGGCGCCCGAGCTCAACTTCGTGCAGCAGCGCGACCGGTCGGAGCTGTGGGGCTTCTGCAAGGGCTGCTACTACGCCGACGTGTGCATGGCCGGCTGCAGCTGGACCGCACACTGCACCCTGGGCCGCCGCGGCAACCAGCCCTACTGCTACCACCGCGCCCACCAGCTCAAGCAGCGCGGTGTGCGGGAGCGGCTGGAGCGTGTCGAGGCGGCGGAGGGAGTCCCCTTCGATCATGGTCGCTTCCAGCTCGTCGAGGAGCCATGGTCGTCGGACTGAGCTGCTGCCTGGCCCTCGCCTCCGACCTCGCCACCTGGGCGGAGGCGCAGCCAGCCCCCGACCCCGTGCCCGCCCTCGCTGAAGGCTACCGGTTCGCCGGTCCCGCCTTCGCAGCGGTGGCCGCCAAGGTCGCGGAGCGGCCCGCCATCGCCCGGATCGAGCAGCTCGGCTTGTCGGCTGGGGAGCGGCCGATCTGGGCTGTGCACGTCGCCGACCCCTCGGTGCCGGTGCGCGAGGAGGTGCTGGTCATCGCCGGCATCCACGCCCTCGAGTGGATCTCCACCGAGGTGGCCCTCACGTGGCTCGATGAGTTGCTGGACCACCCTCCTCGCGGCACGGCGATCACCGTAGTCCCCATCCTGAACGCCGACGGCCGTGCCCACGTGGAGGCCGACCTGCTGGAGCCTGCCTGGGGAAACTACCGCCGCGGCAATCACCTCGGCGTCGACCTCAACCGCGACTACACCGTGCATCGCGACGCGCGATCCTGGTGGCGCCACGTGCTCCCCGACCACCACGCGACCACCGAGGCGCCGCTGTCGCAGCCGGAGAGCCGAGCCCTCGACGCGCTGCTCGAGCGCCGCGACTATGACCGGGCCGCCAGCCTCCACGCCTTCGGCGGCTACCTGTACCACCCCTGGTCGGGGCGATGGGAGCGGCCCG
>CBDUIC010000092.1:0-28193 GCA_965367245.1 uncultured bacterium | reverse complement strand
CGCGGTGCCAGCGGCGGCGGTGGCGGTGCCGGTGGCTGTTCGGCCACGGCGGGCGGGGGCGGTGGCTCCGGCGGCTCGAGCTTCGGCGTGTTCCTGGTCAGCTCATCGTTCACGGCAGACTTCGTGACCATCAACCGCGGGGCGGGTGGTGACGGTGCCGACGGCGGTAGTGGGGGCGCGGGTCAGCCCGGCGGCATCGGCGGTCTCGGCGGCGCGGGCACGTCGCAGGCCGGTGACGGCGGTGACGGCGGAGCGGGCGGTCACGGCGGCCACGGCGGCGGCGGTGGGGCAGGAGCCGGCGGCAACAGCCGCGCGATCTTCCTGTTCGACAGCACGGCGGTGTCGACCAACGCCACGATCACCGGCGGAGCGGTGGGCCAGGGCGGAGACGGCGGGGTCGCCGCGAGCGGCTGGGTCGATGGCAACGACGGTTTCGACGGTGAGAACGGCGTCATCGCCACGACCTACACCTGCCTGTCGGTGGCCGACTGCTCGGTGCCGTAGACCAGACCCTCCGAACAGCGCAGTGATAGGATGCCGGCATGACTCGTCAGCAACAGATCGCCGCCGTGCTCTTCGCGGCGGGCCTTGGCCTCCTCGCCGCCGCCTGGTTCTTCCTGGTGGTGGCCCCGGCCGATGTCGAGGTGGCCGTGCGCAAGCCCGTCCCCGAGAAGAACGTGGCCCGCAAGAAGGGCAAGCGGCGCTGGCGAGGGGGCGGCAAGACGCGCAAGAAGACGAAGCAGGCCGAGGCCATGCAGCTTCCGGAGGAGGGCATCGCCCCGACCACCGACTCCTGCCGCTACATCGTCGAAGAGCGCCAGCGAGGCGTGCACGCGTTCATCGTGATGGACAACATCCGAGACCAGGGCATCCGGTTCAACGCCTCCGACATCGCCTGCATGTCGGCCTCCGGCGTCGACGACTCCCTGATCCGCTACGCCGAGTTCGACATGAACTCCCGCATGCTCGACGAAGACCAGGTCGTCGGCGTTCAGTAGCGGCTAGCGCGCCTTCACGATGAGGTAGGCCAGAGGCTGGTCGTCGTCGAGGTTGCGCAAGGCGAGCACCGAGCCCAGCGGAAGGCGAACGACCATGCCTGGCTCGAGGGGCTGGCTGGTGCCATTCACCGTGGCCTCGCCTCGGCCTTCCAGGACCACCACGATCTCCGGGCAGTCTTCCTGGCGATGGGCCCCCACCGAGCCGCCCGGCGCCAGCTCACAGGCCAGCACGGCGGCGAAGGGCGGCATGCCCCGCCCCTGCAGCAGGTCGTAGACGTCGACGCGCCCCTGCCCACCGAACAGGTCGTCTCTCGGGTAGTGGGGACCTCGTCGTAGCGCCATCAGCGCACCTGTATCTCCACACTGGCCACCGGCACCGTGCCCAGCGCGATGCCTCGCCGCAGATCGCCCCAGCGCACGTCGTCGTCGGCCGCCCAGTCGATGGGCATGTCTTTGGGCGGCAGGGCGACGGCCCAGCGCTGGCGCCCCGCTCGCCCGCGGGCCGCGAGGTCGAGCAGCCGCTCTCCCTCCTCGCCGACGGGGAGGGCCTGCACCATCACCTCTTCTTCCGGACGGGTCGGAAACACCACCTCCCACCCGTCGCGCTGGTAGAGCACCACCACCCGCGTAGCGTCGGCGGCCGTCTGCGGCCGAAGCTCGACGCGGAAGCGGTCTCCCGGTCGGAGGACCTCGCCCTCGCTCATCACCATCCCCTGCGTGCCCTGCAGGCCGAAGCCCGCCAGCCCCATGCCCGGGGGGGGAATGCGGTAGGGGTCGGTCGGCGGAGGCTCTATGAGCCGACCCGCCAGCTCGCGCAGCCGCAGAGGAAGCGTGGGGTCGTGAGCGAGCGCCGCCTCCACGTCGAGCTGTGCGCCGGGCTCGAGGGCGCCGCAGTGGTAGGCCAGCAGGGTCGCGTCGTCGAGGGTCGTCATGAAGCCTCCTCGTGGCCCAGCGAGGCGTCGGAGGCTTCGTCCCCGATCGATGCAGGGTCGGCCTGCTCGGTGGACCACCTTCCTTGCAGCTCCGCAGCATGACGCTGAAAGCTTGGGAATCCCGATTTCGGAAACGGCACCTCGGAGCTCCAGCGGCTGCCGAAGCTGGCCTCGAAGGCGCTGCGAAGCCCACGCCCGCTGGGCAGAGCGCCGACCTGGTGCAGCCAGGGGCCCAGCAGCGCGCGCAGAGCAGGCAGCCGGTCGCACAGCTCGGTGCGTAGCCGGTGGTAGGTGCGAGACCGGCCGGTGGCTTGCGGGTCGTCGACGAGGCAGGGAGGGCAGGCTTCGCTGAGCAGCCGGGCCCAGGTCGAGTCGCGGTCGCCGGTGCTTCCGGTGCGTACCCAGCGCTCCAGGTGGCTTTCGCGCCCACGAAGGGCGACCAGGAAGACCCAGCTCTGGAGGGCGTGGACTTCGCCTTCGGCGAGGGGCGGTGTCGGCTCGCCGGTCTCGAGGCAGGGCGCGGGGCAGGCACGGCCCGGGTCGAACGCGAAGTCGGTCGCCAGCTCCCGCCACGCCCAGCTCCAGGCGAACCGCCGCACCGCGGCCCGCGACCGGTCGAGGAGCTGAGGAAGTGCCAGCAGCGGCTCCATGAGGCGACCCGGCTCCCGGGCCAGCACAGCACGCAGTCGCCCTCGGGCACGGCCCCGGTTCTGTCGCACGACCTGCCACAGCGGCGCCGACGGGGTGGCGGACAGGTGGGCCAGCGCCCGAAGCACGACGTGCAGGTCGAGGAGAGGCTCCGCGAGGGTGGGCTGGGCGGCCGCCAGCCGCTCCACCTGCCGGGCCCGCGCCATGGGCTCGGCACGCTCGACCTGCCACCGACCGATCGTGTCGGCCCAGCTGCCGCGGGTGGCGACACAGCGCCCCACGACGCCCCACCCAGGCTCGTCGAGGCGAAGGGCCAGGGCATCGACGGGGGTGCTGCCTGCGGTCTCCAGGGTGCGCAGCGCGAGCTCCACCCACGCGGGGGGGCTGTCGCCACCTGCCCCGAGCAACGCCCAGAAGAAGCCCTCCCGCAGATCGCCGACCACCCGCCTGCGCACGTCGGGGGGGAGGCGCCGCGCCTCGCACACCCCGCGAAAGGCGCGCATCGCATCGTTGAGGAGCAAGCGCTCCCAGGCCTCGCGCCCGGACCAGGGGTCGCCGGTGAACCAGCCGGCCCACAGCGCCGAGACCTCGGCGTCGCCTGTGTCGTCGTCGGAGAAGGTCATGGCCTCCCACGCGGACCGCTCATGCTGGCGCACCCGGTGACCCAGCGCGTCGAGACGCGACCGGCGCCAGGCCTCGGCGGTGTCGTCGGCGGTGAGCTCGCCCGCGTGCGCAGCGGCCCAGCGCCGCCAGGCCGCCTCGGGGTGCGCCATCCCGGGCGGTGGGGGTGGCACGAGCCCCAGCTCCGCCCGGCGCTCGGCCTCGTCGGGGGCGAGCGGCGTGGCCCGCACCGCCTCGTCGAGCACGGCACACAGGTCGGGGTTGTCGGCGAAGGCCCAGGCGCGCCAGGGGGACTGGCCCGACCGTGCCCAGGCGACCCGCTCCGACCGTGCCTGCCACCAGGTGGTGCCGTCGATCACGACACCCCTCGCAGGCAGGTCGCGGGGGACACCTCCAGCAGCTCGCCGGCGCGAAGGGGCACGTCGCCACGCACCGAGCGCCAGCTGGGGTACACGAAGTGGCGCGCTGCCTTCTTGGGGCGGACCACCCCCACACCCACCCACTCCAGGGCGCGGCGCGACAGGAACGGGTCGACCACGGCCGTGTCGGCGTACAGCAGCTGCGACGCGGTGGCGTCGCCACCCACCCTGCCCAGGGTGTCACCGGGTGCCAGCGCCAGCCGGCGGCCGTCTTCGGGGCCCCCCAGCACCTCGAGGGCTGTGGCTGCCGTGGTTGGACCCTGACTCTCTTCGGGGTCGAGGGTCTCGGCGGTGGCGTCGGCGGCGACGAGGGGGCGCGCGTGACCGGCCAGGGCGGCCAGGGCTCCGTCGGGGTCGGCCCACAGCGTGGCCCACAGGTCTTCGACGCTTGCACCGGGCATCAGCCGCGCGCCAAGGCGCTGCAGCCGAGGCGTGCCCCCGACCTGGGGCTCCCGCTCGGCCACCCGACGCAGCTTGAGCAGGCGGCGGACGCCAGGGCCATCGGCCGCGTCGGCGGCGGCCCGAGCGGCGGGGCCGCCCAGATCGAGACCGCGCTGGGCCAGCATCAGGTGCTCGAGGCCCACGAAGCCGCTGTCGCGCCGGGTGGACTCTTCGTGAGCGCGGGCCAGCAGCTGGGCGAGGTCGGCGCCGGGCGCGGGCCACCCGTCGGGGCGCCACCCTCCGCCCACCAGGGGCGCGGCATCGAGGACGCTCACGTCGGCCAGGAACAGGCCCAGGTTCGTCCAGCGCCCATCGGGGTGGGGGGAGGCCAGAGCGCGCACGGCGCGCCGGGCGGCGGCCACCGCAGCGACCGGGCCCGCGCCCGCCGCCAGCGTCGGGTAGAGCGCTCGGGTGGAGGCCTCGGCGGCCTCCACGGCCAAGCGCTGCACCGGTGCCAGCACGGCCCGAGCCCCCGAGCGCACGAGCTGCCCTGCGAGGGTGTCGAGCTCGGCCCGGGTGCTGTCGGCGGCCTCGCACACGTCGAGGACCACCAGAGCGGCCCGCTGCAGCAAGGGGCGCAGCACATGGGCGGTGGTCGGCGCGCTGGCGTGGCCATCCGCGCTGGCCACGGCGAAGCCCTCGGCGAGCTGGCGGCCGTGCCCGATCAGGTGCAGGAGCACCGGCCCCTCGGGGGCGACGTCGGGTGGGTGGCGAGGCCCGAGGCCGGAGGCGACGAGGGCCTCGTCGACCCCTGCCAGCAAGCGCTGGGAGGCCGGGTCGTCGGGGTCGGCACACCACCCGACCACAGACAGCGGGCCAACGGGCAGGGGCTGGGCCGCGGGGCCGGGCAACCGCCGCACGATGGCGACGCCTTCGGCTACCTCGAGGGGGGGCCCGTCGAGGGCGAACAGCTCCCACGGCAGGGCGCGGTCGCAGGGCTCGAGCATGTCGACGACCAGCACCGGCACGTGGTCGCGGCCTCGCGCCTCCCCGAGCCACGCGCCCAGCGCGTGAGCCAGGGCTGGGTCGCGGGTCACCAGCGCGCCGAGGAGCTGGCCGGCGCGGGCCTCGTCGTCGGACCGCGACACGTCGAGCCCGGGAATCAGCACCGCAGGCGGTGCGAGCATGCGGGCCAGGCGTGCCTCCGTGTCGGCCAGCAGCTCCGCGGGGAGCGGTGCTCGCACCGGTCGGGTGCCTCGGTCGGCAAGCTCGACCTCGGCGCGGCCCTCGGTGCGGACCAGGCGCAGCGACACAGCGTGGTGCATGGCGTGTTCTACCATGCCCGGGGGCTACTGAAGCGTGGCCTGGAAGGCCTCCCACTGGGCGTCAGCGTAGGGTTCGGTGGAGCAGCCGAGCTCTGCCGCCGCCGCCTCGATGTCTTCGACCCGGTTGTCGGGAGAGGGGTGGGTCGACAGGAACTCGGGGCCGGAGCCCAGGCCCTCGTCGAGGAGCTTCTGGAAGAAGCCTGCCGCGCCGTCGGCGGCGTAGTGGGTCTCGCACAGGTAGATGACGGAGTAGTCGTCGGCCTCGGCCTCGTCGGCCCGGCTGAACGACAGGCTGAGAAGCCCGGACGCCACCTGCGCGATGACGCCGGGGTCGCCGCCGAACAGGAGCCCGGCCACAACACTCACCCCGTAGGCCTTGGTGAGCTGCTCGGTGGAGTGCCTGCGATCGGCGTGGGCGATCTCGTGGCCCATGACGCCGGCGAAGTCGTCTTCGGAGTCGAGGTATTCGATGAGCCCCGAGTACACGTAGATGTAGCCGCCGGGGGCCGCGAAGGCGTTGAGGGTCTCGTCGTCGTCGATGATGTGCAGAGCCCAGACGAAGTCGTCGCGGTGCTCCACCATCCCCGAGTCGAGGATCTCGTCGGTGATGCGCTGCAGCTGGTCGTAGGGGGCGGGATCGGTCGCGGGATCGATCACCGGGCCGTACACGTCGGGGTTCGCGTTCACTTCCTCGGACAGCTGCTGGCCCAGGGCCACGTCGTCTTCGAGGGTGAACAGGTTGATGCCGCCTTCGCCGCACGCGGTGAGGCCCATCAGGGCCACGGGAACGATGAATCGCACGGGAACCTCCTGTCACGACGTATACGGACACGGTGGGCTGGTCTTCAACCAACAGTTACCCGCGGGTTCCGGAGGCGACGTGGCCCACACCCTCGATGATCTCGATGTGATGTACGACGAGGAAACCCTGGCGCGGCGCGTGGCCGAGCTGGGCACCCAGGTGCGGGGCTGGTTCGGCCCCGACGAGGTGATCACCGTGGTGGGGGTGCTCAAGGGCTCCTTCCTGTTCATGGCCGACCTGGTTCGGGCCATCGAAGGGCCGGTCCACTGCGAGTTCCTGGGCGTCGCCAGCTACGAAGGCACCCGCTCCACGGGCGCGGTGCAGCTCACCCACGATCTCCGCACCGACATCGCGGGCAAGCACGTCGTGGTCGTCGAAGACATCGTCGACACCGGGCTCACGCTCCAGTACCTGCTGCGCAACCTCGAAGCTCGCGAGCCCAAGAGCCTGCGGGTGGTGGCGCTGCTCGACAAGGCGGAGCGCCGCGAGGTCGAGGTCCCCGTCGACCTGGTGGGCTTCGAGATCCCCGACGCCTTCGTGGTCGGCTACGGCCTCGACCTCGATCAGCTGTTCCGCAACCTGCCGTTCATCGGCGTGTTTCCAAGCTGATCCGGAAGCACAAGGGCAGGTGATCTGACAGGCCCAGTGCGGCGCGGTCGACGGCGACGTCGTGAAAGCGCACCTGCGGCGACCCGAAGGCGTGGTCGATGGCGCGATCGGGCACCCGCCCGTCGTGTGGCACCCAGGTGCCCCACCGCTCGGGGTCGGCGTGGTGGGCGGCGAGGGGAACCGCGGAGCGCGCCTCGCCGTACAGCGGTGCGAGGGGCGACACGAAGCCGTACAGCGCGTCGTCGTCGAGGCCTCGGGGGTCGATGCCGGGGGGCAGCGCGTTGAAGTCGCCGGCCAACAACCACGCGTGCCCATCAGCATCGGCGGCGGCCGCGCGGTGGCGCAGGGTGGCGATCTGTCGGGGCACCGTGCCGTCGCCACGGGAGAAGGCCGACAGGTGGGTGTGCAGCAGGCGCAGCGTGCCACCTTGGAGCGGCAGCGGCATGTCCATCACGGCGCGACGGAGGTTGAACAGCCGGCGGACCGGGCCCTCCCGCAGCAGGGGGAGCTGCCACCGGGTGCCTGGCAGCAGCGGAGTGCGAGAGAACACCGACAGGTGCATGTCGACCCGACCCAGGTGCTCGTGGGGCGGCGCCGGCACGTAGGGGACCTGGTGGTAGGGCGTCGACGCGTGCCAGCGGTGGTCGGGCAGGGCCTCCGCCAGCAGTGCGTGCTCGTCGAGGAAGGCGGTGCGGCGGCTGCCGCGGTCGACCTCTTGGAGCAGGATCACGTCGGGATCGAGGTAGCGAAGCCGCGCAGCGATCGCGTCGAGGGTGTGGACCACGGTGCGGCGCGAGACCGACACGGCGTCGCCCCCGTCGTAGAAGAACAGCTGCTCGCGCCCGGCGGCGAACTGCACGTTCCACACCACCACCTTCACCTCGGCGGGGGCAGGGCCCGACGGGTGCGGGCCCTGCACGGCGATCGGGGCGGGGTCGGGGGGGATGCCCCAGGCGCGAGCGAGGCGGCGGACGAGCTGCATGCGGCATCGTACCGCTGGGACGGCTGGACGACGGCGACCTGCGGTGACCCTTCGTGACCCGCCGGCCAGCCCCATCGTGCCAAAGGTTAAGGAGAACCTGTCCCCCGAGGATGCATGACGCTCGGCTCCCCGTTCGGAATCCCTGTCCACCTGCACTGGTCCTTCGGCCTGCTCCTCGCGGGGGCGGCCCTGTGGGGCGGGTGGATGGGGGGGATGCTCGGCCTGGGGCTGGTGTCGCTGTCGATGGGGGTCCTCGCGGGGAGCGTGGTCCTCCACGAGCTGGGCCATGCCCTGGCCGCCAAGCGCTTCGGGATCGGCACGGCGCACATCACGCTGTACCCCTTCGGTGGAGTGGCAGCGATCGAGCGCATGCCGGAAGACCCCGACCAGGAGATGGTCATCGCGCTGGCGGGCCCTGCGGTCAACATCGCCCTCGCCGCGGCCTTCGGCTGGCTGTGGCTGTTCACGACCTCGCCGCTGGTGCTGGTCTTCGCCGGCCTCAACCTCGCCATGGCGGTGTTCAACCTGCTGCCTGCCTACCCGATGGATGGCGGCCGCGTGCTGCGCGCCTACCTCGCCCGCTCCATGGGCATGGTGCCCGCCACCCGGCTCGCGCACCGCATCGGCGCCGGCTTCGCCTGGTCGTTCATCGGCGTCGGGGTCGTCTGGCCCTGGCCCTCGCTGCTGCTGGTCGGCGTGTTCCTGCTGGTGGCGCTGCGTCAGGAGCACCAGCGTATGGTGGCATGGAACTGGGAGCGCACCACCGGGCGCCCCGCTCCGTGGAACACTACGACCCAGTCCACCCCGGTCCCTTCTGCCTCAGCCCCCACCTCCTGGCCCTGGAGCCGCTCCTGATGGTCCTGCTCGCCTTGCTCGCACCCCTCGCGAACGCCGCAGACAGCCTCGAACCCAAGCCCTACGAGCCCGAGATCGCCGACCTGGTGGTGTCGATGCTCGAGGAGCTGCACTACGAGAAGAAGGCCGTCGACGACGACCTCTCGGCGATGTGGTTCGACGTGTGGCTCGACACCCTCGACTACCAGCGCATGTACCTGCTGGCCGACGACGTGAAGGCCTTCGAGTCGTGGCGCACCCGCCTCGACGACGCCATCGACGGCCAGCCGGCCGATCTGTCGGTGGCGGCCGACATGTTCCGGCGCACCCGGCAGCGGATCCACGAGCGCAGTGTCTATGCGCTGAAGGTGCTCGACGAGGGCGTCGATGTGACCGACGACGAGATGTGGGTTCCCGACCGGCACGACGCCGGGGCCCCCTTCGCGGCCTCGACGGAGGAGCTCGACCGCGTGTGGCGGCAGCGGGTGGAGCACGACTACGTCGCGGGGCTGCTGGTCGACTGTGGCACCGACAAGCCGGAGTGCTTCGAGGAGCGGGCCGACGAGGTCACCGAGCGGCTGCGCAAGCGCTACGAGCGCTTCGCGAAGAACTACGACGACATGGACTCCATCGACGTGCTGGAGATGTTCCTCGGCGCCATGGCGTCGACCTACGACCCGCACAGCACCTGGTTTGCTCCGGCACGCAACGACAACTTCGACATCGAGATCACCAACTCGGTGGAGGGCATCGGCGCTCAGCTACGGGTGCGCGACGACTACACCACCGTGGAGAAGGTCATCGAGGGTGGTCCGGCGTCGAAGAACGGCGAGCTGCAGCCCGGCGACAGGATCGTGGCGGTGGCGCAGGGCAAGGATGAGGCCGTCGACGTGGTGGGCTGGCGGATCGACAAGGTCGTCAAGCTCATCCGAGGTCCCAAGGGAAGCGAGGTGCGGCTGCTCGTGCATCCTGCCGACGCAAAAGACCCCTCCGTCGTCGACGAGATCGCCCTGACGCGTGACCGCGTCGATCTGGAGGAGTCGGCGGCCAAGCTCACGCTGCGCGAGGTCGATGGCCAGAAGCTGGCGATCATCGACGTGCCGAGCTTCTACCTGGGTGCCACCCGGCTGGAGCAAGGGGTCGCCGGCGACGTGAAGGAGCTGCTGCTCGAAGCCAAGGCCCAGGGCGCCGAGGGGGTCGTGCTCGACCTGTCGCGCAACGGGGGAGGCTCGCTGCGGGAAGCGGTCGACCTCACCGGGCTGTTCATCACCACGGGCCCCGTGGTGCAGATCCGCGACCGCGACAGCAAGGTGTCGCCGCTTCACGACCCCGACCGTCGGCAGATCTGGAGCGGCCCGCTGGTGGTGCTGACGAGCCAGATCTCCGCCTCGGCCTCGGAGATCGTCGCAGGCGCGCTGCAAGACTACGGTCGCGCGCTCATCGTCGGCGGCGCGCAGACCCACGGCAAGGGCACCGTGCAGCAGGTCGCCGACCTCACGCGGATGATGCGCAGCGCGCGGAATTACGACGACCAGATCGGCGGGGCGCTCAAGCTCACCATCCAGAAGTTCTACCGGATCTCCGGCGCGTCGACGCAGCGCAAGGGCGTGGTTCCCGACGTGGTGCTGCCCACGCCCTTCGACGGCCTCGACGTGCTCGAGGGAGACCTCGACCATGCCCTGGCGTGGGACGAGATTCCGATGCTGCCCCATGCGCGGGCTGCGGGCTTCGACGATGTGATCGGCGACCTGCGCAAGGCGTCGGCGAAGCGCGTCGCGGCCTCGGAAGACTTCCAGGAGCTCGCCGAGCAGGTGGCCGAGCGGGAGCGTCGCCGGGCCATCCCGGAGGTGTCGCTGCAGCTCGAGGCCAGGCGGCAGGAGCTGCTGGCCTTCCAGAAGGAGGAGGCCGAGGAGGAGGCGGAGGCCGAGGCCGAGGGTGAAGAGGAGGCCTCGGGGTCCGACACGCCGGCCTATCTGCTCGACGAAGCCGTGCAGATCCTGCACGACCTGGTCGAGATGAAGCGCTCGTGAGCGAGCTGTCGGGCTGGGGGCGCTTCCCGGTTGTCGAGGCGACCGTGCAGCAGGGGGAAGACCTGCGTCGGATCACCGAGGGCGCCGTGCTGTCCCGGGGCCTCGGGCGTGCCTATGGCGACGCGGCGCTTCCCGCTGGGGGGCCCGTGGCGGTCACCACCCTGGCCGACCGCATCGTGTCGTTCGACCCGGCTACCGGGGTGCTGCGGGCCGAGGCAGGGCTGTCGCTTCGGCAGCTCATGCGCGACTTCCTGCATCGTGGCTGGTTCACGCCGGTGTCGACGGGCACCCAGTACGTCACGCTCGGCGGCATGATCGCCAGCGATGTGCACGGCAAGAACCACCACGTCCACGGCACCATCAGCCAGTTCGTCAGTGGGTTGCTGCTTCGCGTCGCCGATGGCTCCCTCGTGGAGTGCTCCCCCGAGGTCCACCCGGAGCTGTTCTGGGCCACCTGTGGCGGGATGGGGCTCACCGGCCACATCCTCGAAGTCGAGCTACGCCTGGAGCGCCTCTCGTCGCCGTGGATCTACGAAGAGTCGGAGCGCTACGGCACCCTGCGCGAGGTGTTCACCCACCTCAAGTCGGCCTCCGCTGACTGGCCGATGACCGTCGCGTGGATCGACACCTCGGCCACCGGCGCCGACATGGGGCGCGGCATCCTGATGAAGGGGCGGTGGGCCGATGCCGCCGATGCCCCCAGCGAGCCCCCTGGCTGGCGCGTGGCCCCCGAGGTCCCCGAGGTGTTCCCCAGTGGGGTGATGAACCGCTTGTCGGTGCGAGCGATGAACGCCACCTGGTACGCCAAGCACGGCCCCAACACCCGGAAGCACTTCGTCGGCCCCGAGGCCTTCTACTACCAGCTCGACATGGCCACTCAGTGGAACCGCGGCTACGGCCGGCGCGGCTTCACCCAGTACCAGTGCGTGATGCCCTCCGACATGGAGGCCTTCTCCGAGTTCCTCCAGCTCTTCCAGGATCTGGGCGGCTGCTCCTTCGTCACCGTCTTCAAAGACTGTGGCCCCGCGGGCCCGGGGATGCTGAGCTTTCCCCAGGAGGGCACCTCGGTGGCCCTCGACATCCCCATCGGCGCCGACACCCAGCGCCTGGTCGACGAGCTCAACGCCTTCGTGGTGGCGCGGGGGGGGAGGATCTACCTCGCCAAAGACGCGTTCACGACGAGGGAGCACTTCCAGGCGATGTATCCACGCCTCGAGGAGTTTCTCGAGGTGAAGCGCACGTGGGACCCCGACAACCACTTCACCTCGCTGATGGCCCAGCGGCTGGGGCTGCAGGCCTAGGCTGGTGCGGCTGCGCCCGCCTCAGCAGAGCGTGTACAGGTGGAACAGCTTCCACGGGTCGGTGAACCGGTGGTCGCGCACGTGCAGCCCGGCAGCCGCCACCACCTGCAGCCACCGGTCGACGGTGAGCTCGTAGACATCGCGGGCCTCGAGGGGGGCGTCGGCGACGGCCAGCTGCCCCAGGAACCAGTGGCGCAGCAGCGCCTCCCACCGTGCATGCAGATCGGGGGACACCGCCCTGGGCAGGTCGGCCTCCACGATCGACCGTGCACAGCGGCGCACGTAGCTGTCGAAGATGTGGTCGCGCAGGCGCGGGTCGCCGGGAGGCAGGTCGAGCTCGCAGTCGATGTCGGCCTCGAGGAGGAGGACCACCCCTTCGCGGGGCCGCACCGCGTCGCGGAAGCCCTGGAGGACCTCGCCCTTGCCGGGCCCTGCCAGGCCGTGGGCGGCTCGCTGCGCCGCATCGACGCCGGCGAGGTGGTGTAGGGTCATGCTGCACACCACCAGATCAGCGGTGGGCAGCTCGACCGACTCCACGCCGGCCACCTCGCCGATCACTTCGACCGCCGGGGGGACCACGGCACGGACCTCGTCGATGGCCTCGGCCACCGGGTCGACCACCGTCAGCGTGCCCGTGGCGTCGGGGGGCAGCACCTGGCGCCACAGCCTGCCGTTGCCCGCCCCGATCTCGATGGCGTGAAAGCCCGGCTGCAGCGCTGGCTGGGCCGCGGCTGCGAGGGCCTCGTGGGCGCGCTCGGCGATGGTGGTGCGCGTCCAGGCGTCGAACAACGAGCCCTCGGCGAAGCGGCTGTTCCAGACCTCCGGCACGGGCTCGGGGGCTTCAAGGAGCACCTGCATCGCGGCATCGACCTGCTGGTGCGCAGGCAGGGCGAGGAGACGGAGGACGGTAGCGCTGGGCAGCTCGACGGGCATGGGGCCTCAGGGAAGGCTCAGCGCATAGCCCGCGTTGGAGTGCAGGCCGAACAGCAGCAGCTCCTCGACCTCGTCGTCGGCCTCGGTGAGCACGCCGTCGCCGTCGGTGTCGGGCAGGTCGAAGTCGACGAAGGACAGCGCCCATGCCGCGTCGATGGCCAGCACCAGCTCCGTGGGCGGGTCGGTGGTGATGGTGGCGTCGAAGGAGATGGCAGTGAGGGTCTGAGTGGGCTCGACCTCGAAGCGGAAGGGCCTACCGTCGACGGTGCCGCTCAAGAGCGTGGAGCCCAGGAAGTCGAGCTCTGCCTCGTCGTAGTCGCCCTCGAACAGCGACGCGACCCCCAGCTCGGCAGGCTCGGCCAGCAGGTCGATCACCCAGCTGCCGGGCAGCTCGCCGCCGACAGGCCCCGCATCGTCGTGGCCCGGATGCGCGACCGCGACCTCGGGCAGCCACCAGGGGCCAGGGAGGGCCAGGGCCAGCTCGCTGGCGGCGGAGGGCTCCATCATGCGCAGGTAGGTCAGCCCGATGTGGCCCTCTTGCAGCACGAAGGTGCGCCCGTCGTCGTCGACCCAGGTGGACCCCACCACCGGCGTGGCCACCACCGGCACCTCCACCGAGGCGCGGCCTGGCTCCAGGCAGCCGGCGAGCAGCAGGGCCCAGCCGACCCAGCGGGTCATCGGCGCACCGTGGTGCAGTGCCCCTCGCCGTCGATGTGCCCCAGGGTGGTCGTGAGGTGGTCGACGAAGTCGGCCAGGGTGCGCACGGCCCCGAACTGGCCGACGGTGTAGCCGAGGGGAGCGACGTCGACCTGGGCGAGCTCGGCCTGGGTGACCACGCCGTCGCCATCGGCATCGGCGGCGACGATGGCGGCGGCGCGCACCTGGGCGTCGGGGTCTTCCAGGCCGTCGTAGAACAGGTGGTCGCCGTGGATGGTCAGCTCCGACAGAGCGGCCCCACCGCGGGGCACCTCGAGGCCCTCTGGGGCACACAGGTAGGTGGTGTCGCCGGCAAAACCCCACGCGAACGACACCTGGTCGTCGCCGCAGGTGGCGGTGCCCGACGCGTAGACCGACCAGCCGTTGTCGGCGAGGAGCGCGACCTGCTCGACGGTGGCGTTGCCGCTGGCGAAGTCGGCGGAGGGAGCGATGCGCGCCTTCACCGTCGTGTACAGCCCGACGGGCGCGGCGGCCGTGCCGACGAGGTGGGGGCCTTCCTGGGCCATGTCGAAGACCAGGGCGCCATCGACGGTCGCCGCGAAATCGCCGTTGCCGTCGACGAGGCCCAGGTCGGTGAGGCCGACGAGGAAGGTGTCGTAGGAGGCGGTGCAGCCGTCGGCGAAGTCGTCGGAGGGGATGCGCTGCTCGATGTAGTCTTCGCCCCAGGTCTCGAGGGTCCACTCGCCTTGGGCGCCGCAGCCGACGAGGAGCAGCAGCGGAAGGAAGGGCACGGCTCGCATGGGGAACTCCGGCGGGGGTGTGAGCCGTAGTACGTCGGTTGGGTCGGCTCGGATCACCGGAAGTGGTAGCCGATCGAGGCGCGGATGGCGAACGGCTCGCCCGCGGTGACGTGGAGGGCAGGGCGCTCGCTCAGTGGCCCATCGAGGTCCCATCGAGAGGGGTAGAGGAACTCGCCGTCGCGCCAGCGGTTGCCGAGGAGGTTGTCGACGGACACCGACAGCTCGGTACGACGGATCTCGACGGTGCCGGTGAGGTCGCCGGCGACGGCGGGGCTGGAGACGAAGCCCGAGGGCAGGGGCCTTCGGCCGAGGGTCCACACCCGCACGCCGCCGGTGACGAGGGCCTCGCCGACGGGGAGCTGGCGCAGGTAGACCCCGTGGGTCGTCAGCCAGCGTGGTGCGAAGGGGATGGGGTCGCCCGTCGCGGTGAAGCGCGCGTCGGCGAAGGTCACGTCGCTCATCCACACGACCGCCGGGAGGGGCCGGGCCTCCGCCACGACCGTCACGCCGCGGCGACGGGTGGTGCCGCCGCTGACGTAGCGGGCCACCGTGTGGTCGAAGACCAGCTCGTCGTCGAGGTCGGTCTGGAACACGGCGGACCGGAGACGGAGGGACTCGACGGGAGCCACGGCCAGGCCGCCCTCCATCACCCGGGCGCTGGTGACGGGGGCGCGGGCGCCATCGACGACGGCGCGTGCCTCCGGGGACTGCAGCGCTCGGCCGGCGGCGGCGGACAGCTCGAGGGCGGGGTGAGGGGTCAGCTGCAGGCGCCCCCTCGGGCTGAGGAGGGCGGCGGAAGCACGGCGCGCGTCGCCGTCGTCGACCGCGACCACGAACTGATCGGCGCGCAGCGTGCCCTCCGCAGAGACCCATGGCGCGGGGCGGCTGAGCAGCTCGGCCCACCCGCCCGCGTGGGTCTGGTGGGCGGTGGTGTCGAGGGAGCGCTCGAAGGCCTGGCCTCGGTCGTCGATGCGATCGATGGTGGCGACGGTGCGGTCGTGCCGGCCGGTCAGCCCCGCGTCGACGACCCAGGTTCCGGCGTCGATCCCCAGCACGTGGCGGAGTCGTGCCTCGCCACCGCCCTGGAGGGTGTCGAGGCCCTGGCGGGTCGCGTCACCCCTGACGGGGTCGAAGAAGGTGCCGGTGAAGTTCTGGTCGAGCCCCAGCCCCCGCCAGCCGCCCCAGGCCATGGCACGGGTGTCGAGGCCGTCGTGGTGCTGGTCGATGGCCAGCTGCCCCACCACCCGGCGGCTCTGGCCGGCCCCTGCACCCGGGTAGGCGCCGTAGAAGCCCAGCGTGTCGAGATCGGCCTCTCGCAGGGCGCCGGGGGAGTCGAAGCGACCGTCGTAGCCCAGGGCGAAGGCCCGCACCGCGCCGCGCCCGACGGGGTGCTCGACACCGGCACCAACGTTCACCTGGCGCCAGGCACGCTGCGGCTGGGCGCCGAGCCCCGCGTCGACCTCGGCCACCGCGAAGCTGCCGGTGGGCGCCCCCTCGGGGCGCCAGGCCACGGCACCCTGACCCGACCGATCGGTGCCACCCCCGCCCCGCACGAACCAGCCTGGGCTGTCGAGGCCCAGGCGGTAGGTGGCCGCGCCCGCGACAGCGAAGTCCCCATCTTCTCCCCGGGGCACCCCTGCGTGCAGCTCCACGCCCTCCACGAGCAGGTCGGGCAGCACGTGCAGGTCGAGGTAGCCGTGGCCGTGGATGTTGTTGACCTCGTTGAGGGGGATGCCCTCCAGGTCGACCGCCAGGGCGGTGCCGTGCTCCGCGTCGAAGCCGCGCAGGAAGATCTGGTAGGCCTTTCCCTGCCCTCCGTGGGCCGACTGGTGCAGGCCCGGCAGCGCACGGAGCAGCTCATCGGCCGACCGGGCCGGGAAGGCCTTCACCATCGTGCGATCCAGGGTGCGGTCCACCGCTCCCTCGGGGGACGACGCCGCCTCCTCGACCACGATCTCCTCTGCCACCTCGTCCATCGCGGGAACCTACAACCGCTGCACGAACCAGACCAGCCCCGCCACGGCCAGGCCCCCCGAGACCCAGCGGGTGGCGACCGGTGCGTGCTGGGAGCGTCGAAGGGCGGCGAGGAGCGGCAGGCACAGCGCGACGATGAGCAGCTGGCCGACCTCGACCCCGCCGTTGAAGGCCGCCAGGGCGAGGAGCGACTGCCCCTGTGGCAGGCCGATGGCCGTCAGCATGCCGGCGAAGCCCAGGCCGTGGATCAGGCCGAGAGCGAAGGTCGTGGCGATGCGCCGGCGGAGCGGCGGGGCGGTGACGAGGTTCTCGACGGCCACCGCCGTGATGCTCAGCGCGATGATCGGCTCCACGATCCAGGCCGGCACGTTCACGACCCCCAGCGCCCCTGCGCTCAGCGTCACGGAGTGGGCCAGGGTGAATCCGGTGACCACGGCGAGCATCTCCCGGGCGGAGCGCGCGACCACCAACAGGGCGAGCAGGAAGGCGAGGTGGTCCCAGCCGGTGGCGATGTGCTCGACTCCGAGGGCGGCGAAGTGGGACCCCACCTGAAGAGGCCCGGCCGCCTGCGCCTCGTAGGCGACAGACAGGTCGGTGGCCCCAGCGTGCACCAGACCCTGCGGGGTGCCGAAGGCCTCGACCACCAGGCGATGCCCGGGGGGAAACAGCTCGAGGTGGCCTGCATGCAGGGTCCACACAGACCCCTCGGGGCAGCTCAGCTCGGCGCGGTAGCGCAGGCCATCACCGTCGACGACGGCGGTGGGGTGGGGGACCAGGCCACAGGCCGCCCCGTCGGAGGTCACGGTGAGCCGCCCCCAGATGGCTTCGGCGGCAGGGGCCTCGGCCCTCGCGACGGTCAGGTCGAGCTGCCGATGGGACAGCCGCGCGGCGCTGATGCCGGGGTCGTGGGCGAGGGCGAGGGGCGACAGGAGCAGGGGCAGCATGGAGCGATCCGTGGGGCAGGCGGGCAACGGGGCGCCGCGGCGGGTGCCGCCGCGCCAGAGCAGGGGCTACTCGTCGTGGAACGCGGCCGGATGGTCGTCGCCGGCCCACGGGTCGCCGAGGAACGGGAAGGTCGACAGGGCGGTGAGGCCGGTGGCATCGACGCCGTCGGGCAGCAGCGAGCCGTCGATGAGCAGGCCCACCATGGCCGACAGGGCCACGTCGGTCACGTCGTCTTCGACGAGGCGACCGTTGGGGAAGCCGCTGGGCGTCGACAGGTTGACCCGCAGGGCCTCGAAGGCGCCGAAGACCTTTCCGGGCTCGCCGGGGATGGCGCCGCCCAGGGCGTAGCCGCCGGGCATGGTGCCGAGGGCGGGGTGGCCGGTGAGGAAGGCCAGCACGAGGTCTTCCCGGCCCCCGATGCCCAGCCCTTCGTCATGGCTGACCGGGTTCGGCACACCGAGGATCGCCTCGATGTACACCGGCAGGATCGGGTCGGTCACGTGGTCGAGGAACTGGCCGTCATCCGACGGGTGGGAGGCGTTGAACAGGTCTTTGTCGTTGATGGGAAGGACGACCTCGTTCACCAGGGGGCTGCCCAGGCGGGCCACCTGGATCCATCCGCCGCTGTTGTCTTGCAGACCGGCGTGGGTGCGACGCGTGAGGCGCTTGCGGCTCGTGGTGGCCCACGTGGCGATCACCTCGTTCTGCTGGGCGGGGTCGGGGGCGAGCCCGTCCTTGGTGAGGGTGACGATGGGGACCTCGATCGCGATGCTGTGCACGTTCTTGCCGAGCAAGGTGTTCACGTTGGGGGTGCCCGCTGCGAGGTTGAGCAGGTCGAACGTGCGCTCGAGGTCGACGTAGAACATCTCCTGTCGCGGCCCGGCGAAGGTGCGGTAGATGCCCGAGCTCACCGTGTAGTCGGCGGTGATGCTCCCGGGGGTGGCGGTCGTGGGCGAGTAGCCACCCGTGGGATCGGAGGCGACGCCCACGTTCGCCGGGGCGACGGAGCCCGATGCGATCTCGACGCGCTGGCCGTCGTCTTCCCGGTAGACCTGGTAGGTCTGCGTGATGTTGAGGTTGGCCGCGTTGGCCACGTCGCCGAGGTTGTACAGGAACTCCTCGGGGTAGTTGTAGGTCGTCTCGAACTGGACGTGGAAGCTGATGTCTTCCTGGCCATCGCCCTCGTTGTCGATGTGGAAGCTGTAGCGGACGTTGTCGTCGAAGCGGTGGAAGTTGGGCCCACCGCCCGCATCGGAGAGCGGGTTCACGTTGAGGATGAGCACGGCGTTGTCGCTGTCTTCTGGCGAGATGAACGCGTAGAAGTCGGACAGGTCGGCGGACGGGTCGAGGGCGATGGCTGGTGCCTCGCGGTGCGAGCTTGCGTGCGCCGAGAGGGCGCCGAGCAGCGTGATCGTCGTAAGCATGAAGTGTAGTCCTTTCATAATGGGTTCCTTCTCTCCAATGAGAAGGAACTGTCATACGATCGGTCTTCGAGTTTGGATCACAAGGAGTCGATGTTCTTCGGTCGTGGGCCCAGGGACCGCAGGGCACGCAGGTCGGGGTCGACGGGCAGATACGGCAGCGCGGGAGGTGCCTCGCCTCGGGCCAGCGCCAGGGCGGTCGCGGTGAGCGGGTCGGCTCGGCTGGCGTGCTCGGCCTGCAGCACGCCTACGTCGGCGGGGAGGCCCTGCATCAGGCGCCAGATCTGGTAGCCACGGGGATCGTAGCTGGCCTTGGCCTCGATGTCGGCGGTGGTCGCCAGCCCCAGCTCGTGCAGCCCGATCGTCGCCCGAAGCGTGTCTCCGTCGGCGCGCAGGTGCTCCTCCGCGGCGGGGTGGCCTTCCGACAGCAGGTGGCGCCCCAGCCAGTAGTGGGCCTCGCGCAGGTCGGGATCGAGGAGCAGCGCATGGCCCAGCTCCTTGGGGACCTCGCCTTGCAGCATGCGGTAGCGGCCCACCTGGGTCAGCGCCCAGGCCCGGGTGTCGTCGTCGGGGGCCAGGCGGACGGCCCGCTGCGCGTGAGCCAGGGCCTCCGCACCCTGACCACGCTGGGCCGACAGCCACGCCTGGCGGTCGGCGACCAGGCTCGGAGCAACCCCGACGGTGCGCTGGAGAGCTGCCTCCGCCTCGTCGGGGCGCCCTTGCTCGAGGAGGCTGTCGGCCAGCAGCAGCCAGGCCTGCCCGTCGTCGGGAGCCGCGGCCACTCGCTTGCGCAGCAGGGCCTCGGCCCGCCGGAAGTGGTGAAGCTGCATCCACGTGCGTGCGAGGAGCCGCGTGGCCTCGGGATCGGCGCGGTGCGCATCGAGGTGGCACCGCAGGGCCTGCTCGGCGAGCACGGCGAAGCCCGCATCGCCGGTGAGGTGGTGCTCGCGCAGGCGGGTCTGGGCCACGCCCATCAGGTCATCGGGGTCGACGGAGCCTTCGAGGGGCCCCCCGGCAGGCAAGCGGGCGACCACACAGGGGTCGGTGGCGATCGACGTCGTGGCCGGAGCGCAGCCGGCGAGCAGCCACGCGATCATCCACCCCCCCATGGTTCCTCCATTGGCGAGGTCTACGGCCACGATCGTCGGACGGATCACGAGGTGGGCTCAAGTCCGACGATCCCTGACCGAAGGACACCCATCGGAGGCCCCCCTTGCTCACCGCCCTGCTCCTCGGACTGCTCGTCACCGCCCCCGCCGAGGCGACGCGCGTCAAGGACGTGGGCCACTTCCTGGGGGTGCAGCCGCAGTCCCTCGAGGGCACCGGCCTGGTGGTCGGCCTGCGTCGCACCGGCGACTCCCCGCGCAACGAGGCCGCCATCCGCGCCCTGGCCACCCGCCTGCAGGCCATGGGCATGCGCCTCGACGTCACCGAGCTCGCCAGCCGAAACATCGCGCTGGTCTACGTGCATGCCGAGATCCCCGCCGACGCCCGCGTCGGCCAGAAGCTCGACGTGCTGGTGTCGGCAGCCGGCGATGCCTCGTCGCTCGAGGGCGCCGTGCTCATGAGCACCCCGCTGTACGACAAGCGAGGCGACATCGTGGCCATCGCCGAGGGCTCCCTCGTCACCGGGGGCTACGCCGTCGATGCCGGGGGCTCGGCCGCGCGCAAGAACACGCCGACGACCGCCCGTGGTGACCGCGCCGGCCTGGTGGTCCGCGACGACCCCATGGCCATCGACTACGCCAGCCTGGAAGAGGCGGAGTTCATCCTGCGCGACCCCGACTTCACCACCGCGACGCGGCTGGCCGAGGCGGTCGATGCAGCCCTCGGTGGCGAGGTGGCCCAGCCGATCTCCGCCTCCACGGTGAAGATCGTCATCCCCGAAGAGCTGCGGGGCATGTTCCCGCGGTTCGCGGCCCTGGTGGAGGAGATCGACGTCGAGCTCGACGTGCCGGCTCGCGTGGTCGTCAACGAGCGCACCGGCACGGTCGTGATGGGTGCCGACGTGCGCATCTCGCCGGTGGCCGTCGCCCACGGTGGGCTCACCGTCGAGGTGCGTCGCCGCAACGCCGTGTCGCAGCCCAACATCCTCTCTCTGGGGACCACGGTCCCGGTGCGCAACACCGATGTCGAGGTCCGGGAGAAGGAAGGCCAGGTCTCGCTGGTGGAGGGCGCGAGCATCGGCGACCTCGTGTCGGCCCTCGACGCCCTGGGCGTGCCCCCCCGTGACCTCATCGTGATCTTGCAGGCCATCCGCTCTGCCGGGGCCCTGCAGGCCGACCTGGTGACCCTGTGATCGACCACCTGGGCATGCTGTCGGGGAGCCTGCCGGCCCCCGCGAAGGCGGCGTCCGACCCCGAAGAGGGCCCCGAGAAGCTGTTCGCCAAGGTGCTGGCCCAGCAGCTGCGCTCCGCGATGCCCGAGGAAGCCCTGGGCGGGGAGTGGGGCGATGCCTTCGGGCCCCTCCTCGACGACCTGCTGGCCGCCGAGATCGAGCAGAAGCTGAAGGCCACGAGCGGCTCGGTGTCGCGCCCGGCGCCCGGTCCTGTGCGACCGATGCGCGCCTACGGGCATGGCCACGGGGCAGGGCATGGGCACGGCAAGGTCGGCAAGGTCACGTCCGCCTACGGCAGCCGGATCCACCCGGTGACCGGCGAGCGCGCCGTCCACCACGGCGTTGACCTCGGCGCTCCCCGGGGAACCCCCATCCAGGTGGGGCGGGCCGGCGTCGTCGTGCGTGCGGAGCGAGCGGGTGGCTACGGCAACCTGGTGGAGGTGGACCACGGAGACGGCGTCACGACCCGCTACGCGCACTGCGACCGCCTGGATGTGCGCCCGGGCGACACGGTGGAGGCGGGCGAGCAGCTGGGCACGGTCGGAAGCACGGGTCGGTCGACCGGGCCGCACCTTCACTTCGAGGTGAGGATCGAGGGAGAAGCGGTGAATCCGCAAGAGTCCAGTTGGAATGATCTTTTTCCTCAACTTTCCTCAGGTGGGGTCCGATGAGGGACACGAGACCATCCGACCTGAGGTCCCAATGAAGATTCAATCCACTACTCCTGTCATCCCGGTGGCCGATGCCGGCTCTACGTCGGGGCGTGCTGCCACCCAGAGCCAGGACCAGCCTGCGACGAAGGTGTCGCTGTCCAGCGACGCGTCCTTCGTCGAGGGCATGCGCGACAAGGCGAGTCCTGCCCCCTTCCGTGACGATCTCGTCCAGGAGGTGAAGGCCCAGCTCGCTGCAGGCACCTTCGAGCAGTCGGTCGACATGGACCGCACGCTCGATGGGCTGATGGCGGGGCTGTAGCCGTGGGCGCCGCCCGCCTGGTCGAGCAGCTCACTGCGCTCGCCTCGGAGCAGCGCCTGGCCGCCATCGCCTTCGACGTGGATCGGCTCGACGAGCTGACCCGCGCCCGTGCCGACGCGCTGTTCGAGCTCCAGGTGGAGCTGCAGCGCGGTGTGCCCGACGACGAGCGCGAGGCGCTGCGTGCCCTGCTGCCTGCCTACCAGCAGGCGGAGGGGCGGCTCGCCCGCGTCGTGGGCACCGTCGCCACGGCCCTCAAGCCCGTGCAGCCGCAGCGCGCGTCGACCTACGGTCGGCGTGGCCACCTGCGGGGGCGGTGAGCGATGGGACTCCTCGACACGCTGTACACGGGGGCCAGCGGCCTGAGTGCCGCGAGTGCGGGGATCGATGCGACGGCCAACAACGTCGCGAACGCGACCACGGAGGGCTACCAGCGCCGGTCCGTGGTGCAGGGCACCAGCGATCCGGTCGTGCGCGGTGGGCTGTCCATCGGCACGGGTGTGAGCGTGCACAACATCGTCCGCGAGGGCGATGCGCTGCTCGGTATGCAGCAGCTCTCCCAGGCGGGAGAGGCGTCGACGGCCGCCACGCTCCACGACGAGCTGGCCGCGGTCGAGGGCGTGTTCGACGAGTCGAGCTCCACCGGGCCCCGCAGCACCCTCGACCAGTTCTTCGACGCGCTCACCGCGGTGTCGTCCGACCCCAGCGATCCCGGGCTTCGGGCTGAGGTCGTGCGCGCCGGCGAGAACCTGGCGGAGTCCATCCAACAGGCCGCCGAGCAGCTCCAGAAGACCCAAGAGGCCCAGGAAGAGGCGGTGAGCGTGAAGCTGCCGCCACTCAATGCCAAGCTGCAGGAGGTCGCCTCCCTCAACCAGCGCATCGTCGCTGCGGGGGGAGAGGCGGAGGCAGCCGACCTGGTGGAGCAGCGCGAGCGGCTGATGCGCGAGCTGTCCGAGGATGCGGGCTTCACCGCGCGCGTCGAGCCCTCCGGAGCGGCCACGGTGATGCTCGATGGGCATGCCGTGGTCACCGGCGAGGAGGCGCGCACCCTGTCGTCGGGCGGAGGTATGCGCATCGAGCTGTCGGTCGACGACGGCACCGTCGGGGTCGACCCGGGTGGCTCCATCGGCGGGCTCATCGAGGCCCATGCGGCCATCGATGGCTGGCTGGGCGAGCTCGACACCTTTGCCCTCGACTTCGCGACGGCCGTCAACGGCCAGAACGCCGCCGGCTTCGTGACGGGAGGCGCGGCGGGCGGTGACCTGTTCACCGTCGATCCCGCCGACCCGCGCAACAGCCTGTCGTTCACGGCGGGCATCGACGACCTCGCCCTGGCGGGCCTGGCCACGGCCGAGGCCGGCGACGGGCAGAACGTCGAGGGATTGCTGGCGCTGCAGTCCGCCGCCGTCGTCGGCGGCGCCACCCCCGGCGACCACCTCTCCGGTGTGACCGACCTGGTGGCGGGCGATGTGTCGTCGGCCGCGGCCCGTGCCGACAACGAGCAGCTGGTGCTCGGCGACCTCGACATGCTGGCCAGCCAGCGCTTCGGCGTCGACATGGACGTAGAGGCTACGTCGCTGATCGTCTACCAGACGGCTTACCAGGCCGCGGCGCGGGTGATCAGCACCGCCAACGAGACGCTGGGCACGCTGATGGAGCTTGTGTAGCACCCCACGCGGCGCTCGGGATGGGATGCTGAGGCGCGTGCTGTTCGCGCTACTCGACAGCGGCGGGCACCGCTCAAGGATGGCTCCCCCGAGCTGATCACCGCCAGGGCCGAGGCGGGCTTCGTGGTGACGGACAATGGCTCACGGGCGGGCGACGACGACGCGACCGCCGAGGCCTCGGATCAGGCGATCCTCGCGGCAGGGGTGCACCACGCAGCGACGGATCTCGTCGCGCCTCAGGCCGGTGCCTACTGGCTCGACCTGCCTCCGCGCTGCCATCCCGTCACGGCGCCCGTGGCTTGTGAGGATGCGGAAGTGGAGCGGTTGGACCCCCCCTGAGCTCGTCGGACTCAAGTCGCGCGATCCCCGACCGATAGCGAGTTCGAGGACCCCACCATGGCCTTTCCACTCCGCTTCAGTCCGTTGATGCAAGCCTCTTCCACCCAGCGCCACCTGGCTGGGATCCAGGCGGAGCTGTCGTCGGTGACCCAGGCGGCGGTCACAGGGCTGTCGGTGCACGACCCCTCCGACGCCCCCGGCGAGTGGCACGGCATCCTCGACCTGCAGGCCTCGGTGTCCGACCAGCCGCTGTTCCAGGAGAATGGGGTGGCCGCCACCGCGATGCTCGCGACCATCGACACCTCGCTGGGCGACGCGAAAGACGCGATGGACCGGGCCATCGAGATCGCGGTGCAGATGTCGTCGGAGACCTTCAACGACCAGGACCGGGCCGACGCGGCCATCGAAGTCGACCAGCTGTTCTCCCAGGTCGTGGAGCTGGCCAACACCTCCTACGGCGACCGCTACCTGTTCGCTGGCACCGCCTACGACGCGCCTCCCTTCGACACGGCAGGCACCTACCTGGGCTCCAACGAGACCCCCGAGAGCATGGTCGGCGCCGATCTGCGCGCGCAGACTGGCTACGACGGCTCGACGATCTTCCCCGACGCGCTGCAGGCCCTCGACGACCTCGCCGTCGCCCTGCGCTCGGGGGTGGGCTCCGCGCCCGCCACCCAAGACATGCTCGACGACCTGCAGGGCGCCACCGAGACGCTGGTGCTGCGGCGGGTCGAGGCGGGCTTCGACTACAACGACGCCGAGGATGCCATCCGCACCTCGGAGAACCTCGAGCTCACCCTCCAGTCAGCCCTCGATGGCGAGATCGCCGCCGACCCCATCGAGACCTACACCCGGCTGGCCGAGCTGCAGGGCACCTATCAGGCCGCGCTGCAAGTGACGGCCCAGGCGGGATCCTCGAGCTTGTTCGACTTCTTGCGGTAAACGATTTCGACACCTGATCCGAAGGGCTTGGTGAGGCCGGGAAGAGTCCCCGAGACCTCGCCACACCAAGCGAGAACCTACGGAAAAGGGAAGGCACACCATGGCACTCACCGTCAACACCAACATCGCCGCGATGGGCGCGACCAAGAACCTCAACCGCTCCAACAACGGCCTGTCGTCGACCCTCGGTCGCATCAGCTCCGGGATGCGCATCAACTCCGCCGCCGACGACGCGGCGGGCCTGGGCGTCGCAGAGAACCTCTCGGCCGCCAGCCGCTCCATCAAGGTGGCGCAGCGCAACACCAACGACGGCATCTCCGTCGTGCAGACGGCGGAGGGCGCGACCAACGAGGTCGCCAACATCCTCAAGCGGATGCGCGAGCTGTCCGTCCAGAGCGCCTCGGAGACCCTCGACAACGGCGAGCGCGCCTACATCCAGGACGAGTTCGTGCAGCTGTCCGAGGAAGTCGACCGCATCTCCGCGGTCACCGAGTTCAACGGCGTCAACCTCACCGACGGCACCAACGCGACCATCGCGGTGCAGGTGGGCATCAACAACACCGCCGACGACCAGATCGACATCACCCTCGGTGACCTGTCGGCCGCCACCCTCGGCGTCGACACTGTGGCGGTCGACCTGTCCACCTCTACGGGTGCCTCGGCCGGCATCGCCGCCGTCGACACCGCTCTCGACACGCTCAACGGCTACCGCTCTGACCTGGGTGCTGTGCAGAACCGCCTCGAGAGCTCGATGAACAACCTCGAGAACTACGACCAGAACCTGTCGTCGGCCGAGAGCCAGATTCGCGACGCCGACTTCGCCCAGGAAGCGGCCGAGATGGCCAAGTACCAGGTCATGCAGCAGGCTGGCGTCGCCGCCCTGGCGCAGGCCAAGTCCATCAACATGCAGGCCTCGCAGCTCATCCAGTGACCTCGACGGCCCGCCTCTTCGGAGGCGGGCCTTCTCTCCCTTTTTTGTTTGCTTGAACCTCGGAGTACCCCATGCCATCGGTTGACGGCATCGTCAGTGGTTTCGATACCACGGCCCTCATCGAGAGCATCGCGACGGCGTACTCTGGCCCTCTCCAGATCATGGAGAGCGACCTCGAGGACTACAAGGCCCAGCTCGACAAGACGGCGGGCCTGTCGAACCGCCTCGAAGACCTGTCCACGGCCATCGGCGCCCTGCAGGGAGACGACGGCCTGGTCGCGTACACGGCCAACGCCTCGGTCGAGGGGGCCTTCACGGCTTCGGTCGGGGTGGGGGTGGCGCCAGGCGCCTACACGGTGCAGGTCAACAGCCTCGCCAGCAACGAGACCGAGGTATCGGGCGGCGTGGCCGACCCCGACGCCAACGACCTCGGCAGCGGGACCTTCTCGGTGACCTACGACGGTGTCACCACCGACATCGCCGTCGACGGCACCAACAACAGCCTCACCGACCTCGCTGCCGCTCTCAACGAGGTCGAGGGCTTGTCGGCCTATGTGCTCGACACCCGCGACGGGTCGGGCAGCCCCTTCAAGCTGGTGGTCTCCGGCGACAAGACCGGGGCGGATGCCGGCATCACCCTCGACCCGTCTGGGCTCACCGGTGGCGCCACCACGTTGGCGTTCACCGAGCAGACCACGGCGGTCGACGCCTCCCTCACGGTCAACAACATCGCCGTGAACTCCGAGACCAACACCTTCACCGGCATTCCCGGCCTGGAGCTCGACCTGCTCCGCTCCGGCGATGGGCCCGTGCAGCTCACCGTCGGTCTCGACCAGGAGACGATGGAGGCCAACGTGCAGGCCTTCGTCGACGCCTACAACGAGGTCGTGACGTACTACGATACCAACACGGCCTATGACTCGGAAAACGGCATTGCTGGCGCTCTGGTGGGGGACTCTACCGCTCGCCGGGTCGTGAACGGCCTCGGTACGATGGTGACGACCGAGGCCGCGGTGGGAGGGAGCGACTTCAGCGCTCTGTCGCAGATCGGCATCCAGACGCAGCGCGACGGCACCCTGAAGCTCGACGCCGACGCGTTGTCGGCGGCGCTGACCGATGACCTCGAGGGCGTGCGTACCATGCTGTCGGCGGAAGACGGCCCGATGGGGGTCCTCAAGGGCACCATCGACACCACGTACGTGGATGTCGACAACGGCCTGCTCGCGTCGCGCCAGGACTCCCTCGAAGACACCATCGAGCAGACGGAGCTCCGCATCGAGGACCAGCAGGTGCGTCTCGAAGACTACACCTCGTTCCTGCGAGACAAGTTCACCGCCATGGAAGTGGCAATGAGTCAGTTCGAGGCCACGGGGAACTACCTGACGGGCCTGTTCGCCAGCGATGAGTCGTAGACCACGAGCCGGGAGTAGGGAAGATGGGAATCGGAGCGTACCGAGCAGCCAAGAAGAAGGCGTCACCCGAGCAGCTGGTGCTGTTGTTGTTCCGGGAGGTGCTCCGTCGCCTCGAGGGGCTGAAGACGGTGGCGAGCAACGACCCCAGGTGGGTCGGTGACACGCACCATGTGCGGGCCATCGTGCTCGAGCTCAACGAGGCTCTCGACTTCGAGTCGTCGGCCGAGATCAGCAGCCAGCTGCGTCGGATCTACATGTGGGTGATGGCCGAGATGGTGCGAGCCGGTCGCGAGCGCGACCCCGCCATCCTGCCTCCGGTGATGAAGGTGGTGACCGAGCTGCACGACGCCTGGATGGCGGTGCTCGAGCGGCCCGAGGAAGGGCTGAAGTGGGCGAGCTGAGCTTCGCCACCCTCCTCGACCAGGCCGACGCGCTGGTCGCGGCAGAGGCCCCGGATCCTGCGGATCTGGGTGCGTTTGCCGTCGGCGTGCGCGAGGTGGCGGCATCGCTGTCGCCCGAGGAGCTGCATCGGCTGCACGACGCCTTCGAGCGGGTGCGGGCCGCTGCACATCGGGAGCAGGAGCGCCTGCGTCAGCGGATGGAGCAGGCCGGCAGCGGTCGGCGTGCCCTGCGCGGGTACGGCAGCCTGCGGTCCACCAAGCGCTGCCAGCGGGCCTCCCGCTACTCGTAGAGCGGTCGCAGAGCGGTCTCGTTTCGGGGGTCAGGACGCTAGGTGTTAGATGTCGCCCTCCCGCTCGCCAGCACGTCGTGCACCCCGCCACGGACGCAGCGTTGCCGGCTGCCATGCACGTCGCGGCACCAGGGAGACCGGAGGGAGCAGCGTGCGACGAGGCGGGCGGAGGGAGCCTGCGAGCGCAGCCAACGAGTGCACGCTGCGGCTCCCCCGGAGGTCGACCGCAAGGGGACTGGGCGCAGCCCCGGCGGGGCTCTTCGGGGCAGAGCCCCGGTAGTTGGTAGCGGGA
>CBDUIC010000091.1:0-28214 GCA_965367245.1 uncultured bacterium | reverse complement strand
GCGCTCGCAGGCTCGCTACGGTCGGCGTCGCGTGCCCTGCGGCAGGTCGCGGTGGGCGTGCGGGCGCAGGAAGGGGCGGGTCCGAGCGGGTGGTCTCGCGATGTGCGGCGGCGAGCGGGAGAGGAGCTACGCGCCGTCCCCCAGCCGCTGGGACGGCAGGCCCTCGTCGAGCCACCGCTGGCTGGCGGTGAACAGCACGTCGGCGTCGACCACGGCCGCATGGGGCTGCAAGCTGGCGTGCACGCGGCTGCGAAGCGCATCGAGCTCGCGAACCGACAGCGTGGCGTCGGCCTCCGCCACCAGGATGGCGACCCGCACGTTGAGCCGCCGACCGAGCTTCCACACCCGGATCTGCCTCGCCTCGAGGGTGGTGTCGGCCAGCGCCTCGTCGATGGCGGCCTCGACCTCCTTGCGCAGGCTCTTCGGCGGGGCCTCGACCAGCAGCTCGCCAGCGGCCCCCCGCAGCGTCGCATAGGGCTCGCGCACCAGGACCGCCACGAGCAGCAGCACGACGATGGGGTCGATGTACGGGAGGATGACGTCGCCCCCCCACCACCCCACGACCGCCGAGATCAGGAACGCGATGCCCACTGACATCGAGATGGCGCCGTCGGCCCGAAACGAGGCGGCGTCGACCCGGAGCAGCGACGAGTTGAGCTGGCGGGCCAGCTGCTCCTGGCGCCGGGCGACGGCGAGTCCGGCGGCGCCCACCACCAGCCCGTAGACCACGGCGGGACCAGCACGCGTCGGGTCGCCCCCGGACGACAGCGCGCCGAGGGCCGACAGGGCCGCAAAGGCGAGCACGACCAGCACGACGCCGGCGCGGGCCAGGTTGAACACGGGCTCGAGGGCCGACTGGCCGAAGGGGAAGCTCTCGGAGCCCGGCGCCTCGAGGCGTGGGGTGAGCCGGGTGGCGACCCAGGCCATGCCGAAGGCCAGCAACGAATAGGCGCCGTCGAGGAGCACGGCGTCTGACCCCGACGACACCGCGAAGGCGATGCCGATGAGGCCCATGATGGCCGAGGCCGCCATCGACTGCCTCAGCGCCGTGGTCTCTTCGGCCATCGTGGACGACATGCCACCCCCCGGCTCGCTCTATGCCGTCGTCAGAACTCGATCACCATGCTCACGCGACTCGGCGTGCTGCGCTCGCCGCCGCCGTCGAGCTGGTAGGCAGGGGTGCTCAACACCTCGAGGGCGCAGGCGCGCTGGGCCTGGGTGAGGGGGGCGCTGCCGAGGGTGGGCTCCAGGGTGGGGTCGGAGACCTTGCCCTCCACGGGCTCGACCAGCACCGTCCACTTGAAGGTGCCGGGCTCGGCCGACCCCTCGAAGCACGCGGCTAGCCGCGGCCCTCGGGCCGCCACCTGCATGCGGAAGGCGTCGATCCACGTCAGCGGCGCGGGCGCGGGCGTGGGCATCGCGGGCCGGTCGGTGCGGTCGATGTGCCCGGTCAGCGGCTCGGGCTCGGGGGGCGACTCCGCAGCCTCTCCCTCCCCGGTCGCCTCCTCCTCCGGCTCGGCAAGCGGCCCGTCGGGCACCGGGGTGCAGCGACACGGTCGCATGCACAGCAACAGGAGCAACAGCAGGAGCAGGAGCAGCCAGGGCCAGCGCCGGCGCCTCTGGGTCTGGGGGCGTCGCTGGTCGAGACGCGCCTGCAGCTCGGCCTTGCGCGCCTCGATGCGGGCGGTGAGGGCCGCTCGTCGCTTCTCGTCGATGGGACCCCGCCTGCGCCTGCTCATCCCCCGATGCTCCAGCCATAGACCCGCTCGCCGTCGGCGTCGAGCCACTCCACGGGGGTGAGGCTGAGAGGGCTGTACACCGACGGCGCCGAGGGCTTGTCGACGGCGAAGGGCCACGGCAGGGTGTCGGACGGGGCCAGCCGCACGCTGCCGGCGAACACCTCGCTGCCGGGCGCCAGCGCCCGGGCCCGCTCCCTGGCGGACGGGTCTTCGAGGTCGGCGAGGCCCTCGAGGACGGCCTGGATGCGGCGCTGCAGCTCGTCGGCCACCCGGGCGCTGCGCCCCCGTGCCTCGGGGTCGGCCAGGGGCACGAGGAGGCGGTCGAGCTGCCGCAGGGTGGGCGCTTGGGCGGCGCGGATGGTGGCGTCCTCCCGCTCCACCCGCTGCAGGAACTGGTCGATGAACCGCAGGGTCTCGCTGGGGGAGGTGCCCAGCCCGTCGCGCAGGCGGGTGGCGAAGCGGCCGAGGTCGCCGGCGGCCAGCGGGGTGAGGTGCTCGGCGCGACGGGCCAGGGCGCCGCGGTTGGGCAGGTGGCGCACGGCGCGCTCGAAGGAGGTGGTGTCGGCATGGAGCGCGGCCCGCCACAGCAGGTCTTCCAGGAGGACTCCGTATTCGCGGCGCGGCACCAGCTCCTGCAGCGTCACCAGCAGCTCGTCGGTGACCACGAACTGCCCCGCGACATACGACAGCCACCGCCGCGACAGCCCCGCCACGGCCTCGCTCGACCGCGACTCGTTGGCGTGGTGCAGCGCGAAGGCGAAGGAGCGCAGCGCCTCGGGCAGGGCCCCGGCCTCCAGCTGCTGCACGCCGCGATGCAGGGCCACCACCGACCGCTCGGTGAAGCCGGTGGCGGGCTCCAGCGCGAGGAGCTGCTCGCCGAGGGGCCCGCTGGTGATCAGGCGCTGGTTGGCGGGCTCGTCGGCCCCGGCCCGGCGCGCGACCCAGCGCTGCACCTCGGCCCCCTCCCCGGCGGTGGCCAGGCGCGACAGGACGGCCTCGGCGGTGGGGTCGAGCACGTGCGGGTCGCCGTGGTAGCCGCGGGCGTGGTCGAACACGAAGCGGCGCCGCTCGCTCTCCAGCGCCATCCACTCGTCGACCGACCAGCCGAGGGCCGAGCGGAGGATGCGGGCCGGCTCGCTGTCGTCGGCGAAGGGGTAGGGGTCGTCGTCGTCGGCCATGGCGGCGACGGTGTCGCGGGGGATGCCGATGCTGCGGCCGGTGCGGGCTCGCTTGCGGGCCTCCTCTCTGGCCTCGCGCTCGGCGAGGGCGGTGGCCTCCAGGTGCAGGTCGAACAGCCGCGCGCTGAGCACCGAGCGGCCGATCACATCGTCGCCCAGGGTGCCCTCGGCCTGCCGGAGCAGGTGGGTGAGGATCTGGGCCTGCACCGGCCGCTGGTCGAGGCGCTTGAGGAGGGGCACCTGCGCGGCCAGCGCCACGAAGCGCTTCTTGAAGCAGGCGCCGCTGGTGAGGCTCACCCCGCTCAGCTCCCGGGCGCTGAGCACGTCGGTGATGGAGACGAAGCGCTGCTGCTGCCCGAGCTGAAAGGCGTCGAAGGGCCGGGGGCGTCGCGCCTTCCCGCGCCGGTTCATCGTACGGACGAACCAGTTGTGGGTGGCCAGCGGCCACAGCCCGGCACCACGACGGTCGGCGGCGAGGCCGTCCTGGCAGAGCCCCAGCTCCCCGAGGGCCGCCCAGGTGACCGAGCGGAAGTCGTCGTCGTGGACCGACACCATCCCGGTCTGATCGGCGAGGGCGTTGCGCAGCAGCCACAGCTGCACCGCCTCGGTGGGCTCGCCTTCACGCAGGGCCATGCGGGCGTTGTAGTACACGACCGTCGCGTCGGGAGGGCTGGGCTCGGCGACGGCCAGGGCCCCCAGCAGCCACCAGAGCATCACAGCGCGACCCCCACGGCGACGGTGGCCTCGCCCCACCACAGCAGGTCGGTCTGGCTCGCGGGGGCAAAGACGGGGAGGCTGAAGAAGGCTCGGGGGCTCACGAACAGCCCCGGCCGCAGGTAGACGTCGTTGCCCAGACCGAAGATGAGCCCGTAGCGCTCGGGGTCGACCTGCATGGCGTCGGGGCGGACCTTCTCGAGGTTGTCGAGCTCCTCGGTCCGCAGGGTGGGGCTGAGCAGGGCGCCGACGGCCTGGCCGGTCTTCAGCCCGGCGAAGCCTGTGGGGTAGATGCGGTAGCGCAGGCCCAGGTAGCCGTTGAACACCAGCTGCATGGCGGGGAGCCACCGGGGGGCGGTGGTGACGATGCCCTCGGCCAGCGGCACCGCGGCGGTCACGTCGAGCTCGATGCGGGAGGGGCGGCCGGGCTGCCGGTAGGGCGTGAAGGCGAGCTGCCGGCTGGAGGGGGTGTCCCATACCTGAGACCACGACACCCCGAACTCCCACAGGATGCTGGTGGACGGCACCCGCACGATGCCACCGCCTCGCAGGGTGTTGAAGTTGTTGAGCTCCGCCTGCAGGGTGCCGGTGCCGCCGAGGTGCACCGTCGACGTGCGCCAGTTGAACTCCACCGGGGTGGAGGTGGTGCCGATGGCCCGGTCGGCGAGGAGCTGGAAGGGCTCGCGGTGGCGCTGCAGGCCATCGTCGGGGGTGCGCACCGGCTCGTCGGCACCCTCGTCGACAGGCGGGGAGGCAGCGTCGTCGCCGGAGGCTTCTTGGGCGTGGGCGACAGGCCCCAGGAGGAGCGCCAGCAGCGGCAGGCTACGGATCAAGCGGGAAGCCCCCGTCGCCCGGCTGCGGGTAGTCGGGCAGGTAGCAGGTGCGGCGGTAGGTGACGTCGAAGGGGTCGGTGACGTGGTAGACGCCCGCGCCGTCGAAGGTGGGGTGGTCGCAGAAGCGGTCGCACTGGGTGAGCAGCTCCGACAGGTCGAAGCTGTCGGCGCTCCACGTCTCCGCGCCGTAGAAGGCCTCGGCGGTCTCGTTGACGCCGAAGGGCACGGAGAACCCGAAGGCGGTGAGCGCGCCGGCCTGGGCGACCTGGTACTCCATCTGCAGCAGGAACGGGAACTCCCAGAAGACGCCGAGCTCGTAGGTGGTCTCGCCGAAGGCGTCGTGCCAGTCGGGGAGGAACTCCAGCGGTAGCAGGCCGAAGGCGGCGGCTCCGCACACCTCGGGGGGCAGGCCGGCGTCGGTGCAGTCCTCCCCCAGGATGTCGAGGACGCGCGGGTCTTGCAGCAGGTCGGTGCGGAACACGAAGGGCTGCAGCTCGTCGCTCTCGCAGTAGGAGAAGGCGTCGCTGGGGGTGGCGTTGATCTGCTCGCCGTTGAGGAAGGTGACCACGCCGAACTCGCCGAGGTCGACGTGGTCGGCGGTGGTGGGAAACTCGGGGGTGCGGTAGGCGAGGTCGTTGACCTCCCCGGCGCGGTTGACCGAGTAGGTGTCGATGTAGTCGAGGTACTGGTCGCGCGAGGGCAAGATGGGCAGGGTGGCCACCGACAGCGGCCCGAGCTGCAGGTCGAAGTTGTCGGGCAGGATGGCGCAGCTGCGGCTCGACACGTCGGGCAGGTCGTCGATGGGCAGGGTGGAGGGGCACCACAGGGTGACCGGCTCGAGCTCCTCGCGGCTCAGGCCGCGGATGGTGCTGTCGAGGACGAAGGCGCCGGCGAGGCGGGGGGAGCTGCGGTGCCGCTCGTTGGGGAGCAGCCGGGCCAGGGCCTGCTCGACGACGTCGGCCACGCCGGCTTCGTCTTGGTGCACGGCGATGGTGAGCACCATGTCGTTGCCGGCGGGCCGGGCCGCCTCGGCAGCGTCGCGGAACAAGACGGTGAGCTCGTCGACGAAGGTGGGGCTGTCCCACCGGTCGGTGCAGGTGGTCGGGGTGTCGCCGAGCTGCAGGCGCTGCCGCTGCATGGCCTCATGCTCCTCGGAGATCTCCCGATCGCAAGGGCCGAGGAAGAAGGGCAGGGGGGTCGCATCACGCAGGGTGCTGCGGAGCAGGGGAAAGGCGGGGCGCACCTCGGGGTTCTTCTGCGCGATGGCGCCGGTGGTGAAGGTGCCGATGGCGTCGGTGACGGTGGCCTGGCCACACACGTAGGGGGACGGCCCCGCGTGGGCAGGGAGCGGATCGGGATGGAACACGGCCCGGGTGTCGGTGAACACCTCGGCCTGCTCGAGGCCGGGCACCTGCGGCAGGGGGCAGTCGAAGCCGTAGCCGTAGGGGTTGGTGCTGAAGCCGGTGAGGTTGTCGGCGACCACGGGGTCGGCCACCCAGAAGTCGCGGCGCAGACCGAGCTCGGAGGCCTGCTCGTTGCGCACCGTGGGGAACTGGTGGCGGGCACGCCACTGGATCTGGTCGTTGGTCTCGTTGAACACACCGTAGACGAGCAGCGAGCGGCGGGTGTGGGGCGGCCCTGGCCCGACGACGTTGAAGGCGATCTGCGGCTCCAGCGCCAGCTCACCGTCGCGGTGGTAGCGCAGGCGGATGCCGACGTCGCGGGGCTCCTCGGGCACCTCGATGCTCGCGCTCCCGCACAGCGAGTGGGTGCCGCAGTCGATGGGGAGGTGGGTGTGCACCATGGTGAGGTCAGACAGGGGCGTCCAGTCGACCCGCTCGCTGTCGGTGGTGTAGGTGATCTCGATGACGCTGGGGTCGCCCAGGCCCTGCTCGGCCTCCACCTGGTGGAACAGGAACAGGGTGTGCTCCTCGGCGAACCACGCCGCGTCGGCCACCAGGAACTGGGCGTTCACCGCCACGAGGGGGACCTTCCCGCAGGAGGGCCCCACCGCAGCGAGGAGGCACAGCAGCCCGGCAGCGCGGCGCCTCACGCCGGCTCTGCCCGGGGCGGGGGCGGCTGCAGCAGCGCCTCGAAGCGCACGCCCTGCCGCACCAGCTGCCGCTGCAGCCCGGTGGCCAGCGCCTCACGCCCACGCTCGGCCAGGGAGGCCTGCTGGGTGGGCGAGGCGAAGCCGACGCCGTCGAGGGAGACCCGCAGGGCCCGGGGAAGGGCCTGGCGCAGGCGCTGGGCCTCGTCGTCGGCCTGAACCGACAGCCACGCAGCGAGGGGGTCGGTGTCGACCTCCAGCAGCAGGTCGGCGCGGGCCTCGTCGGGGAGCGCCAGCAGCATGTCGGGGGTGAGGATGCCGCGGTACCACGCCGGGGCGGTGCCCCCGAAGCGCTGCAGGGCGGCCCCGAGCAGGGCGCTTCGCGTGTCGGCGGACAGGGGTGCGAGGAGGATCGACAGGGCGCCGGCGGCGTCGAAGCGGCCGCCCCGGTCGGTGACCACCCCGGAGGGCACCGCAGGGAGGGGGGCGCCGCGGCGGGCCGCCTCGAGCACGGCGAACAGCGCGTCGCTCTCGGCGGGACTCATCCGGTTGCTGGCCAGCAGCTGCTCGCACAGGTCGGCCATGGCCGCGGCGCTGAGCAGCCGCACCATCTCGCGCTGCTCGCTGGAAGGGGCCAAGGCGAACAGCAGCGCGCCGGGGCGAGCCGGCAGCTCGCGGATGAGCCCTACCAGCCCGGCGGCCCCGAAGTCTTGCTGCACGCTGCGCACCAGGCTCGCGTCGGCTTGGCTGGCGAGGGAGGCCGCGAGGGCGTGGCGGTCGAGGGCCCGGTAGAAGGCCTCGTCGTCGGGCAGGGTGTCGGTGTCGACGGTCTTGAGGTAGTCGGCGAGGTCGAGCTTGGCGCGCGCGAGGTCGCCCCCCGCAGGGAACGTGGCCAGGAAGCCAGCGGGCAGGGTGAGGGCGGCCTTGGCGAGCAGGGGGAGGTCGCCGCTGGCGAGCAGCTCGCGGGCGAGGGCCTGCAGCTCCGGGTCGGGGGCGTCGGCATCGAGGCTCGACAGCCGCTCGTTCCAGGCGGCGGCCCGGGCGATGACGAAGTCGTCGCCGGCCGCGTCGTCGGGCGCGTCAGGTGCGTCGGGAGGAGGCGGCTCGTCGCCACCCCGGGCGAGCTCGGCGAGGAGGAGCTGCTCCTCGAGGGACTCCTTGCCGACGCGGCGCCAGGCCCAGAACAGCACCGTGGCGGAGAAGGTGGCGAGCAGCACGCCGACCATCCACGCGGTGTGGGGCAGCAGGGTGGCCCACAGCTCGTCGAGCCAGGAGCGCTCGGGGGCCGGGGGCGGTGGCGGCGGTGCCTCCTCCTCCTCGGGCTCCGGCACGTGCACGTCGCGCAGGTGGGCAGGCAGTGGCTGGAGGGCCTGCCGCTGCACGGAGACCACCACGAAGCCGCTGCTCGCCTTCGACTGCAGCCGTCGCACCAGCGACTGGGCCTCCTCGTCGGTGACGTTGTCTTCGTGGGCGAAGCTGCAGGTGGCGCGGGTGAGGAACTCCTGGGGCTCGATGCTGCCGGGGCCCGGGTCGCCCCCCAGGCCGGGGAGCGAGGTGCGCCGGGGCCGGTCGATGACCGCGTGGTCGACGTAGACGCAGCCCTTGGGGAAGCAGCGCGTGGCGTCGCAGTCGTTGGCCAGCGCCAGCTCGAAGCGGCTGGACACCTGGTGGAGCTCGGCGAGGACCGACGCGGGGATCTGGCGCCGCGGGACGGTGGGCTGCCCCAGCGCGACCGGGGCCACGGTGAGGCCCAGCAGCACGGGCAGGGCAGTGGGAATGCGCGGCATGACGAATGGTCCCATCAGTAGATCCTCACGACGACGCGACGGTGGCGGGCGAGGCGCTCTTCTTCGGTGAGGCCCTCGAGGTCGGACTCGGGGAGCTTCACGGTGTCGGCGTAGCCCTCGACGCGGATGCGGCTCTCGGCCACGCCCACGGTGGTGAGGCGGGTGCGCACGGCGTTGGCGCGGTCGGTGGAGAGCTCCCAGTTGGTGCGCTCTCCGGTGTTGAGGGGGGTGGAGTCGGTGTGGCCCTCGATGGCGAAGGCGTACTTGCCCGCATAGGGCACGAGGGTCTGCAGCATGCGATCGACCACATCGAGCTGCTCGACCCGCAGCCGGGCGCTGCCCGAGTCGAACACCACCCCGGAGTCGAGGGAGACCTTCAGGCCGTCGTCGGTGAGCTCGGTGCGGATGGTGTCTTGCAGGCCCTCCTTCTCGATCTGGGACTCGATCTTCTCCTGGATCGACGACAGGCTCTCGGGCTGCTCGATGCCGCTGATGGACTGGGTGATCTGTTGCATCTTGGTGCGGTTGACCTCGGCGGCGGCGAGGAGCATCGCGAAGAAGATGAGCAGGTTGGTGATCAGGTCGGCGTAGGAGAGCAGCCAGCCTTCGTCGTTGCTGTGGGCGCGTCGCTGCATGGTCAGCCCGCCGCCGTGGCGCCGCGAGCCGAGCGTGCGACCAGCTCGGCGACGCTCTGCTCACACCGCTCGATGGCGCCGAGGCGCTCGTCGAGGAGGTTGCGGAGGAAGTGGCCGATGGGGCCGGCGACGCCCGCCCCGAAGGCGACGCCGTACAGGGTGGCGAGCAGCGCCAGCGACAGCGAGGCGCCGAGGTTCATGTCGTCTTCGCCCATGCTCTGGAACAGCTGGATCATCCCGGTGATGGTGCCGACCATGCCGAAGGAGGGGGCGAGCTTCGACAGCAGCTCCCAGTTGCCCACGGCGGGCTGCCACCGCGACATCTCGGCGTGCCGCAGCTCGGTGAACGTGGCCCGCACGGCTTCCTCGGGGGCCCGCGACAGCACCAGGTCGAGGGTGCGCTGGATGCTCGGGAAGCGACTGCGCTCGGCGAGCTCCACGGCCTGGGCGCGGCGGCCGTCGAGCCACAGCTGCGACAGCTCGACCCGCTCGGCCTCCAGCGCGTCGGTGTCGCGGGTGAGGGTGCCCAGCCCGGGCACGATCTCGCGCAGGGCGGCGAAGGTGCGCATGGTGGTGCGTGCCGACGAGCTCACCATGACCGCTGCCAGCGAGCCGCCGAGCACCATGATGGCGGCGTGGCTGTCAAAGGCCGAGATGGTGGTGTCGTCGCGGTCGGCGAAGCCGTACCAGACCACGAAGGTCAACAGAGCCAATCCTAGGAGCTGCACGTCACCATCCTCTACAAGGGTGCTTCGCGCTGGAGGTCTTCCAGCGTCTGTCGCACGGTGGGGTCGGACTCGATCTCTTCGACGGCCTCGTAGGTCTCGATGGCCTTGTCACGCTCGCCGAGCATGAGCAGGATCGAGCCCTTGGCTCTCAGGGTCTCGGGGTGCGACGGGTAGCGAGACAGCACCATCTCCGCCCACTCGAGGGCGAGCTGGTAGTTGCCCTGCTCCAGCGCGGTCTGCATCAGGGTGCGAGAGCGCGTCAGGCTCACCGCGGCCGCGTCGGGGTTCACAGCCAGCCCACGCTCGCGGTAGGCCTGGTCGAGGGAGGTGTCGGCCTGGGTGGGCGGGGGCGGCACCAGCCGGGTGGCGGGGATGGTCGACACGCCGGTCGACGACGGGGTGTGCTCGACGACGATGCGCTGGCCGCTGGCGAGCAGCGGGATCTCCACCTCGGTGAGCACGTTGCCGTCGTTCCAGCTCACCTTCATGGCCGTGGTCGACCCGAACCCGAGGGGCCTCAGCTGCGTCCCCTCCTCCTCGACGAGGGCGGGATTGACCGCGGGGGCGGGCTCCAGCAGGTAGTGGGTGTAGTTCTTCGAGGCACAGCCGCCGAGCAGCAGGCCGAGCACCAGGGAAGGGATCATGGGATCACCGGGAGCAGGCGGATGTTCATCAGCGACAGGCCGATGCCGATCTCGCCGTTGGTGGAGGCGGTGGCGATGGCGCCGTAGTTGGAGCGCCCGAAGGGCACCCGGATCACCCCGACGACGGTGAGCAGCGGATCGAGCAGGTCGCCGCCGCCCCCCGAGTCGTCGACGGCGGAGACCAGCGCGGTGGGCAGGGAGATGATGCCCTTGCCGCCGACCAGGATGTTCAGCGGCTTGATGCGCTGGTAGTGGACCGCACCGATGCCGACGACCGGGTCGAACAGCGACAGGGTCACCCCCGACAGGCTCCCGTTCTTGGGACCCCACTGGTCGGTCCAGTCGAGGGACAGGTGCTGGCCGGGGTAGACGGCGAAGTCGACGAAGGCCTGGGTGACGCTCTCGCCGCGAGCCCGCCGCTCGAGCTCCTCGCTCATCGTGTAGAGGCGCTCGGTGTTGTCGTTCTCGACGAGGAAGGGGTCGACGTTCTGTGCGTACAGGATGCGGCCGGTGCTCAGATCGATGATGCGGACCGACACCCCGCCTCGGTGCTCGTCGATCCAGATGGCGCTGCGGGCGGGGGCGGCGTTGCCGCGGGTCTGGTCGTCGAGGCGCACGACCTCGTCGAGGCCGACGGGGCCGGTCTGATAGGCGAGCTGGCCGTCGACCACCCAGGCACGGGGCGCCATGCACGCCTCGCACAGGCGCAGGTTGTCGGCCCCGAGGCTGCGCTGCACGGCCTCGATGGCGCGGGTGGCGAACCACGCCTCCGACTCGACGTAGCGGGGGCGGGTGCTCACGATGATGGCGGGCACCACCTCGCGAGGGGAGATGGCGCCGTCTTCGATGCGCAGCTCGAGGATCTCCTCGAGGCGGTCGAGGGCATCGCGGGTGGTGTCGGGCCCCGCATGGGCGGCGCCGACCAGCCAGCACAGCACCATCAGAACCAAAAGGTCACCTCGGTGCCGAGGCTCTGGAAGCCCAGGCCGACCCGCACGTAGTTCCCGAAGTTGGGGGAGTTGGCGTAGTCGGGGATGGCCTCGAGGAAGGTCGACAGGCCGATGCGCTGCCCGACCCGCAGGTCGAGCCCTACCTGCAGGGTGCCGAAGGAGGTGCGGGGGCCCTCCTCGTCGAGGGCCGCGATGATCTCGTCGGCGGTGAGGACCTCGCTGGAGAAGGCGCCGGTAGCGGGGCCCCACACGCTGATCACCGCGGCGCCGACGAAGCCGTACAGATCGGGCTTGATGTGGGAGCGCGCCCGGCCGGTGAGCAGGCGGTGCACCCGCGCCTGGCCCATGATCCCCTGGTAGGCCTGGGGGATGAAGCTGTAGCCGACCAGGATCGAGCTCGTCCAGGCCTGGGCGTCGGTGACGCCGAGCTCGACGCCGGACTGCAGCCACACGAACGGCGGGGCGGCCACGCCCTCGTCGGGGCGGGCGAAGGTGCGCACGGCGAAGCGCAGGGGCACGGCGATGGGGCCGCGGTCACGCAGGGCGTCGAGGTACTCGGCGCGGGCCTCGCTGGCGGTGGTGAGGCCCTCGGGCTGGCGAAGCAGGGCTGGCGTGCTCGCGGAGGTGGCGACGGTGTGGGACCACACGATGGGCTGGGACTCGGTGAGCCGCGTGAGGCGGGCACGGAGCACCAGGAAGGCGCCCTCGGCCTCCACGTCGACGAACAGCGCGTGCTGGCCGGTTCCGACGCCCAGCTTCTCGAGGGTCTCCGGCTGATCGTGGCCCCGCGAGATCACGGTCGCCTCGGGGCCCGAGTGCACCACGACCGCGGTGCAGCTGGGGCAGTGCACCAGCTGCAGGTGGGTGTCGGGGTTGGCCAGCAGCACGGTGGCGAGGTGGTTCTCCACCAGCGACGCCATGCCGGCCCCGAGCCCGACCGGCACCGTCACGTCGGCGAGGACCACGGGGGTGGGCTTGTCGAACACCGGGTCGTCGCGCAGGCTCACGACCATCTCATCGACCAGGTCGAAGGCGACGAGCTGCACCTGGTCGGCGATCTGAAGGCGCACCCGCTCCAGCTCGGCCTGCTGGGCCTCCTGCACGGGGCTCGCCGCGTGGGCGACGGTGAGCCACAGGCTGGCGAGCAGGCCCGTCACGGCAGCCACCCCCAGCGGCCCTGGTGGCAGATGCCGGCCAGCAGGGTCGTCTGTCGCACGTCGAGCTGCACGACGGCGACGAGCACCTCGTCGTCGCCGAGGCTTCCGGTGTCGTGGTAGCGGCGACAGGCCTTGGGGTAGGCCTGCTCGGGGGGCATGCGCGTGAGCACGCCGAGGTCGGAGGCGGTGAGCAGGGGCACCCGATCGGAGACCGACAGGCTGCGCTTCATCAGGGCGTTCTTGGTGGCGAAGCCGATCTTGTCGGCCACGGCGCCGTCGGGGTAGTGCACGTCGACGAGCCAGGTGACCTCGCCCAGGCCGGGTCGCAGGCCCTCGGTGGCCACGGCGATGGCGTCGGCGGTGTCGCGCAGGTCGCGGAGGACCGCCTCGTCGCGGGGCTCGCGAAGGCCCTCGCTGAGCAGGCGCTGGTGGCAGATCACCACGGTGCGGTCAGGGTCTTCCTCGGGGCTCGAGGGGCGCACGCGACCGGGGTAGCGCTGCAGGGCCACCTCGTCGGCGATGCGCTCGCAGTCATACTGCCGAGCCCACGCGCGGGAGCGGGCGAGGCCGGGCGCGGGGGCAGCGGGGAACAGCAGGGGGAGGAACGCGACGGAGATCACGGCGTGACCTCGACCTGGGCCCCGAGGACCCGAGCCCGCATGTGGGCGTCGAAGAGCGCCTGGCTGAGCTGGGCGTAGAAGTCGGCCGACAGGTGCTCGTTGGCGCGCAGGCCGGTGAGCTCCTCCTCGTCGGAGCGCAGGGTGAGGTCGAGCACGGTGTTGCCGATCCAGGTGCCGGCCCCGAAGTACTGCACGATGCGGCCCTGCAGCTCGTCGCGCGACAGCAGGAAGCCGCTGCCGTCGCGCACCTCGATGTCGTGGGAGAAGGTCTCCTCGATGATGGCGGGCACCAGGGTGAAGCTCACGATGCTCACCACCCACGACAGCGGGTACTCCGAGTGGTGGATCTCCCGGGACCGCAGCTGCATGGTGAGGTCGGCCGGGGGAGGCGGGGCATCGGGGTCGTCGGTGGGGAACGGGTCGTCGTCGGGCACCGGCCCGGGGGTCGTCCAGGTGCGCACGATGGCGCCCTGGTTCTCGAACAGGCTGCCGATCTTGTCGCACATGCCGCTGGCCTCCTGGGGCGACAGCACGCCCCCAGGCAGGCAGCGCACGCCGACCCGCAGCCCGGTGAAGTTCGGCAGCTGGGGGTCGACGACGACGGGGTCGTGCAGGCCCGACATCGGCTGGTAGACGCGCACACACCCACCGGTGGCGAGGAGGGCCACTGCACCGAGCCACCAGCTGCCGCGCAGCGAGAAGAGGCGGGGGCGCGGGGGCGGGCGGTGGATGGCGACTCCTGGCGAGGTGGCGGGCTCCGAGGAGCTTGCCTCACCGGGCGCCGATGCGCCAGTGCAGCGCCTCCCGATCTCCTCGCTCCGCGGCGGGAAGGGCGGAGACCCCATGGTCGCCACGCTAGGAGGTGGCGTCGCCCTTGCGAAGCTCCCACACCTCGACCCGCTCCCGGGTGGTCCGCCGACGGCCGTCACGGGTGGTGGAGGCCTTGACCTTCCGGCGGAGCTTGTCGACCAGCGTGAACCGGCCGCCCTCGAGCTCGGCATCGATGGGATGGGGCACGTCGGGCTGGGTGAGGCGCAGCAGATCGGAGAACAGCAACACGACGCGGCCGTGGGGGGCGAGGGCCGCGTGGGCCTGGTCGAAGAACCGGGGGAACAGCGCGTCGTCGAAGGTGAGGGCGGTAGCGAGGGGGCCGTCGGGAGGCCCATGCGACCAAGGGGGATTGAACACGATGAGGTCGAGGGGACCCTGCTCGTCGCCCAGCAGATCGGCCTGGCGAGGCTCGATGACCGAGGCGGCCTCGGGGTGGCGCGTCAGCTCGTCGGTGACGCTGCGCACGGCGTTGGGGTTGATGTCGGTGGCCAGCACGTGGCGGGCCCCCTTCCGGGCCAGCATCAGGGCTAGCACCCCGCAGCCGGTGCCGACGTCGGCCGTGCGCTCGAGGGGGCCGTCGTAGGCGGCGAGCCAGGTAGCGAACAGCTCGAGGTGGGTGGTGCGGGTGGGGGCGTAGGTGCCGAAGAAGGGATGCACAGCGTGCCCGAGCACCGCGAGGTGGATGCCGCGCTCGTAGTGCGACCAGGCGCTCAGCATCCGCCGAGCCCCCAGGTAGGAGATCGCGAAGCGGTCGAGCGTTGGGTAGAGCGCGGCGAGGAAGCCCAGCTCGGGCGCCCCGGCCAGGGCCAGCGCGTGGTTCTTCACGGGAACCAGCAGCTTCGAGGCTGCGGCCTCCAGACGCTTCTCGTAGGCCTGTCGGGCGGCGTAGGGCGCGTCGTCGGCGGGGGGCCGAAGGGTCGCGACGAGCACCTCGTAGATGGCGCGCGCCGTCGACAGCCGATCCTCGACCAGCACGGCCTCACCGTCGAGGAGGTGCTGCACGGCTCGCTCGGCGGGGGTGCGCCGGTCGACGCGTTTCGCCCAGGGCGACTCGATGGGGCTGGGGCGATGCACGGGCTCCTCCGGGTGGGCGAGCTACTCGCCGGTGTAGGGCGGGTCGCCGGGGCTGCGGTAGCGATCGAGGGGGCTGCGCTCCGCGTCGCTGCCGAAGTACCACCCGCTGGCGGGCACGTCGCCGAACAGCAGGAACATCGGCGCCCGGGTGGCGGCCTGCACCGGCTTCATCCCCATCGCCTCGGGGGAGCTGCCCCGGGCGTCGGCGATCTTGCGGGTGAGATCGGTCTCGATGAAGCCCGGGCTGCAGGCGTTGACGAGCAGATGGGGCTGGGTGCGGGCGAGCTCGATGGTCAGGGCGTTGAGGGCCGCCTTCGACAGGCCGTAGGCGTCGGGGGTGAGGCCGGCGCTCGCGAAGTCGCCCTCGGACTGCGCCAGGGAGCGGCCGGTGGCCATCAGCTCGCGCACGTCGGCCCAGGTGACCGCCGGGTCGGTGAGCCGCTGCTGCACGGCGGGGGCGCAGGCGGCGACGAAGTTGGGTGCCGAGCCCGACGACATGTTGACGATGCGCCCGCCGTCGACGAGCTGAGGCAGGAAGGCATGGCTGGTGCGGTGCGCGCCCTCGGCGTTGATGTCGAGGACTTCGTCGTAGCTGTGGCCGAAGGGGCCGACGCCGGCGTTGTTCACCAGGGCGTGCAGCCCGGTGGCGCCGTAGCGCTGGCGCGTCTGCTCGGCGGCCTGTGCGACCGATGCCTCGCTGGCGACATCGAGCACCAGCAGGTCGAGGCGATCCGCCCAGTCGGGGTGGTCGGCGATCAGCTCGTCGCGGGCGGCACGCCCCCGCCCCTCGTCGCGGCTGCCGAGCACCACATGGGTGTCGTCGCGGTGGGACAGCACGTCGACGACGAGGGCGCGACCGATGCCCTTGTTGGCACCGGTGATCAGGACGCGATGGCTCATGGGGCCTCCAGGAGGGGTGCCGATGCCCCTATCGTCTGCCCGACCGAGTCGTGCACCTCAAGGGGGTGGCGCGCTGAGCCGAAGAGGAAGGACGGCCTCGCGCCAGGAGCCTTCTGTGTCCATCGAACCCGTTCTTCGCCGCCACCTCGATCGCATCGACGACCTGTACGTGTTCCCCGCGGTGGCAGGGCGCGTGATGCGCGTGGCGCGGGAGGCCGACAGCACCGTGGCCGACATGAAGGGCGTGGTGGAGCAAGACCCGGTCCTGGCGGGGCGCATCGTCGAGCTCGCCAACTCCGCGCTGTTCGCGCGAGGGGTGAAGGTGGACTCCCTTCGCCGGGCCATCCAGCGCCTCGGCTTTCGGCGCACCCGCGACGCGGCGGTGGCCCTGGCCCTCACCAGCCTGGGCCGTGAGGCGACGCCGTGTGCGACGGCCCTGTGGCACCACGCCATGCAGTCGGCCGAGGCCGCCCGAGTGCTCAGCGAGCACCTGCCCCGTGACGTAGGAAGCCGGCTGTTCACGGCCGCCCTGGTGCACGACCTGGGCCGCCAGCTGATGGCGGTCCTCGATGAGCCGGCCCTCGTCGCCATCCTCGACGCCGAGCGCGACGGGCACCCGGCCGTGCTCGACCTCGAGCGCGATGCCTTCGGGGTCGACCACGCGACGCTGGGGGCGGCTTGTCTGCGGCGCTGGAGCTTCGACGACGCGCTCATCGACGCCATCGCGAGCCACCACCTCCCCGCCGGGCAGGTCGTGGGCGCTGCCGACCCTCGCCTTGTCGCGGCGCTGCAGCTCGCCGACGCCTTCGCTCGGGCGGTGGCTCACGCGCGCCGCGTGGTGGGGGTCGTCACGACCGTCGCCAGCGAGCCGGCCGTGCGGGTCCTCGGGCTGCGCAGCGAGCCGCTGGAAGAGGTCGCCGCCGTGCTGGTGGCCACCTCCCGTTCGTCGCGTCGCCACGCGGCCTGAGCTAGCCGTGGGCGCGCTCGTGGGCGTCGAGCATCTTGCGCACCGCGTCGAGGGCGGCTCGCACCTGGGGAGCCACCCCGTCGGGCGCGGTGGCCCGCGGCGGCAGGTGGGTGTGAGCTGGGCAGATCTGCTCGACCTCGGCGCAGCGCTCGATCAGCCCCTCGGCCCAGGCTCGGAACTCAGCGGCCGCGCCGGGGCGGCGCTGCAGCACGCGCTTGAGGGTCGGGTGAAAGGACAGCCCGCCCACGAGGGGTAGCTTCGAGTACATCAGCGTGTCGTCGACGTGCAGCGTGCGGCTGGCGCGGTGGAAGGCGAGCACCGAGGCGAAGTGCAGGTGCTCGTTGTCGGGCACGAAGTCGACCCCGGCGGGCACCGAGAAGTCGAGGTCGTCGGCGAACAGCGCGTGGCAGGCTGGCTGGTCGGTGCGCTCGGGCTGCCATGGCAGGTCGGGGGCCTTGCGCGCGTGGCGGTCGGTGCCGTACTGCCGGGCATGGGGGAACTGCTCTGCGCTCCGCTTCACGTGCACGGTGTGGAAGGGGTGCAGGTGGAGGATCGCCTCGACCCCGCGGCCGTCGTCGGTGAGCGCCATCACCTGGTCGAGCACCTCGCCCTTCAGCGTGTAGCTGTCGAGCATCAGCCAGCCCCCGCCGGCGCGCCGGACCAGCGAGGCCTGGGTACCGATGTCGATGAGGCGGGCGACCTTGAAGGATCCTCGCAGGTTGTGGAAGTCGTCAGAGATGCGAACGAGCTTGTCGCCCATGGAGGGCCTCCGGGTAGGATGACGCTCAGTAGGGCCGCGCGGCCCTGGCACCAAGGGAGCACGACGATGGCTGAGACTCTGACGCTGTATTCCTTCGGGGATGTCGATCGAAGCGGGAAGGTCCGCTGGTTGGCGGAGGAGCTGGGCCTCGCGGTCGAGGAGGAGCGCCTGGCACTGGGCGACCATCGTGGTCCGCCCTACACCGAGCTCAACCCGATGGGCCGGGTGCCGGCGGTGCGCTTCCGCGGCGAAGTCCTCACCGAGAGCACGGCGATCTGCCACATCATGGCAGAGTCGTTCGACATGCCGCGGCTGTGGGTCGGCGTGGGGGAGGCGGCGCGCGAGCGCTACTTGTTCTGGCTGGCCACCTTCGGCGAGACGCTGGAGGCTCGGCTGGTGGAGTGCGCCATCAGCAAGGCCGGGCTCATCGGCCCGGAATACCTCACCCTGCACGCGCCGAGCGTGAAGCACACCATGACGGTGCTGGCGGGCTGGCTGCCCGATGAAGGCTGGCTGTGCGGCGAGGCCTTCACCGTGGCGGATGTGCTGGCCGGCTACAGCCTGCGCCTCGCCGTGCAGACCGAGCTGGTGGAGCGGGCGGCGGTCGAGCCCTACCTGGGGCGGCTGATCGCTCGGCCGGCCGCGAAGCGAGCCCGGGTGTTCGACAGTCTGGGCTGATCAGCGAGCAACGAGCCGCATCTGCAGCGAGCGGTGGCCGCCGGCTGCCACGTGCCAGGGCTCGGTGACAGCGGCGGCCTCCACGCAGACGAAGCCTGCTTCGCCGCCCTCGGGCACATCGCTGGGGCGCTGGTTGCCGGGGTTCCACAGGACCACGTCGGGAGCCTCGTGGCGGTGGACCTCGATCCGGCGGTGGCCGTCGTGCAGGGTGGCGAGCCCGGCGGTGGGCACGACCAGGTCGGTGGGGCCGTCGAAGCTCACCGGCTCGGGCAGGCGGCGGTGACGCTGGGTGACCTTGTCGTAGGCGCGCACGGCGCCCAGCCCCTGCACGGTGGAGCCGCGGGCGTCGGCGGCGAGGTAGCTGTGGAGCGCGCCGCGGCATGCCGCCCCCGACCCGCTGCGGTCGTGGTGGGTGAGGCGCAGGGTGAGGTCGACCCCGAGGGTGACCGACAGCTCGAGGCGGAACGGGGGGAAGACCGAGGCGTCGTCGTGGTCGATGTGCCAGCGAGCGTGGGCTGTGTCGCCCCCGGTCGAGTGGTCATCGAGCTGCCACAGGCGGGTGCGGACCAGGCCATGGGACGGGCCCTGCGGGTGGGCAGGGTCGGCGGCGAACCAGGGCCAGCACACGGGGATGCCGCCGCGGATGGCCCTCCCTTCCCGGTAGGTGGCCAGGGGCGACACCCACAGCACGTCAGGCTGGCCGGCGGGTAGCCACGACAGGACCGTGGCGCCGAGGGGGTGGACGGTGGCGCTGCCGTGGGGCGTGCTCAGAACGAGGGAGTCGTGCATGGGGGAGGACTGTACTGCGAGTGGGCGCCGCGCAGTGGGTTAGGGGCGGGCGATGGTCCACCTCCTTCCTGCCATGTTGACGCTGGGGCTCCTCGGTTGCACGCCCGACGAGCCGGGGGCGGGGTCCTCCTCGCCCTCGGGCACCTCTCCCACCGAGGCGACCACGGCGTCGACCGACACGTCGGCCCTCGCCACCTCGGCGACCGGCGTGACCGCCGCCACGGGGTTCACCGGCGACACGGCGCCCCCGGTGCCCACCTACGACTGCAGCACCGTGCCCGTGCTGCCCGTCAGCTCGCAGATCATCGCCGGCCCGACCGGCTACCACGACCTCGAGCTCACCGCCGACGGGCGGATCATCGGCAGCAGCCGGTCGAACAACGACCTGATGGTCGCCGACTACCAGGGGAACGTGAACGTGCTGGTGCCGCAGATCGGCACCATCGAGCAGATGGTGTGGCTGCCTGATGGCGACCTGGCGGTGGCCTCGGCGGTCGAGGGCATCGTGCGGGTGGCCTCGACCGGCGGTCGCATTCCCATCAACGGCGACATCCGCCCCTACGGGCTGATCCTCGGCCCTGACGAGATGCTCTACGCCGCCGACCAGGCGCGGGTGGTGCGGGTCGACCCGGCGACGGGCAGCGCCGAGGTGCTGGTGGAGCAGGGGGCGCTTGCGTCGGGCTCGCCGCGGGTCATCGCCTTCGACCTGGCCTACGAGCGGATGTTCATCGGCACCTACGGTGGCAGCCAGGGGCGCATCTACGTGGTCGATCTCGACGCGACCTACACCCCCACGACCCCGCCCCGGGTGTGGGTGAGCGGCGTAGGCACTGGCGCCTACCACGACGCCATCGGGGTCGACATCTGCGGCTACCTGTACGTGCCCGACTACTCGACCCACACGCTGTGGCGGGTCACCCCCAACGCCTCCATCGTGCAGGCCTTCGAGTCGTCGCCGGGCCTGGTGAACAGCGAGTACCCCCACGGCGTCACCTGGGGGAACGGCATCGGCGGCTGGCGGGAAGACGCGCTGTACCTGCCGATGCCCTACAAGCAGAACAAGGTGCGCGAGCTGGTCATCGGCGTGCCCTCGCGCGACTGGGCGGGGGAGGCGGTCCACCTGCCCACGTGGTGACGATCCTGGTGGTGCCTCTGGCTACGGGCAGACGATGAACTCGGAGCCGAGGTCCCACGTCTTCAGCAGCGTCGACAGCTCTGCGGGCCGTGCGGGGCAGACCGCGTCGGCCAGCGCGCCGAGCTCCCCGCGGTTGTCGGCGTATTCCGTGTGAAACACCGCCTTGCCTGCTTTCAGCCAGGGCTGGTAGGCGTCGCACTCGTCGTAGGCGACGCACTCCTCGTTGAGGGCCCAGTCGAACCAGTCGCGCAGCTCGCCCAGCTGCTCCACGTCGTTCTTGAGCCCCACCGACAGCCCGCGGGCGTGGGCCTCGTCGGCCAGGAAGCGGTCGAACTGCAGCTGCTCGGCGGCGGAGATCGGGAACCCCGTGCCGTTGTCGTAGCCGTCGACGTTGTCGGGCTCGACCCCGTCGCAGCCACGGTCGACGGCGCGGTCGAGGCGTCGGCGGGCGAGCTCGAGGGTGTCGGGGTGGGTGACGTCGAGCCAGCGCTCGTCGGGCCAGCCGTCGAGGGGGCGGCCGACGGCGTCGTCGGACACGAAGCCCACGTCGTCGCGGAAGGCCTCGAGAGACCCGGCGGAGAAGTAGCAGATGCGCACGCGCCCGGCGGCCTGCAGCTCGTCGAGGACCGCGTCGGGGGCCTCGAACAGGTCGACATCGTACATGGCGACGTCGGGGGAGGTGTCGATGGACCCCGTCAGCTGCCACTGCCAGGTGGTGCCGGGGGGCGGCGACCACACCTCGGCCTGCACCGGCTCTCCGGGCTGGTAGGGCTGGCAGGCACCGGCGTCGTGGTCGTAGACCTCGTCGTCGTCGCAGGCGGGCCGGCTGGTGCAGGCGATGAGCCACCACAGGAGCATGGCGCATCCTAGCCGTGTCGAGCCGAGGCCGTCGTCACTTCAGCGGAACGACGAACACGGCGCACGGAGCCCGGCGCAGCACGCGCTCGGTGGTCGACCCCCGCAGGGCGTCGAGGAGGCTGTCGTGCCCATGGGTCGACATGGCGATGAGGTCGGCGTCTTCGACCTCCGCCAGCTGCAGGATGGTCTCGACGACCGAGCCGTCGAACAGCTCGGAGCGCCACAGCCAGTCGGCGCGCTCGGGCAGGTCGAAGTCGGGGATGTCGGTGAGCTCGCCGATGTGGACGAGCACGAACTCGACATGGCCGACCTGCAGCCCGTCGAGGAGCCGCACGAGCTGGTGGACCAGGTGCTGGGGAGGTGCACTGGCGTCGATGGGGATCAGCACCTTGCGGAGGTTCAGGGTGCCATCGTCGGCCACCATCTTCCGGCCCTTGGCAGGCACGATCAGGGTGGGACCTCCCCAGGAGCGGGCCACGGGCTCCGCGACCGACGGGTGGAGCATGCGCTCCAGCCCCACCCGACCCGAGGTGCCCATGATGAGCAGGTCGGGGTCGTGCTGGTGGGCACGCACCACCAGCTCGGAGGGAAGGTCGCCTCGGAGGTTGGCCTCGAGGGGCATCACCCGCAGCCCGAGGGCATCGAAGTCTTCGAGGCTGGCGTCGGGCGCGAGGGCGCCCCACTGCTCGAGGAGGCTGCGCACGGTCGGCAGCTTGCGCCAGTCGGAGCTCTGCTCCTCGTCGTGCACATGAACGACCTTGAGCTGGCTGTGAGCCAGCTGGGCGAGCCGAAGGGCCACCGAGAACGGCTGGGGTTGGTTCGACGCGAGATCGGTCGCGACCATGATGCGCTGCATGACGAGCCCTCCAGAGGTCCGGACACGAAAGCACAGATCGTGCCAGCTCACAGCCCCGTGGGAGCCTTGGCGGCGGGCCCTTTCACCCAGGCGGAGGCCGGGGCCTGTGTGAAAGCCCACAACCTCCACCCTTCGTGGCGGCGTGGTAGACGCACGGCCAAGACCTGGAGCCCGCTGTGTCGCGACGAACCGCCCCCTGGACCCTGGCCGCCACCCTCGCCCTCGGCCACAGCCTGCTGCTGAGTGCGCAGGCCGAGGGCCCCGGGCGCTCGGTGCGCGCGCGGGTCGACCTGACGGTGGAGCAGGGCTTGGGGGTCGAGCTCGAGGTGGAGGGGCTCGGCGGCGACGGCTTCTTCTTGAAGCGGGGCGCCCCTGAAGAGGAGATCGCGATTCGCGACGTGGTGGTCACGACCCGCGACGGTCGGCCCCTCGACACGTCGTGGGATGGCGGAAAGCTCCGCGTGCAGGGCGCTCCCGCCGATGGGGTGATCGCCCGCTACCAGGCCGAGCCGGGTGGGCTGGGGCGCCACGGTCACCAGGGCTGGGTCGACGAAGACTGGGCCAGCTTCGACGGGCGCGTCTTCCTGTCGCCGCGGGGGGCCCAGGACGTAGCCGACATCCAGGTCACCTACGACACGCCCGAGGGCTGGGCGCAGGCGGTGCCCTTCGAGCCCGTGGGCGACGGCTGGCGGGTGCCCTTCGCCCCCGGCGTGGCGTGGAAGGCGCTGACCACGACCTGCGTGGGCATGGGGCGCTTCGAGATGGAGGAGGTCACCCTCGGACAGACCCCCGTGCGCATCTGGGCCTACGCGGGCTTCGACGAGGCCCATCGCCGCACCCTGTTCGACGGCACCAAGGCGACGGCGAAGTACTTCGGCGACACCCTCGCCTTCGACCAGGGCTTCCCGTTTCACATCGTGTGGACGCCCAAGCCCGCCGACGGGCGCAAGGTGTTCGGCGGGGCCTGGGCCAACGGCGCCTGCTACGAGCACCCCGAGCCGCGGCGACGCAACTGGGAGCTGCTCGGCCATCGCTTCGCCCACCCGATGAACAAGTACCTGCCCAACGGCCCGCTGCTGATGAAGGGCCGTGACCACTGGTTCGTGGAGGGCTGGGCCAGCTACGTCGAGTTCAAGGCGGCAGCGGCCGCAGGGCACCTGGCCGACGAGGGCCGGTGGAACGACATGTACCGCGACCACCTCGGCGCGATGCGCAACCACCCCGACTGGCATGTCGCCCTGGCCACCGAGCCCGAGCACGGTCACGAGCTGATGGAGTACCTGCACTACACCAAGGGCCCGCTGGTGGTGAAGATGCTGGAGTGGCACCTGGCCACCCACACGGGCAAAGACCTCGCTGACTACATGGTCCACCACTTCCAGCAGGGGCGCGGGGCGCAGGGAGCCATCGATCTGCGCTCGGACCTGGAGGCCTGGGCAGGGGCGGATCTCGACCCGTTCTGGAGCGCCTACGTCGATGCGCCGGGCGAGGTGATTCCGGTGTGGCCGGAGTACCTGGCGATGGAGTCGGTGGCCAAGGTGCCCTCCAGCGACGTGATCGGTCGCGTGGGGGAGCTACCGGTGACGGCGGCCTACCTGCACTACCTGCTTCGTGAGGGCGGCTTCGAGGGCGTCGACGACGCGCGCGACTTCCTGCAGGCCACCGCCGCACAGCAGGCCCGGCTGCGGGCGGCGAAGGTGCCCTGGTTGCCCGAGCCGGTGCTCGACAAGCTCTACGCCGTGCTGCCGCCTGCACGGCTGTCGATCGATCGCGCGGCGCTTGCCCAGCCGACCCCCGAGGTGCCGGCGCCGTCGGGCGGCTGCATGGGCAGCCAGGCGGTGGCGCCCGAGCCGTCGGTGGCGTGGTCCCCCACCGCTCATCCGGAGGCTGAGGTCTTCGAGCAGCTGCTGGCCGACGAGGAGGCCTACCACGCCGCGATGGGCAGAGGCGGGGTCGCCCACGTCGACCTGAAGCACGGCACCCACGCCGAGCGCGGCGACACGCTGTATTCGCCCAGTCTGTCCTTCGACGAGGGCGACAAGGTGGTGTTCTACGTGCAGTGGCACAACGCGCCGGCCGAGGCCCGCATCGATGTCTACGCGGGCGACAAGCGGGTTGCGCGGCGAACGATGCACATCGAGCCGACGTGGAGCCGCACCTGGATCCACCTCGACCCGGCGGCCTTCGGCGACGCGAAGGGGCTGCTGTCGTTCCGGGTGATCACCGACGAGGGCGAGCTGATCCGGCGCAGCTACTGGCGGCGCTGAGGGGGCTCGGGGAGGGGCTCGAGCTCTTCGCCCAGGGCCGCGGCCAGGCGCTCACACAGCGTGCGGACGACCATCACGCGGGCGAACCGCTTGTCGTTTCCGGGCACGAGCACCCAGGGGGCCTCGGAGGTGCTGGTGTGCTGCACCATGTCGTTGACGGCCTGGGCGTAGGCGGGCCACTGCTCGCGGTTGCGCCAGTCTTCGTCGGTGATCTTGTGCTTCTTCCACGGGATCTTCTCGCGCTCGGTGAACCGCGCGAGCTGCTCCTCGGGGCTGATGTGCAGCCAGAACTTGGTCACCACGGTGCCATGGGCCATCAGCTGGCCCTCGAAGGCGTTGATCTCGTGGTAGGCGCGGGACCACTCTGCCCGGGTGGCGAAGCCCTCGACCCGCTCCACCAGGACCCGCCCGTACCAGCTGCGGTCGTAGATGGTGACCCGACCGTCGCGGGGCACGTGCCGCCAGAAGCGCCACAGGTAGTGCTGGGCGACCTCCTCGTCGGTGGGGGCCGCGATGGAGATGACCTGCATCAGCCGGGGATCGAGGCCGTCGGTGAGGCGGCGGATCGCTCCGCCCTTGCCGCCGGCATCCCAGCCCTCGAACACGGCGACGAGGCTGCGCTGCGCCCGGTGCGCGGCCCAGCCCAGCCGGTTGAGCTGCTGCTGCCAGTGAGCGAGCTGGTGACGATAGGCGGACTTGCTCAGCTGCTGGTCGAGGTCGACCCGACTCAGCACGGTGACGGGCTCTCCCGGTAGCTCCACCGATGGCGGCGGCGCCGGCGACGCGGGCACCGGCTCGGCGAGGCGGGCGCGGATGGCGGCGAGGAGGGTGCGGCCGACGGTGAGGTCGCGGAAGCGACTGTCTTCGGCGTCGACGATGTGCCAGGGGGCCAGCCCGGTGTCGGTGAGGCGGATCGCGCGCTCAGAGGCGCGCAGGAAGGCGTCGTAGTGCTCGCCGTACTCCTCGGCGATGGGCGACACCTTCCAGGGGCGCCCGCTCGCTTCATCGGCCTGCCAGCGCTCCTGCTGGGCGGTCTTGCCGAGGTGCAGCCACACCTTGACGAACAGGGCACCGTCGACGGTGAGCATGCGCTCGAAGGCCTTGACCTGGTGCATCGCGGCCTCGAAGCGGCGCACGTCGATGCGGTTGTAGGCGTGCTCGACGATGGGGTCGGTGTACCAGGAGCCGAAGAGGACGCCGATCTCGCCCCGCGGCGGCAAGGCCCGCCAGAAACGCCACCACCACGGGCGCTGCTGCTCCTCGTCGGTGGCGTCCCAGAACACGTGCACCCGCATGCCTCGGCTGTCGAGCCACCGGCTGAGCTGGTTGACCAGGTCGCCCTTGCCGGCGCCCTCCACCCCGGAGACGACCAGGACGACAGGCAGCCCGGCGGCGCGTGCGTCGCGCTGTGCCTGGAGCAGGTCGGTGCGCAGGGTGGCCTCGGCCTCCTCGAAGGCCTTCTTGGACACGCTGCGGCCCAGCTCGGCGGTCTCGAACATGCTGCCTCCCGGCGGCCATCATGCCTCAGGGGGCTCAGGCTCCCAGGGCGGCGCGGAGGGGAGCCACCGGGCACAGCAGCCGCCAGCCGCCGACCGTGCGGCGCGCGAGACCCAGGGTGGCCAAGGGCCTCAGGCTGTCGGTCGGGCGGCCGGGCTCGTCGGGAAGCCAGGGGGCGAGGTCGGAGATGGCCCGAAGCGCCTCGCGCTCGCCGGCGTCGAGACGGATGCGCACCACCGCGCTGACCAGCTCGGTCGCCGGCACCATCGGGCCGGGTCGCGCCCGCAGGTGATCCGGCCCGCTGCCCAGGCGACCGCTGGCGGCCAGGAGGCGCAGATAGGTGACGAGGGCACGGGGCCCATCGGTGGACCTCACCAGCTGCTCACGCAGGCTCGGCGCGAGGGCCACCCAGCCGTCGAGCAGTGCTTGTCGCATGCCCTCATCGGCCTGGGGGACCTGATGATCCGCCGCGCCGTCGCCGTGGACCAGGTCGACCACCCACGCACGGGGCGCGGGCGCGACCGGGCCCCAGGGCGCGGCCGGCGCGTCGCGCATCACCACCCACGGGGCGTCGCCACAGAGTGCCCGCAGCCCGTCGCTGGCCTCGGCGTCGCCTCGAAGCCATGCGGCTACGCCGTCGGCGTCGGCGACCTCGGGGCGCCGCCGCAGGGCAGGCACCAGCTCGTCGTCGCCCAGCCCGACCACGTGCAGCTGGTGGCGGGCCGCGTGGGCGAGGTCGCCGGCGGGGGCCCACAGGACCCGCGCCAGCCCCTCTTCGAGGGCTTGCAGTGCCAGGGTGCGGCCGACGTGGCTCACGCCCTGCCCCGCAGCACCACCGATGCGCGTGGGAGGGGCGCCCTGGCCGGTGAGGGCGCGCAGCTGGGCCTCGAGGGGGGCCTCGACGCCGCGTGGGACGTGCCGTGGGTCACGGCGCAGCACCACCGCGAGGGACGGGGGTGGCAGGGCGCGTGGCGGCCGCTCGGGCAGGGGGCCCGGAGCGAGGAGGCGCAGGGCCCGGCGAGCCGCCGCCGCGGAGGCGAAGCGGTCGGCGGGGCGCTTGGCCAGCAGCCGCTGCAGCCAGGCGGCTACGTCGTCGGGCGCCGACAGCGGCGGCAGGGGCTGCTGGCGGTGAGCGCGGATCATCGCTTCCTGGGTCGGCGCATGGAAGGGCGGCGTGCCGGTGAGCAGCTCCCAGGCCGTGCAGCCCAGGCTGTACAGGTCGGTCGGAGGCCCCAGGGGCTCCGCCGAGCCGCCGAGCTGCTCGGGGGCTGCGTAGGTGGGGGTGCCGGCACGCATCGCCCGTCGCCGCCCCGACAGGCCGGCGATGCCGAAGTCGATGAGGACCGGCAGGCCGTCGGGGTCGACGACGATGTTGGCGGGCTTGAGGTCGAGGTGGAGCACCCCCCGGGCGTGGGCGTGGGACAGGGCGGCGAGGAGCCCGTCGAGGACCGGCACGAGCTCGCTCCAGGGTAGGGTTCGTCGCTGCAGCGACCCACCGCTCAGCACCTCCATGGCGAGCCAGGGGGTGCCGGGGGCCCAGCCGGTGGTGAGGGCGTCGAGCTCGTCGACCACACCGTGGTCGAGGAGCTGCACGATGCCGGGGTGGTCGAGGCGGGACACGGCGTCGAGCTCGACCCGTGCGACGCGCTGGGCGATGGCAGCCTCGACGACCGCCTTGATGGCTGCGTCGCGACCGGTGTGCACGTCGCGCGCCCGCCGCACACTGCCGGTGGCGCCGTCGCCGAGGCGGCCGAGGAGCTCGTAGTCGCCGACCAGCTCGATGCCGGTGGCGAGGAGCTGGGCCCGCACGTCGTCTTCGGCTTCGTGGTCGGTGGCCAGCGCATGATGGAGCGCCAGGCGGGCCGTGCGGGCGACGATCAAGGGAGGCACGGGGCGGGCTCGGAGCAGCGTGAGCACGTCGAGGAGCACGTGCAGGGTCTGCACGTCGATGCTGGCCGACCGGTCGACCGCCAGGCCAAGGCGGGTCACTGCGCCGGCGAGCTCGTCAGGGGCTCCCTCGTGGGCGAGGAGCAGCAGCTCGGTGCCCGCGCCGGCGAGCTCCAGGAACGGGCGTGCAGTGCTGGTCGCATAGGGCACGCGGAGCAGGTGACCTCGGGCCGCCGGTAGGCGCCCCCGCTGGGCCTCGAGCAAGGCGAGGTTGAGGTGCACGACATGGCGCACGCGCGTTCCTGCGAGGGCCAGCGTCTCCTGGAACAAGCGAGCGGCGTCGTCGAGGCGACCTTGCTCGCGGGCGATGTCGGCGAGGGCGTTCAGGACGTGGGTTCGCACGCCGACGAGCGCCACCCGCCCCTCGCACAGGCCGGTGCAGCGCTCGTAGTCGGCCAGACTGGCGTCGATCCGGTCGATGCCGACGTAGGCGCGGCCCCGGCCACGGAGGGCCCACGCCGCCAGGACTATGTCGTTGCCAGCCAGGTCGAGGGCGAAGCTCAAGCTCCGCACGGCGCCCTGGCTGTTGCCTCGCTGTAGGTGCACGATGCCTCGAAGGTGGTGTCGATGACCGGCATCGGCTCCCTCCATGGGTTGCTCGTCGGCATGGGCCAGCCACA
>CBDUIC010000090.1:0-28263 GCA_965367245.1 uncultured bacterium | reverse complement strand
GGTGGGTGAGTCGGGGGCGCGGTGCTATGGTTGCGCGTGGCGTACACCCCAGGCGAGACCGTAGGCAACTACCGGATCGAGGCCCTCGTCCATCGCGGGGCCTTCACCGAGCGGTATCGCGTGCGGCACGTGGAGCTCGAGACGCACCACTGCATGGTCGTGCTGTCGCGTCGCTCGAAGATGCTGGCCCGGCGGCAGCTCCTCGCCGGGCGGCTGCAGGCGCGCCTGCGGCACCGCAACCTGGTGGGCGCGACGGATCTGGTCCGCATCGGCAAGCTGCCGGCCCTCATCCTCGACTGGGTGAACGGCGCGCTGCTGTCGGAGCACCTGCTGGTGCACCACCACCTCAGCGTGGAAGAGGCGGATGGGCTGGCGGCGGGCCTGCTTCGCGGGCTCGATCACATGCACCGCAACGGCGTGGTCCACCGCAACGTGAAGACGAGCGGCATCGCCCTGGAGCCCGACAGCAACCAGTTCGTGCCCAAGCTCACCGACCTCGCCCTGGCACGAGTGTTCGGCACGGAAGACCCCACCTCGGGCTCGCTGCGGCGGGGCATGCTCGGCACGGCCTACTACATGGCTCCCGAGCAGTCGCACTACCCCGACGCCGTCGACGAGCGGGCCGACCTGTGGTCGGTGGGGGTCACGCTGTACGAGGCGCTGACGGGGGAGCTGCCGTTCACGGGCGAAGACACCAACGAGGTGCTGGAGAACGTGCGCTCGGGCACCTATCGGCCCATCGAGGAGGTGCGTCCGGAGCTGCCCGCCCGCATCGTCAAGGCCGTCCGGCACGCCCTACAGGTCAAGCCTCACGAGCGCACGGCGACGGCCCGCGAGTTCCTCCGCGAGTGGACGGGCGGGCGGCGCCGCGTGGCCACGTTCAAGGTGCCCGCGGCACCGTCGGGCACCGTGACCATCGTGTTCACCGACGTGCAAGACTCCACCAAGCTGTGGGACCGCGACCCCACCATGATGCGGCAGGTGCTCACCGCCCACGACGCGATCATGCGCTCCGCCATCACCCGGTGTGGCGGCTACGAGGTGAAGACCGAGGGCGACGCCTTCATGGTGGCTTTCTCCGACGCTGGCGACGCGATGAACTGGTGCGTCGACGTGCAGCTCGCGCTGGCCGAGCACCCCTGGCCCGCCGACGTGCAGGAGCTGCTGGGCACCCTGCTGGTGCGGATGGGGCTGCACACCGGCGAGCCCGACTGTCGGCCGCACCCCACCACCGGCGCGATGGACTACTTCGGCCCGATGGTCAACCGGGCCGCGCGCATCGCGAACGCAGGCTACGGCGGCCAGATCCTGGCCAGCCAGGCAGCCATTCGCTCGGCGCGCTGCGAGCGGGTCGAGGTGGCGAGGCTGGGGCACTACCTGCTCAAGGGGCTGTCGGAGCCCGAAGACCTGCACGAGGTGCGGATTCCCGAGCTGGAGCGCAACCACCCGGCGCCTCGAGCGGAGCGGGTCAGCGGGTAACCGATGCCGCGCGGCGGCATACGGCTGGTTCACGAGGAGGCCCCATGGAGCGCCGAGGCCTGTTGAAGCTCGCGGGCACCGCTGCGTTCGCCAGGCTGCTGGCGGGCTGCGAGCGCTTTGTGGTGCTCGAGCCGCGGGTCGACCCCGAGCTGTCGCCGGTCACGCCCATCGGCGACTTCTACCGCTACCAGTGCTGCGGCTACCCCGAGCTCGACGTAGCCACCCACACCACCGCCATCGCCCACGAGGGCACCGAGCTGGCCCGCTTCGACCTCGCCTTCCTGCAGAGCCTGCCCAGCCGTGAGCGGGAGGCGACCCTGCAGTGCATCGGCAGCTCGCCGCTGGTGCAGCGCATCGGCAACGCGGTGTGGGCGGGGCTGCCGCTGGTGGAGGTGCTGGAGGCGCTGGGGGTCGAGGTGCCCGACGAGGCGGTGGGGGTGCGGATTGACGCGGTGGATGGCTACGACGCGGGGCTGCCTCGGGAGGTCTTCGACGCGATGTGGCTGGTGTGGGGGATGAACGGCGAGGCGCTGCCCCCCGAGCACGGTGCGCCGGCGCGGCTGCTGGTGCCCGGCCGATACGGCGTGAAGAACCTCAAGTGGCTGGATGCCATCACCTTCGTCGACGAGCCCCACGTGTCGTTCTGGACGCTGGAGCGCAACGGTGCATGGGACGAAGAGGCGGTGTACCGGCCCAACGCGCTGGTCGCGCATCCGCTGTCGGGGGCTCCGGTGGAGGAGGGGCCGGTGCGGTTCATCGGCACGGCCTTCGCCGGGGAGGACCCAGTGACCTCGGTGGAGGTGTCGGTCGACGATGGGCCGTGGCAGGAGGCCGACATCGAGTACGCGCCTGGGGCGGGGGTGTGGGCGCTGTGGTCGGCCGAGGTCGAGCTGAGCGCAGGCGAGCACACCGTGCAGGTGCGCTGCACCACGGAGAGCGGCGCACGCAGCGAGCCCGACCCGTTCGGGACCGACCCGAAGGCCGGCTACGACGGCAGCATGCTGGTGACGGTGTTCGTGTGACCGTGCTGTGGGCCCTGTCGGCGGCGTGGGCGGGCGGCTGGACGCGTGATCTGGGCGACGCCTACCTCAAGGCGGAGACGGGCGTCTACACGTCGTCGCGGGTGCGGGTGCCGGGCGAGGAGGAAGACTCGGGGGGGCGCTACACCGGCGTGCAGGTGTCGGGCTACGGCGAGGTCGGGCTGTTGCGGGCCCATCCGGTGCAGCTGTCGGCGAGCGCGCCGCTGGTGGTGGGGTCCCATCGCACCGAGATCTTCGACGCCTTCGGGGCGGTGCCGGTGCGTGCCACGACGGTTCGCATGGGTGATCTGCGGGTTGCCACCCAGGTGGCGCTGCATCCCCGCCACCCGCTGGCGGTGGCGGTGGAGGCGAAGGTGCCGCTGTATGCCAACGGCACGGTCGGGCAGAGCCTGCCGACCCACGCCGACCTGTTCCCCAAGCCCGGCGACGGGCAGCTCGACCTGACCCTGTGGGGCTACGGAGCGGGCGCGGTGGGCGACGGCTTCGTGGAGGGCGGGGTGGGCTACCTGCACCGCACGGAGCAGTTCGTAGGCTGGGAGCCCGAGCTGGCCCTCGCCGACGGTGGCCGCGCCCTGGGCAAGGTGGGGTACAAGATCGGCCCGTGCTGGGCGCTGGGCAGTGTGGAGGCCCAGTGGGCCTGGCGGGGCACCATCGACGGCGATCTCGACACCTTCACGCGGCAGTTCGTGGCGGCGACGCTGGCAGGGCTGTGGGAGCTGGGGCCGCACTGGGGGCTGGAGCCGCGAGTGGGAGCCGAGCTGTGGTCCCGCAATGCGTCGCAGGGCGTGAGCGCCGGGCTCGGCGTCAGCTGGCGCGCTCGCTGAGGGGGCCGAGGGTGCGCTGCACGGCGGCCAGCAGCTCCGCCTGCGAGAAGGGCTTCTCGAGGAACACGACATCGTCGGGCCGCTCGGTGGGCTCGGGGGCCTGCCCGGAGATCCACAGCACGGGGAGCTGGGGGACTCGGCTGCGGGCGGTGGCCGTGAGCTCGATGCCGGTGCCATCACCAAGCCGCAGGTCGGTCAGCAGCATGTCGGTGGGGCGGTCAGCCAGGTGCGCGGCGGCTTCCTCGACGGTCGCGACAGCCGCCACCTCGTAGTGGGCTCGGGAGAGCATTCGCTCGAGCACGCGCCGCACGGCCGGCTCGTCTTCGACGACCAGCAGCCGCGCGCTGGTGCCGACCGGGGCTCTGCGCTGGGTCGGAGGGTTCGGCTCCGACCGCTCGACGACGGGCCACCAGATCTGCACGGTGGAGCCCTCCCCGACGCGAGACTCCAGCTTGACCACCCCTCCGTGTTGCTGGACGATGCCGTGCACGGTGGCCAGCCCCAGCCCGTAGGCTCCGGCCTCACCCCGCGTCGTGTAGTAGGGCTCGAAGGCCTGAGCGGCCTGCTCAGGGGTCATGCCCACGCCCGTATCCGTCACGATGATTCCGGCTTGGCGCGCGGGCTGCTCTCGCCGCACGATCTGCAGCGACACCGTGCCCTCGGGCATGGCCTGCACGGCGTTGCTGAGCAGCTGCTGCAGCACTTCCTCCAGGTCGTCAGGAGGGAGGCTGACGTGGCCCACATCCTCGGGCGCGTGCACTTCGACGGTCACGCCCTCGGGAAGGGCGCTGGTCATCCGAGGCATGAGCTCTGCGACGGCCGCCCGCAGCTCGGTGGGCGCACCGTGGGTGACGCGCCCTTGGGCGAAGGTGAGCAGCTGGTCGGTGAGGGACCTCGCTCGGAGGGCCGCGTCGCGCGCCTCGCGCATCAGCTCGGCCATGGCGTCGGTCGGGGCCTCCTCCACGCCGATGCTCACGCTCGACAGGATGACCGTGAGGAGGTTGTTGAAGTCGTGGGCGATGCTTCCGGCCATGCGGCTCATGCTGTCGAGGCGCCGGGCCTGGGCCAGCTCCTCCTGCAGCCGCAGCCGATCGGTGATGTCGCGGATGCTCCCGACGTAGTGCCGCCTCCCCCGAAGGAGGATCGGCACCCCTGTCGCTTCGATGTCGAAGGTGGTCCCGTCGGCGCGGTTACCCCGCGCGTAGCCGTGGAAGGGCTTGCCAGACCAGAGCCGGTCGATGAAGTCTGCGAACACGTGGTGCGTGCTGTGGTGGATGAACTCCGACGGGTGCATCTGCAGCATCTGCTCGCGCGACCAGCCATGAAGGCGACACGCCGTGGGGTTGACGTCGACCAGCCGCATGGCGTCGTCGTAGAGGAAGATGCCGTCGGTCGCGACGCGGAACAACGCCTGGTACTCGGAGCCCTTCCGAAGCGAGCGCGAGTCGTCGGGGCGCACGAGGCGCAGCATCCAGCCGCCGCCGACCGCAGCGACCTCCATTGTGCCCCACCGCGTGTCGAGTTGCCGCGGCGCGGGGTGGTCGGGGACCACGAAGCCGCTCACCTCGACGGCGGAGGTGGGGAGCTCCATCGCATGCCATGCGGCGTTGCCTTCTACGTCGCCGTTCAGCCACCAGGCCGCCGGCTCGGAGAGGGCGTGTAGGACTTCGCTTGCGAACATGAACAGGTTTTATGGTGGCGGCTCGTCGCGGCCCGAGGGCGAGAGTCACGTTGCGGTTGCGTTCCCCCGAGAGGCTCGTCAGGTGGCCAGCACTGCGACGGCCTGCCCCCGCCACGACGGCTCGTCGAGGGCCTGCAGCGCCCGCTGCGCGACCGTCGCTCGGGACACCCGGCCCCGCCCCGACAGCGATCCCTCGCTGCCGACCACGACGCGGCTGTCGCCGAGGGGTTCGTCGGACAAGCCGCCGGGGCGCAGGATCGTCCACTCCGTCGCCGAGCCGCGCACGGCGCCCTCCTGCCCGTCGTGGTCGTGGATGGCGTTGCGCAGCAGGGTCTTGACGATGGCCTTGGTGGCGAAGCCGACCCGGCGGTAGCTGTCGCCGGCCCCCAGCGAGCTGACGACGACCAGGCGCTTCACCTCGGCGGGGGGCATGGCGGCGACCAGGGCCCGGGTCGCCTCGGTGCGGGTCGTGCGGTCAGACAGGCCGCCGCCGATGGCGCAGATGACTGCGTCGACCCCGGCGAGGGCGTCGTCGAGAGCACCAGGGCGGGTGGCGTCGCCCGTGAACACGCGCAGGTCGTCGTGGGTGCGGTCGAGGGCCGAGCGGGCAAAGGCGTGCACGGTGTGGCCTGCGGCGAGGGCCTGGTCGACGACGTGATGGCCCACGCCTCCGGTGGCACCGACGACGAGTAGCTTCATGGGAGTCCTCCAGACAGCAGGTCTATGGTGTCGGGGACCGCAGGTCGCGCCGATGACGGCTCGCCAGGGGCGACGCACACGGGGCCTGGTAGAGTGTTCCGCATCCTGAGGCAGACCCCGCGTGGACCTTTCTGAGAGACCCGATGCCGGCTCGCTGCGTGAGCCGTGGGAGACCGCCCGTTTCCATCACTTTCAGCGGGTGCTGGCGCGTGCGGGGCTGCTCGGGCGGCCGCTGCGGGTGCTCGACATCGGCTCGGGAGATGGCTGGTTTGCCGGCCAGCTCCTGGCGAGGCTGCCTGCTGGCAGCACGGTCACGGCGTGGGACCACGCCTACGACCCGGCGAGCCTCGCCGCCCTGCCCGAGGGGGTGCACGGGGTGCGGGAGGCGCCGGAGGGGGAGCGGTTCGATCTGGTGATGCTGCTCGACGTGCTCGAGCATGTCGACGACGACGAGCAGATGCTCGGAGAGGCGGTGGCGGGCCAGCTCACCGAGGGGGGGCACGTGCTGGTGAGCGTGCCGGCGTGGCCTGCGCTGTTCGGGCGACACGACGAGGCCCTGGGCCACTTCCGGCGCTACCGGCCCGCGGAAGCGCGGCGCCTGGTCGACACCGCGGGGCTGGTGCGCGTGCTCGAGGGAGGGCTGTTCGGCAGCCTGCTGGCGCCGCGTGCCCTGCAGGTGGCCCTCGAGCGCCGGCAGCCGGCACCGGCGGGCCCACCCCGCCCTCTGGCGTGGTCCCACGGAGCGGTCGCGGCGGCGGTGGTCGACGGGTGCCTGCGCGCCGACGCCGCGGCCGGTCGGGTCGCCGCTCGTGCCGGCGCCTTCGTGCCCGGGCTGAGCTGGTGGGCGCTGTGTCGGCGAGCCCATGGCTGATCGCCCGTGGGTGGTGGTCCCTTGCTACAACGAGGCCGAGCGCCTCGATGAGCAGGGCTTTCAGCCGCTCTTCGACGTGGCCGAGGTGCTCTTCGTCGACGACGGCTCCGCCGACACCACCCTCGACCTGCTGCAGGGCATGGCCGCCCGGCACCCCCATGCCCGGGTGCTCGCGCTGGAGCGAAACCAGGGCAAGGCCGGTGCGGTCCGGGCGGGGCTGCAGCACGCGATGGCCGAAGGGGCGGAGGTCGTGGGCTACCTCGACGCCGACCTGGCCACCTCGGCCCCCGAGGCTGTGCGCCTCCTCGACACCCTGCGGTCGACCGGGGCCCACGCGGTGTTCGGCGCCCGGGTGCGCCTCCTCGGCCGGCCCATCGAGCGCCCCCACCTGCGGCACTGGCTGGGGCGCAGCTTCGCCACCGCCGCCTCGCTGATCCTCCGCATGCCGGTCTACGACACGCAGTGCGGGGCCAAGTGGTTTCGCGCCGACCCCACGCTGCAGGCGGCCCTGGCCACGCCCTTTCGTGCCCGCTGGGCCTTCGACGTCGAGCTGTGCGGGCGGCTGCTGGTGCCGGCGGCCGGGGTCGAGCCCTGGCCTGTCGACGCGTTCATCGAGGTCCCCCTCAAGGCCTGGACCGAGGTGGAGGGGAGCAAGGTGACCCGGCGGGCCTTCGCCCGGGCAGGCATCGACCTGGTGGTGATCGCCGCGGCCCTGGCCCGTAGGCGGGCGCGGTGAGCACCCGACGTTGGCCCTCGGTGGTGTGGTCGGTGGTGCGCGCGCTGGTCGCGGTGGCCTTCCTCGCCTTCACCCTGTGGCGGGTGCCGCGGTCGTCGCTCCTGGAAGCGCTGGCCCGGCTCGACCTCCTGCACCTGCTGGCCGGCGTGCTTCTGCTGGCGTCGACGCTGTTCATGGGGGCGGCTCGCTGGCGCATGGCCCTGGTGGCCTTCGGAGCCCGCACCCTCCCCCCCTACAAGGAGCAGGTTCGGCTGTACTTCGTGGGGATGTTCTTCAACACCTTCGTGCCCGGTGGGGTGGGGGGTGACCTGCTCAGGGCCGAGCTCAGCCGCCGGGCCGTGGGCAGCGCGTCGGCGGCGTGGGCCTCGGTGGTCACCGAGCGGGCGCTGGGGCTGGCGGCGCTGATGGTGTGGGCGGCGGCGATGGTGAGCCTGACCGATGCCGCCCTCGGCGCCCCCTGGCTCTACCTGGGCTGTGGGGTCGTGGTGCTGCTGGTGTGCCTGGCGCTTCCGGTGGTGGCGCGCTGGCGCGGCGACAGCGACGCGGTGGTGCAGCCCCGCTCCCTGCCGCTGCTGGCGACCTTCGGGCTGGGGGTGGCGGGCCACGCGACCGTCGCGGCTGCGGGCCATGCCATCGTGTCGGCGGTGGCGCCGTCGGCGCGGTGGGTGGACTCCCTGACCGTGGTCCCCCTGGCGCAGGTGGCGGTGTTCTTCCCTGCCACGGTGGGGGGGCTCGGCGTGCGAGAGGCCGCCTTCGTGGAGCTGTTCGGCCGCCTGGGGGTGGCCGAGACGGATGCGACGGCGGCGGCCTTCGGATTCCTCGCCATCAGCCTGATCGTTGCCGGCATCGGCGGCGTGGTGCACGTCGCGACGCCCACGACCCAGGGCGACGGGCCGGAGGAGGCGTCGTGAGCGAGGGCGACGCGCCGGGAGCGGGCGTCGGGCGCGGGCCCGGCTGGGCATGGGATGCGGCCGTCGTGGGGGCGTGGGCCATGCTCACCACGTCGCTGTTCCTGGGCAGCGTTCGGCTGAACACCGACATGGGCCTGCTGCTGTCCATCGGCGGGCGCCTCGCGGCAGGGGGCGAGCCGTACGTCGACTACCTCGAGACGAACCCTCCCTGGATCCACCTGCTGATGACGGTGCCGATGGGCCTGAGCAGCGCCCTGGGCACCCCCCCGCACCACACCTACCACCTGCTCGTGGCCCTGCTTCTGGCCGTCTGCCTGTGGGCCTGTCGGGCCGTCCTGCTGCGTGCCGGCGCCCCCAAGAGCCTGGCGGGGCTGTGCAACCTCGCCCTCGTCGGCCACGGCGCCATCACCGCCAACGCGTGGCTGTGGGGGCAGAAGGAGCACCTGGTGTTCCTGCTGTCCTTCCCGTGGTTCCTGGTGCTGGCGGAGCTCGATGGGCGGGCGTCGCCGCGCTCGTCGGCACCTGGGCGCGACAACCTGCTGTGGGCCTGCCTCGGGGTGGCCGCGGCCATCGGCTGCCAGATCAAGCCGCACTACGTGATCGTCGGGCTGATCTACGCGGGTGCCCTGGTGGCGGCCCGGCGGCGGCTCTCGCTGCTGTGGTCGCCCGCCTTCCTCGGGTATGCCGTGGGGGGCCTGGGCTACCCGCTGCTGTTCCTGTCGATGTCTCCGGCCTCGCGGGCAGCCTTCTTCGATGTCTACCTGCCGATGGTGGCCCCCGGCTATGCCGCCTACAACAACCCGATGTGGCTGATCCTGGCCTTCTCGCTGCAGCCCTTCCTGGCCTATGCGCTGGCGGCTACGGCGGCGTGGGCCGTCCGGGAGCGCCCGGCGATGGTGCAGCCCCTCGTGGGCTACCTGGTGCTGGGCATCGTGGCCTTCCTCGTGCAGCAGAAGGGCTTTCCCTACCACCGCATTCCTCTGCTGGGCGTGTCGGCCTGGCTCGCGGCGGTGGCCGTGCACGGAGCGGCCAGGGGCTACCCGAAGCTGCTGCCGGCCGCCGCGATCTTCGGGCTGCTGCTGCCGGTGGGCCTGTTCGTGAAGGGCGTCTGGGAGCCCCCCGCGCGCGACCTGCTGTTCGAGGAGATCGAGCGCCACATCCAGCCCGGTGAGCCGCTGCTTGCCATCGACACCACGGTGCCCGGCGTGTTTCCCGGGGCGGTGGAGCGCGGGCATCGCGTGGTCAACCACATCCTCCCGAGCTTCGGCATCCTCTACGCCTACGCCGATCAGGTGCCTCCCGAGGCGGGCCCTCGCTACCACACGCTGGCGGAGGCCCCCGAGGTGGAGCGGCTGCTGTTCGAGCAGCTCGCCCGCGACCTGACCGAGCAGGGGGTGGAGGTGGTGGTGGTGCGCACGACCCACGCTTGCTGGACGTGTGAGGGAGACTTCGACACCCTCGCGCTGCTGGAGCACAACGGCTTTCTCACCGGGCCGATGGCGGGCTTCGAGCAGGTGGCGGTGGTCGACGAGCACACGGTGTTCGTGCGGCGCGACTAGTCTGCCTCTCAGGCCTATGCTGTCGGAGCCCGGGGGGTTCTGCGCATGCGGTGGGTGGTGCTGGGAGCAGGAGCGATCGGTGGGGGACTGGGGGGCGCGCTGGCCCGCGCGGGCGAGGAGGTCCACCTGATCGCACGGGGGGCTCGGCTGCAGGCGCTGCAGCGCGACGGCCTTCGCTGGCAGACCCCCGACCTCGACGAGACGCTGATGCTGTCGGCGTCGTCGGTGGAGGGCGCCTCCCCGAGGCCGGGCGACGTGCTGTGCCTCGCGACCAAGCTGCAGGATGCGCAGGCTGCGCTTCGGGGGCTGGGCACGGCGTGGGGCGAGGTCCCCCTGGTGTGCTGGACGAACGGGATCCAGGCTCCGGGCTGGGCTGCGGAGCGGCACGACACGGTGCTCGCCTGTGCGGTGAACGTGCCGGCGAGCATCGAGGCACCGGCGGTGGCCCGGCTGTGGTCGCGGCCGCACTACGGCGCGATGCACGTGGGGGTGTCCCAGGGCGAGGGGGGCGCGGTGCGCGACGCGCTGGCGGCAGCCCTGGTGCGGGCAGGCTTCGACGCCTTCGCCCACGATGACGTGGCGCCCTATGTGAACGCCAAGTGGTGCACCAACCTGATGGGGGCGGCCCAGGCCCTGGTGGTGCCGGAAGACTTCGAGGCGGTGGCCCTGGCGGCGCTGGCGGAGGGGCGGGCGGTGCTGCAGGCGGCGGGCTGGCCGCTGGTGTCGACCGAGGCGCTGTCGCCGCGCCCGATCTCGCTGGGAAGCATTGATGGGGAGCAGCGGGGAGGGGGGTCCACCTGGAAGAGCCTGCAGCAGGGAAAGCCGCTGGAGTCGCCGTGGCTCAACGGGCCGCTGGTGGAGCTGGCGGAGGCCGAGGGGCTGGCGGCGCCGCTGAACCGCGCGCTGCTGGAGGGGGTGGCGAGGGCGACGCGGGAGCGGTGGAGCGCGCCGCGGCTGAGGCGGAGCGACCTGCCGCTGTGAGGCGTGTCAGGGCTCGCTGACCACGACCTGGCGCACCTCGACATGGCCGTCGGCGTAGCTCGTGACCATCCAGGTGGACCCTGCTCGCGTGCCTCGCAGGCGAAGGGCTCCTGGCGGCGAGGCGGCTTCCTCGACCGCCACCCGCGCGCCGCGGCCGACGAGCCAGCCCTCGGGCCGGGTGGGGGCGTCGAGCAGCGTGGTGCCGCCGTGGGGGATCTGGATGGGGGGGCCGATGGGGTGGGCCTGCTCGGGGGCGGGGCCGGTGCGACCGACGGTGACGGTGGTGATCTGAGGCGGCTCGCTGCCGCGCTCGATGATCACGTCGCTCACGCCGCTCGCCTCGCCCTGCACCCACACCCAGCGCTCGCCGAAGGGCTTGGCGGAGACCTTGTCGGGCTTCACCACCGTGAGCGCGGTGCCGTCGTCGGGCCAGGGGAGCAGCCAGCCGTCGTCGACGGCCACGGCCACCTGCCGGGTGGGCTGGTCGAGGAGCAGGGCGCCTGCGGGGGCGGTGGCGTCGGCGGAGACGGTGACCGCCCAGGTGAGCGTGCCCTCGGCGTGGGCCATGCGCAGGTCGGTCTTCCCGACGGACTTGCCGACCACGATGAGCCACGGCATCACCGGCTGCACGTCGATGACGCTGGGCTTGTCGATGGTGAGCTCGGTGGGCGCTTGCTGAGGGGCGAGGACCGCGGCCCGACCGAGGGGCACGGTGAGAGGTTGCTGGGCGAGGGCGGTGGCGACGAGGAGCGAGAGCATGGTCCACCCTATGCCAGCGAGGGGCAGTGTGCGGATGGGTCTGTCGGTGCCCCAGCGCCGACTGCCGGATGACATCCTGGTACACCCTGCGTCGGGGGAGAGACGAAAGGCGAGTGAGGTTGTGGACATGCCAAAGAGAGGTCTCATGATGCTTCGACTCGCCATCCTCGGTTCCGGCGTGGCGCTGGTCGCCTTGCTGTTCGATTCCCCGACGCGCACGAGCCGGGCCGCCGATGCCCGCTTCGCGAGCACCTCGGGTTTCGGCCACGACGAGGCCTACACCATCGTGCTGGCGGGGCGCCGGGGGAGAAGCCTGTCTGCTCGAGCAGGCGTCCCGTCGGGCTGGAGTGGGCTGCGCCATCGTCTCGAGGCGTGTGGGCAGGAGCCAGGAGCAATGCTGCGGGTCTCTGTCGACAGCGGTCGGGGCCTGTGGCCTTGGGGGGTGTCGGTGGAGGGCGCGAGCCCTGGGGCGGAAGCCTGCTTGGTCCAGGTGCTGCGGACCGCCCCGCTGGACGGAACCTACGACCAGGGCTTCCAGCATATCCGGACCCGCTTCCGCCTCGCGGACCTCGATGTCGTGCCCATCCTGCCTGCGGAGACGCCAGAGCAGTCCTGCACCGCTCGATGGGTGGTGCCCTTCGAGGGCGACGTCGCGAACATGAGTCACCGCGAGGTGGAGGTGGACCCGTCGCCCCTCGATGGGGTGATCTGTGGGGCCGACATCCACCTCACCCGGCTGACGCTCACGTTCGGGAGCGATGGCCTGACGGACGTAGCCACGGACCCACCGGTGGCGTGCGTCGAGGCTCTGGCACGGGAGGGGTTGGCACAGCTGCCGTCGGCTTGGTCCGCTCGCTTCAAGGAACCCGTGGACACCGTCACCTGTACCTTCGACCTCCCGTTGGAGGCGTTGTGAAGTCGTTCACCATGCTGACGCTCACGGCCGTGGCGGTGTCGCTGCTGGGAACGGTGGTGTGGGACGCCCGAGCCCGTGCCGAAGCGGTCACGGTGGCCCGGGCCCACCAGCACCTGACCGCCGCCGAGGCCGCACTGGGGGAGGTGCTGACAGCCCGCTGGCCCGGCGGTGAGCTGGGGGCGTCGCCGCCTTCCCGTCCGGATCGCTCCGCCCCATGGGAGGAACGGGTGGCCGCCGCCCGTCGCGCCCAGGCGTGGGATGCCGCCCGGTCCAATGGGGCCCCCGCCGTGGTCGTTCATGGCTCGGGGGGGCCCTGGTTGATTCAGACCGTGGGCGGTAAGCGGCGCGCGCTTCCCTGGGCGACGGCGGTGGCCCATGTGGAGGACCGCGCCTCGGGGCAGCTGGTGCTCGACGGCTCGGGGCAGACCCTCGGGTGGCCCGTCGGGGGCCCCGACGGACCGGTCACGTTCGTACCGACCCCCGCCGCCGGGCTGGAGCTCGCCCCGTACTCCGACCTCGTCCGCACCCTCCTGGCGGCCCTGGCTCTCGGAGCCGTTGGGGTCGCACAGGTCCGTGCCCGTGCCCAGCAGCAGACCCGAGACACCCTGATGCAGCGGCTCTCCCACGATCTGCGGACCCCCGCGGCGTCGGTGCGGAGCCTCGCGGCTGCCCTGCGCTCTGGGGCGGTCTCAGCCGAGGAGCGTGGCTCGTTTCTCGAACTTCTCGACCAGGAGGCCACGCGGCTGGCCGGAGGTCTCGATCGCATGCTCCGGGCCGCGCGGGGAGAACCGCTGGTGTTGCAGCGCACGCCCACCGACCTCGCCGAGTGGATCGAGCAGGTGCACCTGCGCTGGTCGCCGCGGCTGCCGGGGCTCACCTTGCAGGCCCCCGAGAGCCTTCCCTGGCGGGCGGACCGTTCCCGGCTGGACGAGGCCGTGGATGCGTTGCTCGACAACGCCGCCAAGCACGGTGGACCCACCGTGTCGCTGGCCCTTCGGGCGGTCGACGGCCATGCAGAGCTGCGGGTGTTCGACGACGGCGCCGGCGTGCCCGCCGCATCTCGGGCACGGGTGTTCGACCGGCTCGCCCGGGGGGATGCCCCGGAGCAGTCGCCGGGGCACGGCCTGGGTCTGTGGGCCGCCCGTGAGGTCGCAGAGGCCCACGGCGGGCGCTTGGTGCTGGAAGGCAATGCCACCTTCGTCTTGACCTTGGGGGAGCTGTGAACGCCCACGTGCTGTTGATCGAAGACCACCTTCCGCTGCGGCTGTCGCTGTCGGCCTCGCTTCGGCATGCCGGGCATCGCGTGACCGCGGTGGCCTCGGCGGAGGAGGCGGAGCAGGTGGCGGAGGTGGATCCGCCGCAGCTGGCCATCCTCGACTGGAACCTACCGGGCCAGTCGGGCATCGACTTGCTGGCGTCCTGGGTCGCTCGGGACCGAGGGATTCCGGTGATCTTGCTCACGGCTCGTGACAGCGTGAACGACCGGGTGCGGGGGCTTCGGGCGGGCGCTGGGGACTACGTGGTCAAGCCGTTCGCCACCGAGGAGCTACTTGCGCGGGTGGAGGTACAGCTTCGCCAGCGGGAGGACGTTCACGGAGAGCTGGTGCTGGTCGACCGGGTGGTGGAGCTCCGGCGGGAGCGGGTCGTGCGGGGTGGAGTGGAGCTGCACGCGCTCACGACGCGCGAGGCCGCCTTGCTGAGCTACCTGGCTACGCGGCCGGGGCGCGCCGTCGAACGCAGTGACCTCATGCGAGAGGTGTGGAACTACGCTGGTGGTGTGGTCACGCGGACCATCGACAACACCGTGGCGAGGCTGCGGGCCAAGATCGAGGTCGACCCGTCGCACCCTCGGCACCTGATCACGGTCCATGGCGTCGGTTACCGCTTCGAGCCAGGGTAGGGCGCGTTACTGGGCACCAAGTGTGTCAGCGATGCTCTTCGTCGCCTCAACCCACCGTCGGCGCGTGAACCCGGCCCGACCGACCCAAGCCGAGACTCCGGAGACCAAAGATGGGCATCAAGACCACCACCATCGTCACCAGCTGGCTGGCCGCGTCGGCCGTCGGCTGCGTCGACACCGGCAAAGACACCGGCAATGACAGCGGTGGCTTCGTCGACGGCACCACGGCTGGCGACGACCTCACCGGCCCGGGCAACGCGAGCACGCCCCCACCCACGGGCGAGACAGGCGACACCGGGCTGCAGGCCACCACGACGGGCACCACCACCACGGGCACCTGAGGCCGAGCAGGTCGGGGCAGGCCCTGCTACCTTGCGATGGGCACGCTGGAGATCCGACATGGGCATCAAGACAACCACCATCGTCACCACGTGGCTCGCTGCGGGCGCTGTGGCCTGCGCTGGCGGCACGCCGGAGAATCACGAGACCACCGACACCGCTCAGCCCCCCGGCACCGACCCGGGCTCGACCAACCCGACCGGCACCATCCCCTTCACGCCCACGGGCGACACCGGCTGGACGGGCACCACGACTACGACGGGCACGTCACCGGGCACCTACTACTCCCCAGGCACCGCCCACACGGCTGAGACGGCCGACACCGGCTACATCGGCACGCCGGTCGCTACGGGCACCACCACGACCACCACCGGCACCACCGGCACCTGAGCGGTCCCATGGCAGACCCCCTCCCGGCCCTCTTCGGCGGTCGTACCGCCCGTGGGCTCGTCGACGCCGGCGTTCCCGTGGCCCACCACGGGCCGCTGGAGCGACTGCCGGCGTGCTTCCGCTCCGGTCTGCTCTCCAGCGCGGCCCACCTGGCCCGGAACTTCAAGGGCACGGTGCAGATCGCCAACGGCAACGCCACCGGCGGAGGCCAGCTCCCTGTGGGTCGCGCGTCCGCCGCGCAGCTCCTCGACCTCGGTCTCACCGTGGCCTTTGATGCCCTCGACACCCACGTCGACGGCCTCCCTGCGTGGGCCCGCCAGCTCGAGGAGGCCTTGGGCGCCCCCGAGGGCTGTGTGCGCCTCATGGGCTTCGCCAACGCCCCCGGCAGCGGCCTCACGATGCACCACGACGTGCACGACCAGCTGCTCATCCACCTGCAGGGCCACAAGACCCTGCTCTGGGCTCCCAACCAGCACCTGGCCACGCCCTCCGAGCGCTTCAGCCACCAGAGCCGCCCCGCCCGGGGCTTCGGGGCCGACTACGGCGCGGGCTTCCCTCCCACCGCCGAGGCGGTGGTCGCGGCGGGCATGGAGGAGGTCCACCTCGAGCCCGGTACGGTGCTCTTCGTGCCCGGAGGCACCTGGCACACCACTGCGGGCCAGACCGAGCAGACCCTGTCGGTGGCCGTCATCGCCGAGGTCCCCAGCCGAGCCCAGCTGCTCCTCAACACGGTCGCTTGGCACCTGCAGCAGAGCGCCGCCGGGCGCGAGCGAGCCTATGGTGCGTGGTCCGACAGGCCCGACGACGCCCTCGAAGGGGTGCGGCAGCTGGCCCGGGAGCTCGCCGAGCGCCTCGAAGGCCTCGACCTGTCACGAGCCCCCGCCACCTGGCAGCTCGACCGCTCCTTCAGCCGCCACGACCTGTTCCCGACCGACACCGCCTTCGAGCGCTACGTGCGCCTGCCCTTCGCCCAGGTCGAGACCCGCCCCAGCGACGACGGAGAAGGCTTGCTGGTGAGGGTGGTGTGTGGGCGTGCCACCTACATCCACGCCGAGACGACCCTGCTCACCTTCCTCGAGGCCCAGGGGGTGGTGGACTGGATCTGCGCCTGCCACCGCGCCTTCGCCGTCACCGAGCTGCAGGCCGCCTTCCCCGACGTGCCCCTCGACGAGCTGCATACGCTCCTCGGCGCCCTGGGCCATGCGCAGCTGCTCCGGCCCCTACCCACCCCACGGTGGAGCTAGACAGGCGGGCGCTGTCACCCGCCCTCGACCCGACCGAGGAGCGTGAGCATGGTCCACCTAGTGGCCGACCTGCGCGACGGAATAGCTGGGAAGTGACGGTCGAGGCGGGAAGCTATGGGGCCGTTGGGGACACGCCATGAGCACGCACATCATCGACCACGCGGTGGAGCATCTGTTGCACGCCGTAGAGACCACGACAACCGACGAGCAATACTACCTGATTCCAGGTCTGGGCTTGCTCACCGCCCGCTACGTAGCCCCTCGAACCTTCATGGGTGAGACGCTACGCGCCACCCGGTCGCTGCGGTCCATACGACTCCTGGAGGCCGTGCATCGCAGGTTTGATCCCGATCGTGAGCTGGCAAGCGGACCGAACCCCTACTCAGATCCCGCCACCATCGGTCACGCGGAGTTCGAGTACCGCCGGGTGTTCTGCGACCCCGTCGATGAGACGGCCCACCGGGCTTGGCTCGCAGGCGGGCCTTCCGAAACAGACGTTCACGAGGCCTTTTCGTCCCTTGTGAAGAACGCGCCGAGCGATGGCTTTTCCGTCCCTCACCTCGGGAAGCTCGAGGTTGGCATCAAGAGCGTAGCCAACGACACCTTGGTGTGGAAGGTGCCTGTGTTCATCTTCAGCGAGGAGGCCCAGGCCCGGGTCGACCTCCCGCGACCCCTCTAGCGCGCGATTGCCCAGCCGACCGAGGGGTAGGAGAAGGCCCGGGTGAACACGGGACGCTACCCAAGCACTGACAGGGGAGGAGTTGCCTGTGTGGCTGTTGTTCCTCCTCGTCGGTCAGGCCATCGCCTGCTGCATGTCCTGTGGGTCGCCGCAGTGGCCATGCCGCTCGGCGGTCGACGCCTCCTACGTGCTCGCGGGCATGCTGGTCGATGAGCGCACGCTGTACGCAGGCGATCCCGACTGGGTGGCCTTCTACAACCCCCGCCGACAGCTCCAGCTGACCCTCCGTGTCGAAGACGTGGTGCGGCAGCCGGGCGCGTCGGTCACCGTCGGCGACCAGGTCATCGTGGTGGTGAACCCATCGATACGGTCCATCGCGGTGGGGCCCCATGGGCGATTCGGCGACGCGGGCGACACGGTGCTATTCTTCGCCGACCCACACCCCGACAAGGGGCGCGGCGGTCGCGTAGTCGTGCGCCATCGCGACGCGCTGGTGAGAGCCAAGGCCGAGGCCGACCCCCGCTGTGAGGCCGTGGCGCGGCTCGCCAGAGGCGTTCGTCCACCGTGCGGGCCAGGCCAAGAGGTGCTCGGTCGTCTGGGCCTACCCCCGGGAAAGAGCCCAGGGGAGGTAGACGACCTTCTGGGGACAGGGGTCTTGCCCAGCGACCCCTCGGCCTGTGACGGGATGAGCTGGCCTTCCGTACTCACGGCGCTGGAGAGCGAGCCCTGACGACTTGGCTGGCGCTGTGAGGGCCATCAAGGGGCACACAGCTCGCTGCGGCAGGATGGCGCCCTCAGGCCAGGTACTGAAGACCGAGGGACAGGAGCGTTCCGAGCCCGAGGAGGGTCATCACCGGGCCGAAGCCGAAGCGAATGATGCCGACCGATCGTTCGACACCGACGTGGTTACGCCACAACCAGCCCTTGGGGCTGTTCTCGACCCAGTCGCGGGTTCGGCCCTCCGATGCCAGGAACGCGATTCCTAGCACGAGCCACGCTACACCCAAGAACAGCATCACCCCGTCGTTCTCCACCTTCTCTCCTCGGGTTGCGTTCCGATCACGGACCACGTCGTACCACGTCGCTCGTGTCGGCGCGCGACGCGCGTTCCTGCACGCCGTCTACGTCCAGCCGGTGTGTCGAGAACCGACATCGTCCGGTGCGCCGACTCGTCTACCAGAGCCGGGGCTCAGCGGGCCGTAGCCGGCAGCAGCGACGCCTGCGTCCACCGGCCCGAGCCCCACGCCTCGGCAAACGACATCACCTCGGCATCACTCACCTGCGGCACCTGCTCGAGGACGGCGCTCATCGACGCGTCGTCGCGGGCCAGCTGTCGCTGGACGGCGATGGTGAGCCGGCCGACGGGAGAGCTGGAGGCTGTCTGTGCCATGCCGCTGATCCGGTCACGTGCCCGGGCGATGTGCTGCTCCGACAGCCCGCCGGTCGCCACCGACTGCAGCACGCTCTCGACGGCTTCGATGTGGTCAGGCGCGCGGCTGGGCTCGGTGTGGGTCGTCAAGACAAAGACCCCCGGCGCGGGCTGCAGCAGCCCTTCCGCTGAGATGGCATACGTGTCGCCGCGGCGATGTCGCACCTCGTCGACCACCGCCAGGCGCAGGGCCTCGGCCGCGACCAGGCCCGCCGCCGCCCTTGGGTCCGACAGGGCGAGGCCCTCGGTGGCCCACACGAAGGTGCCCTCCGTGAGCCCCTTGTCGTACACGACGACCCGCGCGGGCCGGGTGGCCGTCGGCCGCAGCTCCGGCAGCGCCTGGACCGGCACCGCGGGCCCCCCGCCGAGGTGGTCGCGCACGGCGTCGGCGAGCTCCCGGGCATGGATCGGTGAGGTGTCGCCCGCCACCCCGACCACCCACCCATCCTGCCGGGCCACCGTCTTGCGGTAGCTCTGCAGGTCTCTACCGGACAAGCGGGGACTGACGGGGGGCGCATAGGCTGCGAGGCGCGGGTCGCCGTCGACGAAGAACGCTTCGGCGAGGGCCTTGTGGAGGCGAGCCTCCGCTGCCCGGGCACGTCGTCGATAGCTGGCCCGCAGCGGGCCCGGGCGGAAGGCGATGCGCTCGAAGTCCTCCACGAAGAAGTCGTTGAGGATGCGTAGGACCTGGGCCTCGTCGGAGCGGAGGTAGAGCACATCGATCCCGACGGCATCGTCAGCGACCCAGGGCTCGAAGCGCCCCGCCTGAGCACCCTGGAGGGCGAACTGGGCTAGCGGGGGCCACAGCAGCGGCAGGTCGTGGCTCGCCCCCCATGGGTCGTGGGCTCCGATGGGCCACGCCAGGCGGAGCCACACCAAGGGCACCCGACGGTCTTCGACCACGACGACGGAGCCATCGGCCACCGGCAGCACCGCGACGTCGTCATCTGGCAGCGTGGCCGCCAGGGCCACAGACCAGGCAAGCGCACTAGCGAATCCGAACAACGGCCTGCTCCTCACCGAAGATCTCGTGGAATCGAGCCCGGACGACCAGCGACTCCAGCTGGGAGATGCTCAGGGCAGCGTTGTCGTCGGCCGGCAAGCCCAGACCCGCCTTGTGCGCCTGGGCCGTGGCCCTCGCCTCGGCGCTCCACAGGCGTGACAGCTCGTGGCGGACGACCTCGTCTTTGGCTCCCTGGATGGCGCTCGCGTGCAGCCAGTGGGCTTCGTCGCCGGCGACCAGGCCACGGAGCATCCGCGGCGTCGGGTTCGAGCGGTAGGGATAGTCGACGCCCATGTTGAACAACGCGGCGAGGCCGCTGACGGTCGCGCCTGCCACGTTGTGGAGCGCCACGCCGAGACCGCTGCGGCGCCGCGCTGTCACGACGAGGTAGCCCCCCGAGGCGCCCTGCCACGTGTACACGGCGATGTCGGCGGGCGTCATGGTGGCGTACGACAGGCGCCGCTCCAGCTCGTTCACCCCTGCGGTGGTGAACAGCGCGATGGCTACCTGGTCTTCCCAGTACGACGACGTGCAGGGGCCGTCGGCGGACCCCTCGATGCAGGGCACCCCGGGCGGCAGCTTCCAGACGAGCCCGACCTCTCGTCCCGGGCGCCCTGGGGCCCGGATCTTCACCGACTTCTGGGTCAGCGAGACCTCAGGCGCCTTCGGCACGACGCCGCCTCCCTCGCTTCGGTAGCGGGCCTCGACCTCGTCGAGGAGCGCCCGAGGCTCGAAGGGGCCGGTGATCACGAGGTGCCGATTCCCGGGTTGGTAGGCCTCGTCGAAGAATGCCTGCAGCGCCTCGACATCCCCCGGTGGAGTGGCCCCGACGTCACGAGCGTAGGGATGCTCGCCCAGCAGCTCCTGGTGAAGGGCGAGCTCCACCTCCGCCGAGGGAGCGCTGGCGACCCGCCAGCGGCGCTCGTCGGCCACCACCGACCGCTCGACATCGAGCACATCGTCACGAACACGGAAGTGCTGAAAGCGGTCGGCCTCGAGGTCGAGCAGCTCGGCCACGTGCTCGGCAGGGACTGTGCTCACATACGTCGTGTCGTCGTGGGTGGTGAACGCATTGGCGGACCCGCCCGATGCATCGATGAACTGGTCCCACGCGCCGACCGGGTAGGCGTCGGTCCCTCGGAACATCAGGTGCTCGACGAGGTGGGCCGATCCGGGCAAGCCACCCGGCTCGGTGGCGGCGCCGACATCGACGCGGTGCACGACACTCACGTGCCTCAGCGCAGGGTCGCCTACGAGCGTGACCGCCATGCCGTTGTCGAGCCGCCCCTCCACCAGGGCGCCGACGCGCTCGAGGGGCAAGCCCGCCAGGTGCTCCACGGGCAGGTCGACGGTCGCAGGGAGGGGCGATGCAGGCACCTCCTCGACGGCCACGGCGGGCGGAGGACGGCTCTCCTCGTCTGCGTGGACTGGCTCGGGCTCCGCGAAGGCCCCGAGAGGGGGTAGGTCAGCGGGACTCGCTGCGGCTCGGGCATGCTTCAGGGCGCGCGCCTGCAGGGCGGTGTCGGACGATGTGGCCGCCGCCAGGTAGTCGGCGAGCACGTCGCGGTCGGTCACGTCGAGGCGACGAAGCTCCCGCACACACGACACCATGGTCAACAGGCGGCGGCGTTCCTCGCGTGGAGGGTCGTTGTCGAGCACCGCCTCGACGCGCGCCACCCTGGTGCTCCAGTACTCGGCCCACAGCAGCTGCCCCAGCAGATCGGGGGGCACGCCCTGCAGCAAGGCGAAGCCTGCCTCGAGATCGAGGCCCGCATCGACGACCGCACGCATGGCGTCGCGCGTGTCTGGCTCCAACGCCGCGGCAAGGAAGGCGTGTGCCACCTTCTTCTCGGTGATGCCTCGCTGGATCAGGGCCTGGGACACCGCGAGCGCATCGCTGTACTGCTGAGCGCGGTCCCCTTGGCCGGTGCTGCCCGCCAACAGCAGGTGGAGAAAGTCGATCCGCTCGGCTGCGCCCTTGGCGGCGAGGCTAGCTGCCAGGTCGGGCTCGGACGGTTCGACCGCCATCGCGACCCAGAGAAGAAGGGACATCACCATGAGAGCGAAGCTAGCCCAGCGCTGGCGGCCCGTCAGCGACGCCTCCTGGTCGCGGTGGATGACCTGCCACGACACCCAGGTCACGGATCGGAGGCGCGGTTTGGGGCTCTTGCAGGTACGATCCGCGTGGCGACGGGCTGCATGATGCTGGCCCGGGGCTTGCAGTGAGTCGGGTGCCGGCCGAGGTGGCGGGCAGCACACAGGAGGCCGTCTTGGAGCGTTGGGTGGGAGTCCTACTGATCGCGGTGGGGTGCGCTGGCACCCAGCCGTCGACCGTGCCGACCGCCGACACGGGGGTGACCTACGACGTGCCCTGTGCGGTGCGCGGGGAGCCCACCCTCGACGTGGCCCACGCCGTCGACCCCTGGGGGCTCGACGACGCCGAGATCGGCTGCGGCATCCCTCCCCAGGGAGGGGCGCCCTACGCACGCTTCCGGCTTCGGATCGGCGACCTGGCCCTCGACGACGGCGCAACCGTCACCGTGACGGTCACCGACCTCGACACCGGGGAGGCGCTGGGAGGCGCCGAGCTGGTCATGGGCTTCGTGTGCTCCAATGTAGGCGACGACGCCGACCATTGGGTCGGCAGCGAGGTGCACGCGCGCTTCGACGGGTACTCCGTCGAGGAGCTGCTCGGGCGCCACGTGCAGGTCGTGGCCTCGGTCGCCACCGACGATGACCTCGTCACCACCTCGGGCACGGGAACCCTCGCGCCGTTCTAGCGCGACCCCTCTACGCCACTGCAGGAGTCCTCATGTCTGTTCTCGCTCTGATCGCTCTGTCCCAGCCCGCCGCCGCCTGCGGGGGCTTCTTCTGCAACACGTCCGACCCCATCGACCAGGCCGCCGAGCGCATCGTGTTCGCCCACGACGAGGAGGCCGGTGAGGTCGAGGCCCACGTGCAGATCTTCTTCTCGGGCTCTGCCGAGGAGTTCGCGTGGGTCGTGCCGGTGCCCGACGTGCCCGAGCTGTTCCCGTCGAGCGACGACGTGTTCACCCTGCTCGACAGCGTCACCAAGCCCCAGTTCCGGCTGGAGGTCGACGAGGTCGACGAGTGCGACGACGACCGGATCTGGTACGACTACGACTACGCGCTGTCGTCGTCGGCCCCGGCCCCGGAGGCGGGGGGTGTGAACGTGGTGGCCGAGGAGAAGGTCGGCCCCTACGAGACGGTGACGCTGCGGGCGCGCAGCACCGACGAGCTGCTCACCTGGCTGCAAGACAACGGCTTCGACCTGCCTGACGCGCTGTCCCCCGCCCTCGACCCCTACGTGGCCGAGGAGAGCTACTTCGTGGCCATGCGCCTCGCGAACGACAAGTCGTCGGGCGACATCCAGCCCATCGGCATGCGCTACCCGTCCGACAGCATCTCCATCCCGATCCAGCTGACCTCCATCGCCGCGACGCCCGACATGCGGGTCGAGGCCTACGTGCTGGGCGACTACCGCGCGGTCCCCGAGAGCTACCTGCACGTGCAGATCAACGAGGCGGCCATCGACTGGTTCGGCGGCGCCTGGAACTACGAGGAAGTGATCACCCAGGCCGCCAACGAGGCCGGTGGGCACGCCTTCGCCACCGACTACGCCGGCGCGTCGTCCATCATGGACGGCTGGTTCGACACCGACCGCTACGACACCGAGTCCATCGCCATGGCCACCGAGCCCAACGAGGCGATGGAGCTGGTGATGAGCCAGTTCTCCGGCACCACGCTGCTGATGAGCATCCTCACCGAGTTCATGCCCCCGCCAGACGGCGTCGAGGCGCAAGACTTCTACAACTGCGTGGGCTGCTTCGAGCTCGGCCCCGACTACGTGTGGGACCCGGTCGGCCTCGCCGATGCCCTCGACGAGCGCATCGTGCAGCCCCTCGCCCACGCCGACGAGCTGATCGGCGCCCACCCGCACCTCACGCGGCTGACGAGCTCCCTCGATGCCGTCGAGATGACGGTGGACCCCACCTTCGTCTTCAACAGCGACATGCGCCAGACCGTGGAGCACATCCACGAGGCCAAGCTGCTGATGTTCTGCGGCGACGGCGGCTCCTGGACCGAGTCGAGCCGCGAGCTGGTCTTCGAAGACGGCCGCTCGATCCGGCTGCCGTCGGAGGCGTGGCTGGCCGAGCAGGGCATGACCGAGTTCGAGTTCATGGAGCGGCTGTCGAACAAGGCCGCGCTGGTCATCGAGCAGACCGCTGCGAGCGGCGAGCCCATCGTCATCGCCGACTACAACACCTGGGCCGACGAGCAGGCCTACGACCTGTCGACCGAGGCTGACGCCATCGCCGCCGACGGCGCCGAGGTCGAGGCCAAGGGCTGTGGCTGCGACGCGACCGGAGCGGGTGGGGCCGCGGGGCTGCTCGCGGTGGCCGGGCTGCTGGGTCTGCGCCGCCGTCGCTGAGTCCCCCTCCTCTCCTGACTCCTGACTCCTGCATCGTGGAGCGTTCCATGTCGGTTCTCGCCCTCCTGGCCCTTAGCCAGCCTGCCGCTGCCTGCGGTGGCTTCTTCTGCAACAACACCGAGCCGGTCGACCAGTCTGCCGAGCGCATCCTGTTCGTGCACGACGAGGAAGTGGGGGAGGTCGAGGCCCACGTGCAGATCTTCTTCTCGGGCTCGGCCGACGAGTTCGCGTGGGTGGTGCCGGTGCCCGACGTGCCGGAGCTGTTCGCCTCGAGCGACGAGATCTTCACGCTGCTCGACGCGACGACACGACCGCAGTTCCGGCTGATCTACGACGAGATCGACGAGTGCTCGAACGACTGGTCGTACTACGACTACCCGGAGGCGGCCTTCGACACGACCCTGTCCGACGTCAGCTCGGGCGGGGTGAACGTGGTCGCCGAAGAGAAGGTCGGCCCCTACGAGACGGTGACCTTGCGAGCGCGGAGCACCGATGAGCTGCTCACCTGGCTGCAAGACAACGACTTCGACCTGCCCGACGCGCTGTCGCCGGCCCTCGACCCCTACGTGGCCGAACAGAGCTACTTCGTGGCCATGCGCCTCGCGAACGACAAGTCGTCAGGCGACATCCAGCCCATCGGGATGCGCTACCCCTCCGACGCCATCTCCATCCCGATCCAGCTGACCTCCATCGCGGCGACCCCCGACATGCGGGTCGAGACCTACGTGCTGGGCGACTACCGCGCGGTCCCCGAGAGCTACCTGCACGTGCAGATCAACGAGGCCGCCATCGACTGGTTCGGCGGTGCCTGGAACTACGAGGAGGTGGTGACCCAGGCGGCCAACGAGGCCGGCGGGCACGCCTTCGCGACCGACTACGCCGGCGACGCGGCGATCATGGCCGATGCCTTCGACGGCGACCGCTACGACACCGCACCCATCGCGGCGGCCACCGATCCCGTGGAGGCCATGGAGCTGGTGATGAGCCAGTTCGCGGGCACCACGATGCTGATGAGCATCCTGTCGGAGTTCATGCCGCCGCCCGAGGGGCTCGAGGCGCAAGACTTCTACAACTGCGTGGCGTGCTTCGAGCTGCCGGCCGACTACGCCTGGGACCCGGTCGGGCTGGCGGATGCCCTGCAGGAGCGCATCGTGGAGCCCCTCCTCCACGCCGACGAGCTGTTCGCCACCCATCCGCACCTCACGCGGCTGACGAGTTCCCTCGATGCCGTCGAGATGACGGTGGACCCCACCTTCGTGCTCAACAGCGACATGAAGCAGCAGGTCGATCACGTGCACGAGGCCAAGGTGCTGATGTACTGCGGCGATGGCGGTGACTGGTCGGAGTCGAGCCGCGAGATCGTGTTCGCCGACGGTCGGTCGATCCGGCTGCCGTCGGAAGACTGGCTGGATTCCCAGGGCATGACGGAGCTGGACTTCATGGAGCGCCTGTCCGACAAGGCGGCCCTCGTCATCGAGCAGACCGCCGCGAGCGGCGAGCCCATCGTCATCGCCGACTACAACGCGTGGGCCGACGAGCAGGCCTACGACCTGTCGACCGAGGCGCGGGCCATCGCCGCCGAGGAGGCGGAGGCGAAGGGCTGCGGGTGTGACGCGACCACCGGAGGGGGCGCCGCGGGGCTGCTGGGCCTGGTCGGGCTGGTGGGGCTGCGTCGGCGGCGCTGACGACGCCCGTCGGCTGACGCGTGGTACCATCGGGGTGTGGTTTCGTACCTTGGGAGGTCCGCGTGATGGTGTGGCTGGCACTGGCGACCGCTCTGGCGGACGATCCGCCGTCCATCGTGCAGGCTTGGCCGCCGGGGGATGACCTGGCGGTGAGCGTCGCCATCGGGGCCGAGCCGGGAACCGTGGAGATCCACGTCCCCCTCGCGGCGCCGGCCGAGGGCGAACCAGCGGTGTGGCTGCTGCCCATCGCGCCCGGGGCGACCCTCGAGGTGGTGAACGAGTCGTGGCATGACACGTTGTCTCTGTTCGAGCCTTGGGCCGGCGTGGGCCCGACCGAGGATACCTGTGTAGACAGGTCCAACCCGATCATCGACTACTGGCCGCACCCGACATGGGAGGAGCTCACGCTGCCTCCCATCGACGGTCTGTCGAATGCCCCCTATGAGGTGGAGGTGGTGTCGGTGCCTTCGGTTGCGGCCCTACGCGACGCCCTGGCCGCGATGGGCGCGGCGGTGCCCTCGCACGTAGACGCGCTCGGGCCGTACCTTCCTGACTACGATGTCGCTGTGCTGTCGTTGGGCGATGGCTTCCGCATCGAGGAGCGGCAGCCGGTGCGCGTACGCTGGGCGGGCGACGTGGCTGAGGTGCCGGTAGACGTGCTGCTGGCGCAGTCTCCGGTGGCTTACGACACGCTCGACCTGGCCGTTGCCGCCGATGGGCCGGTGGTGCATGGCCTGTCGGTGTCCCCCAACCCCGTGGTCCTGCCCGGGTTGGGGGGGCTTGCCGCCGACACGTGGCTATCGTCGGTCTCCGAGGCCCTCGACGAGCCCGTGTTCTTCCCCGCCGAGACGTGGAGTGCGCCCTACACCTGCTACTACGAAGGCTACCGCGGGACCGACCTGAGCGCGGTCCGAGAGGCCACCACGCCGACCGAGGCGATCTACGCTGCACGGGGCATCGTGCCGACCAGCTGGGTGCTGTTCGCCGCTCTGGAGCGCCACGTGCCCCCTCCCGAAGGCGTGGAGCCCAACGACTTCTTCCAGTTCGTGGCCAGCATCCGGTTGCCCGACGACTACACCTTCGATCCGGACGCTCTGGCCGACGAGATCGAGGAGCGGATGCTGATGGCCTGTCACCGCACCCTGCAGCCGCTGCATGCCTTCGGTGGGCTCACCCGCTTTCGCTCGACGCTGGGCGCCGGGGCCGTGGAGCGGGTCTCCGTGAGCGCGGATGGGGTGGGGCCCGTGGTGCAGAGCCTGTATGGGGAGCTGCACCACGACTGCGACTACGGCGAGTCCGACACGACCCTCGCGCAGCGCAGCCTGCTGCTGCCGGGCGACGTGGTGGTGGGCCTGCCTCCGGAGGCCGAGCTCGCCGAGCAAGGCCTCACCGACGCGGACTACCTGGCGCCCCTGACGGTGCACCCCTACCTGCGGCTCGAGCGGACCGGGCCGGGGGCCGAGGTCGTCGAGGATCACACGGCGTGGTTCGAGGAGGCCCTGCTCGACTACCCGGTGGTGCTGGCACAGCCGCAGACCTTCGAGCCGGAGCCGTATGTGTCGCAGGCCAAGGATGCCAGACGACGCCTCGCGGTGCGGCAGGGTGGGTCGGGCTGGTCGGGCTGCTGGGGCTGCGTCGGCGGCGCTGACGACGCCCAGCCGGGTCGAATCGGGGCGCCGGCTCAGTCAGTGGTCGAGGCACGGAGCCCGGCCGCCTCCCCGGTGTCGGTGATGGCGGCTTCGCCGGTGTCGACCGCGGGCGCGAGGGACGGCGCCCCAGGGGTCGGGGTGCAAGCGACGAAGGCAAGCAGGAGGAGCAGGGCGATCATGGAGTGGCTCCGGTGGCACGAGGGTCGGCGGCGGTGAGGTCTGCGCCGCTGTAGACGAAGACGACGCGGTCGTAGTCGGGATCGAAGGTATCGACGTTCATGCCGTAGGCGAGGTCGTCGTGGCCGTCTTGGTCGAAGTCTGCGTAGACCCAGAGCGGGCCTTGGAAGGCGTGGGTGCTCACGGGCTCGATCTGGACGCCCTGGTCGACCACGAGGGGGTCGGCGTGGGGGGACAGGAGCACGTAGGTCTTGGGCTCCGGGTAGATGTCGACGGTGTAGGGATCGCTGGGGTTGGTGTAGCCGATGAAGTCGGGGATGCCGTCGGCGTTGACGTCGCCGATGGTGCCCTGCAGGTAGGCGCGCGTGGAGGCCGTGACCTCGAAGGGGAGCTCGAAGTCTTCGATGGTGTAGTGGCCGTCGCGGGGGTCGGGCCAGAAGCCGGAGATCTGCTGTGTGTGGCTCGCGAAGACTTCTGCGCGGCCGTCGCCGTCGAGGTCGGGGATGGCCTGTAGGTAGCCGGCGGGCATGTCCATGGTGCCTTGGGTGCCGCTGAAGCTGTAGACAGGCTCCGCCTCCAGGTCGACGAGGAACCAGTCGGGGGAGCACCATCGAGGCCAGTCTTGCCCGCCGATGAGGAGGGAGTGCAGGCCAGGCCCGCGGACATCGCGAAGGAGGAGCGGCGGGTCGCGGCACTCGTCGGAGTCGGTCGTGCCGAGGAAGGTGCCCTGGTCTTCTGGGATCTCGGCGATGTTCCCCGCGAAGGGACCGAAGTAGACCTGGCGCATGTTACCGCCTCCAAAGTCGACCAGGATGTCGGAGTGGCCGTCGCCGTTGGCGTCGAAGCCGGCCAGCGCGAC
>CBDUIC010000089.1:0-28586 GCA_965367245.1 uncultured bacterium | reverse complement strand
CGGGGGCCGGAGCTGGCGCGGGGGCCGGAGCTGGCGCAGGGGCCGGAGCGGGCGCGGGTGCCGGAGCGGGCGCAGGGGCCGGAGCGGGCGCAGGGGCCGGAGCGGGCGCAGGGGCCGGAGCGGGCGCGGGTGCCGGAGCGGGCGCAGGGGCCGGAGCGGGCGCAGGGGCCGGAGCGGGCGCAGGGACGGGCTCGGACTGGGGCACCGGCACCGCGGCCTCGGCCACGCCGTCGTTCGTGCCCGTGGCGGGCTCGGGTGCTGGCTCGGGCTCGGGCTCGGGCTCGGGGGCGGCCACGGGGGCGGGGGCAGGCGTGGGGGCCACGGCCACTGGCTGTGGCGGTTGGATAGGTTCGCCGCCCGACAGCAGCCCCATCGACCATGCGCCGCCGAAGGTCACCAGGCCGATGAACAGCACCGCGCCGGCGCCCACCAAGAACATCGGCACCCCACGGTCGTCGTCGTCTCGGGCGGGCTGGGAGGGGCGAATGCGGGGGCTGGCCTGCGGTGCGGGCGTAGGGGTCGGGGAGGGCTTGAGCTTGAGCGGAGCTGGGGTGGTGCTCTTCTTGCGGGCCGGCTTGTGGCTGCGCAAGACCGATGCAGGCGCGGTGGCGAGCTCGTCGCCGGCCAGGTCGGGGTCGGAGTCGGCCGACACCTCGTCGTCGTCGCGCACCGGGCCGATCTCGCCCGCCGCTCGCAGCATGCTGCTCAGCACGGGAGACCCCGCCGGGGTCGCCGTGGGCGCGTTGCTGCGCGCCACCGACGGCGGCTCGGTGATGTCTTCCATGCGCATGATGCCGGTGGGGGCTTCCTCCTCCTCGTCTTCGAGCTCGACGAAGGAGGGCTCGGGCAAGCGACCGGGAAGGACGAGCTCGTCGTTCCCCCCGGGAACGATCGTCTCGCCGCGCAGGGAGGGCTTCGCGGCAGGGCCCCGCTCGCGCTGGCGCCGCACGAAGTCGGGGGTGGGGAGCGGCTGCTCGTCGGTGAGCTCCACCGCGGCGAAGACCTCGTTGGACGCGTTGTCTTCCTTGACCCACCCCGTCTGGATGCCCTGGCTGGCTCGCTCGTAGGAGTAGTCGGCGTCGGCGACCTCGACCCAGTCGTCGTCGGCGAGCTCTTCGTTGAGCCGCTGCTTGAGGGCCTTCTCGTGCTGGAGGAGGAAGGTGGCTTCGTCGGCGTGGGTGGGGTCGTGCCGGCTGACACGGGCCCACGACAGCCGTCGCTCGAAGGCGGCCTGCGCCGTCTCGCCGAGCGGGTCGAGGTAGTCGATGAAGCGCGTACGGCGCACGGACGCCAGGAACGCTTCGAGCTCCTCGTTGGTCATGGGGGGTCCTCCCGGGGGCCTCGGGGGCGCATTGTAGCGGACCTCGCCGACCGCGGCGACGCCGCTGACACCAGCGGGAGCCCACGGGGGCCTATCCGCGGCAGACGAAGTCGTCGTCGAAGGACCACGGCCCGGCGCGATGAGGCCGTTGCACGAGCTCCTCCACCCGCTCCAGGTACTCGGCGCGGGGGATCTCCCGGGCGCCGAAGCGCTCCAGGTGGGGCGTGTGGATCTGGCAGTCGACGAGGGGGAATCCCCAGCGGGTGAGCTGCCGCACGAGATGGACGAAGGCGACCTTCGATGCGTCGGGGGCCTGGGCGAACATCGACTCGCCGCAGTACAGCCCGCCGACGGTCACCCCGTACAGCCCGCCGACCAGCTCGTCACCTTGCCAGGCCTCGACGGAGTGGGCGAAGCCGAGGTCGTGGAGCGACACGTAGGCGTCGCGCATCTCATCGGTGATCCAGGTGCCGTCTTGGCCCGGTCGTGGGACCTCGCCGCAGGCCGTGATCACCGCCTCGAAGGAGGTGTCGAGGGTGATGCGGTAGCGCTGCTGGCGAATCCGCTTCGCGAGGCTGCGCTGCACCCGCAGCTCGGCGGTGTCGAGGACCATCCGTGGATCGGGCGACCACCACAGGATGGGCTGGCCAGCGCTGAACCAGGGGAAGATGCCCATCTCGTAGGCCAGCAGCAGCCGACGCGGGTCGAGATCCCCGCCGACGCCGAGCAACCCGCTGGGCTCGGCCTGTTCGGGGTCGGGGAAGATGTGGCGCTCGGGGATGCGGTAGATCACCGGAGGGGCAGGCTCCACGTTACGGACTGGCGGGTTGGCAGACGGTGCGGGTACCTCGTGTCCTAGGGAGGCGGCAATGCGTTGGTGGTTCTTGGCTCTGGCGATGGCGTGCAGTGGTGGCGGTGACAAGGAGGGTGACGACACGGGCCTGACGGCTGCCGACGCCGACACGGATGCCGACACCGACACCGACACGGATGCCGACGCCGACGCCGACACGGATGCCGACACGGATGCCGACACCGACACCGACACGACGGCGTCCATCGGCACCTTGCAGGGAGCCATCGTCGATGCCTCGGGGGCCGCGGTGTCCTCCAACCCCCTCAAGCTGTGTCGCGGCCTGGCCTGCCTCAACGAGACGACCGACGGCTCGGGCGGCTACGCCTTCGCCAACGTGATCGCCGACTGGCACTCCTTCGAGGTGGTGCGCCAGGGCAACCACGCCACCGTGCTCGTGCCGATCGAGGTGCCCGTCGACGGCACCCGCACCCTCGACGTGGTGGTGCCCGAGCTCGACCCCGCGATGCCGATGCCGTCCACGCCCACCGAGGTCGAGCTGGGCGAGGGCCTCTTCCTCACCCTCGCGGGCAGCGACATCGAGCCGCCCCTGTTCGTCGATCCGGCCACCGAGGTCGCTGGCGTGCGCGTGCCGCAGGCCGATTGGATCCCGGTCGATGGCGCCAGCGAGGTCCTCGACCTCTGGTACATCGAGCCGTACCACAACAAGGCGGTGAACGGCGGCCTGCCCATCCGCTTCGCCAACCTGTGGAAGCTCGCCGACGGCACCACCTACGAGGTGTGGGTCGCGTCCTACGACGACAGCGCGTGGCACGTGGCGGGCACCGTGACGGCCTCCGGCGACTGGCTCGAGGGGGGCGTGGTCATCGACGAGCTGTCGCCCATCGCCCTCGTCAAGCCCTGACGAGGGGGTCGGGTTACGTCGCCGCCATCTGTGGAGGCTCCATGCGTCACCTGATCTTCGCCCTCGTCCTCGCCACCGGCTGCAGCACCGTGCATGCGGAAGAGCCGGCCGTGCAGACCGACGACGCCACCTGGAAGTACTTCGGTGCTCCGTTCACGGTGGCTTCCGCGCTGCCCGCCAGCCAGGTGCTCGCCGACCCGGCAGCCCACGCCGACAAGCCGGTCCGGATGACGGGTGAGCTGTCGGAGGTGTGCGCGAAGATGGGCTGCTGGGCGGTCGTTCGTGACGGTGAGGGCCGCAGCGTGCGCATCACCATGAAGGATCACTCCTTCGGCATCGACAAAGACACGAAGGGCCGCAAGGTCGACGTGGAGGGCCAGCTGGTCTCCCAGAAGGTCGACCCCAAGAAGCTCGAGCACTACGCGGAAGAGGGGGCCACCGAGCACCCCGAGGCCGGCAAGGATGTCGCCTGGTCGATGGTGGCCAGCTCCGTCGCCGTCGCGCGCCAGTAGCCCTCAGGGCACCACGAAGGTGTAGGTGCGCTCCATCGAGCCGCTGACCTTCACCGTGACCCCAGCGACCGACACGGTCCCGCTGGAGAGGGTCTCGGTGAGGGTGCCGGGCCCGGTGCGAGAGCCGGTGGGCTCGTAGGTCGTGCCGTCGCCCTCGATGAAGTCGCCGCCCCCACCGAACAAGTACACGACGCGGTGGCGGTCGGCCGCCTCGAAGGTCGTCGCGGCCTGCGCCCCCTCGACGAGGGTGTCGGGGATGAGGTCGAAGGTGGGCACGGTGGTGCCCGATGCAGCGAAGACCGGGATCTGATCGAGCGGTGCTTCGTGGACTCCGCTCGCGGCGGGCTCCAGCTCGGGCCAAGTCCACCACGCCACGCTCGACGGAAGCTCCACCTCACGCTGCAGCACGCCGGCCTCCAGCACGGGCGCCACCAACAGGGCGTCGCCCAGCATCCACGCGTCGTCGCGGCCCCAGTCGTCGCCGCCGTGCACGAAGCTCACCGGCAGGACCATGGGGATGCCCTGGTCGGCCGCCCGCCGCGCCAGGCCGTAGCGGTAGGGCCACAGCCGCATGTGCTCCCGGGTGGTGGCGACGTAGAAGGCCTCGGTCTCCGCGTCGGTGTCCCACTGGTGGTTGTCGTCGGTGCTCGACCCGTGGTGCAGCCGGTAGATCGGGCTGTAGGCCCCCAAGGCGGCCCATCGGAACCACAGCTCCTTGGTGCTCGGGTCGGTGAACAGCGACTGGTAGCCGGCGACATCGTGGGTGAACACGGGGACTCCGCTCGCGGCGTAGCCCAGCCCCATGCGCAACACGGTCGGCAGGCCGTCGTCGTCGGCGAAGTCGGTGGACTGGTCGCCACCCCAGATGATCGGCGCCACGCCAGGGGTGCGCAGCCAGCCCGAGCGGCAGAAGAAGGTCGCGTCGTAGCCCTCGATGCCTTCACGGTGCGCCTGCTGCCACCACTCCGGGTATTGGTTGTGGTGTGCGAGGCCCAGCGCGCCGAGGTTGAGCTTGGCGTCGACGGGCAGCCACTCGGCGTAGTCGCACATCCACCCGTCGATGCCGAGGTCGAGGGCGTCGCGGAAGTAGCCGGCCGCCCAGCTGCGCCCGGCGGGGGTCGACACGTCGACCAGGGTGGTCTGCTGGAAGCGCACCCCCAGAAACACGTAGGGCTCGCCGTCTTCGGTCTTCACCACGGCGTCGTGGGCCAGGGCGTCTTCGTAGGTGACATCGCCCACATCGAGGAACGGGGAGAAGTAGCCGAACCACTTGTAGCCCTGGGTCTCGAGGTCGGCCGCGAGGGTCTCGGCGTCGGGGTAGAACGACTCGTCGAGGAACCACTCCCCCTTGAGGCGGAAGCCGGTGACGGTGTCGACCGCCCCCTTCCAGTCTTCGCTCCAGATCACCGAGGCGGGGGCGCCCAGCTCGCGGAGGCGGTCAGCGACCTCCCGCACCCGCTCCGTGCCGCGGATGGCGTCGCTCCAGGGGGCGAAGACCCAGGGGCTGGGCAGCTCGAGGCGGCCGGTGCGAGCGGTGAGCTCCTGCACGACCCCGACCGGGCTCGGGGCGGCCAGCAGGGTGAGGCGGGCCTCGTCGTCCCACGCGATCATCTCCCATCGGCCGGGGTCGGCCTTGCACAGGTCGACCTCGACGCGGCCGTAGGTATCGAAGACGACCCCGTCGGCGTGGTGGGGCCGCAGGGCGAAGGGCATGGGGAACGACGCGTCGTGGCGGGTGCCCTCGAGAGGGAATCCGGCGGGCTCCTCCTCGTCGGTTGTCTTGCCGATGCCGGGCTCTCCGACCCACAGCGGGAAGGCCTGGCCCACATGATCGACATCCATGGCGTGGCCGCCGAAGCCGAGGAAGTGGTCGTCGGCATCGCAGTCGGCGGAGAAGCCCGCGCGGGTCGCGCCGGGAAGGGCAGGGGTGTAGTGCAGCGACAGCCCCTGCTCTCCATCGGGGACGATGACGAGGTTGCCCTGCCGCTGCCCGTCGTCGTCGAACAGCTCCACCAGGTAGGGGGGCTGCTTTCCTCGGCCGGGCAGGTCGTCGGCGCGGGCCGCTGTGACGAGGTCTCGGGTGACCTCGGTGAACGACCACGCCCCGAACTCGGTGTGGATCTTCGCGCTGCCGGTGCCGTGGTGGAATCGGAGGCCCTGGAGGCGCGCCCCGGTGGGGTGGGTGATGTCGAGGCTGCCGTCGGTGGTGTCGACCTCGATGGTGAAGTCACCTGCGGTGACCTCCTCCACGTCGCTGCGACAGGCGAGCAGGGCGAGCAGCGCGAGCATCAGAAGACTCCGGGAACGAAGCGGGCCCGGTCGGCAAAGGCCTGCCGCCAGCCGGGGAGCTCGGCCAGCACGCGCTCTTCGGTGGGAATGCGGATGGCCAGGACGAGGGCATTGAGCAGCGACAGCCCAATGGCCGACAGCCAGGCGGCGTGGAAGAGCGGCAGGGCGGCGATCTCGAGGATGACCGCCAAGTAGTTGGGGTGCCGGATGAACGCGTAGGGACCCGTGGTCACGACCGTGTCGGGGGCCGGCTTGACCACTCGCACGTTCCAGGCGCCGCCGATGGTGCGCAGGGTCCACACCCGCAGGGCGGTGGCGGCGGCGAGCAGGGCCACCGAGACCACGGTGCTGACGGGCTCGAAGGCACGGTCGAGCCACAGCACCTCCCCGAGGGGGGCGAACACCAGCAGGGTGTGGAGGAGCGCCATCAGCGGGAACAGGGCAGGCTCGCCCACCAGGGCCTCGGGGCGGTCGCGGATCCGACGCACGCTCACAGCGAGCTCGACCAGGCGCATCACCCCGGTGCCCAGCAGCAAGGCAGCAAACACGGCGAAGGCGGTCGTCATGGGACCACGGGGGGCGTGAGGGCCAAGGTGATGGCCGTGTGATCGGGGGTGGTGTGCAGCGCGAGCTGCAGGGTCGCTCCCTCGCTCTGGTTCAGCTGTAGAGCGGGGTGGGCTGGGCTGGGCTGGGTGACGTCGACGACCCAGCCCTGTGCCTGCAGAGCGGCCTGCCAGGTGGTGAGCTGCAGGTCGGTGGAGGCCGCGGGGGCGCGCAGGTGCAGGGTGGTCGGTCGGCTGGACACCACCGCGGCGTCGCCGATGGGGAGCCCCATGGTGGACCACGGGGGTGTCAGCGCCACCGGATCGGGGGCGGGTGGGGCGGAGGTGCCGCAGGCGAGTAGCAGGGTCAGGAGCATGGCGGGGTGTATCCAGGGAAGCCCCTCGGCGGCCCCTCGCGGCGAGCCCCCCGGCCGCGTTAGGTCTGGCGGATGCTCTCGGCCCTCCTCGCCACCGCTCTCGCCGCTCCGAACCTGGTGGTGGTGTCCCTCGACACTACGCGGGTGGATGCCTTGTCGTCGTACCGGGTCGAGCACGGCCCCTTTCGCTACGATCCGGTCACCACACCGGTTCTCGACCAGCTCGGGGCCGAGGGAGCCCGCTTCGAGTGGTTCTGGGCCAACGCGCCGACGACGCTCAACAGCCACGCCACGATGTTCACCGGCCTCGACCCGCACCAGCATGCGGTGGTGCGCAATGGCTTCCCCTATGACCGCGACGAGCCCACGCTGGCCGAGCGGCTGGGCGAGGTCGGCTACGACCGCATCGCGGTGCTCGGCGCGGCGGCCCTCGAGTCGCAGATGGGGCTGAATCGCGGCTTTCGCGTCTACGACGACCAGATGGCCGTGCTCATGAGCATCATGTACCAAGACCGCGCTGAGAGCGTGGTCCACCGCACCTTCCAGGCCCTCGATGCGCGCCCCGACCCGGCCCAGCCGCTGTTCCTGTTCGTGCACCTCTACGACGCCCACACGCCCTACGTGCCGCCGGAGCGGATGATCGACCGGCACTGCGACCCCACCTACGCCGGCCCAGTGACCGGGCAGGGGAAGCGGTTCCGCAGCTATGTGCAGCAGCTGCGGAAAGACGCGGCCGATCCGGTCGATGTGGAGCGGGTGGGCTGCCTCTACCTGGCGGAGGTGGCCTATGTCGACGAGCAGGTGGGGGTGCTGCTGGAAGGGCTGACCGAGCGAGGCCTGCTCGATGAGGCGGTGCTGGTGGTGACCGCTGACCATGGGGAGAGTCTGGCGGAGTCGAGCCCCTATGCCTACAGCCACGGCTCGAACGCGGCCGAAGAGGTGATGCACGTGCCGCTCATCGTGAAGGGCTACGGTGTGCCCCTGGCGGAGCAGGCCGTCGTGACGCGGCATGCGGCGATGCCCGGGCTGGCGCCCACCCTGGAGCGTGCCCTGGGGCTACCGCGCACCCTGGGGTCCCACCCCGACTTCTACGACCTGCTCCGGCCTGGCCCCACCTGGGATGTCGACGGCTGGCCCGAGCGCCCCACCCACGTGGCGATGTTCGAGGCGTCGCGTCCGCGGCAGCGCACCTCCGAGACCGACTGGAACAACCTGCCGCTGCACCGAGGCATCTTCGCCGGGGGCTGGGGGCTGTGGCACGCGCCGTTCACGAAGAGCGGCATGCACTGGTATGACGGCACGGTGGGGGTGGATGCTCCGATGCAGCCGGTGCTGCGGGGCTTGCTCGACGCATGGGACGCCGCGGCGCCTCCCCACCGAGAAGAAGATCTGGCGCCAGCGACCCACAAGGCGCTCAAGGCCCTGGGCTACCTCGACGACTAGTCAGCGCAGCAGTCTGTCACCGCGACACAACGGGTCGTGGGGCTGACCCCTGTACTGTGACTTCGGAGGTGCCAGTGTTGCTTTCCGCGTTGTGTTCGGCTGCCATGGCCCACTCCGTGGCCCAGAAGGACGTGTCGGTCTACCTGGTCGACGAGTCGGTGGATCTGCTGGCAGGTCGGGCGGCGGGAACCCTTCCGGGCGGCGCGGGCCTGCGCACGGGTGATGTCATCCACTTCGTGATGGAGAGCGCCACCGTGCCCAATGGCGCCACCATCGGCTCGGGCGCCTACCTCACGCTGTCGGTTCCGGAGGGGATGGAGGTGGTGGGGGCCGCGGTGATCGCCTCGGGCACCTCGCCCTTCGAGCCGATTCCGCCGCGTCGTGCCGGTGCGATGCCCGATGGCTGGGGAGGGCGTGGCCAGAGCGGCGACCACACCGGATCACTGGCGCAGCTGTACTCCGACGTGGGCATCTTCTACTCCACCGACCCGCTGACGCTTCGTGATGCTGCGGGCTTCCCTGTCAGCGCTTCCGCTGGGGGTGGCATCGCCGACCTCATCGGGGCGGCGTCCGAGCTGGTGTACACGCCGTGGGACGAGGCGATGACCCGCACCTACGGTGAGGGCGACGGCGAGGTGCCCGACCTGGGGGGGCAGGGGCACACGCCGTGGGGCTACGGCTCACCCGTCGCGGGGCCCGAGACCTACTACCAGAACGACTATCGATGGGACCTCACCTACGACCTCCCGTTCCCCAACGGCGACCCCGCCGCCGTGGGGCCGTGGCGGCGGGTGCGCTACGGCGGCTCGGAGATCGGGCAGGGCCCCGAGGCGGTCGACGATGGGTCGGAGGTGGTCACCCGAGTGGGCGTGCCGACCTCGCTGGGGGCGGAGCTGAGCGTCGACTCGCCGCTGCCCGCGGGCACCAACGCGGTGCGTTTCAGTCTCGGCCAGCGCACCGCAGGAGAGCTCGAGGCCGTGCGCATCTCGCTGCGCGTGGCCGACGAGGGGCTGGCTCTCGACGGCAATGGATGTGTCGAGGTGTTCGGCACGGTGTTCGGAGGCGACGCCGCGGGCGATCAGGACGGCAAGGACAACCCCTGGCGCTACACCGCGCTCAAGGAGGCGTCGGCCAACAGCTGCGTGCACCTCAAGAAGACGGGTGACGTGTCGCTGGCGGAAGACCTCACGCCCATCGGCTACACGATCGAGTACGCCAACCTGATGGGTGCGGATCTCGACGGTGTGGTGGTCACCGACCTCATCGACACCGACAATGTGTCGTACCAGGGCTCCACGCCACCCAGCTCGCCTCAGGGAGCGAATCGGATCTGGGTGCTGGGCACCGTCGCGCCGGGGGAGGGGGGCTCCTTGCAGCTCGACGTGCTGGCCGAGCCGGGCGACGACTTCACCACCAACATCGTTGAGCTCGTCAGTGCCACGGTGCCTGTGGTCCGCACGCAGGCGGTGACGCCCTTCGTGGGCGGGTCTCTGCTCCTGGTCGACAAGACGGCTAGCCCGTCGGTAGTGCTTGCCGGCGAGGTGGTGACCTACGTGATCGAGGTGGTCAATGATGGGGTCGCGCCGCTGCCTGTGGGCGAGCTCGACGTCACCGACCACCTCCCCGAAGGCTTCACCTACCTGGCCGGCACCTCGTCGGTGACCACCGGGCCGGGATGCGTGGCCACCGACCTGGCTGACCCCAACGGCGACACCGATCCGACCTGGTCCCCCGCCATGGAGCTGTGCGCGGGCGACACCATGGTCATCACCTTCGATGCCGTCGTCGACTACGCCGCGGTGCCAGGGGTGTACACCAACGCGGTCGAGTGGCATGCCGACGACGGAGGGCCGAAGGCTACTCAGGCCGACAACAGCGGGCTGGCACCGGTCGCGGTGGGGCAGCTCGCGTTCTTCGACCTCGCGCTCGACGCCACCGACAGCGATGGCGGTGACCTGCGGCCTGGCGACACGCTGTGCTACGACCTGGCCGTCCCCAACTACGCCGCACATGACGCCTCGGATGTGGTGGTGCAGGTTCCCGTGCCCGTGGCCGCCGTGATCGACGTGAGCACGGTCGCATCGGGTGCCACGGTCGCCTACTCGGCCAGCGGTGAAGCAGGGCCCTTCACCCACCCCGCGGTCGGTCTCGACGCGGCGGTGACCGACGTGGAGTTCACGTGGTCCTCCCTGGCGGCAGGTGGCATCGAGACGGCATCGTGGTGTGTCGTGCTCGAGCACCCGCTTGCGTCGGGGGAAGCGGTGTTCTCACAGGCGCAGCTCACGACCTCGAGCGTGCCTGGTGTGTCTTACCTGTCGGATGACCCGTCGACGGTGGCCGGCGACGACGCCACCGTGCGTCGCGTCACCGCGGTGACCGACCTGTCCGCGTCGACCCTCGACGTGGCCCCCCAGGTGGCTGCGCCCGGTGCGGTGGTGACGTATGAGCTGGCGCTGGCTCACGGCGGCGACGATGCGCGGGGCGCCACCAACATCGTGGTGACGCAAGACATCGATACTGCGTCGTTGCAGGATGTGGTGGTCGGTGCGCTCCCGGCGGGCGTCGAGTGGTCGTATGCCGAGCCCACGCTGACGTTCACCTTGCCGACCCTGGGCTTCGCGGAGTCCGTCGACCTGGCCTTCTCAGCCACCATCGCGTCGGGAGCGACGGGCTCGTTCGATCAGGTGGCCCTGGTGGACTGCGACCAGTGCGATCCCTGGCTGACGAACCTGGCCACCGTCACCATCGGCGTCGACAGCGACAACGATGGCCTATCCGATGACGAAGAGGCGGTGCTGGGCACCGACCCGGGCGACGACGACACCGACGACGACGGCCTGCTCGACGGTGAGGAGGTCAACGACCACGGCACCGATCCCACGCTGGCTGACACCGACGGTGGTGGCGTAGACGACGGCGACGAGCTCGACGCCGGGACCGATCCTCTCGACCCCGCCGACGATGCCGGCGAGATCGGTCAGGACTCCGATGGCGACGGGTTGCTCGACGAGGAAGAGGCGGCGCTTGGTACCGATCCGTACGTAGCAGACACCGATGGCGACGGGCTGCTCGACGGCACCGAGGTCGACGACTGGAACACCGACCCCCTCGATCCCGACACCGACGGCGACGGGGTGACGGATGGGGACGAGGTCGATGCGGGCTCCGACCCACTCGATCCGACCGATCAGGAACCCCTCGACAGCGACGGGGACGGTGTGCCCGACGACGAGGAAGACGCGCTGGGCACGAACCCCCTCGACCCCGACTCGGACGGCGATGGGCTGACCGATGGCGAGGAACTGGATCTCGACACCGACCCGCTGGTCGCAGACTCCGATGGTGACGGCATCAACGACGGCGATGAGGTGGATGCCGGCACCGACCCCACCGCAGAAGACAGCGATGGAGACGGGCTGAGCGATGGCTATGAACGACAGCTGGGCACCGACCCTCTGAACGCCGATAGCGACGGTGGAGGGGTCTCCGATGGCGACGAGGTCGACCGGGGCAGTGATCCGCTGTCGGCGGCCGACGATGTGTCCGACACCGACCCGACGGATGGAGGTCCCCTGACCGCCGATGGTGTCGCCGAGCCCAAGGAGCAGGGCTGTGGCTGCCAGGCGTCGTCTGGGGCGCCGCTGGGAGGCCTCGTGCTAGCCGGGGTGATCGCGGTGGTTCGCCGCCGCAGGCGCTAGCGAGGGGGAAGCTGCCGTGGTGCTGCGAAGGCTCCCTCGGCGAGCCGGTCGAGCAGCCCCTTGTCGCGCACCGCCTTGTACTCGAAGAGCATCACCCCGTCGGCGTCGGCGGCCCGCGCGGCCTCGATGCAGGCGAGGGTCTCGTCGACGGTGAGCTTGTGGGCGTCGATGCCGGCCCAGATGGCCCCCGGCCCGCGATGGGCGACGTGATCTTGCACCAGGGTGGCGAAGTCGAGCCTTGCTCCGGGCTTGCCGACCTTCCAGTAGATCATGGGGGCCGCGGCATCGAGGATCCCTTGCTGGAGCATGCCGTGGGCGTCTTGGAAGTAGGCGCCGTGGCCGCTCGCACCGGTGAGGCCCCACTTCCAGCGGTCGTTGTGGATGCCCCAGGTGGCGGCGGTCAAGGGGGCGTCGACGGCCTCGTCGATGGCCCGAACGGTCTGCACGATGGCGTCGCGGCGCCAGGCGTCGAAGTCGGTGACCGCCCCCGCCGCGGCCACGCTGGCCTCGTCGTAGCCCCAGTCGCGGCCCGGGTAGCGCACGTAGTCGAGGTGCAGCCCGTCGATGTCGTAGCGGGCATCGAGGTCGTCGAACACGGTCACGAGGTGCTGGCGGACCTCGGGGTTGCCCGGCGACGCGAACTGGTAGGACAGCTTCGCGTCGGTGCGGCGCCCCTTCTTGTCGGCGATGGACCACTCGGGGTGCTGGGTGAGGGCGTGGGGAACGCCCGCTGAGCGCGGCGCGCGCTTGCCCTGCCACAGCGCGTAGACGTTGGCCCAGGCGTGCAGCTCGAGCCCGCGGGCGTGGGCGCCCTCGATGGCGTGCTGCAGTGGATCCCACCCCGGATCGCGGCCGAGCTTGCCTGTGAGCTCCCGTGCCCAGGGCTCGTGCTCGCTGGGGTAGAACGCGTCGAAGGTGCCGCGCACCTGGAGGAACACGTGGGTGAAACCCGCCCGCTGGGCGTCGTCGAGGAGGGCGTCGATGTCGTCAGGCTTCTGGAAGGTCCACCGGGTGACCCACAGGCCTCGCACCTCCTGACGGACGGGCGGCGCCACGGGCTCGACCACCTCCGGCTCGGGGGGCGGCGGGGGCGCAGGGGGAGGAGGCGCCGAGGGGCCACAGGCCGCGAGCCACAGCGCCAGGGTGGCGATCAATCGACGTCGACCTGGGACAGCACCCGCGACATGAACATGCGGCGATCGGTGGTGACCCGGCCGTCGGTGCGCATCGACGAGACATCCATGTGCACGCCCATCTCCTCGAAGCCCATCGTCTGGTAGAGGTCGCGCGAGGGGTTGTGGTTCATCGAGACGCGCAGCACGACGTGGCTGAAGCGATCCCGGTCGATGAGCCGCACCCGCTCCTTGACCATGCGGACGCCGATGCCGCGGTCGCGGTAGTTCTCTACGACGCCGAGCTCGGCCAGGTAGAAGGTGTGCTGGATGGGCACGAGGCCGGTGAGCTCGGTGGCCACGCTCGTCTTGTGCACCAGCGGGATGGCGGCGCTGAAGCCGACGACCTGGGTGGCGCCACGGGTGGCGACGAGCAGGATCACATCCGGTGTTCGCAGCAGCTTTCGGTAGATCCCTTCCGCCTCGGACGGGTAGAACCGCTCGAAGTAGGGGAAGCCGCTGAAGACAGACTGGTAGGCACCGACAAAGCCGGCACGCCAGGCCTGGGCCTCGTCGTCGGTGGTGATGCGCCGCAGGGCGATGTCGTCGAGCTCGGTGATCAGCATGGCCCGGCCATCATGGCCCAGTCGATGAGCGGGGGCAACTGCAACCCGCGGTCGGTCAGGCGGCCAGGCGTACCGACACCACCACCTCGTCGCGCGCGGCGGTGGCCCAGCTCACACTGATTGTGCCGCCTCCGACCGCTTCGTGCTGGGCCGCGGCCTCCCCGTGCAGTCGAACCGACGCGGTGTCGGGTCGAAGCTCGACCACCGCCACGTCGTGGGGCGACAGCGCCAGGCCGGTGCCCAGGGCCTTCAACACCGCTTCCTTGATCGACCACAGCAGCGTCTGACGCAGCGGATCGTCGGCTGCGAGGGCGCGCTCCTCCTCGCTGAACCAGGTGCGCTGGAAGGAGCCATCGCGGGGCTCGATGGCCTCGAGATCGACCCCGATGCGCCCGGAGTCGACGGCGATGGCGATGGCCCGACCCTCCCGATGGGAGACCGACACCCGGGCGGTGGGATGCCCGGGCACGGTGGCTACGGGCTCTCCGGAGGCAGCGCTGGCGACGCGGATGTGCAGCGCATCGACGCCGGTGAGGGAGGCGAGGGCACGCTTGGCGGCCATCCGGCCGGCGACACGGTCACGCACCCGCTTGTCGGTGCCGCGGGCCTGCAGCACGGCGAGCTCTTCGTCGGACAGCCACGCGCCGGGGTCTTCGTCGGCCTGGGCCTCGGCGGTCACGCTGCGGGTGATCGGGCCCCGCCGGATGGGCTGGGCGGGAAAACACACCGGGCGCCCCTCTTCCGGGACGGGGAAGCGGTCGCCAGGAGGCAGCGGCCCACGGTCGACGAGCTGGAAGCCCCGCACCCTGAGGATGGGACCGCTCGAGCCGTCGACATCGACGTGGTAGCCACGGTCGGTGAGCTGCACGAGCAGCGACAGCGCCTCGTCGTCGGCGGGTGCTCCCAGCAGCTGCATCTCCTCGATCTCCAGCGGCAGCCCCATCTCGTGGGCCACGAGCATGCGGTGCAGCCCGGCCGCCTGGAAGGCCGCTTCCAGCGCGAGGGGACTGGTGAGCAGCCCATCCGCGATGCCGCTGTGGTCGACACGCCCCTCGGCGAGCAGGCCATCCTCACTGACGCCGAACACGTTCTCCAGCACGCGGAACCGCGGCCCGTGGAAGAAGCGCCGATAGATGCTGTCACGACCGATGAGCTCGTCGGGCAGGAACGCCGACGGAAGGCTGTCTGCGGGCGTCTGCTCGGCAAATCGCAGCGTCGCAGAGAAGTGCTCGGTGCGGCTGACCCGGCCCGTGCGCAGGGTGCGCACCGACATCAGGCGTGCCCTGGCTTCCCCGTCGCGTGAGGGCTCGGCCTCGATGATCAGCGTGGTGGTGCGATCGTGATGCACCTTGACCGGCGCGTTGAACCGCACGTTGCGGGCGGCGGTGAAGGTGGACCCCGGGTACAGCTCGCTCGCAGTGGCCACCATGAGCTCGAGGCCGATGACGCCCGGCAGCACGGGGACCTCGTCGATGGCGTGGTCCAAGATCCAGGGATCGGAGGCCTTCGACAGCTCCCGGGTGCCGCGGACGGTGTCGCCCTCGCGCTCGATGCGATCGAGGAGGGTGTGCCCCTGGCCGTCGGGCTCGAAGTCGCCGAGGCGCCCGGCGCAGACCAGCTCGCCGCACACGCCTTGGGCGACGAGGTCGACGAGTACGGCGGCGCCGGCATCGGCGGGGAGCAGGTCGACCCCCCGGCTCTCCAGCAGGCTCTGCATCCCACCGCGCACGGCCATGCCTACGTCGCCCCACGCAGTCCACGCTACGTGCAGGCTGCGCGGACGCGCCTGGCACACCCGTGCCATGCCGTCATTGGCGGCGGCGTAGTCGACCTGACCGGGGTTGCCGAAGCGCCCCGCGACCGACCCCATGCTCACCGCGAAGGCTTCGCTGGGGATGGCCTCGAACAGGGCGAGCCCACCGAGGGCCTTGCCGTCGTAGACCCGGTGGAAGGCGTCGTCGTCTTTGTCGGCGATGAGCCGACTCTCCTCGACGCCGGCGCCGTGGATGAGCACGTCGACCGGGCCGAAGTGGCTGAACACGTCGGCCACCAGGCGACGGCAGTACTCGGGCCGCGACACATCGGCGCGGAAGTACGACACATCGGCGCCGAGCGCGCGCAGGTCGACCAGGGTCTGGCGGGCCTCTTCGGCCTTGCGCAGGGGCCAGAGGGCTTGCTCCACCTTCTTCGGGGTCACCCGCTCGCCGGCTTCCTTGAGCTCGGCCTTGATGCGGGCCTTGGCTGCGGCTTCGTCGAGGGCCTCCATCGGGACCTCGCTCCGGCCGACCAGGGCGAGCTGCACCGGGCCACGTCGGGCCATCTCGCGGGCGATCTGGGCGCAGATTCCTCGGGCGCCGCCGGTGATCAGCACCACCGGGTTGTCGCCCATGGACGGGATGCCCTCGGGGCGAGCGGTGATCTCGTAGCCCACGGCGTAGCGGAGCCCTTCGTCGTCGTAGAACACCTCGACGTCGCTGGGGGCGGACAGCTCGTCGCACACCAGCTGGGCAACCTCCACGGGGGCGAGGTCGGGGTGGGCATCGACGACGCAGCCGGCGGTGTCGGGCCACTCGCGGTTTAGCGACTTGGTGAAGCCCGCTCGGGCGCCATCCACCAGGCCGTGCTCGAGCATCCAGTCGCCTTGGCGCAGCGCGCCGAGGCGCGTGACCGTCACCCAGGCCGTGGGGCGCTCCTGTTCGAGCTCCTTGGCGCGGTGGAACACGGCCTCGATGTCGTGGCCGGTGTCGACGATGGCGTCGTAGGGGGCTTCGTCACGGGCGCCACGGCTCGCGAGCTCCTGCCGGAGCGCCGAGGCGATGGGGCCCTCTCCGAGCACCTGCACACTGCGGCCCTTCAGGTGCCCTGGGGCGGGCCCGTCGCGCCGCACGGTGATGGGGCGCCGCAGACGGAAGGTCGAGGGGAGCTCGGCCCGGCTGGGGGTCGCGGGAGCCCGGCGCTCGGCGGCCATGGGCGTGGCGGCGACGGGCAGGGGGGCATCCATGCCGTCGAGAGAGGGCGCGGGCACGGTGGGCAGCGTGGGCTCGGGCTCGGGCTCGGGCTCGGTGGCGGGCTTCGTCGCGGCCTCGGGGGCGCCCAACGCCAGGCGCCGCGTGTGGACCCAGCGAGCGAGGGCCTCCAGCGTCGGATGCTCGGACGGCACGAAGTCTTCCACGGGGGGAAGCCCGTAGCGCTCGCGCAGCTCTCCGAGGATCTCAGCCTGCTTGACGGTGTCTATGCCCAGGTCGGCCTCGAGCTCGAAGTCGGGCTCGAGATCGACGGTGTCGTAGCCCGTGCGGTCGGCAACGAGGGCGACGAGCTCCGAGAGGGTGTCGGCCAGCACCAAGTCGGAGGACCCGGCGGCAGGGGTGGCCACAGCCGGCGCGGGCTCTGGGGCGCTCGCGGTGGAGGCCTCTGCAGGGGTGGGCTCAGGTGGAGCGGCCGCAGGGGGCGTCGGCGTCGGCGTCTGCCCGGTGGCCTTCCGTGCGCGCCGGCGCGCCAGGTACTCGGCGAGGCCCTCGAGGGTCGGGTAGTCGGCGAGCTTGAAGCTCTCGTCGCGCTCGAGGCCATAGCGCTCGGTGAGCTCGCCCATGATCTCGGCCTGCTTGACGGTGTCGATGCCCAGGTCGGCCTCGAGCTCGAAGTCGGGCTCGAGCTCGTCGGGGGCGTAGCCGGTCTTGTCGGCGACCACGGTGAGCAGATCGCCGAGGGCGGCGGTGAGGTTCGCCGCGTTGGGCTCCCCGTCGGAGGTGGTCAGGGGGTGCTGCGACAGCGTGGGCTCGTCGGGCAGCTCGGGATCGGTCGGCACGGGGGAGGGGGTGAGGCCGTCGGTCCGGGGAGCGCTCGCGCTCGCCGCCTTGGCCCCCACGGCACCGCTGAGGTAGCCCGCCAGTGCCTCGATGGTGGGGTAGTCGGAGATGCGGAAGCCCTCGTCGCGCTCCAGCCCGAAGCGCTCGGTGAGCTCGCCCATGATCTCGGCTTGCTTGACGGTGTCGATGCCGAGGTCGGCCTCGAGCTCGAAGTCAGGCTCGAGCTCGTCGAGCTCGTAGCCGGTCTTGACCGCGATCACGCCGCTCAGCGCCGCCACCATCTCGTCGAAGGTGAGGGTGGGCTGGGGCTGGTCGCCCAGCGCAGGCTCCTGGGCAGGGGCGCTCGCTGCGGGCGGCGCTGCCACGGGCGCCTCGATCCGGGGAGAGGCAGGGATCTCGGTGGGGTCGCCCTCCCGCAGACGCGCTGGCGACACGTCGGGCCGTAGGTCGTACAGGCTGTCGGCGTCGGCCGCCTGCACCCTGAGGGTTCGCTGCTCGATGGTCTCCCGGACCGCGCGGTAGCCAGTGACCCGCTTGAGCCACGCAGCCCGGCGGGCGCTGTCGGCGACACGCTCATCGCCCCGGGCCACGGCCTTCCACACGCTGAGGGCGAGCTGGGAGCCGAAGCCGGCGGCGAGGCGCAGGCTGTAGCGGAAGTCGCGGTGCTCGCCGCGCGACAGGGTGAGGTCACCGAGGTCGTTGTCGGGCTGCTGGAGGTTGGCGACGGGGGGCACGATGCCGTACTGCAGCGCCTTGATGGCAGTGGCGTCTTCGATGCCGGCCCCCATGGCGTGGCCGGTGTAGCCCTTGGTGTTGGCGACGGTGACCTCGTGCGAGCCGGCGCCGAACGCTGCGCGAAGCGCTGAGATCTCCGCCGCCGCCGACCCGCCTCGCGCCGGGGTGTAGGTCTCGTGGGACATGAAGAAGGTGTCGCGGGCCATCGCCTCGGGCGACACCCCTTCCCGTGCTGCTACGTCGTGGACGAGGCTGGCCACGGCGTTCGAGATGTGGTCGACGTCAAGCCGCGTGCCGTGGAAGGCGCTGTTGAGCACCGTACCCCCGAGATGCTCTGCGATGGGGACCACGCCTCGCGCTTCGGCCGCGCTGGCGGACTCGAGGACCAGCGAGGCGGCGCCCATGCCGAGGATGAGGCCGTGTCGGCGTGCGTCGAAGGGCAGGGCAGCCTCTTCGACCACGTCGTGGGTGGTGGCCGCGCCGGCGGCCATGAAGCCCCCCCCGATCCAGGGCAGCAGGGCCTCACTGGTGACGTCGTCGGCGCTGATGACGACCACGCGCTCGCAGCGACCCAGGCGGATCCAGTCGTCGGCGAGCTCGACGGCTTGCGTGGTGCTGGCACACGCGGCGTTCACACTGGTGTTGGGACCCCGCGCGCCGATCAGCTGCGCGAACTGGCTGTGGCCCATCGCCAGCACCTGGAACAGGAAGCGGCGGTCGAAGCGACCCTCGCCGTCGTCGCCGTTGACGGCGAGCTTGCGCACGAGGTTGTCGTAGCCGGGGAAGGCGGAGGCGAAGATGACGCCGGTCCCGTCGCGCAGGGCCTCGGGCAGGTGCCATCCCTGCGGCACCTGCTTGCCGCTGGCCGTCGTCTTGTAGGAGCGCTGCAGGGGGATGCCGGCGTCGCGGAGGGCCTCGAGGCCGGCCGCGAAGGCGTACGAGGTGGTGACGTCGAGGGCACGCTGCAGCCCTGCGTCGATGCCCCAGTCCGACAGATCGAAGGTGCCGGCGATGCCTGCCAGACGGATGACCTGGTCGAGGTCTTGTACGGGCAGGAAGCTGCCCTGCCCGGTGGTCGGGTCTTTCACGAGCCGCACGAGACCGAGCTCGAGGAACTCCTCGGCGCGAGCCTGGATGTGGGAGATGCGGTTGTCGCCCCGGAGGATGGCGAGGAAGTTGTCGGCGCCGAAGACTTCGTCGCCGCCGGGCAGGCCGATGCTGGCTCCGGTCGCGACCACGCGCGCTTCGAGGTCGGCGTCGAAGTGCATGGCGGGCAGGCGGACGGTGGCGGGGGCCTGGGCCACGGGGGCCTGGGTGACCTGTGGCGGCCGTGCCTGCTGGGAGGCGTCGAAGGCAGCCTGCAGCAGCCCCTGCACCGCGGGGAGCAGCGCGTGGGCGAATGCCTGGGCGTCGAGCCCGGCGAGGCCGGCCTTGGCGGCGCGCTCGAGGAAGCTGGTCACGACCTCGGCACCGACCACAGGAGGCCCGCTGCTCACGGCGGGGGGGGCCGGGGCGGGGGCTACGATGGGCGCTTCGGGGGCGACGGTGGGGCGGGTGGCCCCGGTGCGCTCGGCAGCCCAGTCCACCAAGGAACGAAGGGTGCGGTGGTCAGAGAACCGGAACGAGGGGTCGGCCGGGATGCCGTAGGTGTCACGCACGACGCCGAACAGCTCGGCCTGCTTGACGGTGTCGATGCCCAGGTCGGCCTCGAGCTCGAAGTCGAGATCGAGCTCCTCGGGCTCGTAGCCGGTCGCCCGCGCAACGATGAGGCGGATGCCGTCGGCGATGGCAGGGATGGCCTCGGTCGACGGGACCTGCAGCTCGCTCCACGCGGCGAGGGCCGCGGTGGTGGCACGACGCGCCTGCGGCGGGGCGAACAGGTCGACCTCGGCGAGGGCCTTGGGCTGCGCGTGCACGGGGAGGCCCACGGCGAGCAGCCCGGCGAGGGCGTCACGGAAGCTGGCCACGCCACCACGCTTGGGGTGGTTGGTGTACAGCGCGCGATGTGGGCGCCGCTTGAGGATGGCGACCGTGAAGCCCGACAGGGCGCGCTTCGGGCCACACTCGACGAAGACGCGGGCGCCGTCGGCGTACATGCGCTCCATCTGCGCCACCCACTCGACCGGGCCGCTGATCTGCTGGGCGAGGAGGTCGATGATCTGGGGGACTGCGCCTTCGCCGGTCGGGTAGTAGTCGCCGGTGACGTTGGTCGTGATGGGCTTGCGAGGCGCATGCAGGCCCAGGCGGTCGAGGACCCCACGGAGCGGCTCGCTGGCCGGCTGCACGATGGCGGAGTGGAAGGCGTGGCTGACCGGTAGCGGGTAGACCGTGATGCCGCGGGCCTTGAAGCGCTCACTGGCCTCGTCGACCGCGTCGGACGCGCCGGCGATGACCGTCTGGCTGGGGCAGTTCTTGTTGGCGGCGATGACGTAGCCGTCGACCTCGGCGAGGATCTCTTCGACGACCTGCGTGCTGGCGGCGATGCCAGCCATCTTGCCGGGGTCGTCGAGGCGGATGTTGGCCATCTCGCGGCCGCGAGCGGACACGGCGAGCAGGGCCTGCTCGAAGGTCATGACCCCTGCGGCGACCGCCGCCCCGTACTCCCCGAGGGAGTGGCCTGCGACCATGTCGGACGACACCCCGTAGGAGGCGAGCAGGCGGAGGATGGCGACGTCGAGGGTGAGGGTGGCGGGCTGGCTGTACTCGGTCTGCCGGAGCAGGTCGGACTTGGCGGCCTTGTCTTCTCCTGCGGCGAGGCGGATGTAGTCGGTGATCCCCTTGCCGAGCGTGGGCGTCAGGATGCGGTCGGCCTCGGCGAAGGTGTCGCGGACGATGGGGTAGGCCTCGGCGAGGTCGAGGCCCATGTCGAGGTACTGGCTGCCCTGGCCGGTGAACAGCAGCGCGAGCTTGCCGTCGAAGGGCGCATCCTCGAAGTGGATGGCGCGGGCACGGAGCAGGTCGGGGTTGGAGCCCTTGCTGATCGTCTTGATGGCCCGCTTGAGCTGATCGGCACGCTCGTCGGCGTCGCGGCTCGCGGCGGCGATGCGGAACGGGGCGGAGGGATGGAAGGGGGCGGGCTTGCCAGCAGCCAGCTGCTCGTGGTTGTGCACGAGCTCCTCGCGGGTGCGGCCGGAGGTGGCCCACAGGCCCTGGGGCAGCTCGGTGCGGGCGCGTGCCCCAGCGGGTGTGGCGCGGCGCGCCGCGGCGGAGCTGGGCTGGGCCGTGCGGGGGCGCTGCTCCTGTGCCACCGGGGGCAGGCGCGGCGTGGAGCGCGGCAGGGTCTGACCGGCCCACGACTCCATGACGATGTGGAAGTTGGTGCCGCCGAAGCCGAAGGCCGACACCCCGGCTCGTCGCAGGCCGTCGGGGCTCTCGGGCCAGGGCTCCGCGGTGGTCTGCACCTGGAGGGGCACGGTGCCCATCGGGACATCGTCGCGGGTCTGGCTCCAGCCGAGGGAGGGGGGAAGAATGCCGTGATGGAGCGCCAGGGCGGCCTTGATGCACGACGCGGCGCCGGCCGCCGACTTCAGGTGGCCGATCATCGACTTGACCGAGCCGACCCGGACCGGGCCGCGGTCGCCACGGTGCCCGGCGCCGATCACCTCGGACAGTGCCTCGACCTCGACCTTGTCGCCGACGACGGTGCTGGTGCCATGGGCCTCGATGAGGTCGACCTGGTGGGGCTCGAGCCCAGCGGCCTCGTAGGCGCGGGTGAGGGCGCGGATCTGGCCCTGGATGTTGGGCGCGGTGATGCCCTTGCCCTTTCCATCGGAGCTCGCCCCGATGCCTCGGACCACCGCGTAGACGCGGTCGCCGTCGCGCTCGGCGTCTTCCAGGCGCTTGAGCACGAGGATGCCGCAGCCCTCTCCCATGACGAAGCCGTTGGCAGAGGCATCGAAGGGGGCAGAGTGGTCGGGGGACAGCGCGCCGATCTTGCAGAACTTCACGTAGGTCGTGACGTTCATCGACCGGTCGGCGCCACCGGTGAGCACGATGTCGGCGTCGCCGTCGGAGAGTGTCTTGACGGCGGCCTGAAGGGCGGCCATCGAGGAGGCACAGGCGGCGTCGACCGTGAAGTTGGCGCCCCCGAGATCGAAGGCATTGGCGATGCGGCCGGCGATGACGTTGGCCAGCTCGCCGGGCATCGAGTCTTCGTTGATGCCGGGCAGGCCAGCTTTGTAGGCCGCCTCCATCTTGGTCAGGAAGTCGAGGCGCTCGGCCTCCGACATGTTGCAGAACGGCGGCACCGCGACGAGCTTCCTGGCTACATCGGGCCATGCGAGGCGGACCGCGTAGGCATCGGTGACCTCGCCGCCGAGGCTGTTGCCGAGAATGACGGCGCAACGCTCCCGGTCGAACTCCTTGCCGTTGGAGCGGCGGTCGACCTTGAGCCCCGCATCGTCGAGGGCTTCCGCGACACAGTGCAGGGTGAGCTGCTGCACCGGATCGATGCTCGCCGCGACCTTGGGCGGGATGCGGAAGCGCTTGGGCTCGAAGGTGAAGTCGGTGATGAAGCCGCCGATCTTGGCGTAGGTCTTGTCGGGGACCTCTGGGTCGGCGTCGTGGAACAGGGCGGGGTCCCAACGCTCTGTGGGGACCTCGCGGATGGCGCTGTGGCCGGAGGTGATGTTGGCCCAGAACGCGTCGCGGCCGGGGGCATCGGGGAAGTGGCAGCCAATGCCGACGATGGCGATGGCCGGCGCCGCCTTGGCGTCGGGAACGGGCAGTCGGGCCTGCGGGGCCATAGGAGAAGCGGGTGCAGCTGGGGCTGCGGGCAGGTCGGCCTGCTCGTCGCGCAGGTCGTCGGCGTCGCACACGACGGGCTGCCCTGTCGCGGCAGCGGCGCGGATGGGGCCGCCATGGACGGGACGCCCGAGGAACGCGGCCTCTTGCCACAGCACGGTGGAGCCCACGGCGCCTCCGGTCGTGGCAGCGGTGTTGGGGTGCTCCAGCTCAGCGGCCGAGCCCGCGGGGCGGCCCTGTGCGGTGCCGGCACTTCGTACCTTGTCGGCCCAGCCACTCCATGCCCGCACGTAGGCACCCAGGAGAGAAGCGAGGTCGCCGTGGCGATCGGCAAGCTCCCGCGCGAGGGCCAGCCCCTGACCGGCGAGCCACAGGCGGGACTGCAGGTCGCCGTCGGGCCACAGGCCGTCGGCCAGGGCCCACAGGTCGCCGGTGCGTGCCAGCTCACGCAGGACCGGGGCTGTCGGAGCGTTGGCGACCCGGATGCCGGCGACCACGGTGGTGACTTCGTCGTCGGCGAGCTGAAGCCGACGGGCCATGCTCTCTTCCAGGCGCAGCTCGGGGCAGCCCAGCAGCTCGTCGCCGAGGACGACGCCCGCCGCACCCAGGGCGGCCGCGGCGGCTGCGGTCTCGGGGCCGCAGCCTGCCGTGAGGAGGACGCGGCTGGGATCGGGACAGCGCGACAGGGCGACGAGGCCGTCTTCCTCGGCGCCGTAGCCGCCGGCCTCTCGGCCCCGCAGCACCAACCCCGCGAAGCCACTGGGCACGTCACGGGCGCCGCTGGTCTCGAGCCAGGTGGGGCGGTCGGGGATGGGGGCGCCCAGCTCGGCGAGCACCACCGGGCCGCTGCCGGGGGCCGGCCGGCCTGGGCGCGTGCGAACCCACGCCCCCTCGGGGACTTCGGGAGGCTGGCTGCCCGTAGCGTCGACGATGGGCGTGCAGCCTGCATCGAGCACGAGAGGGACCAGGTGGCTGGCGTGGGGGGGCAGCAGGACGCGGACGGGTGCCGACATCGTTCCTCCGAGGGGGTCCCCATACTCCAGACCACCGAGGCGTTCACCTGCGACATCGTCACTGAATGTGCGCTCAGTCCACGCTTTGCGGAGGGAATGCCGCAGTGTGACACCAGGAAACACGGTCCTTCCGTCGGTGGAGCCGGCACGGACCCTGCAGTAGGGTGCCGTGCGGGAGGTCCGAATGGGTCGTTGCACAGTGGGCTGGTTGTTGTTGGCATGTGCCTGTGGCGGGTCGTCGCTCGACGCGACGGTGGCCACCGCGCCGAGCCCCGATGGGCGGCCCGACGAGGGCAGCGCGTCGTCTGCCCCTTCCGAGGGGACCGCAGCCACCGCCACTGACACGTCGACGTCGGAGTCCACCACCCCCACGACGACCACGACGACCGACCCGGGCACGAGCTCGAGCACCGGGGGCTCGACGGGCACGACACCGACCGAAGACCCCTGCCCGCCAGGCGTGATCTGCGTCGACAGCTTTCCCTACACCGACGACAACACGACCACCGGGGCCGCCGCCACCCTCGACGGGTACAGCTGCAGCCCGAGCACCGACGAGTCGGGGCCCGAGGTGGTCTACCAGGTAGAGCTCACCGAGGCGGGCTTCCTGGCGGCCGAGGTGTACGACCTTCCTGCGGGGGTCGATGTCGACGTGCACGTGCTCGAGGCCATCGACGCGGATGCCTGCGTCGACCGCGGGCACTGGGCGGCCGGCGCCCTGATGATGCCGGGCACCTACTACGTCGTGGTCGACACCTGGGTCGACGGGAGCGGAGTCCCCTACGATGGCGACTACACCCTGGGGCTCCATGTGACCACGCGGGATGCCTACACGTCGTACGGCCTGGAGCCCGACGTGCTGGAGCGGGCGCTGTGGGCATTCGACGGCGCCTGGTTCGACGACGAGACCGACCGGTTCGTCTACGGCGTGATCGACTTCTCCCTGCCCAGCACCGTCCCGCGCATGTTCATCATGGACCTGCTGACCGGAGAGATGCTCTTCGACGTGCACACCACCCACGGCGAGGCATCGGGCGACCCCAACGACATCACGATGGCCAGCTCGTTCAGCAACATCCACGAGTCGCACCAGAGCTCGTTGGGCATGGTTCGCGCCGCCGAGACCTACTACGGCACCTACGGCTACTCGCTACGCCTCGACGGCCTCGACCCGTCGTTCAACGACAACGTTCGCGACAGGGCCATCGTCATCCACCCGGCGGACTACGCCACCCAGGACTTCGTCGATACCTATGGCTACCTGGGGCGCTCGTGGGGCTGCCCCGCCATCGATCCGGCGATCAGTGAGGCGCTCATCTCGACGATTGCCGACGGGTCGCTCGTGCTCGCGTACTACCCCAGCGCCGACTTCCTCTCAGGTGGCCGCTTCATCAGCGGCTACTAGGGAAGGTCGGCCCGAGGCGCCGGCGAACGATCAGAGCTCGAAGTCGTCGTCGTCGTCTCCCCACTCGATGCTACACAGCCGCTCGAGCAGCGACACGATCTCCTCGCCCGTGTACTCGAACTCTGCGTTCGACTCCATCTCCGCCTCGAGGGCGCTGGCGAGGGAGTCGTCGAGCGCCCCTTCGTCTTCCAGGGTGAGCACGATGTCGTCGATGCCGAGCTCGTCGGCCACTGTCTCCAGCAGCTCGATCACATAGCGAACGACGGCCTCTGCCTCGGGAGACGAGACCGCCTCGAGGTACTCGTCGAGTTCCTCGACAAGGTTCTCTCGTTCCGACTGCGGCAGCTCCACGACACCCTCCGTTCGACCCGTCGGGGCCAGCGTGCCCCGGTGGTAGCCACCCTCGCCGCGGAGGGCAAGGCAAGGCGTTCACGTCAGTCCTTGGGGGGCTCGGATGACGGGGTTAGGGCTGCCCACCTACGGGGGAACGATGCGACCGTCCTACAGCCAAGAGTTGCTCGCCGAGCTGCCCAAGACCGACCTTCACTGCCATCTCGACGGCTCGCTTCGGCTCGAGACGCTGATCGAGCTCGCTGCCGAGCGTGGGGTGGTGTTGCCCTCGAACACGCCCGAGGGGTTGAGGGATCTCGTGTTCAAGGAGTCCTACCGCGATCTCCCCGACTACCTGCACGGGTTCGCGTTCACCTGCGCGGTGCTCACCGACGAAGAGGCGCTGGAGCGGGTGGCCTACGAGCTGGGTCAAGACTGCCTCGCCGAAGGGGTTCGCTACCTCGAGGTGCGGTTCGCTCCGCAGCTGCACGTGCGGCCAGGGCTCGACATCGCGGGCGTTCTGAGTGCGGTCGACCGAGGCCTCGACCGGGTGCGCCGCGAGCACGAGGCGAGCGATGCGGTGGCCGTCCGCGGCGAGCCGCCGTTTCGCTTCGGCTTGATCTGCTGCGCCATGCGGATGTTCACGGCCGGCTTCGGCCCCTACTTCCGCGACCTGCTCTCGGTGTTGCCCAACTGGCCGGTCAAGCAGGTCTACGGAACGGCCAGCCTGTCGCTTGCGCGGGCGGTCGTGGATGCCCGCGACCGGCTGGGGCTGCCAGTGGTCGGGTTCGACCTGGCCGGCGCCGAGGCCGGTCATCCGGCCCACGATCACGTCGATGCCTACGCACATGCCCACCGCCACTTCCTCAAGAAGACGGTGCACGCGGGCGAGGCCTACGGGCCGGAGTCGATCTTCGAGGCCATCACCAAGCTCAACGCAGACCGGCTCGGCCACGGCACCCATCTGTACGCCATCGACCAGGTCGTCGACGACGATCCGTCTCGCTACGTGCGGCAGCTCTCCGAGTACATCGCCGACCGGCGGATCACGGTGGAGGTCTGTGTCACCTCCAACATGCAGACGATGCCGGAGCTGCGCCGTGTGGAGGACCACCCCGTGGGCCGCATGGTGCTGGATCGCCTGTCGGTCACGCTGTGCACCGACAACCGCTTGGTGAGCCGCACTACGGTCACTGATGAGCTCGCGCGGGTCACGGGTGCCTTTGCGTTCACGCCGGCCGAGCTGCGCAACCTCATCCTGCATGGGTTCAAGCGCAGCTTCTTCCCGGGGTCCTACAAAGAGAAGCGTGCCTACGTGCGCAAGGTCATCGACTACTACGACGGCGTCGCCAACAAGCACGGGCTGCCGGCGGTGCCCCGAGGGGCGGTGGCCTGAGGCCGCGACGGGTCGAGGCTACTCCTCGACTTCCCACGCGTCGTCGACGGGCTGCGGTCGTAGGGCACCGACGCCCAGCACCAGCGGCACCAGCTTGCGGTAGTTCGCCCCCAGCGCCTGGTTCACGGTGAGCACCGACAGCGCCACGCCCAGCGGCCCAGCGACCATGTGCACGCCCGCCGCCACCCCCTTGAAGGCGCCTACGTAGGGCCCGACGGCGGGAAGAAGGGGGAGGAGTCGACCCACGGGTGTCTTGAGCCAGCCGAGCACCTTGCCGCTGGCGAACCGGCCTGCGAAAGAGGAGCCGGCGCCGGTGCCGAGGGCGATGGTGGGCAGCCAGCTCGCTCCGAGGCGCCGCTGGGTATCGGCGTCGAGGTCTTCGACACGAACCCCTCCGGGAGGAAGCTCGTGGAGCAGCACCTGAGTGAGCTGCTCCGCTTGCGCATAGGCGTCGGCGCTGGCATGCACGCGGTCGTCGACGCGGAGCTTTCGTGCCGTGTGCCACACGATGTCTTCAAAGGTGCCGCGGTCGGCCACGTAGCCGAGGGGCGTGGTGTAGCACCACCACATGGTGTCGACGATTCGCTTCGCCAGCTCGTCGGCCGTGTTGGCGCCGCCCGTGCTCACCCCGGCTGCGCCGAGGATGGCCCGCAGTGCTGCTGGGTCATGGAAGGAAAGGGAGGACTGTAGTTGTGCCCGTGTCGTCATGGAAGCCTCTCCCTGCATCGACCCGCCATGGGGCCCGCTGGTTCCACGGAGACATACGCCTCCTGTGCGGAACGTATTGCCGCGACGCGGCTGCGGGTTGTCAGGCTTCGTCGCCGAGGTCGGGATCGTGGGCGTCGGGGGCAACGGGCTCGGCCGGGATTCGGTAGTCACCGTCGAGCCAGGCTGCGAGGTCGAGCTGCTGGCAGCGCTCGCTACAGAACGGACGGTAGGCGTTGTCGGCGCCGGCGTCAGCGGGTGCGCGACACTGGGGGCAGGGGATCTTCTTCATCCCCTTCGCGTATCCATCGGCAGGAAGCCCATCCAGGCCATCGTCGACCACAAGCGGACGAACTCTGACCGCATGGGCCGTTATGACCGCGCTTCCTGAACACGGAGGGCGAATGTCCATCAACAAGGTCATCCTGGTCGGCAACCTCGGGGCGGATCCCGAATCGCGGACCACCAACAGCGGCACGACCGTCGCCAACCTGCGCCTCGCGACCACCGAGCGCGCGAAGGATCGCCAGTCCGGCGAGTGGACCGACCACACAGAGTGGCATCGCGTCGTCGTGTTCGGGCGTACAGCCGAGAACGTGGTGAAGTTCACCAAGAAGGGCCGGCAGCTCTACATCGAGGGGCGGCTGCGCACCCGCAAGTGGCAAGATCGAGATGGGAACGACCGCTGGTCGACGGAGATCGTCGGTGACACAGTGAAGTTTCTTGGCGGGCGCGATGGAGGCGGCGGCGGTGGATATGGCGGCGGCGACAGCGGCTACAGCGGTGGCGGCGGCGGTGGCTACGGCGGCGGCGGC
>CBDUIC010000088.1:0-28864 GCA_965367245.1 uncultured bacterium | reverse complement strand
GGCCACCCTTTTCGCCCCCGTTGCGCAAGCAGCGGGGGCGTTTTGGTTCCTTGGCCTGAGGCTGCTGGCCCAAGAGCATCCGGGCGGGCGGCTGCTTGCTGTTGGGGACTTCCTTCTGGCCCGTGAGGGGCTACTCGCCGAGGGCGGCGGCGGTCGGCAGCGACAGCACGTCGCTGTGGGCCGTGCGCACCACCCGCTGGGCCACGGTGCCCAGCACGAGCTGCGCGAGGCCTTCCCGGTCGCGGTTGCCGACCATGATCAGGTCGTAGTCGGCGCTGGCGGCGATGAGGGCGTCGTCGGGCTCGCCACGGCCGATGCGGGCGGTGCCGCGGTGCTCCAGGGGCACGTGCTCTTCCAGGAGCCGCTCCAGGCGGTGCCGCTCGCGCTCGTTGCGGGCTGTCCACTCGCGCTCGGCCTTCTCCCGCACGGCCTTGTCGGCGATGGGAGGCAGGGCGCTGGTGACGGCGAACAGCGCGTCGAGGGTGCCGCCGAGACGCTGGGCCCAGGTGGATGCGATGCCGAGCACCACGGCAGCCGTCTCGGGCTCGGTGACGTCGACGCCGACCAGCAGCCGTGGGCTGTCGGGTGGAGGGGCCTCGCGTCGAGGGACGAGCACGGCCGCTTCGGCGTGGCGCAGCACCCGGGTAGCCATGGGACCGAGCAGCCAGCGCTCCAAGGCGGCCGGCTCGCGAGACCCGACCACCAGCAGGTCGTGGCTGCGCGACAGCTTCACGAGGCCCTCGGCGGGAGCGGCGCCAGCGATGACCTTGGCCTCTCCCCGCTGGTTGGGGCCGAGGGTGGCGAGGAGCACGTCGAGGCGCTGCGCGTGGGTCGCGTCGTCGCCCCCGGTGCTGAAGTAGACCAGGTCGACCTGGCCCTCGAGCGCACGTGCCCAGGCTCCCGCCCGCTCCACCAGCCAGCCGTGGCCTGTGGTTCTCAGGTCGATGCCTACGGCGATGCGCATGGGGGGCCTCCGTGGCGGGGTCGCTCGGGGCATCGTATACCCTGGAGGGGCCCAGGACGTCAGGCCCATTTGGTCAGGGCGGGGGCGTGGCTGCGCCTCCCCCAGGGTCCCAGGAGAACCAACCATGCGTGTCGTGTTCGCGCCGGAAGACACCGAGGTGGAGCGCACGCACTGGCGCACCTACCTGGTGCTGGCTCATACCTTCGTGAGCTCGGCCCGGGTGGTTGCCCGAGCGGCCGTCGGCATGCTGGGTCAGGCCGATGTCGACCATCGCATCCACCGGTGGTGCGAGGCGGTGTTCGGCTGGTCGAAGACGACGGTGACGGTCGCTGGCGACGAGCGGCTCGACCGAGGCCAGGCCTACGTGTTGCTCGCCAACCACGTGTCGCTCCTCGACGTGCCGTCGGTGTGCATCACCTTCCCGGGGCGGGTGCGCTTCGTCGCCAAGCAGGAGCTCCGCAAGGTGCCGATGTTCGGCGACGCGATGCAGGAGGCAGGCATCGTCTTCGTAGACCGTGCGGATCGCGCGGCGGCCATCGAGGCCCTGGCCAGCGCCGAGGCGCTGTTCGCTGAGGGCACGTCGGTGTGGATTGCGGCCGAGGGCTCACGCTCCCGCGACGGTCGGCTCCACCCGTTCAAGAAGGGGGGCTTTCACGTGGCCCTCGATCATGGCCTGCCCATCGTGCCGGTGTGGATCCAGGGCACCCTCGAGGTTCTCCCGCCCGACCAGTTCCAGTCGGTCTCGGGCCAGACGGTGCACGTGGCCTACGGCACACCGATCCCGACCGCGGGCCGCTCCAAAGCAGAGCTGCCCGCCCTCATGGCCGAGGTGCGGGCAGCGATGCTCGAGCTGGCGGCTGCGTCGGGCGCGCGCGACGACATCGACGCGGCGCCCTAGCGGCTCACAGGCAGCTGTTGCACTGGCCGTCGAAGCCCCAGTCGGTGACGGAGTGCTCCCACATGTCGACGCCGTAGGTGTAGACCACCAGCGTCTCGGCGCGGGTGATCTTGCCTTCCCCGTCGACCTGGCCCGAGAACAGCAACGTCGCCTGCCCGGGGTACTCCAGGTAGACGGTGAACTCGTCGCCCGAGCCGGTGACCGGCGCGCTGGGCTGCCCGGGCACGTAGTCTTCGCAGTAGGTGACGTAGGGGCCTTCCGACAGGTTGTCTTGGTTCCAGAAGCACAGGCTGGTGTCGATGGGCGAGCCAACCGGGCGGGCGTTGGCTGCTTCGTCGATGGTGCCGACCACCGCGTAGCGGCCGGTGATCATCGGCGGCTGGTCGCCGTAGTTCACGTCGAAGTCGGACTCGTCGATGGCGATCTCGCTCGCCGGATCCTCGAGGACCTCGTCGGCCTCTTCGTTGCCGGACTCCGAGCCGTTGGACGGCGTGGGGTCGCTCGGGTCGGGCTGGACCTTGGGGATGTCGCGGCCGTCGAGGCAGAACTTGGCGAAGGTCTCCGACTTGGGCTTCCAGCAGTCGTTGATGTTGCCGCACTCGGTGTTCTGCAGGCAGTCGAGCTGGCAGTCGGAGTAGCCGTAGAGGGCGGCGTCGGTCTGGGTGCAGTTGGCCGCACAGTCGAGGCCTGCCTCGCCCGACGAGCCCTTGAAGCTGCCGAACTCGGGGGACGGCGCGTTGGCATCGCACTCGTCGATCTGGGTGCACACCTCGGAGCAGACACCGACCCTGTCGACCTCGACGGGGAGTAGCTCACAAGAGGCGAGGGGCAGCGCGAGAAGCGCGAAGAGGAGCTTGCGGGTCATGGCACACCTTTCCCTGGCTGGATGGGACGCGAGAAACGAGAGTCTATGCGGTCAGGCTGGGATGCGCCCGGGCCGCGGGGGCTGCACACCCCACGTCGCCCGGACGACGGTCGCCCGGCTCGTATTCGACACATCTTGGAAAAAGATCGGGCCGCCCGTCGTGGGCAGCCCGTGTTCCGTGACCCGCGGCGACGACTACTCGGGGTACAGGCCGGTGGTCATGTCGTAGATGTCGGGGATGAAGTGGACCCGGCTGGAGATGTTGCCGATGGGCATGCCTGCCTGCCAGGCGACCTCGCCGTCGCGGGTCAGCTCGGTGACGACGCCGGAGCGCGACAGGCTGACGAGCACGTTGTCGCAGTCGGTGTAGGGCATGCGGCGAGCGTCGCCGAGGAGGTTCTCGAAGCCTTCGGTGTCCCAGCTCCAGACGAGCTCCCACTCCATGTTGACCTCGTCGAGAGCGTATTCCTGCACGTAGCTGGGGCCCGGACCGTCGACGGCCTGGTCGTTGTTGTTGAACAGCATCAGCCCACCATCCCAGATCTCCGACATGTGGCTGTGGTTGAACAGCACGGTGGGGTCTTGGCCGGCCGCGGGCGTGAAGCTGTTGTACAGGCCGCCGAACTCCCACACGTAGGCGCCCGTGGCGCGGTCGACCTTGATGAGGTTGTCGTGCCAGCGCCACATCATGAAGTAGGCGTCGTCGCTCTCGCGGTGCATCAGCGAGTTGCCGTGGGTGAGGTCGAAGTAGCCAGCTCCCGACAGGAAGGCCTCGTCGTCGATGTCGCAGGTCAGCTGGTTGGGGTAGTCATCGAAGGTGCTGAACACCAAGCGGGCGTCGTCGTTGGCCTGCCCCTCGGTGGACTCCATGATGATGTCGACGGCGGCGTTGTCGATCGTGGTGCCCTCGAGGCACTCATCGTAGACGCCGAACTCGTAGCCGAGCCAGCCGTAGCCGCCGTCGGGCAGGTTGACGAAGTCGTGGTGGCTCACGTCGGTGCGGGTGATCACCGGGTCGCCGCCGCCCATGTCTTGGCGCTGGATGGTGCCGCACTGGATGACGCGGTTTCCGTCGGCGGTGGTGTAGGTGAGGTCGCTGGGCCCAGGGCCGGGGCGCACCCGAGAGATCTGGTGGTAGGTGATGTCGGAGCAGTCGGCGGGGGGCTCGGGGGCGGGCTGGCTCCACACGATGTCGCCGTCGCGGTCGATGATCATCACGCCGGAGTTGTTGGCGCCGATGTGTGACAGCAGCACGAACCCGTCGGAGGTGCACATCTTGGCCTCGTCGGACTCCTGGAGGCTGAACAGCGGCACGCTGACCTCCGCGGAGTTCACCCGGGCATTGACCAACGCCGAGGTCTCCTCGCCAGCAGCGGTGTCGACGACGGCCTGGAAGTCGTAGAACTTGCCGGCCTTCACCCCCAGGATGACCATCTCGTGGCTGGTGCCGCTGGGGCCCTCGGGGGTGCTCGTCTCGAGGGCCTCGCCCTGCTGGCCGTAGATCACCCGGGGCACACCCTCCGACGACGTGAACGTCGCGATCATGACGCCGGGGATGTCGCCGGGCACCACGACGAGGTCTTGGATGGCGGCGTCGGTGTCGGTGTCGGTGTCGGTGTCGGTGTCGGTGTCGGTATCCGAGTCGGTGTCGGTATCGGTGTCGGTGTCGGCCGGCGTATCAGCCGTCGTGTCATCGTCTTTTCCATTGCTGCAAGCCACCAGAAACACCGCAGCCAACGCACTCCACTTCATGAGCAACCTCCAGAGCCGCACGATATTCCAACGAGCTGTCGGTCGCTGCGGGATCTGGTCGGCTAAGGTCATGGCATGAGACGCTTCATTGCCATCCCTGTCTTGCTGGTCGCATGCGGAGGGGAGCCGGCCCCGGCCGACCTGCCCAGTGGTCCCCCGACCGATACCCTGCCGAGCTTCTACGGCGAGGTCCCCGACAACGTGCTGATGATCAGCATCGACACGTTCCGGAAAGACTACATGGGCCGCTACGACGAGCGCCACGACGTGACGCCTACCCTCACCGCCCTGGCGAGCTCGGGCATGGCCCTCGACAACCACACCACGTGCTCGAACTGGACCTTCCACGGCATCTCCTGCACGATTCTCGGCAAGTACGCCATCGAGGAGGGCTTCACCCCGAAGCTGGTGCAGGGCGACCAGCTGCCCTACCCCGACACCGCCACCTTCCTCGCCGAGCACCTCACCGACGCCGGCTACTACACGGTGTTGTCGTCGACCAATGGGTGGTTCACCAACGAGTGGGGCATGACCCAGGGGTACCAGGAGTCGTTCGTGCCCCGCGACGCGTCGGCCTGGGGCGCATGGGCGGAGGCCCGCGACACGCTGCTCGACGCGCAGCTGGCCGGCAACACCAAGCCGTGGATGATGCACCTGCACCTCATCGAGCCCCACGTGCCCTACAAGGCCCCGGCGAACTACTCCCCCGAGCTCGCTACCCTCGAGCCGGTCCCGTACGACCTCGAGGTCAAAGACGACCACTACGACACGACCCGTGGGCTGTGGCCGCAGATGACCGACGAGGAGCAAGCGCTGCTCCTCGAGCACCTCGACGTGCGCTACCGGGGCGAGCTGGCCTACACCGACGACCAGATCCTCGACGTGCTGGTCGATGCCCAGGCCCGGGGCCTGCTCGACGACACCCTGGTGGTGGTGTGGACCGATCACGGAGAGCAGTTCTGGGAGCACGGCCAGCAGTCCCACGCCTACGGCCTGTATGGCGAGGAGAACGACGGCATCGCCCTGTTCTGGGCGAAGAACATCGTGCAGCAGGCCTGGCCCGAGCCCACCTCGAGCATCGACATCGCGCCCACCCTGATGCGCCTGCTCACCGGCGAGGTGCCCGACACCATGACCGGCCACCCGATCGGTGAGGCGCCCGTCGACCGCTCCCGCTTCGGGTTTACGGTGGCGCGCCTGGGGCCGCTGCAGATGGTCACCCGCGACCACAAGAAGCTGATCTTCCGCTGGTCGGGGGGCCTGTCCTATTACGACCGAGCGGAAGACCCCTACGAGACGTTCGACCGCTACGACCCCGAGGATCCCGACGTGCAGGCCTTGTGGGCCGAGCTCGAGCCGATGGTGGAGCTGGCGTCGGAGGTGGTGCCAGACTTCAACGTGTACTGGCCCGACGATCTGTCTCCCGACAAGGCGCGCTGATCGAACGGCGGGTCAGCGCGGGCCCGACTTGCGCTACAACAAGGTCCACCCATGGAGGGACGATGCCCTGGCTGCGTCTCGGTCTGATCGCCTGCCTCGTTGCCGGCTGTGCCGCGAAGAGCGGGCACAAGTACGCGGAAGAGAGCTATGCGCCGGGTTTCGTCGAGCTCGACTATGCGGAGATGGAGGAGTCCCTCGACGACGACTTCGCGGCCCCCAAGCGGGCAGCGCGCCCCATGGCTCCGCCGCCTCCCCCGCCTCCGATGAGTCAGGCGGCGCCGATGGAGGAGCCGGCCCCCGAGCCGGAGCCCGACGCCGAGCCCGACGGCCCCGAGCGCATGGTGCACTACGACGGCTGGGCACAGATCCGCACGCCGCGGGCCGAGGAGCTGGTGGCCGAGGTGGTCGACCTGGTCGAGGAAGCGGGGGGCCACGTGGAGACCCGAGGGCTCGACCGGGTGAGCGCGCGGGTGCCGGTCGATCGCTTCGACGAGGTGTGGAGCGAGGTCCTCACCCTGGGGCCGGTGGTGAGCCGCGAGCTGTCGGCCGATGATGTGACCGACCAGTTCACCGATCTGTCGCTGCGCGTGAACACCCTGCGGGCCACCCGCGATCGCCTCCAGGAGCTGCTGGCGACCGCCACCGAAGAGCGCGACAAGCTCGAGCTGGTGCAGCAGATCCACCGCATCACCGAGCAGCTGGAGGTGCTGGAAGCGCAGGTGCGCACCCTCGCCGATCTGGCAGCGCTGTCGCGGCTCACCGTGACCGCGGTGGCCCCCGACCGCTACGCCCACGTGGTCACCCAGCTCCCGGCAGGCATGGGCTGGATCGATCGGCTGTCGGCCTTCGACCGCGTCGAGGAGGAGGCACTGGGCCGGCCGGTGAAGCTGGAGCTGCCGACGGGCTTCGTGCGGCTCGACCCACGCAAGGCCCGCTTCGAGTCGGCCGACGGCGCGATGGCCTGGGCGTTCACGATGCGCAACGAGCCCATCGGCGACGGGGCCTTCTGGCGTCAGGCGGTGCTCGATCGCATCGGAGAGCAGCTCGACGATGGCGCGACGAGCCGCAAGGGCGGGTGGTCGCTGGTGCGCTTCGTGGAGCAGGGGGCCAAGGAGCCCTACGTGTGGCACCTCGGCTTCCGCGTCGACGGCAAGCACCTCGAGGTCCTCCAGGTGACCTACCCGACGGAGCTGCAGGAGGCGCGGTACCACGACGACGTGCTGGCCGTGCTCGGTGGAGGTGCCTCGTGATCGCGCTGCTCCTGGGCCTGGCCCTGGCACAAGACGAAGCGGCGCCGCCCGCTGCAGCTGCTCCCGCGCCGCCGACCCAGCAGCTGTCGGCCTCCTACGTGGTGAAGGTCGCCAGCCGACAGGAGGCGTCGGACACGCTGGTCGCGGAGGCGAAGGCGCTGGGCGGCTGGTTCGCCCGCCTGGCCGACGAGGAGGTGCAGCTGCGGGTCCCGGTCGACCGCGCCCCGGAGCTCCTCGACGTGGTGGAGTCGGTGGGCTTGGTTGCGCAGCGCGACGAGCAGGTCGTCGACGTGCGGGCGCGGCTCGCCGAGCTCGACGCCCGCATCGCCAGCCGGCGCGAGCTGCTCGCGCAGTACCTCACCCTGGTGGAGACGGCCGACACCAAGGCGGTGCTCCAGCTGGAGCGGGAGATCACCTCCACCATCCAGTACATCGAGGGGCTCGTCGGGCAGCGACGCCGCCTGGCGGATCAGGCGACCATTGCGCGGGTGCGGGTGGGCTTCGTGTTCCGCGACCGGCGGCGCCCCGGCGACAGTGGCGCCTCCTCCTTCGGCTGGATCAACAGCCTGTCGGTGGGGCACGTGATGGGGGATCTGCTGCACGACCGAGGGTTCGACGACAAGCGCACGGGCCTGCCACCCCTCGAGGTGGAGGGGTTCGCCCCCTACAAGGGGAAGAAGGAGTTCCGCGCGGCAAGCCCCGACGGTGTGCTGCTGCGCACGCGAGCGGTGAAGCACAAGCCGAAGGCCGAGCTGTCGTACTGGACCGAGGCGGTGCAGACCCACCTGGTGGCCCAGGGCTACACCCTGCTGGCCGACGAGGAGCTGCCCGGCGCGCGGTGGCTCGAGTGGGTGCTTCCCGTGGGCGAGGTAGACCACACCTACGTGGTGGCGGTGAAGCCCGACGGCAACCGGCTTCAGCTGGTCGAGCTGGTGGGGCCTTCCGAGGCGATGATGGGGCGCCGTGACGCGCTTCGAGCATCCATCGAGGCGGCCGTGCGTTGATGGGGGCGACGCCGCAGGGCGACCGGCTGCACGCCCTCGCACGGGAGCGGGAGCGGTTCCAGTGGGCGGTGCTGGGGTTCAGTGGCACGGCGCTCGCGCTGTTGGGGCCGATCTTCGCCGCCACCGGCTGGTCGACCCAGGCCACCTGGCACAACGCCATGCTCCTGGCGTTGACGCCGATCGGCGCAGCCATCGTGTGGGCGGGGCGCCGGGGCCGGCCGAACGTCGCCATCGGGTTGCTCGCCTTCGGGGCCCTCGCGGTGGCGGGCGGGGTGCACCTGTCTGGCCACGGCGCCGACATGGCCCTGCTCTACCTCATGCCGGTGCTGGTGGTCGGGTGGATCGCAGGCGACTCCCTGACGGTGGTGGTGCTGCCCGCCTTCCTGGTCGCCGGGGCTGCGGTCATCCGGGCCCTGCGTTGGGACCTCGGGGTCGACGATGACTGGAGCCTGTGGTGGAACCACTCGACCGACGCGCTGGCAGTGCTGGCGCTCACCGGGGTGCTGACGTGGCTCGGGCGGCGCCGCATGGCTCGCAACGAGTCGGTGCTGCAGCAGGTGCTGTGGGACCGGCAGCGCCTGGCTGACAAGGCTCGCGCGGCCAGCGACGAGAAGAGCGCCTTCCTGGCGCGGGTCAGCCACGAGCTGCGCACGCCGCTCAACGCCATCCTCGGCTACAGCGAGCTGATCGAGGAGGAGGAGGAGCTGTCAGACGACGCGGCCGGCGACCTCGACAAGGTGCAGCAGGCCGCCCGGCAGCTGCTGGCCTTGGTCGACGACGTGCTCGATCTGTCGAAGGTGGAGGCGGGGCGGTGGGAGCCCAGCCTGGTCGAGCTGACCCTGGAGGAGCTGCTGGAGCCGGTTCGCGTCGTCGTCGCGCCCCTGGTGGCGCGCAACCGCAGCGAGCTACGCGTGAGCTGGTCGGGGGAGCCGGTGACCCTCGACGCGGCGCGGGTCCGCCAGGTGCTGGTGAACCTGCTGTCCAACGCGGCGCGGTTCACCGAGGGAGGCGTGGTGACGCTGCGGGCCCAGCGCTCGGGCACCATGATGTCGTTCGAGGTGGAAGACACCGGTATTGGCATCCCTGCCGACCGCCTGTCGAGCCTGTTCGAGCCCTTCGTGCAGGCCACCGCCGAGACCGCCGCCCAGTACGGTGGCACGGGCCTTGGGCTGGCGATCTGCGACCGCTTCGTGCGTCAGATGGGCGGGCACATGGAGGTGCACAGCGAGGTGGGGAAGGGGTCGGTGTTCCGCGTGGTGCTGCCGGTGGTGTCGGCTACCCCACCGCCTTCATAGGCACCAGTTGTAGTCCTCGTCGTCGTCCCAGCCACAGGTGAGGTGCTCGGGGCAGCTGTAGCTGTAGGCGTAGCCGTCTTCGCACCACTGCACGGTGTCACCCTCGCAGGTGCCTTCCCAGGTGAGGTCGCCGCAGCCCTCGACGGCGTCGGCCGGGGAGGGTTCGGTGGACTCGACCTCCGCCTCGCACCACGACAGGGCGTCGGCCATCACAGTGTCTTGTACGACATCGCGCTGGGGGCAGGCTTCGTCTTCGCTCCACGCCTTCCAGTCGGCGCCCAGGGTGGCGGCATGGTCGGACCACCGGGTGTAGCCGGTGGTCTCGGAGCGGAAGACCGTGGGCTCCAGGCAGGTGTCGACGGCGTCGGCCTGCTCGGCCTCGGCGTAGTCCATCACCACGTCGTACATCACCTCGGTGGTGCCGTTCCAGCAGCAGGTCTTGCTGTCGGCGTAGGACAGCTCGGCGAACACGTGGTCTTCGAGGAGGCGGTAGGTGAGGTCCACCTCCTCACGGGCCATGCCGAACTCGGCCTCCATCAGGTCGTACAGCTCGTCGAAGGCTTCCTCGCGGCGGGTGCGGTTGGCGCAGCTGGCGGGGGTCTGGCGCAGGGCGTCGCGGGCGATCTCGATGCGCTCGAGCAGGGCGTCGCGCTGCTCCTCTGGGGTCTTGGCGCCGAGGAGGTAGCCGATGGTGTCGACGCGGGCGCCAAGGGCGGCATGGTCGGTGTCGCCGATGTAGTCGCCGCGGTCGACGACGGGCACGATGTTGACCCAGCGGCCGCCGAGCACGACGGGGGTGCGCCAGCGCTTCAGGCCGCCGCCATAGGCCGAGAACACGGTGCCGCTGCCGTCGACCTCGTCGCTGCCCGCGGTGCGGGAGGTGAGGTAGCTGGTGGCCATCGTCTCGTCGTACCACTTGGGCTGGATGCGGGGCATGGAGCCGTAGACGATGCTCACGTCGAGCTGGTCGTCGACCCAGTCGACTTCCTTGAGCACGACGACGTGGCCGATGCCGGTGGTCGACCAGCGCTGCACCGACACGTCGCCCTCGCGGATGGCGATGGGGGCGAGGTCGAAGGTGTTGCGCGGCGAGGCGAGGTGCATGCTGCCCGCGTTGGTGAGCAGCGTCATCAGGAAGTGGCCGGTGCGCTTGTTGAGGAAGATCTCGTCGAGGTAGGCGCCGGTGTAGGCACCCTCACCGAGGTGATCGTTGTGGTCGTCGAGGAGCACGGTGAGGGCGCGGTCGTCGAGGCTGGGGTCGTCGGGCCATGCGCCGCCGTCGTAGCTGTCGGTGTGGTCGACGTAGTCGAGGGCGTAGGAGGGGTAGCCGGTCACGCGCTTGCCGTTGTCGTCGACGACGCCGAAGTGGCCCATGTGCAGGTCACCGACCGCACTGTGCCACGCGGTGACGAAGTAGGGCAGGCCGTACCAGCTGGCGAAGGTGGCCCGCAGGAACATGGCCATCTCGGCGCACTCGAGACGCGGGGCGGGAAGTGTGGTCCCAAAGGGAGTGATCAGCTCCATGGTGACGTGGCCGTCGTCGCCGGTGGTCGGGCCCATGAGGTCGACCCAGGCGGCGAACTTCTCGTCCCAGGTGAGGTCGGAGTCAGCAGCCCAGGCCATGCCGGCCTCGGGGGTGCGGTCGTACCAGCGGCCGGTGACCTCCCACACCTCGCTGCCAGCGTCGAGGGTGGAGGTGGTGGGGCCCGCCGACTCGTAGCCGAGGGAGCGGTAGTCGATGGGGGAGACGTCGAGGAGCGGCTTGCCGGTGGCGCGGTCGAGGGGGACCCGCAGCTCGGCCTCCATGCGGTCGGGGGCCTCGCTGGGGGCGAGGTAGACGGTCGAGCAGCCGGTGAGGAGGGTCAGGACGGCGAGGGGCAGTCGCATGGGTGTCTCCGCGAGGTGCCCGTCTTGTATGAGGTCGCCGCGTCGCCTCCTCCTCTCAGGGCTCGGTTGTTGCTGTCGACAGACGAGCGTTGCAATGCAACAGCGTGAACGGCTAGGGTCGAGGGACCCTATGGATGCTCTGGCACCGTCAGACTGGCGCCCCGTCGCGCTGCACCAGCTGGTGCGGAGCACCACCTTGCTGGGGCTGCCCCTGGCGGTGTTCACCATCGTCTTTCCTTGGACTCAGGGGGCGGCGCGGCTCACGTCGCCCAGTCACGCGATCATGTTGGGGTGCTTCTTCGCCGCGGCCTTCGTCGAGGCCCCCGGGTGGTCGTTTCGTCGCACCGCGTGGGCGTGGGTGCTGTGCATGGCGGGCACCACGATGGCAGCCACCCTGACCTTTGGGCTGCCTCCCGCGGTGGTCCTTGCCGGCGTGCTGGTGGCGACCTCGGCAGGGGCGCTCCTGGGCCCGTCGGCCCTGCTCGCCACGCTGGGCGGGATGTCGGTGGCCTTCCTGGCAGCGGGGGCCACGCTTCAGCTGGGCTGGGTCGAGCCGATCCTGCCAACTTTCGCCACGCGCACCATGCTCGACTGGGGGCGTGCCTCCTTCGAGTTTGCGCTGGTGGGGGGCAGTGCGGCGGTGCTGCTTCGGCTGGTGGTCGCGCAGAACGAGCGGCAGGAGGCACTGCTGGCTGAGCGCGTGCGCCTCGAGGCGCTGGGCCGCTTCGCGGGAGGCATCGCCCACGACTTCAACAACGCCCTGCAGATCGTCGTGATGTGGTCGGAGCTCCTCGGTGATCATGACGACCCTCAGGTGGTGGAGGCGGCGGAGGAGATGCGTGCGGCGGCCGCCCGTGGGCACGCCCTCACCCGACGGCTGATGGCCACCGATCCATCCCGAGAGGGCACCTCGGGAACCTTCGACCTGGCAGCCACGGTCGAGCACTGGCACCGCTCCATGGGGCGGCTGGTGCCGTCCGACATCGCCTTCACGGCTCGGTGTGAGGGGCCCGCGTGGGTGGAGGGTGACGAGCTGGCCGTGGAGCAGGTCCTGCTCAACCTGGTGGTGAACGCACGGGATGCCCTGGGCGGCAAGGGCCACCTGAACCTACACGTCGAGGTGCTTTCCGAGCATGTGCGGCTGCGGGTGAGCGACGACGGCCCCGGGATCGACACGTCGGTGAAGACGACCCTGTTCGAGCCGTTCGTGTCAGGGCAAGAGGGACCGGGTCGGGGGCTGGGGCTGTCGATCGTGCGCTCTGCGGTGCGTCGTCTGAACGGCACCATCGACGTGCGGTCCGAGCCGGGCCAGACCGTGTTCGAGGTGCGGCTGCCCCGCGTCGCGGCACCTCTGGCTGCCGAGGCGGCGCCGACGGCACGGGCGGTAGGGCAGAGCCCGCAGCAGGGCACGGTCCTCGTGGCCGACGACGACCCGGCCATCCTCCGCGGCATCGCCAGCGGCCTACGGGCTGTGGGGTGGGATGTCATCGAGGCAGCTGACGGCGACGAGGCGCTAGACGCGCTGAAGGCCACGGCTCCGGATGTGCTGTGCACCGATGGCATCATGCCCGGCACGCCGGTTCGTGAGGTCATCGCCCAATACCAAGCCCTGCGCCCCGACGGGCGCGTAGTGGTGTGCTCGGGGCACCTGCCCGAAGAGCTGGCGATTCGCTCTCTCGGGCAGCTGGAGTGCGTCGACAAGCCGTTCACGCTGGAGCAGCTCATCGCGGTGCTGAGCAAGGGCTCGCCTTGAGCTCAGGGCGCGCGCATCAAGAACAGCGGCGCTTTGCTGCGAACCAGCTCCTCTCCTGTCTTGGTGGACACCACCACCGCGGGCCCGCTCCCTGGGATCGACAGCACCGCCCAGTCGCCTACCAGGGTGGCGTCGAGGCCGGCATACTCGTCGTCGGTGTCGAGGCTCACGGGCTTCCAGGCGCCGTCGATCTGCAGGGCCGCTGGCGGGGTGATGGCGATGCCCTCCCCGTAGAAGAAGCCAGTGGCCAGCTTCCCGTGGGGGGTGTCGGCGACCAGCCAGCCCTCCTGCTGCTTGCCCGGCGGCACGCCCGGGTCGATCTCCCCGTTGTCGAGCTCGTCGGCGTCGAAGCTGCCGAGGTCGGGGAAGCCCGGCAGCTCGGGCTCGAGCACCGACACGCCGCGGGCGTAGTCCCACCCGTCATCGGTGTCGACAATCTGGGTGTGCTTCCAGCCTTCGTCGCCGTGCTCCCAGCGGATGGCCAGGGAAGGGACGCCCTCGGGGGCGGGGGAAGAGTAGGTGTGGCCGGCGAAGCTGGGAGGCCCGTCGAAGCCGTTGAGGATGGTGTCGACGACGAGGGTGCCGTCGAGGAAGCCCGCTCGCCGGGGCTGGCCCTCGGGGGGAGCCTCCATAGGCGTGACCACGTCGTCTTCCCGCACCAGCAGCCCGAGCTCATCGGTGAGGCCGGCGCCGGGGATGCCGTCGTCGGCCATGCCCATCGCCCAGGTCGAGGGGCAGGGAGCCTCGTGGCGCGCGAGCTCCTTGGGCGGTGCGTCGGGGGTATGAGCCTGCCACACGCAGCTGTCGCCCTCGGTCGCGACGGCGAACAGCCACGGACCCTCCGGGGCGCCGAGGCCTGCGTCGCCCTCCACGGCTCGCTCTGCCTCGGCGAAGGCCTCGTCGAGGTCTTGGTCGAGCTGGACGAGGCCGCCACAGGCGAGGAGGGACACGGCGAGGGGCAGCACGAGAACACGACGCATGAGGACTCCTGATAGCGGCCGACCCTACACGACGCCGCCAGCGCCAGGGTCGTAGGCGGTGATACAGTAGGAACGCCGCAGTCTCACGACAGGGAGGAGGATGCGACGCAGCGCGCGATGGGCGCAGGCCGGGACGGCGGGGTGGGCCGCCGGGGGCGCGCTGTGGGCCCTGGCGCTGGCCATGGTGCTCCTTCGCGACGGCGACGTGGAGGGAGGGTGGCTGGCGGGGCTGGTCGTCGCGGCCCTCGGTGCGCTGGCGGCGGCGGGGCTGCACATGACCGCTGCCTGGGGGCTGGCGACGCAGGCGGCGTGGTCCCCCCGCGTAGGGGTCGCAGCCGCCCTGGTGTCGATGCCTCAGCTGCCCTGGGGCCCCGTGGTGGCGGGGTGGACTCTGTGGGGAGCGGTGCGGCTCGACCCGGCTCCGCCGGTGGTGAGCAGGTCACGCACGGTCGCCGAGCTGGGCGCCGCCGCGCTGGTCGGCATGGTGTTGGTGTCGGTCCCCGTGGGGCTGGCGGCGCTGGCGCTCGTGCCGTGTGGCTGTGAGGGGCCTCCGGTGACGACGCCGGGGGTTGCGGTCGACACAGGGCTCGGATCCTGAGCAGCGACGCCCCGGCCGAGGGCCGAGGCGTCGAACGAGCGTGCCGAGACAGGCTCAGGCGTCGAGACGTGCCTGGGCATGCTCGACGGCGGCCGAGGCCTGCTCGTGGGCGCCGGTGAACGGCACGGCGGCGTCACGCTTGGCCTGAGCCTCGGCGAGGTCGGCCTGGGCCTTGCCCTTGTCGACCTCGCTCGCCAGCTCGCAGCTGTCGGTGAGCAGGGTGACGCTGTCGGGGCCCATGTCGGCGAAGCCGCGGCCCACGACGTAGCGCTGGGTGCCCTCGGGGGTGGCCACCGTGCACACGCCGGCCCGCAGCAGCGCGAGCAGGGTGTCGTGCTGGGGGTAGATGCCCATCTGGCCTTCCCACGCGGGGATGATCACCTCGGCCGCAGGGCCGCTGTAGATCGACGCAGAGGGCGTCACGATGTCGAGCTGAAGGGAGCTGGCCACGGGGCCTCCGTTGGATCAGGCGGACTCGGCGATCTTCTTGGCCTTCTCGCGGGCGGCTTCGATGCCGGCCACCATGTAGAAGGCGTCTTCCGGCATGTCGTCGCACTTGCCGTCGAGGATCTCGCGGAAGCCGGAGATGGTGTCTTCCAGCTTGACGTAGACACCCGGCGAGCCGGTGAAGACCTCGGCCACGTGGAAGGGCTGCGAAAGGAACTTCTGCACCTTGCGGGCGCGGGCGACGACCAGACGGTCTTCGTCGGACAGCTCGTCCATCCCGAGGATGGCGATGATGTCTTGGAGCTCCTTGTAGCGCTGCAGCACCGACTGGACCTCGCGGGCCGTGTCGTAGTGCAGGTCGCCGAGGGTGTCGGCCTCGAGGATCCGGGAGCTGGAGTCGAGGGGGTCGACAGCCGGGTAGATGCCCAGCTCGGAGATCCGCCGGTTGAGCACCGTGGTGGCGTCGAGGTGGGCGAAGGTCGTGGCCGGGGCCGGGTCGGTGAGGTCGTCGGCAGGGACGTAGACGGCCTGGACCGAGGTGATGGAGCCCTTGGTGGTCGTGGTGATCCGCTCCTGCAGCGCGCCCATGTCGGTGGACAGGGTGGGCTGGTAGCCCACGGCGCTGGGGATGCGGCCGAGGAGCGCGGACACCTCGGAGCCGGCCTGGGTGAACCGGAAGATGTTGTCGACGAAGAGCAGCACGTCTTGGCCCTGCTCGTCGCGGAAGAACTCGGCCATGGTGAGGGCCGACAGGGCCACGCGGGCACGGGCGCCGGGCGGCTCGTTCATCTGGCCGTACACCAGGGCAGCCTTGGACCGCTCGAAGTCACCGGGGAAGATGACCGCGTTGTCGCCGCCTTCCTGCATCTCGTGCCACAGGTCGTTGCCCTCGCGGGTGCGCTCCCCGACGCCGGCGAACACGGAGTAGCCACCGTGGCCCTTGGCGACGTTGTTGATGAGCTCCATGATGAGCACCGTCTTGCCGACGCCAGCACCGCCGAACAGGCCGATCTTGCCGCCCTTGGCGTAGGGCGCGAGCAGGTCGATGACCTTGATGCCCGTCTCGAGCATCTCGGCCTGGGTCGACTGGTCGGTGAAGGAGGGGACCGGACGGTGGATCGGCCAGCGCTTGGTGGCCTTGACCTCGCCGAGCTCGTCGACGGCCTCGCCGATGACGTTGAAGATGCGGCCGAGCACTTCCTCACCGACGGGAACGGTGATGGGCTCGCCGGTGTCGCGGACTTCCTGGCCGCGGCGCAGGCCGTCGGTCGTGTCCATCGCGATGGTGCGCACGACGTTGCCGCCGAGGTGGCTGGCCACTTCGAGGACGAGGTTGTCGGCGTCGTCGCTGATGCGCGGGTTCGACAGCTTGAGCGAGTTGAGGATGTTCGGCACCTGGCCAGGCGGGAACTCCACGTCGACGACGGGGCCCATGACCTGGTTGATACGCCCGGTTGCGGTAGACATGCGGGACTCCAAAATGCGGATCAGAGGGCGGCTGCGCCCGACGTGATCTCGATGATCTCGGTGGTGATCGCGGCCTGGCGGGCGCGGTTGTAGTCGAGGGTGAGACGGTCGATGAGCTCGGACGCGTTCTTGGTCGCGTTCTCCATGGCCGTCATGCGGGCGGCGTGCTCGCCAGCCTCGGTCTCGAGGAAGGACTGCAGCACGAGGGTCTGCAGGTAGAGCGGGAGCAGCGTGCCCAGGATGGTGGTGCTGTCGGGCTCGTAGCGGTAGTCAGCCGTGCCGGCCGCCGCGTCGTCGCCCGCGCCCTCGTCGTCGATGGACAGGGGCAGCACGCGGTCGAAGGTCGGGATCTGCGACAGGGTGTTCACGAAGCGGTTGTAGACGACGTAGACCTCGTCGTACTGCGCGTCGATGAACCCAGCGACCATGTCGCTGGCGAGGCCGCGGGCCAGGTCGGCCTTGGGCGCCTTGCCGTAGTCGACCACGGCGTCGAGGCGCTCGACCCCGTCGACCCGCTTGAGCCCCGACACACCCTTCTTGCCGAACACCTTCACGGTGACGGTCGACTCGGCCTTCTTGGCGTTCAGCCACTCGACCGTCTTGCGGTTGAGGGCGTTGTTGAAGCCGCCGCACAGGCCGCGGTCGGAGGTGAGCACCACGACCAGCACGTTGCTCACCTGATCGCGGGTGGCGAGCAGGGGCTCGTCGATGTCGTCGCCAGCCACCGAGGCCACGCGCTGAAGCACGGCCGACAGCTGCTCGCGGTAGGGGCGAGCGGCCACGGCGTTGTCGGTGGCGCGCTTGAGCTTCGCCGCCGCCACGAGCTTCATGGCGCTGGTGATCTGCTTGGTCTTCTTGACCGAGCCGATCCGGTTCTTGATGTCTTTCAGGTTGGCCACGTGTGCCTCCGGCTCAGCCGTTCCAGCTGTTGGCCTTGAAGTCGGCGATCTCCGCCTCGAGGCGATCCTTCAGACCGTCCTTCTTCAGGGTGCCCTTCTCCACGATCTCGGCCAGCAGCTCGGGCTTGTTGGCGAGGAAGTGGTCGGTCAGGGCGTGGACGAAGGGGATGACCCTCGTGATGTCGAGGTCGTCGAGGGCACCCATGTTGCCCGAGAGCAGCTGGATGACCTGACGCTCGACGGGCAGGGGCGCGTACTGGCCCTGCTTGAGCAGCTCCGTCATCTTGGCGCCGCGGTTCAGCTGCTGCTGGGTGGCGGCGTCGAGGTCGGAGGCGAACTGCGAGAAGGCCGCGAGCTCACGGTAGGAGGCCAGGGTGAGGCGCAGCGTACCGGCGACTTCCTTCATGGCCTTGATCTGCGCGGCACCGCCGACGCGGGAGACCGACAGGCCGACGTTGACGGCGGGACGCTGCCCGGCGTTGAACAGGTCGGTCTCGAGGTAGATCTGGCCGTCGGTGATGGAGATCACGTTGGTCGGGATGTAGGCCGACACGTCGCCGCCCTGCGTCTCGATGATCGGCAGGGAGGTGAGGGACCCCGCTCCGCGCTCGTCGCTCATCTTGGCGGCGCGCTCGAGCAGGCGGCTGTGCAGGTAGAACACGTCGCCGGGGTAGGCCTCACGACCCGGGGGCCGGCGGAGGAGCAGCGACAGCTGGCGGTAGGCGACGGCGTGCTTGGACAGGTCGTCGTAGATCACCAGGGCGTGCTGGCCGTTGTCGCGGAAGTACTCGCCGATGGTGCAGCCGGTGAAGGGCGCGATGAACTGCAGGGGAGCAGGGCTCGCGGCCGGGGCCGACACGATGGTGGTGTACTCGAGGGCGCCGTGCTGCCGGAGCTTCTCGGCGACCTGGGCGACGGTGGACTGCTTCTGGCCGATGGCCACGTAGATGCAGTGCACCTTCTTCTTGGGGTCGTCTTTGAAGACACGCTGGGCGAGGATGCAGTCGATGGCCACCGCCGTCTTGCCCGTCTGGCGGTCACCGATGATCAGCTCGCGCTGACCACGGCCCACCGGCGTCATGGCGTCGATGGACTTGATGCCCGTCTGCATCGGCTCGTGGACCGACTTGCGGGGGATGATGCCCGGCGCCTTCGTCTCGACGATGCGCTGCTCGACGGCCTCGATGGCACCCAGGCCGTCGATGGGGTTGCCGAGCGCGTCGACCACGCGGCCCATGTAGGCAGGGCCCACACCGATGCTCACGATCTTGCCCGTGCGCTTGACCTCGTCGCCCTCGTGGATGCCGGTGTCGGCACCGAAGATGGCGACACCGACGTTGCCCTCTTCGAGGTTGAGGACCATGCCCACGACGCCACCGGGGAACTCGACGAGCTCACCGGCCAGCGCGTTCTCCAGGCCGTGGATGCGGGCGATGCCGTCGCCCACGGAGAGGATGGTGCCCGTCTCGGTGACGGAGACCCGAGATTCGTAGTTCTTGATCTGGGACTTGAGGATCTGGCTGATCTCGTCCGCGCGGATGTCCATGACGGGGTCTCCAGGATGCGTTGTCTGCGTAGAAGCGGTGCAGGAGGGGCCGGCCGATCAGGCGACGGCGACTTCCTGGGCGATGAGAGTGTGCTTGAGCTGCTCGAGCCGGGTGCGGATCGAGCTGTCGTAGACGGTGCCGCCGACCTTGGCGATGAGGCCGCCGAGGAGGGTCGGGTCGACCTTGGTGCTGAGGCGGACCGTCTTGCCGGTGGCCTTCTCGAGGGCGCTGCGCACCTCGGCCTCGACCTGGGGCGTCATGGGCTCGGCGGTGGTGACGTGCACCTGCTGGCGGCCGGCCCGCTCGTCGGCGAAGGTGAGGAAGGCCTCGGCGATGTCGGGCATCGCGGCGAAGCGGCCCTTGTCGTTGATCAGCCGAAGCAGGTTGGCGGCCATCTCGTGCAGCGACAGGCGGGGCAGCAGCTCGGAGAGCACCGCGCCGCGCTCCTCGGTCGTGAAGACCGGGGAGCACAGGGCGTCGCGGAGCTGGCCGTCGTTGGCATCGAGCAGGGCCACGAAGCGCTGCAGGTCGTTGCTGACGGTGTCGACAGCGTCGACTTCGGCGGCGACCTCGATCATCGCCTGGGCGTAGCGGCGTGCGACAGGGGAGACAGGCATGGAGGGCTCCTCAGGCGCTGGGCTGGTCAGAGTCGAGGGACTGCAGGAAGTCGCGGGCGAGGGCCTGCTGGTCGGCGGGGTTCACCGACTTGGCGAGGATGCCCTCGGCCAGCTGCACGGCGAGCTCGACAGCGTCGCGCTTGAGGGCCATGCGGGCGCGGGTGGCCTCGTCGCGGATGTTGCGCTGGGCCATCTCGGCGATGCGCTCGGCCTCGCCCTGGGCGCGCTCGACGAGCTTCTGCTCTTCGTTGGCGGCTTCTTCCTTCGCCTCGGCTTCCATGGAGGCGACCTCGGCTTCGATCTTGTCGAGGCGGGCGACCAGCTCCTGGTGCCGCTGGTAGGCCTCGTCGCGGGCGCGGGCCGAGTCGGTCAGCTCCTTGCGGATGCCAGCGGCGCGGGTGCGCAGCGCGTCGCCCAGGGGCTTGCGCACGAAGTAGACGACCAGGCCGAGGAAGAGCAGCAGGTGGACGGCGTGGAACAGCAGGTCGGTCACGACGTACATGTCGGAGTCTGCGTCGATCCAGTTGGCGGTGCCGTCGCCGTCGTCGTCGGCCGTGTAGTAGTGGTGGCCGCCGCCGTGGTCGCCGGCGTCGCCGTGGCCGGCCGCGTCGCCGTGGCCGCCGTCGCTACCGTGGGCGTCGACCTGCTCGGTGTGCTCGCCGTGACCGGCCTTGGCCTTGCCATGGGGTGCACCCAGGGCCGGCGAGGCCAGCGTCAGAGCGGCGAGGGTGAGGAGGACTCGGGTGGGATGGTTCACTGGATCTCCTCAGGCCACGGACCGGCCGAGCACCTGGCTGGCGATGTCGTGGGACAACTCGGTAGCGGTGGCCTTCAGCGCGTGGGCTGCGGCTTCCTTGTCGGTGGCGATGCCCTTGAGGGCCTCGGCCACCACCTCGTCGGCGTCTTCACGGGCCGTCTTCAGGATGGCCGTCTCCTTCTCGAGAGCGCGACCGCGGGCTGTGGCCCGCAGCTCACGAACCTGCTCGCGGGCCGTGGCCAGCTTCTCCTCGAGGGCGGTGAGCTGCTCTTCGGAGGCGACAGTGAGCTCGTCGGCTTCCTTGTGGGCCGTCTCGACCACCGTGCGACGCTCCTCGAGGTAGGCAGCGAGGGGCTTCCACAGGATCACCCAGGCACCGAAGACGGTGACCAGGAAGGGAAGCGTCAGCAGTGCCACGTGGACCGGGTCTGGGATGATCTCGAGCATGAAGCGTCCTCGATGACGTGGGGACCGCCCGTCAGGGGCGCCGGAGGCTGTCGGGCTGTCCGGTGGGCGCGCGGCCTATCGCGGGCAGCGCCGTGAGGTCAACCGACCTGCAACACTACGTGTCGCCCTCTGTGGCGGGCGGATCGCCGGGCCAGTCGAACTGCAGCAGGAGGGCGGCCTCCCCGGTGACCAGGCTGGTGATGGTGGACGGGTCGGTGTCGACGAACAGCGATCGCTGCCACTGCACGGTGTACATCGCGCCCAGCGACAGCCCGCCGATCAGGCGCTGCTCGACGCCGAGGCCTGCCCGGGCGCCGAAGGCACCCAGGCGCATGCGCTCGGCGGTGGCGACCTCATCGGCGATGGCCTGCTGCGCCTCGTCGTAGCCGTTCGACACATCACGGGCGCTCGGGATGTCGAGGTGGACTCCGCCGATCGCCCACGGACGCGGCAGCCCCTGCCGATGCCGACCGAGCTGCACCTTGCCGTCGAGGCCGGGACGCACCACCCCCCAGTGCTGCTGGGTGTAGATGTCGCCCACCCACAGGGTGGTCTGCATGCGGGCGACGCCGAGGCTGCCCTGCAGCGCGAACCGGGGGTTGAGCCACGCGCCCACGTCGAGCTGGGCCTGGGGCCGTGCGAAGCCGTCGAGACCGCCGACGGCGAGGCCGGTAGTGCGGGCTTCCTCGACCCAGGCGAGGTCGCCACGGCCGAGGGGGCGCCACTCCAGCGCGAGGTAGGGGTCGGCCGCGAGGGCCGCCGTCATCAGCCACCACATCGGGTGCTCCAGCGAAGGGGCGGCTGTAACCGATTCGTTGGTTCGTTCCCTGGGCAGGCGCGCGCGGGTTCACTATGGGGTGTGCAACGTGGGAGCGCCCTTGTCTGACGGTCAGCGACCCCTGGTGGGCGAGCGCTTCGAGGTGCTCGAGCTGGTCGGCAGCGGCGGCGCCGGCAATGTCTACCGGTGCGTCGATCACACCACGGCCGACGAGGCGGCGGTGAAGGTCGCCCACGACCTCACCCTGGAGGAACCCGAGCTGCTGCGCCGCTTCGTGCAGGAGGCCCAGCTGCTGGAGCGGTTCGACCACCCCGGAATCCTCCACCTCCGGGCCTGGTCGGGGGCCGAGGCGCCGCGCCCGTGGATGGCCACCGACTACTGCGTTCGTGGCTCGCTGATCGATCTGATCCGCCGGGAAGGGCGGCCGCGCGCCGCGGAGATCGTGGAGTGGTCTCTGCAGCTGCTCGATGCCCTGGGCGCGATCCACGCGGCAGGCATGGTCCACCGAGACATCAAGCCGGAGAACGTGCTCATCGACCGTGACGGGTGCGCGGTGCTGGCCGACTTCGGGGTCGCGCGGGTGCCGAGCTCGGCGGCGACGTGCGTGGGCGACCTGTTCGGAACCCCTGCCTACATGGCTCCCGAGCAGGCCGACGACGCGACCCAGGCGGTGCCTCGGTCCGACCTGTTCGCGGTGGGGGCGATGGTGTTCTCGCTGCTCACCGAGCGGCCATGCTCGGCGCTGCTCACGGCCCGCCCCGCAGCGCTGGCCCGGCTGCCCGTGCCCGTGCGCTCGGTGATCGACCGGGCCACTCGCTATGAAGTGCACGCGCGCTATCCCTCCGCAGGGGCGATGGCCGACGAGCTGGCCGACGCCCTCGAGGCTCTCGGTCACAGCCTGTGAGCACAACGGAGCGGGCTCCGATATGATGCGGCCGGAGGTCGTCATGCGCGCCAGCCTGCTCCTCGTCCTGGTCGCCTGTGGTGGCGGAGACGAGCCTGTCGAGATCGAGCCCACCGACACCGGCTTCACCGGCACCGTCATCCCCGTGGGCACCTACGACGACATCCTGATCGAGGAGGGCGTGCCACAGATCGCCTCGATGCTGATGGGCGACTTCTGGCCCTACCCCGGGTTCGAGGCCACCGGCGTGGAGGGCCAGGCGCTGCTCGTTCGCTGGCTCGACGGTCGCACCGAGATCAGCGTGGGCGCAGGCAACCTGTCGCCCAACACCACCTACTCGGTGCACGTGCACACCCAGCCCTGCGACTACTTCGCGGGCCCCCACTACATGCTCGACCCCTCCGTGGAGGAGACCGACGCCGCCAACGAGCTGTGGCCCGACCTGTCCACCAACGGCAGCGGCTTCGCAGCCAGCTACCTCGAGACGGGGCCGGTGCGGGGTGACGCGATGTCGGTGGTCATCCACGACCCGGCCACCAACGACAAGATGGCCTGCGCCGACCTGTCGCCCAACCTCGCCGAGGGCGTCTCCGCGTCGGGCACCATGGCCCCCTTCGCCTACGCCGAGGCCATCGACGAGGCCATCGGCGGCACCGCCCGCGTTGTGATCGGCGCCGAGAGCCGCGTGGAGCTCGATCTCACGGGCCTCGACCCCCTCACCACCTACTCGGCCCACGTGCACGCGCTCCCCTGCGACACCCTCGACGCCGGCGGGCACTACAAGCTCGACCCCACCGAGGAGTACACCCTCGAGGAGAACGAGCTGTGGCCGGAGGCGCTGGTCGGGGTCGACGGCACCATCCAGTCGACCCTCTACATCGACCACCGGATCCGTGAGGATGCGCAGGCTGTGGTCATCCACCGCTACGACGGGGCCGAGACGCCCAAGGTGGCCTGCGCCGACCTGGAGCGTGCCTCCTACCTGCCCCACACGCGGGAAGGCACGCCTGTGCTGCTGGAGGCGGCAGAGGGCTACGATGTCGATGGCCTCACGGGCACGGCCACGGTCGTGCGCCGGATGGACGGCGTGACCGAGGCGAGCCTCGACGTAGAGGGCCTCGGTGGCCGCGAGACCTACCCGGTCCACCTCCACAACGCCCCGTGCTCGGCCTACCAGGCTGGGGATCACTACCTCGTCGACCCAGGCGTCACCTACGTCGACGAGGCGAACGAGCTGTGGCTCAACGTCACCACCAAGCCCAAGGGCGGGGCCAAGCGCACGGTCGCCATCCCCCACATGCTGCGGGCCGAGGCCCAAGCCTTCATCCTGCACCACGCCGACGGGGCCCGCCTCGCCTGCATCGATCTGAAGTAGCGGGTTGGCTGCACCGGTCGTAGCGGTCGGCGCGTTCGAGCTGGTCGAGCCCATTGGTACGGGGGGAATGGGGCAGGTCTACCTGGCCACGCACCGGGAGCTGGGCACCACGGTCGCCCTCAAGGCGCTGTCGCTGCGGGAGCCGCGGCTGGTCGACTCGTTCCGCGCGGAGATCGAGGCCAGCTGCCGCCTGGAGCATCCGCACATCGCCCGGGTCTTCGCCCATGGGGTGGCCGAGGGAGTGGGGCCGCTGCACCCGGGCACGCCCTGGTTCGCGATGGAGCTGCTGCGCTCCGACCTCGACAGCGAGCTGCGCGGGGTGAGCACCTGGGGGCAGGTGGCGCCCCTGCTGGCCCACTTGTTCGACGCGCTGGCCCATGCCCACGCGCGAGGCATCGTCCACCGGGATCTGAAGCCCTCCAACGTGCTGTTCGGTCGGCCCGACGATCAGCGTCCCGGGCTGAAGTTGGTGGACTTCGGGATCGCCGCCCGCGGCCGCGACAGCGTGCGCGGGGTCGGCACCCCCAGCGCCATGGCCCCCGAGCAGTGGAGCGACGACCTCGCGACGGTGGGGCCCTGGTCGGATCTGTACGCCCTGGGCGTGCTGGTGTGGCGGGTGGTGTGCCGCAGCAAGCCGATCGGGTCCACCGATCTGCCCGTGCTGCTGTACCGGCAGTCCAAGGCCGACTTCGACCCCTTCCGCCCGCGGGTCGACGTGCCGGCGGGGCTCGAAGACTGGCTGCGCACCTGCATGGCGCCCCAGCCCGAAGACCGGTTTCAGGTCGTGGCCGATGCCCGGCACGCTCTCGAGGAGCTCCTCGACGGCCCGCTGCTGCCCGCCTCGGCGGAGGTAGAGGAAGCCACCGAGCCCATCGATGACGGGGCCACGGTGTCGCTGGCCGATCTCGATCAGGCTCCCTCCGGGCTGCGCCGGCCCACCCACGTGGCCCCCGGCCCGGTGCCGGTCTCGTGGCGTGATCCGCTCCCCGCGACGGCGCCGATGCACCTGGCGGGGGCCGGGCTGTCGCTGCTTCCGTGGCGGGAGCCGGCGCTGGTGGGGCGGCACGACCTGCGGGCCTTGCTGTGGGGAGCGCTGGTCTCGGCGGCTCGCGAGCGGCGGCCGGTCGCCCTGGAGCTGGAGGGCCCGGCGGGGGTGGGCGTGACGGCGGTGGGGCGCTGGCTGGTGGAGCGGGCCCGGGAGCGCTCGGGAGCGCTGGGGGTTCATGTGGTGGGGCAGCCTGGGGCAGGGCCCGGGCAGGGCGCGCAGGCCATCGTCGACGACCTGCTGCAGCCCCTGGGAGCCCCGGGCGTGCGCGCCGGGCGGGTGAAGGGGCTCGAGCGCCTCGGAGCCACCCACCAGCGCACCCTGGAGGCGCTGGAGGCCCTCGACCGCCCAGGCGCCGACGTGGTGGCGGCGACGGTGCAGCTGCTATCGGGCATCGCGCGGCGCCGGCCGGTGGTCGTGTTCGTCGACGACGCCCAGCACGACCCCAGCCTGCAGGCCCTGGCGGTCTCGGTCCAGCGGCTGCAGGGGCCGGTCGTGGTGGTGGTGCGGGGAGCGCAGCCTGGGCCCCGGGCACAGCGGGTGCGGGTGGGGCCCCTGGAGCCTTCGGAGGCCAGCCACATGCTGCGGCAGCTGCTCCCCCTCGACCCTCGACTGGAGTCGGAGCTGGTCGACCGCACCCTCGGGCGTCCCGGGGCGCTTCGTCGCTGGCTGGAGCGCATCCAGGGCCAGCTCGAACTGGGCCCGGGGGGCTTTCGCCTCGCAGGGCCCCTGCCGCCGCCGCTCACCGACCCCCTCGAGGCGGTGGCCGATCTGAGCGAAGCCGAGCTGCAGCTGCTCGAGGTGGCCGCTCTGCTCGGTCGCGACGTGCCGCGGTCGCTGTGGGTGCGCGCGGGGGAGGTCCCCCCACGGGTGTGCGACCTGCTGGCCCGGCGGGTGGTGGCTCGAGGGCTGGGCACGAACAACAGCGGGCTGGCCCTCGAGCCAGAGCTGGCGGCGGCCCTACGTCAGCGGGCCGAGGCTGCGGGGCGAGCACCGGCCCACCATCGTGCCGCGGCCCGGGCGATGGAGGCACTCGGAGGCGCACCGCTGCCCACGGGGCGGGCCTGGCTGCGGGCGGGGCGGGTCGAGCGAGGCGTGCGGCGCTGGCTCGACGGCGCCGACGGGATCATCCGTGCCCATGGGCCTCGGGCGCTGGCCAGCGTGCTCGAGGAGGCCCGGCGGCACCTGGGGCAGGTGCCGGCCCAGGAAGCCCTCCACGGCCGCTGCGAGGTCCTCCGCCTGAGGCTGGCGCACGAGGCCCGCGACCCCGACGTCGCCGAGCGCGCGGCCGATCTCGAGGCCTGGGCCACCGACCGGGGCTGGCACGACACCGCGCTGTATGCCGTGCGCATCGGCGTGCTGGCGGCGCCCATGGCCGACAAGCACGCGCTGTACGAGCGAGGCATGGTGCGGCACGGCAACGCGGCGTCGGAGGCCACCCGCGCCCGCCATCTGCTGTCGTGGTACCTCATCCGCGAGCGCTTCACCGCCGACGACCGCGACCTGCGCTACGAGACGGCGCGGGCGTCCATCGATCGAGCCCTGGCTGACGGCGACGGGCTGCGGCTCGGCTTCCTCACCCGCCCGATGCTCGAGCGGCTGAGCCGGGTGCTGGAGGCCGGGCGGCTGAGCCGCGACGGGGCCCGGGGCGAGGTCCTGCGGCTGTACGCCGAGGCCGCGGAGATCAGCCGCCGCCACTCCGCGCTCACCCTGTCGAGCGACCTGCTCGACCTGGGCCTCGCCCACGCCGCATGCGGCGACCACGCCAAGGCCGACGCGGCGTTCCGCGAGGCGGGCCGCTGGGGCGCCTGGCTGGGCATTGCGGCCGACGAGGCGATGGCGACCACCAACCGCGCGGGCCTGGCGGTGCTCGAGGGGCGCTTTCGCCGGGGGGCGGAGCTGGCACAGCGCGCGCTGCCGGGCACGGCCCCGGGCTACCTGCGTGCGGTGCTGCAGCTGTTCATCTGGGTGCCGCGGGTGCAGGCGGGCCGGTGGGACGCGGAGGCCCTCGAGGCCCTGGCCATCGATCTGGTGCCGGTGACCCCACCCGACCGTGAGGTGGTGGCCGCAGCCGAGGCGCTGGCGGAGGCCGCCGAGGAGCGAGCCCTGTCGCTGCCCCCATCCTTCGAGCTGCTGCTGGAGCTCACTCAGGGCGAGTGAGGGTCACGGTGTAGTCGCCGCTGCCTGCGTAGGCGGCGACGCCGATGGCGTACTTGCCGCCCTTGGGCACGTCCATCACCAGGGTCTCGTCGTCATAGGGGGACTCCGCCGCCGCGCGGGTCACCCACTCGCCTGCCTTCTTGTGCAGCAGATACAGGTCGAAGTCGGTGCCCGCGGGGCCGTCGAGCTCGACGGTGTGCACGCCGGGGCCATCGGTGACGTAGACCCAGGCCTGCAGGTAGCCCTGGGTGACCGTGCCGGAGAAGGTGTCGACCACCTGGCCGCCCGGCGCAGGGGTCGTGGTGGTCGAGGGGGGAGTCCCCCCACCACTGCTGCTGCCGGTCGAGGGCTCGACCGACAGCCCGGTCGACGACTCGATGAACGCCTCGAAGGCGTCGACCCGGGTGCTCACGCCGAAGTCGGTGCAGGCATAGTCGCCGTAGCTGGTGACACCGGCGACGTAGACCTGGCCTCCGCGCTCGAAGAAGGCGGGGCCGCCGGAGTCGCCGTTGCACGCGCCGCCGCTGCCGCCCCAGCCGTTGCCCTGGTCGTACTCGACCTCGGTGCTGCGCACGTCGGCGATGGGCACCGGGATGTGCATCAGCTCGCCGTAGCCGCCGTCTTCCTGAAAGCCGAAGCCCGCGAGGTCGATGAGGTCGCCTTCGTCGCTGTTGCCGAGGCCCAGGCTCGAGGGGAGGGGCATGATGGGGTCGGCGTAGGTCGGCGTCGACGACAGCTCGATGAGGGCGATGTCGTTGGCGATGGTGTTGGGGTTGTAGCCGCTGTGCACGACGAGGCGCTTGGCCGCGTGGAGGTGCTGGGGATCGACGCTGCGACCGTCGGCCCCGAACTTGACGACGACCTCGCCGGCGCTGCTGCCGTACAGGCAGTGGGCCGCGGTGAGCACCCAGCGGTCGAAGATGAGGGTGCCCGAGCAGAAGGGGTCGGACACCCCCCAGCCGTAGTCCTGGTGCAGGGAGACGGTGGCGTCGTGGTAGGGCTGGTCGGCCGGTGTGCCGTGGTAGATGAACATCTGCTCGACTTCGCCATCGGTGGGCTTGAGGTGCGAGGGGCCGCAGGCAGCGGTGAGGGCGGCAAGGGCGATGAGCAGACGGGTCATGGAGGCTCCTGTTCGGTGCCTCGTGACCAAGCAATGGTCGTGCCAGGCCCTTGGACGCCGAGCACGACAGGGTTCCCCCGTAGGGCGCGGAGAAAGGTCCGCACCCCCTGCAGCCATCCGTGGCTGGCACGCCACGCCGGTTGACGCCCGATAGTCCGGGGCTTACCGTGGTGCGCAGAGCTGAATGAGTATTCATTCAATGGAGGACTTCATGATTCGCAACGCCCTTCCCACGGAGCGCCTGCAGCAGGCCCGTGACCGCCTCGCCCGCGCCCGCGACGAGAGCACCGACCGCCTCTGGCATCTTCGCGTCGGGGCCCTGGAGCGGGTCGAGGGCTGGCTCGACGCCGCCGACGACGTGCCCGCGCTGGGTCGGGTCGCCTCGGCGGCCGGCGGCTTGGTGGAGCGTCGCCTGGAGCGGCTGGCCGAGGTGCCGGTCGATGGCTGGGCCGAGCTCAACGCGCGCAACGCCATCGCCGCCGTCAAGGGGCTCGATCGCCGCGCGCTGTGGGCGGCTCGTCGCCAGGAGGCCGCGACCAAGAACCGCAAGACGGTGCTGAAGGCCATCGACACGGCCCTGGCCCTGCCCGAGCCCGTGGCCGAGCCCGAGCTGGC
>CBDUIC010000087.1:0-29724 GCA_965367245.1 uncultured bacterium | reverse complement strand
GATGTCACTCAAACGCCCGTCGAGCATTGCTCGGCGGGCGTTTGGCGTTCCTTGGTACTATGTGGACGTTGCGTTCCTCGAAGTCGCATGGCTCGGGGGCGTTCCTTATCTCCCGTTGCCTGGTCACGAGGTCGGAGGCGCCGTGATTCGCTTCTTCGGTTTCTTCGCACTGTTCGGCGCTCTGTGGTCCCCTTGTGCGTGGGCGGTGCAGCCCAACACGCTCCCCGTGGTGAGCGACGTGGCACTGTCTCCGCCGAATCCATGGATCGACGAGAGGGTGCGCTGCGTCTACACCTTCCACGACGACGATGGCGACCCCGACCGATCGACGATTCGTTGGTACATCAACGACGAGCCGATCCATCGGGGGCGGTTGCTCCGTGAACACCTGGCGGTGGGCGACGTGGTGCGATGCGAGGTCGTGCCCAACGATGGTCACGAGAAGGGCCCCGCGGTGTCCCACGAGGTGCGCATCGGCACCAACGTGTTGATCCTGCTGGTCGACGATCTGGGGGTCGACAAGGTCGCTGCCTACGCCCAAGGCACCTCCACGCCCCCGACTCCCTCCATCGATCGGCTCGCCGACGAGGGCGTGCTGTTCGAGCGCGCCTACGCTCAGCCGCTGTGCTCCCCCACGCGAGCGGCCATCCTCACCGGGCGCCACAGCTACCGGCACGGGGTGGGCTACCCCATCGCTCCCGACGATGACTTCGCCCTCTCGTACGACGAGGAGATCCTGCCCGAGCGGGTCGCCGCCGGCACCAACGGGCTGTACGACAGCAGCTACGTCGGCAAGTGGCACCTGTCGTCGCTGGCCTTCGACATCATGGAACAGCCAGTGCTCGCAGGGTGGGCATGGTACGCCGGCTCGCTGTTCGGCGTGGGCGCCGTGGCGTACACCAGCGACGCCCTCCCGCAGGACTGGTTCGACTGGGAGCGCGTGGAGCTCGGGGTGCCGGCCCGCAGCACCACCTACGTCATGACCTCCAACGTCGACGATGCCCTCGCTCGGGCGAGCGCCATGGAGGAGCCATGGCTCATGCAGGTGGGCTTCGTCGGCGTGCACAAGCCGTTCCACGAGCCTCCCGCTACGCTGCGTGGCACGGTGCCGCTGGGCTCGGGCGTCGTCGCTGAGTTCCACTGGATGGTCGAGGCGCTCGACACCGAGCTGGGGAACCTCCTCGACGGCATCGATCCCGAGGTCATGGCCCGCACGACCGTGATCCTGATGTCCGACAACGGCACGAACCCTGGCGTCGTCGAGCCACCCCTCGACGCCGAGCGACAGAAGGGCACGGTCTACGAGGGCGGGGTGCACGTGCCCTTGATCATCAAGAGCCCGCTGGTGGCCGAGCCGGGGCGGCGGGTCGACCACCTGGCGCATGCGGTCGACCTGTTCGCTACGGTGGCCGAGGTGACCGGCGCGGGTCTCAGCTCGACGGTGACGATCGACGGGGTGAGCCTCTTGCCCATCCTGCAAGACCCCCTCGCGGAGCCGGTGCGCGACACGGTCTACGCGGAGTCGTTCAGTCCGTCGGGCTTCGATCCTCCCGACACCTACGACCAGATGATTCGGAACGATAGCTACAAGCTGGTGATCCACGACGGCGTCCACGAGCTGTACGACCTACGCGGGGTGATGGTCGAGGGGGATGATCTGCTCGCGGCGCCGCTGTCGACGGAGGCCCAGGAGGCCTACGACGAGCTGGTGGCGAGCCTGCCGGAAGGGGCGGGCCTCGGCCCGTGAGGTCCCCTCGGTCCTTGCTGTACAGTGGGGCGGGAGGTGGCATGCGCGTCGCCTGGATCGGGCTGCTGGCCCTGGCCTGTGCATCGAAGGGCGACGATGCGTCGTCTGCCGACGGGTCGAGCGACGTCGTCGACACCTTGTCGTCGGACAGCGACGCAGACACGGATGCGGATGCCGACACCGACACCGACACCGACACCGACACCGACACCGACACCCCGACGTTTCACTACGACTCCTCCGACACCGGGTCGACCGGTGACCGCACCGTCTGCGAGGCGGCCGAGCTCCCCCTCCAAGCAGCGCCCCCGGTCGTGGCTACCGACCCGCTGACCGGCTGCATGGCAGGGGTCGTGCGCACCGAGCTGGTCGACCTGCAGACCTTCGGCAGCCTCCCGGTGGCGCCCCTGCTGCCGGGCTCGGGCGTGTGCGTCTCCGATCAGCTCACCGTGTCGGTGTCGTCGGATGCGATGGCCGAGGTCCCCCGCGAGGTCCACCTGCAGGTGTGGGACCTCACCTCTGGCGTGCTCACGGGTACGCTGCCCGTCACCCTCGACACCCCCGAGAACCAGAACCTGCAGTTCGATCAGCTGGGAATCTGCGACCCCGGGCTGGGCACCACGATGGTGTCGGCCTGCGACGGCGACTGGTTTCGGCCGGTGGGGGTCAGCCTGACCCCAGGTCTGGCCACGTGGACGACCGACCCCGCCGAGCTGGAAGTGAGCCTGGGCTGGGGGGGAGCGGTCGACGAGGTGTGGTTCTGGTTGTTGGTGCCCTCCCACGAGCTGGCGGTGGGCCCCTGGCTGGGCAGCCGCGACGGCGATGACTGGGTGGGGCGCTTCGCGTGGGGCGACCTGGGCGTCACCCCTGGCGACGAGCACATCCAGCTGGGCGCCATCGGCTGCAGCGGTGGCACCCCCGTGCAGTCCCGGGTCTTTCCGTAGAGGCACGTTGACAGCCTGGGGTGGGAGCGGCACTCTGAGGAGACTCAGGAGGCGCCATGCGCACGATGACGACGACGATGGTGCTCTGCCTGATGTGGGGCTGCAACGGCGACAAAGACTCGGCGAGCAGTGACACGGTCCCCCTCGACTCCATCGACGGCACGCTCTCCGGCGACGGCGACGCCGACACGGATGCCGACACCGACGCTGACACGGATGCCGACACGGATGCCGACACCGACGCCGATACCGACACCGACACCGATGCCGACACCGACACCGACACCGACACCGGTGCGGTGGGCACGACGGGTGGCGACACGGCCACCACCACAGCGACCGACACCGACACAGGCTTCATCGTCACGTCGACGGCCGACACGGGCTCCGGCAACGGTGGCGACGCCGACACCGACACCGACACCGACTCCGACACGGATGCCGACACCGACACCGACACCGACGCGGATGCCGACACCGACACCGACACCGACACCGACACCACTGCGGGAACGGCTGACACCGGGGTCGTGCCGGGGCTGGCCCTGGGCTCGACCTTCCTGTACGACGAGTCCACCGTCGACATCACTCAGCCGGCAGGCGTGGGCTTTCTGCTGCTGGCCCAGTGGAACACGCCCTTCTTGATGGAGGCGGTCGACCTGGTGGGCACCACGCTCACGCTGCGGCTCGCGGTGTCCGACGGCAACGGCAACCAAGACCTGTGCGCAGAGACCATCGACCTGCCCACCGACTTCTCCAACGATCCGTTCTTCTCCTACGGGCCTGCCGACACCCAGGTCAGCGGCATGGGCCTCGCCGCCACGGTGGAAGACCTCACCATCGACGGTGCGTTCTCCGCCAACTACACCCGCATCACGGGAACGGCGGTGTCGGGCTCGGTCGACACGGTGCCGCTGGTGCCGCTGGTCAACCCCTACGGCGGGCCCGACGAGATCTGCAACCTGCTGGGCGTGTTCGGCGTGAGCTGCGGTGCGTGCCCGTCGGGAACGAGCCTGTACTGCCTCGACTATGCGAGTCGGTTCGCCGAGGCCGACACGGTCGGCCTCAGCCTGGTCGAGCGCACCTCTGCCGACATCGCCGCCGATCCGAGCTGCCCGTAGTCAGGGCAGCTCGAGCCCGACCACATCGACCCGGCCGGTGTTCATCTGGTAGGGCAGCTTCAGCTCCCAGACGATGTCGCCGTCGGGGGTGACCTCGGTGATGAGCCCGGTGGAGCTCCACACGATGAGGGTGTTGCCGCCCGGCAGCCGCTTGGCGTCGCCGAGGAAGCCGGTGACCCAGCCACGGGGGTCTTCGTACCACCACACCACCTCGGCGGTGCGGCTCTCCTCGTCGAGCTCGTACTCGACGACACGGCTCACGTCGCGGTCGAGGGCGTCGTGGGAGGTGCCGTTGTCGAAGACGAGGATGCGGTTGTCGTAGGCGTGGGAGAAGTGGGGGTGACTCATCTGAGCGCGAAAGGGTAGGTCGAACTCGTCGCCGCCGCCCCCCAGCTCCCACTGCAGGCCGCTGCCGTCGGCGCCGATCTTGAGCAGGCTGTCCCAGTAGCGGGGCATGATCAGGTAGCTGTCGTCGGTGGGGTGCTGCACCAGGCTGTTGGTGTGCGTCCACTCCGCGAAGCCGGGGAGCCAGCCATCGCGCTTCATGTGCACGCAGCTCCAGGTCGGCGGGTAGTAGTAGTCGTCGAGGTACGACCACACGATGCGCTCTTCGCCGCCCCCCTCGGGCACCTCGATCACCTGGTCTGCCGCCACCGTGGCCCAGGTGGCGCCGACGAAGGTGTCGGCGGACTCGTAGGACAGGTAGGCGAAGCCTTCGTCGGTCTCGACGAAGTCGTGGTGGATGAAGGGAGCAGGGGTGACGGTCGGGGCGCCACCCAGCAGCGGCACGCGCACGATCTTGCCCACCGGCACCATCGCTTGGTCGACCAGGTTGGTGGCGTAGACGATGGACTTGCCATCGCGCCCGAGCTTGAGCCGGAAGATGCGCTGGTCGGGCTCGCAGTCGCGCTCCCACAGGGTCTCGCCCGTGCCGCTGATCCACATGGCCTGGCACATCTCGTTGGAGAAGCCATTGAGAAGCAGCCCGGCGCGGGCCATCTCGGAGCGATCGTCGTAGGTCAGCCGCAGCTCTTCGCTGGAGCTGCAGGCGGCCAGCCAGAGGGCGAACCACATGACCACGGTCTACCTGACCGAGGCGCGTGTGTCGTCCGCTTGCGGTTGCGCGGCGGCCACGACGGCTCCCCCTCCTCGCGATAGTCGCGCCTCCGGAGGCCAGGATGGGCGAGCTGTGGGCGCTGCTTCGTGAGCACAAGGCCGTGCTGTGGATCACGACCGTCGCGGCCTACAGCCAGATGCACTACCTGATCCACGGGCCGCCAGCTCACCTGCTGGTGCTGCCGGGCCTGGCCTTCGCGGTGTTCTTCGTGGTTCCCCTGTTCGGCAGTGTGTGGCACGACTCCCGCGACCTCGTCGCACGGGTGCTGGCCACGCTGGCTGCCGCCTGTGCGGTCGTGCCGGCCACGATGTGGGGCCACGGGGTCGACGGTCGTGCCCTGCTGAAGGCCGACGCGACGCCCCTGATCCTGGGGGCTGGGGTGGGGGCCATGCTGGTGATGCTCGCCATGGCCCGCGGGGGCGTGGCCCCCAGCACCTGGGGGCTGGGCAAGGGCGACGCGGGGTGGTGGCTCAAGCCCGTGGTCGCGCTGCTGCTGGTGATCGTCGTGCTGATGCCGGTGGTGTGCTGGCTGTTTCCGGAGTTCGCGGCCTACTACCCTCGCTACCGCCCCGGGCGCACCGACGTGACGGCCTTGCTGAAGTACCAGCTCGCGATGGGCGCCTACATGTTCTGCTGGGAGTTCTTCTTCCGCGGCTTCATGCTCTTCGGCGTCGCGCGCCACCTGGGCGCGATGCCCGCGATCCTGCTCCAGGCGTCGCCGTTCTTCCTGTTGCACCACAACAAGCCCGAGCCCGAGCTCATCAGCAGCTGGTTCGGGGGCATCCTGATGGGCTGGCTGTGCCTGCGTGCGCGCTGCATGTGGCCCAGCTTTCTGCTCCACTGGGTGCTGTACAGCAGCATGGAGCTCAACGCCTTCTGGGTACGCCGGCTCGCCGAGGGCTGACCCAACCGGGGCGCTGCGGTTAGGCTGCCCACCGGAGGAGCCCATGGTCTCGACGTTTCTGCTGGCTGCGCTGCTCGGGTGCGGCGCCGATGCCCCCCCGCCTGCTCCGCAGCCCAAGCCGGCGCAGCAGGCGCGCAAGGCGCCGGTGAAGGCAAAGGCGAAGACCGGCAACCTCGGCCCACAGCAGGCCGGGCGCGGCAAGGCGCATCCGCCCCGTCGTGGCGTCGCCCCCGCGGGCAAGCCGCTGCCGCCGCCCATCGGTGGCGCCGGGGCGGTGAAGGCCACGCTGGTGCTCGAGGTGGCGAAGGCCGAGTCCACGCCACCTGCTCCCCAGCCGGCTCCGGCGCCGGAGGGCGCCGCCCCCGTCGAAGGGGAGGCACCCGCACCCGCACCCGCACCTGAGTCGACGGCGAAGGTCGAGAGCACCGCGCTGGTGAAGCTGGCGTGGGGCGAAGGGCAGTCTGCCGAGGCATCGCTGGGCACGGTCGACGGCACGTGCACGTCGGTAGAGCCTGCGCCCGTGGGCCCAGAGGGGCGGGAGCGCACCCCGATGTGGACGGTGTCGTGCGAGCACGAGGGGGCCACCAGCGAGCTGTACATCCTGCAGATCGGCAACCTGCTCGCGGTGGTGCGCGGCACGCCCACGGGCGACGAGGCCAAGCCCATGGCCTACAAGCCGGTTCGTCGGGTGCGCCTGGCGCCGGGTGCGAAGCTGGAGCGCGCAGGCTGAATGCTGCTCGCTCTCCTCGCCACCGCCCTCGCGACCCCCTCGGCGGCCGAGCTGTCGGCGGCCTGGGAGGCCCATCGTGGGGCCCTCGATACCCACGCCGTCTACCCGCTGCGGTGGACGAGCGATGAGATCGAGCGGGTGGCAAAGGGCAAGGTGGCGAAGCGGCGCGAGCGCCTCGAGGGCGCCGACCGGGTGCTCGGGATGATCTGGATCGACGCGACCCAGGATGCCACGTGGGTCGCGGTGCAAGACCCTCACGGCCCGGTGACGGTCTCGGGCATGGTCCACGAGGAGCTGCCGGGGTCTACCTTCCAGCACCGGATCTTGTTCCAGTCGATCGACCTGCCGTGGCCGCTGGCGTCTCGGCAGTGGGTGATCGAGGTGAAGAACAACCTGCCGCTCATCGCCGCCACCAACGGTGCGGTGTGGGAGCGCACGTGGGATCTGTCAGAGCAGCGGGGGGCGAAGAACGAGCTGGCCGACGGCGTGTGGTTGCCCGTCAACGACGGCGGGTGGATGTTCGTCGAGGCCGCTGGCGGCACGCTGCTCGTCTACCATGCCCGCACGGTGATCGGCGGGGCGGTGCCCGACGACCTGGCCACTCGCTGGTCCTTCGGCACGCTGACGGGCATGCTGGAGGGCATCCGGGGCCGGGTGCCGTGGGCGAAGTCCCACTACGACGCGGGGCACGAGACCCTGCAGCGGCCTGACGGCAAGCGGATCCCCGCTCCGCTCTCCCCATGATCTACGCGGCGCTGTTCGGCGCGGTGTCGCTGGTGCTCGGGGGCATCGGCTTCGCGGTGTGGCCCGTGGGCTGGGTCGGGCAGGGGCTCGCGGTGCTGTGCTGGTGGGTGAGCGTGAGCTTCGGCGGGGTCGCCCTGGCTTATGGGGTGGTAGGCCCTCGGCTGCTCGGCAAGCGGTTGGATGGCGTGGTGCCGCTGTGGAGCTACCTGGCCTTTGGCCCCTTCCTGGTGCTGGGGCGCGCGGCCCTGCGGGCGTTCAACAGCACGGGGCTGGCCGCGCCCTGGAGCGAGGTCGACGAGGGGCTGTGGCTCGGTCGCCGACCAGGGCTCGACGACCTGGCGGCCTATCGGGAGGAGGTGCGCGCCGTGGCCGTGCTCGACCTGACGGCGGAGGTGGCTCGCAGCCGCACCCTGACGGGCACCGAGGCCTACCTGACGCTGCCGGTGCTCGACAACGCCGCCCCCACCCCACGACAGCTCGACGCCGCGGTGGCCTTCATCGAGGCCCACCGCCCGGATGGCCCGGTCTACGTGCACTGCGCCCTGGGCCTTGGTCGCGGCGCGACGGTAGTGGTCGCCTGGCTGCTTCACACGAAGCGCTGCGCCACGGTGGCCGAGGCCGAGGAATGGCTGAAGACCAGGCGGCGAGAGGTGGGGTTGTCGCGGGCCCAGCGGCGCGCTCTGCAAGCGTGGGCGGCGGGGTCGTAGCGCGGCCGTAGGTCGGTCGACGTTGCGAGGATGGTCCTACACCGCCACAATGCGGCATTCTTGGAGGAACCATGTTCGACAAGCGTCTCGCAGTGATTCTCGGGTGCGCCCTGATGCCTGCCGTCGCCAGTGCAGGGGTGGGCGTGGGCACATCGGCCCCCGTCTCCACCGGCATCGGCGACCTCGCGGCCCTGATCGATGGCGACGCGGCCCCTGCCGTCGGCTTTGCCCTGCCCAGCCTCGACCTGAAGTTCGACGAGTTCGTGCTGCAGATCCACGCGCTGGAGATGGTCACGGCTCTCGCCAACGACGAGGTCATCTACCTGGGCGCCAACGGCTGGATTCCCGTGACGAGCGGCACCCTCGGCGGGCAGTGGGAGGCCTTCGCCGGCGTCGGTGGATCGCTCGATCTGGCGGTCGACAGCGGCGATGCGCTCATCCAGGTGGGCCCCGTGGCACCCCTCGGCGTTCGGTTTGGGACGACCCCACGGGTGGGCCTGTACGTGCAGCCAGGCCTGTACGTCGCGAGCGTATACGGCGACGTCGACGTGGTGGCCGATGCACAGCTGATCGCCTCGGTCTGGTTCTGACCGGTCGGTGAGCCTACGCCCCGTCGCGTAGCAGCGCGAGGAGCTCCTCGAGGCCGACTGGCGCGCTGCTCTCCCCGTGGGCGAGCAGCGCGTCGGCCAGGGCGCGCTTGCTCGCGTGCAGCGCGACGATCTGTTCTTCGATGGTGCCCTCGGCGACCAGCCGCACCACGGTGACCGGCTCGCGCTGCCCGATGCGATGGGCCCGGTCGGTGGCTTGGTCTTCGGCGGCGGGGTTCCACCACGGGTCGATGTGGAGCACGGCAGTGGCCGCGGTGAGGTTGAGACCCACGCCCCCCGCCTTGGTGCTGATCAGGAACACGTCGCCCTCGCCTGCCTGAAAGGCATCGACCTCGACCAGGCGCTGCCGCGGCGACATCGACCCGTCGAGGTAGCGGATGCTGTGGCCGTCGGCCTCGAGGGCCTCGCGCACCAGGGCGAGGTGCGAGGTGAAGGTGGAGAAGATCAGGCAGCGCTGGCCGGCGTCGCGCAGGTCGGCCACGAGGCGCCGCACCGCCTTGAGCTTGCTGCTGGCCACCGTGCTGGACGCATCGGCGAGGCGGGGATGGCAGGCCAGCTTCCGCAGCCGCAGCAGCTCCTCGAGGATGGCCATGCGGCCGCCTCCTTCTTGCAGCCTTGCCAGGCCCTGCAGCCGGGCCTTGTCGTACAGCCCGCGCTCCGCGTCGCTCAGGGTGACCTGGTGGACGACCTCGATCCGCTCGGGCAGATCGGTCGCCACCTTCGCCTTCGTGCGCCTCAGCAAGAAGGGGCCCACCACCTGGGCGAGGAGCTGGCGCCGCTCGCGGTCGCCGTCGACCTCGATGGGCTGCACGAAGCGCTGGCGGAAGTGGGTGGCGCCGCCCAGCAGCCCCGGACACAAGAAGGCGAACAGGCTCCACAGCTCGGCGGTGCGGTTCTCCACCGGCGTGCCCGTGAGGGCGAGACGAAACCCGGCGTCGAGGCGGCGAGCGGCCTTGGCCCGGCGGGCGGAGGGGTTCTTGATGGCGTGGGCCTCGTCGAGGACCACGGTGCCGAAGCGGTGGGACGCCAGCTGCTCGGCGTCGTGGACCAGTACACCGTAGGTGGTGAGCGTGACGCTCCCAGGAGTGATGTCGAGGGCGCGACGCGGCCCGTGGAACACCCGCACCTGCAGTGATGGCGCGAAGCGCTCCAGCTCGCGGCGCCAGTTGTGGATCAGCGAGGTGGGGGCCACAACCAGCGCAGCCCCCTCGCGCCGATGCAGCAGCAGGGTGATCGCCTGCAGCGTCTTGCCGAGACCCATGTCGTCGGCCAGGCAGGCGCCGGGGGCCCAGTGGGCGAGCCGGGCCATCCACGCAAAGCCCTCGTGCTGGTAGGGCCGCAGCGTGGCCTGCAGCCCGTCGGGAAGCACTGGGACCATGCTCTGCGCCTGGCGGCAGCGGTCGGCCTGGGCGGTGAAGGCCTCGGGGGCGTCGATCTGCGCACCGTCGACGGCCAGGGGCTCCAGCAGGGCGGCGTGCAGGCCGGTGAGCTGTCGCTCGGCGGCCTTGCCCGGCAGGGCCGACGAGGCGACCTGCAGCCGGCGAGCCAGCGCATCCGACAGCCGCACCCACTGCCCCTCCGACAGCGGCACCCAGTGCCGCCCGTCGCCCGCTGCGCCCAGCAGGGTGGCGAGGGGCACGGCCTGGCCATCCACCGTGAGCTCGCCATCGAGCCCGAACCAGTCGCGACCCTGGCCCACCCGCAGCGCGAGCTGGGCGGCCGTTCCTTCCGTCGCCGCCAGCCGTGGGGTGGGACCTCCCCACCGCACCACCACCTCGTCGGCGCGCGCCCGCACCTGCTCGACCACGTCGAGGGCCGCATCGAGCCCATCGATCCGCCAGCGCCACGGCCCGATCGGGGCGCCCAACCCCAGGCTGTCGACCAGGGCGCGCACCGCGGCTGGCTCCTCCCTCAGGGCCCGTTGGGTGTGGACCACGCGCTCGCCTCGCGTGGCGACCACGACCGCCGAGCCCTCGCCCGGCACAGCGCTGGGGCCGTCGGGCAGCGGCTGCACCCGAGCCTCGACCTCGAGCCCCGCGTCGTCGAGGCTCATCCGCAGCAGCGGCCGCGGATCGGCCGGCACCGGCACGCCCAGCGTCGCTGAGTCGGCCCGCACCGCCACCCGCCGGGCAAGCCCAGGCAGGGCCTCGAGCAGCTCGGCGCCGCTGCCCACCACGAGCCCGCCGCGGCGCAGGAGCAGCTCGTGCACCTTCTCCACCGCCTCCGTCACCGGGGCGAACTGGATCTCGGTGGCCGTGGGCCGCACCCACCATCGGCGATCGATGCGGTTGGGGTGCACCAGCTCATCGGGGGCCACCTCCTGCCCGTCGACCTCGAGCCGCACCCGGGCCTGGTCACCCTCGGCGACCAGGCCGAGGCCGAGGGTGACCCGCCGCACCCGCCGTGGCTGGCCGTCGCAGCTGCGGCCCTCACGTAGGAACACCAGGTCGTGCTGCTGCAGCTCCGTGAGCCGCCCGATCAGCGTCGTGGAGGCCTCTACCGCTTCGTCGAGGGCGGTGGCCGCTACCCCCCACTGCTCCCGGTGGACCTCGCGGATCACCCACGCGCTGCCGTCTTTCTTGCGACCGCAGCGCACCGGCACCGCCGACCACTGGTTGCCGGCGTCTTTGAGGATCCATCCGAAGGCGGGCTTGCGGGCTTCGTCGGTGGCGGGCTTGCGGGGCGCGAGGGCCTGCAGCAGCACCCGTAGATCGCGGGTGGATCGCGGGGTGGCCAGGGCGACGCACAGGCGCTCCCGGCGCTCGACCATCACCGGCCCCTCGCCGGTGAGCACGTCGAGGAACGAAGCGATCGCGGCCGGACCGGGCTGGTCGACCCGGGGAGGCTCGAAGCCCAGGCTGGCGCCGCTGGGGTGGAGCAGCGAGGGAGGGTCGACCCGCACCGATGCGTTGAGCTCGTGCAGGAGCGGCTCGGTCTCCCGCGTGCCTTGGTACAGCGAGCGGAGCAGCTCCCAGGCGGGGCGCAGCACGGCCTCGACCGGGGGGATCTGCCGCCGGGCGTGGGCCTCGTCGTGGTACCGATGGGCCCGACGGGTGGCCTCCAGCAGCTGGCGTGTCGCGTCGAGGGCGGTGTCTCGGTAGAACTCGTGGACCAGGCTCACGTCGAGGGCCATGCCCCCCCACACGTGCACCCCGAGGGCCATGCCCACCTTGGTGAGCGACACCCGCCCCCAGGGCTCGAGGCCCTGGGCGGCGAGGAAGGCGCGCACCTCCTGCTTGGTGTGAAGGCCGCGCAGCTGGCGGCACGCGGCGACGATCGCCTCGTGGTCGACGGGGATCGTGTCGGCAGGCAGGAGCGGTGGGGGCGCGTCGAGGAAGCTAGGCGATCGCATGCTGCGCTGTAGCGTGTTCAGCTACTGAACGCATGTGCAGGTCGAGCATGATTTCTTTGAGGAAACGTGGCTCGCGCGCATCGCCTGGTATACGGCGGTGGCGCTGGGCAGCGGCTGTGTGAACCCCTCGGGTGTTCCCGCGTCTGCCAACCAGAGAGGAGCCACTCGGGCTCCTTGGAGAGGGCCCTCACGGCCCGCTGATGCCTGCTGCCGCGGTAGCGGGCGCTGAATGACGAGAAACAAGACATGTCGAACAAGCTCTTCTGCGGTGGCCTCTCCTGGGACACCACCGACCACTCCCTCCACGATGCCTTCGCCTCCTTCGGTGAAGTGCAGGAAGCCAAGGTCATCCTCGACCGCGACACGGGCCGGTCCCGTGGCTTCGGCTTCGTGACGATGGGCTCCTCCGAGGCCGCTCAGGCCGCGATCGCCCAGATGGACGGCGCCAACCTCGATGGTCGCACCATCCGCGTGAACGAGGCGCAGGAGCGCAGCCGTGGCGGCGGCGGCGGCGGTGGCCGTGGCGGCGGCGGTGGCCGTGGCGGTGGCTACGGTGGCGGCGGCGGCGGCGGCGGTCGCTGGTAGTTCGCTCGGCCCCGCTCCGGCGGGGCTGCAGCCAGACGCCCTCGGTGCCTCACGGCACCGGGGGCGTCGTGCTCAGGGCACCAGGCCGTGGGCTCACTGCACGACCACCACGCCCGACGCGCGCCCGATCATCAGCTTGGTGGGAGCCGTCGTCTTCTGTGGCTGGGGCACCTTCACGTTGGGGGGCACCCGGGCGTCGACCGGGGCGTCGTCGGGAAGGTCGATGCGCAGGTCGCCGTCGGCGAGGTTGACCAGGATGCTTCCCTCGGGGGCCGTCTTCCAGCCGAGGTCGGCGGCGCCCTTGGCGATCGTGAGCTCCAGGGGGGCGACCAGCTGCAGTAGCTGCACCTCTCCCGTGGCCACCGTCAGGTTGCTCGTCTGACCGACCGTGCCGCGCACGGTGCCGGTGCCGATCTTGGCGTGCAGGCCCCCGTCGTGGGTGATCTCGAGGTGGCCTTGCCCGAGCTCGAGGGCGATGGACGTGCCCGAGGGCACCGTGATCTGCATGTCCATGGCGCAGGGCCGCGGGTTGGAGGCCGACCCTCGGGGGCCGAAGGTGACGGTGGCCTCTCCCTCCCCGAAGGCGGCGGCGCACATGCTGTCGTCGGCCCGCTGGGCACCCTTGACGACGATGGCGTCGCCCCCGGTGGTCACGGTGATATCGCTGACGGTGGTGGTGATGTCGAGGGCGCGGAGCCCCGCGGGGAACGTATGTTCCACCGGGGTCTGCGCCAGCGCGAGACTCAGGGACAGGGCGAGCATGGCATTCTCCGGTACGCGGCGCAGGTAGGGTACACCGCAGGCAACAGGAGGATGGCCATGGGGGACCGCACGCGCGCTCGGCGGGGGACGCACGCCTCGATCGCCGGCGCGCCCGCAGACGAGACGCTCGACGACCTCGTGGCGCAGTTCTCCGACCGGTATGCCTTTGCCCGTGAGCTCATCCAGAACAGCCTCGACGCGGGGGCCGCGCGCATCGAGCTCGACCTGAGCTGGTCCGACGGCACGCTGTCGCTGGCCTTCGTCGACGACGGCGAGGGCATGGATCGGGCCACCATCGAGGGCTACTTGCTGACCCTGTTCCGCTCCACCAAGGAGCGCGACCTCACCAAGATCGGCAAGTTCGGCATCGGCTTCGTGTCGCTGTTCGCGATGCAGCCCAAGCAGGTGGTCGTGGAGACGGGGCGCGATCTGGTGGCCCACCGCGTCACGTTCGCGGCCGATCGCAGCTGGGTCCTCGAGGAGCTCGACGATCTGTTGGAGGGGACCACGGTCACGCTGGTGCTGCCCTGCTCGCGCGACGACGGCGCCGCGATGGTGCGCAAGGTGATCGCCTCGGCCCATCGCTGGTGTCGGTTCGCTCGGGCCGAGCTCGTCTACCGCGTGCGGGGCCTGCCCGATGCCTGCGACGACACGGCCATCGTCGGGGCCTTCGAGGTCGACGCGCCGATCACGGTGTCCTTCGAGCAAGACGGCCTGCGGGCCGTGCTCGGCCCCAGCGCCGACGACAAGCCGCGGGTCGGCTTCTTCTCGGGCGGGCTCACCCTGTGGGAGGGGCGGATGGCCGCCCTGCCCGGGGTGACCTTTCTGGTGGAGGGGCGGCACCTGGGGCACACCCTCACCCGCGACAACGTGCGGCGTGACGCGGCCTTCGAGGAGGTGATCGAGCGACTGCAGGCGGTGGCCTCCCGGCGGCTCCGGGCCGCGGTGGAGGATGCGCTGCTGCAGGCGAGCAGCGCCGGCGACGACGAGCGCCTGGCCGAGCTGCTGGGGTCCTGCCGGATCGACAGCGCTATCGGGTGGTCCGACGGGCTGGCCTGGGTGCCGGCGTGGCCCGAGCCGGTCACCCTCGGCCACGTGCGTCGGCGCCTGGCGAAGCCGCTGATCTCCTGGTTCGGTCGTCGGGAGTCGATGGTGTGCAGCGAGGAGGGAGGTCCCCTGGTCGATGCGCTGGCCGCCTCGCATCTGGTGCTGCGCACGGCATCCGACGGGGCCCTGGCCCGGTTCGTTGCGGAGCTCACCGGCGCCGAGGCCGAAGCCGCCGACGGGTGGGTCCTCACGGCCGTGCGTTCACCCACCGAGGCCGAGGCCCGGCAGCTCGAGGAAGCGGAGCGCTTGGTGGGCCGCTCGCTGCGTGTCGGTGCGACCTACGGGCGAGGCCAGGAGCGCCTCGCGGTGGCGGGCCCCGCAGGGCTGAGGCGTCACGGGGAGGAGGGCGACGAGGTCGTGGTGAGCGAGGCCCATCCGCTATGGGGCCAGCTGCTGGCGCTGCCGCCAGCGGTCGCCGGGCCGCTGCTGGCCCACGCCGTCGCCTGCGAGCTCGGATCTCATCGTCCGGTGTCCACCGACCACGTGCGGGCGGCGGTGGCCGGGTGGGAGGGTCGATGAGCCGCATCGTCGCCCGTGGCCGCTTCCGTGTCGATCGGCGCAAGGCGCTGAAGAAGATGGAGCGGTTCCAGCTCGAAGACCCACTCCGCTACGTGCTCGAGTGGGTCGCGGCCGCGGTGGTGGCCGGGGCCGAAGCGATCGACATCCGCAACGACAGCGACGACTTCGAGCTCGCCTGGGAAGGGACCGAGCTGTCGCGCGACGACCTCGATGCCCTGTTCGATCACCTCTTCGGTCGCCCGCAGGGGCGTCACGAGGCGGTCCTGCAGCACCTGGGCGTCGGTGTGCTCGGCGCCCTCGCGCGGTCACCGCGCTGGCTGTACGTCGACGCGGGGCCGTGGCGGCTGTCGGTCACCGACCCGGCAGACTGCGCTGCCGAGCCCCTCGACGAGCCGGTCGAGGGGGTGCGGTGCCATGTGCGCGACGGGCTGACCCAGGAGACGGTGATGGAGGCGCTGCTGCTGGCCTTCCGGGATCCGGCCGAGGCGCGTCTGGTGCAGGGAGCGGCGCGCTGGTGCCCGGTGCCGCTGCGGATCAACGGCACGGCGCTTCCCCCTCCTCCCGAGCCGCCCGACGCGCTGCTCGCGCTGTCGCATCCCGACGCTCGGCTGTGGGTGGTGCCCGACGAGGAGGGTCACGGAGTCGACGTGGTGCGCCACGGCATCGTCGTGCACGAGCTGGCGGTGCCCCTGGCGCCGTGTCGGGTCGTGGGGTGGGTGCGTGCCGATGGCGTGCGCCTGAACGCGTCGAGGTCGGCGGTGGTCGACAGCGATCTCGAGGGGGTGGAGGCGCTGCTGCAGGAGCACCTCGACCACCTCCTCACCGAGCAGCTGCCCATGGCGTGGGGCGACGACCGCGCGCCGATGGTGCGCTGGGGTGGGGGGCTGGGCTCGTCGCGTCCCCGCCGGCAGGCGACCCGGGGGGAGCTGCTCGATGCGCTGGGGCGCCATGCGCTGGTGCGGGCCGGGCAGCAGCCGGGGGCGCTGGCGGGGCTCCCGGTGCTGACCGACCTCGCAGGGCAGGCCTGGTCGATCGAGCAGCTGGCCCATCACGACGTCGGCTGGGCCGACGAAGTGGAGCTGCTCCCCTTCGCCCAGGGCCGGGTGGTGTTCTCCGGCCTGGTGGCTGCGTCGCTGGTGTCGCTTCGGGGCGTGCGCGATCTCACCGAGGAGCTGCAGGTGGCCCGCAAGGTCGCCGAGCGACGGGCGCGGCTGGCCGACGAGGCCGAGCTGCCCTGGGCCTTCGGGGGCGTGAAGCTGTCGTCCACGGCGCAGCACGGCGCCTGGCGGGTGGGCCTGGCGTTCGACGCATGGCGCAAGAGCGGTCTGCGGGTGCAGCTGCGCACCGACGGCCGGCTCCTCGGCGAGGCGACGCGTGACGGGCCCGGTGCGGCCTTGGTGGCGGTGGTCGACGGCCCGTTCGAGCTGGGCGGCACCGACGCGACCGTGCAGCACGACGCAGCCTTCGACGAGGCGATGGCCGCCGTGGATGCCGAGGCGTGGCGCCTGGTCGCCACCGTAGTGGCGCAGGGAAGAGACCACAGCGTGGAGGCGCTGGTGGCGGTGCTCCGCTCGTGGCTGGAGGGGGTGGGGGAGCTCGAGGGTGTGAAGGCCCTCCCCGAGGGGCTGGCGCAGGTGCCTGCGTGGCATGTCGCCGGCGAGCTGGTCAGCACAGAGCGCTTGTTCGCGGGGGTGCCGCCGGCCTTCGTGGTGAGCAAGCTGCCGGCCGGCTGCCCCTCCGACCTCGCAGCGCAGGCCCTGGTCGTGCCGGCGAGTGTGGTCCACCGAGTGGGAGGTTGGCTGGGGAGCGAGCACGTGGGCGACGAGCACCTGGCCCGTGCGGTGCGGGTCCATCATGTGCTCCACGGGCCGAAGCGGGAGCCGCGGCTGGTGCCTCCTCCCGACCTGCACGTGGCCCTGTCGTACAAGGGGCTGGTCGGCGAGCTGGGCTGCCCAGGGCGTCGTCGTCGGGTGGTCGACCGCACCCGCCATCGCGCGCCGTCGCGGCAGGGCTCGGTGGCCACCGTGCTGGTGCGGGTGCTGTGGAAGGGGGTGTCGGTCGGACAGGTGTCGCTGACAGGGCCTCGAGGTGCGGAGGGCATCGTGCAGGGCGACGAGCTGCCCCTCGATGTGGAGCTGGGCCTCACCGACGCGGCGGTGGCCCAGGTGCGGCAGTGGGGGGACCGTGCTCTGCGCGACCTCATGCTGCAGGTGTGGGACGAGGTGCCCGAGGGGGAGCCCCTCGGGGTCGACCTCATGGAGTGGCTGCTGCGTGCAGGGGGCACGATCCCCGAGCCCGAGCAGCATCGGCCCGTGCTCTACCGCGTGAGCGGAGAGGCGCTGACGCTGCGCGATCTGCGCCGCCTCGATCGACGCCGCAAGGGGCAGCGCAAGCTGGTCGTGCTGTCGCATCCACCCGGCGACGTGGGCGGCTTCGACGAGGCCGTGGTCGCCTCGGGCCGTGGGCGAGAGCTGCTCGAGCTGCTGTCACAGCGGGGCTGGCGCGACGGCGATCGCGACCTGAAGGAGGCCCGCGACCTGCACGAGCGCTTCGTGAGGCGCCCGGCCTACCAAGCCCCCGACGATCCGCTCTTCGAGGAGACGTCGGAGTCGGGTGGTCTGAAGCTGGCGTTCTACCTGCCTCGTGACCCCACCCACTGCGGGCGGCTGCACGTCGTCGCGCTGCACGCCGAGCGCCCGCTGGCCACCCGGAGCAGCACGACCGCCCCGGGGCTGCTGCTGGTCGTGCGAGGCCTCACGCCGAACCGGCGGTGCACCGATGTCGACGACAGCAAGCGCCTCACCGCCCTCAAGGAGGAAGCGGAGGACCGCCTGGAGGCGGTGGTCGAGTCACTGCTGAAGCGCGGCGTGGCCGAGGTGGACCGAGCGTCGCTGCGGGCTCTGGCCACACGGCTGAAGGTCGCGGGGGAGCGCGAGCGGCGGTGGCGAAAGCTGGCCCGCACCCTGGGGCGCCAGCCGCTGGTGCAGACCCTCGGTGGCGCGTGGTGGTCCCCCGCCGACATCGCAGCGCGAGCGGCGAGTCGCAAGCCCGTGGCCAGGGTGGCTCGCAGTGTGGGCGACGGCCCGACGGATCACGACGGCTACCTGCGCGACGACGAAGGCGTAGCCGAGCTGCTGCGGGCCTGGCTCGACCGCGAGGTCCCCGATCGCACCCGGGCGCTGACGACGTGGCGGGAAGGCCAGCGGCGCCGTCACGAGGCGGCCAAGGTGAAGCCACGACGGCATGGCCGGCACGTGCGCCCGATCGACAGCGACACCCTGCAGGGCTTCCTGAGCCTTCGCGACGGGTCTGGGGGGCTGCGCATCGACCCGATCTGCGAGGGCGTCGATCTCGACGACTTCGAGGTTGCCTTCCCGGTGGCGGCCATCGCCTCGGTGACGGGCGTGGGCGTGCGCGCGGCGCCGGGGTGGCGAGGCGTGGTCGATCCCGACGGCCTGGCCGAGGAGGTGCGGCAGGCCGTGTCGGTGACCCTCGACGGCTGGGTGCATCAGCGCAGCCTGCCCGAGTCGGTGGCCCTGGCGTGGGTGATGGCCCGAGGGCCCGACGCGCCCTCGGGCAACGCACCTGTGCTGCCGATGCAGAGCGGGGAGCGGTGCTCGCTGCGGTCGCTGGTGGCTCGCGGGGGGGGGCCCGTGGTCAGCGAGGCGCGGCCGCTGCTTCCGGGCGACGTGGGGGCCGTCGTCGCACAGGGAAGCCTGCGCCGCGCGCTGCGCAAGCACGTGCACCTGAAGGACTACGATGGGCTGCAGGCGCTGATGCGCTCGCCTCCGCGGAGGCTCGTGCCCGAGGATGCGCCTGCCAGGCAGTGGCTGCGCGGCGGGGCCTTGTGGCCCGTGCTCCGCGACGACGCGACGGTCGATGTCGTGCAGGGTGATGTCGTCGTGGCGCAGGTGCGAGGGCCGGCCGGGCTGCGCCTCGAGGGCAGCGTCGACGACCTCGACGTGCAGCCGGTGCCCACCGGGCGGGGGCTCGCCCCGGGGCCCGCGCTGGATTCCTTGCACCAGCGGCTGTCGGGGTGGTCACGCTCGCTGGCGGAGCAGCTGGTCCAGCGGCTGCCTCACGACGAGCGAGCCCGGCAGCTGCTGCTGGTCGGGGCAGAAGACCTGGTGCGCGACCGCCGCGCCTTCGAGCAGGGGCGTGATCATCCCGCCCTGCTCGCGCCTGTGGTGCGCGACAGCGAGGGGGCCTGGGGCAGCCTGGCCGACGTGGTGGCCCATCGCCCGATTCGGTGGGTGCCCTATGGCGTGGAAGGTGCGCCCGACGAGGGGCGGGTGTGGCGGCTGGAGGCCACGACGCGGGATGCCCTGGCGCGTCGCCATCAGGTGGTGGACTACGCGGATCGCCTCGCCAGCGAGGTCGCGCGTCGACGGCGCAAGGCGCGCATGCGGGTGGTGCTGCCGGTGCCCCCCGCCGACGCGGCGGTCGACCGCGAGGGCCCGTTTCGGTATGCGCTGTGGGGGCATGCGACCCCTGCCGACGAGATCATGGTGGTGGTCGACGGCAGTCGTGTCGACGAGCTGTCGCTGGGTGCGGGGGGCATCACGGGCTTCGTCGAGGGGCCCTTCGACACCGACGACGACTTCACCCGGGCCCGAGTGCCCAAGGGCGTGCGGAAGGCGATGAGCAAGGCGGCGACGGGGCTGCTGCAGCGTGAGTGGCGCGAGGCGCCGGAGGCATTCGTGGCGCGGGCGGTCGCCTGGCGCGGCGTGCATGGCTCGCTGCGCGACGGGGCCTTGGGGTGGGTGGAGGTGGCGCGCGATGGGCGAGACCGCCCGGTCAGCCTTCGCCGGTTGCTCGACCGTCGCACCGCGTGGGCGTGGTCCCCACGAGCCGACGGATCCAAGGACACGCTGGTGGGGCCGCCCTCCGTCCGCACCCTGCTGGAGCAGCTCACGGAGGCGGTGTTCGAGGCCCCGGCGCGCCCTCGGCCCCCACCGGTCGACCTGGCTCCGACGGCCCGGCGGCTGCTCGATGGGGGAGGGAAGGGGCTCGACGATGCGCTGGCCGAGGTGCCCGCGGCGCTGCTCGACGCAGCGGGTCGCTCCGAGGCGGGCCGGGTGCTGGCTGCGTGGTGGGTGGCGGGCCGATCCCGAGACGACGTCGACGAGGTGGCGCTGGTGTCCCGCGTGGCCGATGAGCTCCTCGCGGCCCTCCACCGCAGCGGTTGACTTCGCTGCGGCTCGAACCATCGACGGTCCTGTGCCACAATGGCGACGCCTTGGGGGATGCTTGAGTCGCCGTCGCCTCGTCAACAAGAAGCGGATCATCCCGACCGCACCTGCGCCGTCGGATCCAAAGCCGGTGGATGCCCTGCAGCCTGCCGCGGTTTCGGAAACGGCAAGCGATCGCCAGAACCTGGAGAACACCCAGGCGGCGTCACAGGCCGAGTTGCCAGATCGGGAGCCCGAGGGCGATGCCGCCCCTGGCCCCGAGGAGGCCCCCGAGGCCTCCGCTGCCGAGGCCGACGCCCCAGCGGCTGCTGAGCCCGCCGCCCCCGTCGTGCCGCCGGCCGCGCCCCCGCCGCCGGCCCCCAGCGAGACGCCAGGTCCCCCTGCCTCGTTCTCCTCTGCCCCTGCTGGCGACCCCACCAAGCCGCCGGTGCCGGAGCGCGTGGGGCCTCCGGTCGACGCCTACGCCGAGACGGCCGATCGAACCGACCGGGTCGCCAAGGGTGGGGGGCCTCCCGCCGCGTCCGACGGCAAGCCAGCACTGTCGAATCAGTTCGAGACGCCCTCGGGGGCTGACTGGTTCCTCAAGACGGGCAACCCCGCCCCCGCGCGCGAAGACATGGGCCAGGAGCTCGGCGGCGACCCCACGCTGATCACCGAGCCGGTCGCCAAGCCCACCTCGCCTGCCACCCTGTTGGTCGGGGGCCTGGCGGTGATCGGTCTTTGCTGCATGGCCGCCCTGGCCTTGCTCGTGTGGCTGCTCTTCGGCTGAGCGCAGGCCCTCAGGCGAGCATCAGCTGGCCGCAGGCGCCCTGGGCCTCGCGCCCACGAGGCCACCGCACGGTGTTCGGGATGCCGCGGGCCTTGAGGCGCTGCCACAGCGAGCGGATCTCATGGGCGTCGGGGCTTCGATAGGGAGCACCGGGGAACGGGTTGAACGGGATGAGGTTCACGACGGCCGGCAGCCCCTCCACGAAGGCGGCGAGGCCCTCGACCTCTTCGTCGGTGTCGTTGACGCCTGGCAGCACGACGTACTCGAGCATCAGCTTCTGCTGGCCGGGGAAGGGGTGGGCGACGAGGGCCGCCTTGAGCTGGGCGAGCGACACCGTGCGCGCCACAGGGAGGATGGCGCGCCGGGTCGCGTCGGTGCCCGCGTGCAGCGACAGGGCGAGCTGCAGCTTGCCGCCGAAGCGTTCGGCGAGCCCTCGGAGCGGGCGCAGCAGCCCGACCGTCGACACGGTGACGTTGCGCTGTGCGAACGGCAGCCCGTGAGCGTCGAGGAGCACCTCGAGGGCGTCACCGACGGCGGCCGCGTTGTGCAGTGGCTCCCCCATGCCCATGAACACGAGGTGGGTCAGGCGGCGCCCCTGCTCGGCCAGCAGCGAGCGGGCTCGGTGGACCTGGCCCACGATCTCTCCGGCGAGGAGCTGTCGGGTCAGGCCCAGGGTGCCGGTGGCGCAGAAGCGGCAGCCCATGGCGCAGCCGACCTGGCTCGACAGGCACAGGGTCGCGCGGTCGCCGTAGTGGCTGGGCAGCAGCACGCCCTCGACCCGCGCGCCGTCGTGCAGGGCGAACACCAGGCGCTCCGACCCGTCGGGGCTCGGGTGCCGATCGACGACCTGCACTGGGGGGACCCAGCTCACGCCTGCCAGGGTGGCAGCGTGGCGGCCGAGATCGGGGATGTCGGCGAGGGCGAGCCCGCGTCGATGCAGCCCGCCGAACACCCGGCCTGCGTGGTGCCCACCGATGCCGAGCTGGTCGAGCAGCGGTCGCAGGGCGGTCATCGGCATGCCCGACAGGTCGTGGCGCAGGGGAGCCTCCTCGCCGGCTCCTATAGCCGACGTGCCTCGCGCGCCCTCTCTGTGGCACGATGCCGCCATGGCCTGGTCTGACCACGTGTTGCCTCACAGTGAGCTACGCCTCCTCGCCCCCGGGTGCTGGCAGGTCGATGGCACGCTGCGCCGCCAGCCCCTGCCACGCTCGATGGTGATCTACCGGCTCCCCGACGGGCGCCTGTGGCTGCACAGCGTGATCGCCCTCGACGAGGCGGGCATGGCCCAGCTCGACGCCCTCGGCCCCGTCGCCTTCGTCGTCGTGCCGTCGCGGCTGCACCGCCTCGACGCGCCGGTCTTCGCCGAGCGCTACCCCGAGGCGAAGGTGGTGTGTGCCGCCGAGGCGCGTGAGGCGGTCGCCGCGGTGGTCGAGGTCGATGAGGTCGTCGAGGAGGCGCTCCGGGGTACGGGGGTCGTCGTGCACAAGCCGGGGGGCCTGGTGCCCGGCGAGCGCGTCTACGAGCTGCCCGTCGAGGGCGGTGTCGTGCTGGTGTTCTGCGACGCGCTGTTCAACGTGCCCCACCTGCCGGGCTGTGGTGGGTGGGTGATGCGGCTGCTCGGCTCGTCGGGCTTCTTCGGCACCACGCGCATCGGCCGTGCGCTGACCACCGACCTCGCGGCCTGGCGCGGGTGGCTCGAGGAGCAGTCGAGGCGCCCCGACATCGTGGCCATCTCGGTCGCTCACGGCGACCCCATCGTGCACGACGCGGCAGCGAGGCTCGCGGAGGCGGCGGCCCGCCTCGCCTGAGGCGTGACCCACCTGCAACCGTTCGCGGAGGGGCTCGTCGAATGGCCCGGCCGCCACGGCGTCGGTGTGGGCACGACCCGAGGACATCATGCTCCGCACCGCCCTGACCGCTCTCGCCCTGTGCTTCGCCGCCCCCGCGCTGGCAGGCGCCTCTCTGGATGCGCAGGTCTTGTTGGTGGAGCCCAACCACTCCGGCACGCTGCCCGACGAGCTGCGGGGCATGCGCAAGGCTCTTGCGACCAAGGGCTACTCGGGGGCGCGCGTGGCGCAGCGCCGGCAGGTCGTGTTGCAGCAAGGGACGCCGGTGCACGTCGACCTGGGCCGGCGTGAGGTCGACCTCACCCTGCTGGGCGTGCAGGGCGACACGGCGAGGGTGTCGGTGCAGCGCAACGGTCGCGGCAAGCCGGCCGTCACGACGGTTCCGGTGAAGGACGCACGGTTCCTCGTCACCGCGCCCCGATGAGTCACCAGCGGTCGCTGATCCGCTGCTGAGCGTCTTGGATGAGGCTGCCGAAGTGGTGCGCGGCGCTCACCGTGTCTTCGTAGTGGTCGCCGTCTTCGGTGAACAGGCTGACCGCTTCGTTGAAGTCGGGCTCGGGGATGATGTAGCTGTAGTAGCTGTCGGTCATCCCCGCGATGGCGCGGTACTTCGTGGGGAGGTGGTCGAGCAGCGGCGGCACGGTGGGGTCGTGGGACAGGGCGTAGGGCCAGGCGTGCACGTAGCGGCAGTCACAGTCGCCCACGTCGAGCTCCTCGACGCACTCGGCGTAGGAGCCCAGGGTGGCCGTGCACACATCTGGGTGCTGCGGGAAGTAGATGGCTCCCTGGCCGGCGCCTCGGGCGGCGGGGTCGGCGACCTCGGCCTGCCACTGCGGGTCGTCGTCGGGAAAGCCCCAGGCCAGCTCGGGCAGCAGCTCACCGGGCACGCTGACGATGCCGAGCTCCCCGATCTGCACCCGGAAGGTGTGGGCCTCGAAGCACCCGAGGACCTCGTCTTCGGCCGCCTCGGGGCATCGGTCGAGGTCGGTCAGCGCATCCTCGATGCCCATGTCGAAGATGCCCATGGGCCCGAAGGCGTTGTAGGCGACGTTCTCGATGGGCATGACGAAGGGCTCGCGCTCCACCCGCAGGGGGCTGGGCACCAGGGGCTCGCCGTCTGCGAGGGCGGCGATGGCGGCCTCACCGATGTGCCAGCCGTGGGAGGTGACGAACTCCCAGCTGTCTTGCTCCGCCCAGGCGGGCACCACGTCGCCGTCGCCGTCGATGCGTGGGGACCCCACCTTCGCGCCGAAGCAGTCGCTGTCGCCCTTGTCGAGGGTGGCGGCCTTGTCGCACACCTGCTCGACGTGGGTGCCGTCGTCGAGGACCAGGGGCAGGTCGGCGTGCAGGGCCGACTGCATCCCCCCGAGGGACTCCGGCACGTGCAGCGCCACCCCTCCGAACTCCGCCTCGATGACCTCGCGGGCCACGCCGACCCAGTCGCTGCTGATCAGCGTGTTGTCGGAGCCGCGGACCTCGGGGTGGCCCGACCAGTTGGTGAGCGTGAACACGGTCCCAGAAGAACCGACGCCCTGCACGACCAGCAGCTGGTCGCTGACGAGCACGGGATCCCGGCCGTCGTAGATCATGCCGTGGGTCTTGGTGACGGGGTTCTTCCCGCCGAAGTCGCTGCCCGACAGCCAGGGCGACCGGTCGCGCATGTGCACCTGGCCGATGGTGAGGTCGACGGGCTCGAGGGCGTCGATGGCGTCGCGCACGCTCTGCTCGATGGCGTCGGTGATCTGGTCTTGGTAGGCCCAGTCGACGCCCGTCTGGCCGATGAGGGGGTTGCCCCACAGGCCCATGGTGTCGGGGCCCTGGTGGTTGTGGCTCGAGGATACGAGGAGCCGCACGGGGTCGAAGCCGTCGCTGGCGAGCCGGTCGCGGGCCTCCCAGATGCGGGGGTGGCCCAAGCCGACGTAGTCGAGAGCGACCCAGGCGAGGTAGTCGCCGTCGTGGGCGATGACGACGGTGCGGGCGTAGACGGGGTCGTGCACGCCGGTCGCGGGGCGGAGCGGGCCGAAGCCGCCGATCCACACCCCGTCGAACTCGCCGTCGCCATCGGCATCGTCGTAGCTGTCGCCGCCGCTGAAGTAGCCGTTGCCGTCGTCGTCGGCCCATGTCTCGGTGACCATCGGGGTCATGTCGATGACGGCGGCGCCGGCGAAGGTCACGCCGGGGGTGTCGGGGATGCCCAGGGGAGGCGCGGGCGAGCTGGTGGGCTGTGGCGCGGGCGTGGTGGGTGCCGGCGCCGGGGTGGTCGTGGGCACCGGGGGCGTGACGGAGGTGTCGTCGGGGTCGTCGCTACACGCGAGGAGTAGGAGCAGGGTGACCATTCGCACCTCCGATGCGCCTGTATTCGCAAGGTCTGCCCTGGTCGACCTCGGGGTCGCCTCACCCGCGGGCGTTTTGCCATAGCGAGCGCCACATGGCAGCCCCCCGCCTCGCCAGCCGTGCCACGGTGAGGGCGTCGGTCGCCTCCTCGGTGGCGCGGTCGATGGCCCAGGCCAGGTCGGGGTCGCAGCGGCCCCCACGGGCGAGCTCCATCTCCAGCTCCGAGACGGCGTCGGTGGCTTGCTTGGGCCCATAGGAGAGCCGCAGCGCCAGCCCCCACGCACGCACCTCCGGCTCGCGGCGCTGCGCGAGGGCGGCCTCGGCGAGCCGGCTGGCGGCGGCGAGCTGCCCCTCCCGGGCGGCGACGTAGGCCTCGGCCAGCGCGAGCTGGGTGCGGAACAGGCCCGGCCGGCTCTCTACCGTGCGCCGTGCCTTGGCGATGTGGCTGCGTGCTTCGTCGGGGCGCTCGGCACGGCAGGACATCCGCGCACGCCACAGGTGCAGTCGGGCGGCGTCTTCCCCTGCGACGTCGCGAACGAGGGCTCCGAGCACCTGATCCGCCTCGTCGTCGTCGCCCCGCACGGCCAACACGATGCCGCGGGCCAAGGACACGAGGGGGTGGGAGGGCATGCGGTCGATGCTGCGCAGCGCCTCGGCGACCCGACCCCGTCGGCGAAGGGCGTGCACCTCGGCGAGGGCCGAGGCTCGCGAGCGGTCGTGCTGCTGAAAGCGAGCCCACTGCTTGGTGGCGTCGCCCCACGCGCGCCGCGCGGTGGGCAGATCGCCGCAGCGGTCGGAGGCCTCGGCGAGGGCATCGAGCGCACGGGCCCGCTCCTCGCTGGCGGTGGGCACCAGCGACAGGGCCTGCTCCGCGAGCTCGCGGGCCTCCCGTGAGCGGCCCTGGTCGAGGAGACCCTGGCTGCGCAGCAGGTGCGACGCGATCCACCGCCGGTCGCCGGTGGTGGCGCCCACGGCGCTCAGGGCCTCGTCGTACTGCGCCACGAGGCGCTCGGCGCGGGCCGCATCGCCGAGGCGGGTTGCCGCGAGGGCCGCCTGGTAGAGCGGCGCCAGGGCCGCGTCGGGGCGCCCGGTGAGCAGCGCGAGCTGGGCGAGCTGCTCCGGAGGGCGGCCCCTCGCGAGGGAGCGAGCCGCCTGTGCCACCGCCCCGCGCAGGGGGCTGCGGGCGAGCCACCCCGCGATGGCCGGGGTGAGGGCAGGGTGGGCGAGATGCCAGCCTGCCGAGCGAGGCACGACCAGCCCGCTGCGCCACAGCGCGGGCATGGGGTCGACCTCGAGGCCCAGCTGGCGGCGCACGGCCTCCCAGCGAGCGAGGTCGCAGCTACCCTGGGGGAGGAAGGCGGCCGCCACGCCGTCGAGGGCGAGGCGCGGGAGGGTGGCGGTGGCGTCGCGCAGCCGCTTCGCCCACAGCGCCGCGATGCTGTCGTGGCGTGGGCCGCTGGGCGCCGCCAGCGCCAGCTGCCCGTCTCGCCAGGTGAGCCCACCGGCGGCCAGCTGGTGCTCGAGCCGGCCTCGGGCCAGGCCCAGGTGGGCGCCGCTGGCCAAGGCCACGGTGGTGTCGGCCTCGAGGGGGGCCCAGGTGTGGATGGTGTCGGTGGGACTCGCCGGGTGCCGCAGCGACACCTCGCGGGCTCCGGCGTGCCCCCGCAGTTCGGTCACGGCGGCGGCGAGGCTCGGGTCGAGGTCTTCGTCGAGCTCGAGCAACACCAGCACGGGGGCCTCTCGCCGGAGCAGCTCTTGCGTGAGCGGGACCGTCAGCGGCTCGTGGGCCGGGTCGCGCGCCAGCCCGACCACCAACGGCCGGGCCGGCGCCTGGCTGCGGAGGACCGTGGCCACGGCGAGAGGCTGCGCGGGATGGTGCCCCGCCTTCACCAGGGCCCGCAGCGCGTGGCGCTGGTCGGCATCCAGCTGGGGGAGTCGCTCCGCCAGGTGCAGGTCGAGGTCGTCGTCGCGCACGCGCCTTGCGGCGAGGAGGTCGGTGAGGCGGTCTCGGAGGCTGTGGCCGGGCCCCTCGTCGATGGTGAGGGTGCGGGCAGCGCCGGTGCGGGCCGCGGCACGAAGCAGCCAGCGGATCACCGCGCTGCGGCCGGCCCCCGACGGGCCCTCGACGATGACCAGGTGCGGGCGCTGAGTGGCTAGTGCGTCGGCCAGGGCCTGCCAGAGCACCTCGCGGGCCGTCTCGTGCCCGACGAGGGGAGGGAGGGCCAGACGCCGCCGCCCTGGCTGGAACGAAGGGGCCGGGGGATCGGCAGGCCAGCGCGCGGGCAGCGTCGGCGCGGGCTCGGCGGAGCGACGGGGACCGTGGGTGCGCCGCCCGACAGGCACGGGCGTGGCTCCCGCGTCGGGGTCGCCCAGCCGCTCGAGGGCCTGGGCGGCCTCGGCGGCGAGGGGAAAGCGGTGCTCGACGTCGGGCGACAGCAGCCGCCTCAGCCATGCCTCGAACCCGGCGGGGACCGGGGAGCTGGGCACCAGGGGCGGAGGGCCTCGCCGCCAGCTGTCGGGGAGCGTGGCCGCGTCGTCGAGGGGCCAGGGGGGCCGGCCGGTGACCAGCTGCCAGGCCAGCAGGCCGACGGCGAACAGGTCGGTGGCCGTGCCGACCTCGCCGTCGGCGTGTTGCTCGGGGGTGAGGGGCACCGGGTGTGGCGGCGCCGCGAGACCGCCGACAAGAACGTGGTGGCGATGGCCCTCCCCCGCGATGCCCACGTGCTCGGCGCTGAGGCGCAGGTGCAGGTGACCGTGGGCGTGCAGGTGGGCCACGGCCCCGAGGATCTGTTGGAGCAGGGAGGCCACCTCGGCCCAGACCACGCGCCCGGCGACCGCGTCGAGGCGCAGGCCGGGAAGCGGCTCGGTCACCGCCCACAGCTGCCGGGGGCGCCCCGTGATGGCGCGGGCCTCTCGAGGCTCCAGGCGGCCGTGGTCGAGCAGGGCAGCGAGGCTCGGGTGGGCGACCTGCTGTAGCGCGTCGAGCCGTGCCGCTTCGGCGTGGGACTCCAGCGAGTCGGGGTGGCCGTCGGACCGACGCAGCCAAGCGCCACGGGTTCCGAAGGCCAGGTGGGTGGCGACCTCGCCGGAGATGGCCCAGTCGCCCACCACCGTGAGCTCGCCGTCACCGAGGGCTTCGGGCAGCGACTCGAGCACGGCGTGGGGCGCGACCTGCCTGGCCAGATGACGTGCGGCCTCGACCAGTCGGCGCGGCTGACCCGAGGCGGCGAGCTTCGCCCCGACGGCCTCGTACAGCTCTGCGATGGGCTCATCGTGGAGGGGGCGGGACCTCGTCAGTCGCTGCGCACGCCACAGCGCCTGATCGGCGATGTCGGGGTGCGCGAGGGCCATGAGCCCCAGCTGGAGCGCCTCGTGGGCTGCCCCCGGGGGGAGGCGGCTCGCGAGCTCCAGCCCCTCGCGTGGTCGCGCTCCCAGCCCGAGCAGGCGAGCCCGCAGCCGCAAGGCTCGGGTGGGCTCGCCGGCGAGGGTGGCGGCGTCGAGGGCTCGCTCAGAGAGCACCAGGGCCGCGGGCAGGTCGCCGGCCTGGTGGCGGTGCAGCGCCTCCGCCTCCAGGAGGAGGGCCTCGGTGCGGGGCTCGATGGCGGCGGGGAGGGCGTCGCGTGCCTCGGCGACGTGATGGCTCGCGAGGGACAGTCGCTCGGCCCGGCGATGCGCGGCCGCGAGGGACAGGTGGGCGGCACAGCGATCATCGGGGGGACCGACGGCCGCCGCGCGCTCGCGCAGCGCCATGGCCTGGTCATGGTGCTCTGGCGCGTGCAGGTCGGCGAGCACGAGCAGGCTGTGCGACGCCAGGCCATGCCCTGCGCGCTCCAGAGCCTCGGCCCCGTGGGCCGCCTGCTCGAGCCCTTCGTCTTGGCCATGCATCGCCGCCACCTGGCCCATGCGAACCTCGAGCAGGGAACGCCAGTCGGCCGCCGCCGGCTCCAGCAGCTCGTAGGCGACGCGTGCCTCCTCGTCGGCGGCCCCCAGATCGTCGCGCCGGATGGCCACCTCGACCCGGGCGGCGCGGGCGCGGCCCTCGATCCCCGGCCACCGGTCGGTCGCTCGGGCGATCGCCTCGTGTGCGCGCTGCTCGGCGCGGGCAAGTCGGCCGGTCATGGCGTCGGCCAGGGCCTGCACCGCGGACAGGTGCGCGGACAACCGCTCGTCGTCGGGTGGGCCCATGTCGACGATCCGCTGCCAGGCCGCGTCGAAGACCAGGCGCTCCAGCTCGGCGGTAGAAGATGGCAAGCTCATCTGGTGGCGGTTCCCGCTGGGGTTCACGGCGCGGAGCTGTTTCGATAGGTTTCAGGTGGTGGGCGCCCGCGCGCTGCCACGACAGTAGTACAGCACGCCGGAGGTTGTAATGCGCCCCATGTTCCTCACCCTGACCCTCGCCCTGATCGCTGCGTGTGGTCCCACTCGTACGTCCACGGCCGACAAGGCGGGCACGCCCAGCCTCGATGGCACCGATGCCGCCGACGCGGACACGGACACGGACACGGACACCGACACCGACACCGACACCGACACCGACACCGACACCGACACCGACACCGATACGGACACGGACACGGACACCGACACGGACACGGACACGGACACCGACACCGACACGGACACGGACACGGACAC
>CBDUIC010000086.1:0-30761 GCA_965367245.1 uncultured bacterium | reverse complement strand
TCGGCAGAGGCCGGGGGGCTGGGCGACGGCCGGTGGAAGCCGACAGACACTGCCCTTCAAAGCACAGAGCGTGCCAGCCGCCGAGCCACGGGCCAACCCGCACTTTCCATGCATTGACCGACCACGGAATAGCCCACGTTCTCGTCATTGATACGTGCCGATACACTGGCTTCGTGTCGATCGCTCCGCGCGTCGGCCGACACAGCGGCGAGGCCAGTGCTGCGGGGCGGCTGCGAAGCTACGAGAGCTGACGTGGATCTGCTGCACAACCAGTCCAACCCCATCACCGCAGCCATCCGTCGCGAGGAGGGGCCGCAGGGGCCCTTCGTGCGCAAGATCATCACCTGCACCCAGCCTCCTACCCACGTCGACTGGTCGGTGAGCCACGAGCCGAGCGACTGGCGTTACTGGCGTCGCGAGGCCCACGTCTACGAAGAAGGGCTGCAGCACGCCTTTGCCCCCGAGGGCCTCCGGGGCCCGCAGTTGCTCGGGCTCGACGACCGCGGCGACACCGTCGAGCTTCGCCTGGAGATGGTGCGCGGAGACAGCGGTGCTCTGTCGGTGGCCACCCTGTGCGACATCGCCGAGCGGCTGGGTGCCGCCCAAGGGCGCTGGGCTCGCCTCCCGCGCCCGCAGCCCTGGCTCACCCAGGGCTTCGTGCGGGCCCACATCGCGTCGAAGCACGTCGACACGTCCACCCTTCACGACGACCGTTGTTGGGACCACCCTCTGATCGCCTCGACGTGGCCCGCCTCGTTGCGAGGCGGCCTGCGACGACTCGCCGACGCCCAACCAGCTCTGCTAGCGGCCCTCGACGGCGCCCCTCGCACCCTGTGCCACCTCGACCTGTGGGGGCACAACCTGGTGGTGAGCGACACCGGGCCGGTGCTGCTGGACTGGGCCTGCCTGGGGCACGGCGCCCTGGGCGAAGACCTGTCCAACCTGGTGATCGAGGCCGTGCTCGACGGGCTGCTGCCACCGGAGGCGATGGCCGACACCGGCGCCCAGCTCCTCGAGGCCTACCAGCGCGGCGTGGCGTCGTCAGGGGGGCTCGCGCCCAGCAGCGTCCGTGTCGGCTTCCTCGCGGCCGCCGTGAAGTGGGTGTGGCTGGGTCCCCTTCATCTGCAGCGTGCCCTCACCGGCGAGCACCATGTCTATGGTGGAGGCAAGGAGTCCGACCCCACCACGCAGTACCGGGCGAGAGGCCTCGCGCTGTCGCAGGTGGTGGCCTGGGCCGACGAGGCGCTGGGCGACTGACAAAGGCCTGCGCATCGCCCCAAGGGGAGGCACAGGCGCTACCATGCCGGCGGAGGTGCCCGTGCGTTCCTGGATGTTCCTGCCGCTGGCCGTGGGCCTGGCCTGCTCGACGGACAAGGATGATGATGCCGTCGTCGACGACGTCATGGTCGATGCGGCCGACACCGACACCGACACAGACACAGACACCGACACAGACACAGACGCAGACTCGGACACAGACACAGACACAGACACCGACTCGGACACCGACACAGACTCGGACACCGACACCGACACCGACACCGACACCGACACCGCCCCCACAGGTGACACGGCGCCGCCCCCGTCGTGCCTGGCGACGGTGGCCTTCTCGGGCAGCATCGCGACGGTGACCGGCACGCCCTTCGGCCACGCTCCCGGGCAGCTCCAGAACACCCAGGTCACCGGCTCCTTCACCTACGACATCTGCGTCGTCGACGACGACCTCGGCGCCGACCGTGGCGAGTACGACCACGATGGTAGCAGTGCCTTCGACCTCAGCTTCGCAGCGGTTCCCACCATCGTCGGCGGGTCTGGCCGTGCGGTGATCGACGTCGAAGACCTCAACCCCGACACCTGGCGCCTGTCCGACGGCCCCCAGTTCGCCGACCCCACGCCGCGGGAGATGACCGTCGATGGCGTGGTCCAACCCGAGGTAGAGATGCGCATCGCGATCACCGACACCAGCGGCACCGCGCTGGCAAGCGACGCCCTCACCGCCGTGTTCCCGATGCTGCCCATCGCCAACTACTCCCACACCTTCTCGGTAGACGACGGCCGCAAGAACGGGGGCCTCATCCTCATCCAGCTGTCCGGCCTGCAGCAGACCGTCACCCCGTAGCGACGAGCCTCAGCGCAGCCGCTGCCGCAGCCACGCCTCCAGCTCGGGCCCGAAGGCCTCGTGGGCCAGGCCGTGCTCGATCACCGTCTTGAGGTAGCCGAGGGGGGCGCCGGTGTCGTAGTGCGGGCTGCTCACCACCTCCACCGCCACCCGACCCCGCTCCGCGAGGGTGCACAGGGCATCCATCGGGTAGAACTCCTTGCCCTCGAACCGGGCCCAGCCCTCGGCCAGCAGCGGGAACAGGTCGGGCGTATACAGGTAGCGGCCCAGCGACACCAGGTGGCTCGGCTCCGTGCCGGCCGGCGGCTTCTCGACGATGCCCTTCAGCATCAGCGCGCCTGCCTCGCCGGAGACGTCCATCACGCCGTAGCGAGACACATCCTGGCCGGTGAGGTCTTTCGCGGCCAGCACACTGCCCCCCGTCTCCTCGTGGCGTGCGATCAGCTGGGAGGTGAGGTTGGGCGCTCCGAACAGATCGTCGGGGAAGCACACCACCACCGGGTCGTCACCGGCAAACTCCCGGGCCAGCAGCAGCGCATGGCCTGTGCCCCGCATCTCCTGCTGCCGCACCACCGTGACGTTCACCGGGGGCGGCTGCGCCTTGGCCAGCTTCGCGTCGGCCCCCTCGCGACGGAACACCGCCTCGAGCTCCATGTCGTGGTCGAACCAGTCCTCCACCGCCCGCTTTCGTCGCGAGCTGATCAGGAGGACCTCGGTCACGCCGGCCGACACCAGCTCCTCGACGACCAGGTCGAGCGCTGGACGGTCGACCACCGGGAGCAGCTCCTTGGCCACCACCCGGGTCACCGGAAGGAAGCGGGTGCCGTAGCCCGCCGCGACGATCACACCCTTCACACTCATGGGCTCCTCCGCAGCCCGCTCCTACCGGGTCGCGCCCCAGTCGACCACGCCGACCACCTGAGGGAGGATGCGGTCGGAGGATGCGATGAACGTCGAAGACCTCATGTCGAGCGAAGTGATCACCATGCACGCCGACTCGGTGCTCACCGATGCCGAAGAGATCATGGGCTTCCGGCGCTTCCGCCACCTGCCCGTGGTCGATGGCCCACAGCGGCGCCTCGTCGGCCTGCTCACCCATCGCGACCTCGCGCGCGCCGCCGTCTCCTCCGTGCGGGGAGACCGCCGCGAAGATCGTGTGCTCATGGCCTCCATCCCGGTGCGAGAGGTGATGCACACCCAGGTCGAGACGATCCTGGCCAGCGCCCCCCTTCAGGCGGCGGCCGAGCGGATGCGCAAGGCGAAGTACGGCTGCCTGCCCGTCGTCGACGACGACGACCGCCTCGTCGGCATCCTCACCGAGGCCGACTTCGTGCGCCTCGCCGAGGTCTTGCTCAGCAACCTCGTCGGCGACCGCGCCGAGCGGCAGGCCGAGCTCAAGGGCTGGTTTCACGACAGCTAGCGCTCGCCGTCGGCCTCGACCCTTCCCCCACCCGACCAGGCCATCAGGATGTCGTCATAGGGGGACTGCGCCTGCAGCTCGCCATCGGTCACCGCGTCGACCACCGGCTGCAGGAACCGCTCGGCGGCATGCCTCCCGCCCCACATCCATGCGTAGGTCGCCCCGCCGAAGACCACCGCCAGCCGTCGCCGGGCCATCTCCAGCCCCGACGGACCGTCTTCGTGCAGCGCCAGCATCAGGTCGACCGCGAAGGCCCGGCGCTCCCACCAGGCACGGCTGGTGCGCCACACCGGCAGCGGCAGCAGCGCGTAGCTCAGGTAGAACAGCGGCCCCCACGCCCGCTGGTCGATCTGGTGGACCAGCTCGTGGGCCAGGATCCGCGCCAGGAGCCCCGGAGGCAGCGACTCCGGCGGCCCGGGCGTGTAGATGGTGTCGCCCAGCACGGTCGTCACTCGAGTGAGGAAGTGCGGCATGAACGGGCGCACGAACCACGCGACGGCCCGCATCAGCGGTGACTCAGCCTTGTCGACGAGACGAAGCCCGGGCCGGTGGGCCCGCACCAGCACCAGCATGCGCTCGAGGCGCTCATCGGAGGAATCGCTCACCCCATCGTCGTAACGGAGTCTGCGTTCTGCTATGAACGACATCATGTGGTGGACGATCGCAGGCATCGTCGGCGCGCTCGGCGTGGCCCTCGGGGCCTTCGGAGCGCACGGCCTCAAGAACGTCGTGAGCGACCCGGCCTTGCTGGTGACGTGGGAGACGGCTGCGCGCTACCACCTGCTGCACGCGCTGGCGCTGGGCCTCGTCGCCGCCCATCCGGGCGAGCCGCGCATCGCCGGCGCCCTCTTCATGGCAGGGATCGTGCTGTTCTCAGGCTCGCTGTACGTGCTGGTCCTCACCGAGCAGCGCTGGCTGGGGGCCATCACCCCGCTGGGTGGCCTGGCGCTGATCGCCGGCTGGCTGGTGCTCGCCTTCGCCGCCCGGGGGGCCTGAGATGCTGTCGGTCTACCTCGCCTCCCTCGGCTTCGGCGCGTGCCTGATCTTCGTGTCGCTGTTCTTCGGAGGCGGCGACAAAGACTTCGACAAAGACGTCGAGTTCGACCACGACGCCGACCTCGATGGCGATGTCGAGGCCGACTTCGACGCTGATGTAGAGGCCGACTTCGACGCTGACGTCGAGGCCGACTTCGACGCCGACGTAGAGGCCGACTTCGATGCCGATGTCGATGCCGATGCCGAGTTCGATGGCGACCTCGACAAAGACGTCGACATGGACACCGCCTCCGAGGCGATGTGGCTTCCCTTCCTGTCGATGCGCTTCTGGACCTTCGGCCTGGGCACCTTCGGCCTCATGGGCACCATGCTCACCCTGGCCGGGCTGCCCTACCTGCTGGTGTTCCTCCTCGCCGTCGCCGTCGGCGTCGGCCTGGGGTGGGGCGCCGCCCACTTCTTCCGCCAGCTGAAGTCCGATCAGGTCTCGGCCCCCACCAGCCTGCGCCACTACCGTGGCGAGGAGGCGCGGGTGCTGCTCCCCATCCGCCCGGGGGGCCACGGCAAGATCGTCGTCGAGCGCCCCGACGGCCGGGTCGAGATGCTCGCCAACAGCAGCGCCGGCACCACCATCGAGCGGGGCAGCACCGTCGTCATCGTGTCCGTGCGCGACGGTATCGCCGAGGTCGCGCCCGAGATCAGCGATGCCCAGGTCGCCCTGGAACGAGCCCAGCGTGCGGCTGCGGCGAAGGCAGCAGGTCGCGAACGCTGAGCGGGTCGGGGCGCGAAACAAACGGTGCAGCGAACGCGTAGTCCCCATCCACATCGGCTCTGCTATGGTGCCGATTCTCTCGGGGGTGATTGTGGGTGAGCTCGCGTTCCTTTGCGCCGGAGGAGGCTTCGGTCTCGCCTTCGTGGCGCTCGTGTTCATCGCCAAGCAGTTTCTGTTCGTCGGTCGGCCCAACGAGCTGCTGATCTTCAGTGGTCGGGAATACACGACCGCCGACGGTCACACACGGGGCTACCGGGTCATCCATGGCGGGTTTGCCTGGCGGATTCCGTTGCTCGAGATGGTGGACCGGATGGACCTCACCACCATCCCCATCGAGCTGCACGTCAACAACGCCTACTCCAAGGGCGGCATCCCCTTGGCCCTGCACGCCATCGCGCAGGTCAAGGTGAGCAGCAAGCCGGGCCAGTACGACAACGCCATCGAGCGCTTCCTCGGCCGCGACCCCGACGAGATCCGTCAGGTCGCCAAGGAGACCCTCGAAGGCCATCTGCGCGGAATCATCGCCCAGATGACGCCGGAGGAGGTCAACGAAGACCGCCTCAAGTTCGCCCAGGAGCTCGTCGACGAGGCCGGGGAAGACTTCAACCGGCTGGGCCTGACCCTCGACACCCTGAAGGTGCAGATGGTCAGCGACGACGTGTCCTACCTCGACAGCATCGGGCGTGAGCAGCTCGCCAATGTGCTGGCCGACGCAGAGATCGCGGAGTCCACCGCGAAGGCCGACGCCGAAGAGGCGCAGGCCGGCTACGCCCGCGAGGGTCAGGTGGCCAACGAGAAGGCCGAGACGGCCATCAAGCAGCGCGAGAACGGCCTCCGTCAGCGCGTCGCCGAGCTCGAGGCCGTCGCCAAGTCCGAAGAGGAGCGTGCCGAGCAGGGCGCCCTCGCCGCACGAGCCCGCGCCGAGCAGGCTCTGCAGGAAATCCGCGCCAAGCTCGAGCACCTGCGGCTGTCGGCCGACATCGTGCTCCCCGCCGACGCGCAGCGAAAGGCATCGGAGATGAAGGCCCGGGCCGACGCCGCCCAGATCGCCGCCGACGGGCAGGCCATGGCCGAGGTCCTCGAGATGATGCGAGGCGCCTGGGTCAAGGCCGGCCCCGACGCGAAAGACATCTTCCTCATCCAGCAGCTCGAGAACGTGCTGTCGACCGTCACCGACAAGGTGCGGAACATGGAGATCGGCGAGGTCACCCTCCTCGACGGAGGCAACGGCCACGCGCTGCCGCAGCACATCGCAGCCTTGCCGGCCACGGTCGGCGCGGTGCTGCGTGAGTTCACGGAGACCACCGGCGTCGACATCACCGGCATCCTCGCCGGGATCGACACCAAGGGCGACGACGACGACGACGGCGAAGGGAGGCGGCGACGCGCCCTCGAGGCACGGGCCGCGGCTCGCAAGGAGGTGCGCTGATGAGTGGGATTCTGGCCATCCTGGGCGCGTTCGGCGTCGTGGGCATCGCAGCGGCCGGCGCTGCCGTCGGCGTCGCCGGCAACCTGCTGTACATCTGTGAGCCCAACGAGGTGCTCATCTTCAGCGGCCGTCGCCGCGAGGTGAACGGGCAGACGAAGGGCTACCGCATCATCAAGGGCGGCCGCGGGTGGCGCGTGCCCCTGATCGAGCGCGTCGACCGCCTCGACCTGACGAACATGATCATCGATGTCGAGGTGCGCGGCGCCTACTCCAAGGGGGGCATCCCGCTCAACGTGCAGGGGGTCGCCAACCTCAAGATCGCAGGCCACGAGCCCATGCTGGGTCACGCCGTCGAGCGGCTGCTCGGCAAGCCCCGTGGCGAGCTGGTGCAGATGGCGAAAGACGTGCTCGAGGGCAACCTGCGCGGCGTGCTGTCGCGTCTCACGCCCGAAGAGGTCAACGAAGACAAGATCGCGTTCGCCGAGAAGCTGCTCGAGGAAGCCGAGCACGACCTCGGCAAGCTCGGCCTCGCCCTCGACACCATGAAGATCCAGAACGTGTGGGACGAGCGCGGATACCTCGACAGCCTCGGCCGCAAGCAGTCTGCCGAGATCATCAAGAAGTCGCGCATCGCCGAGGCCCGCGCCAAGGCCGATGCCATCGTCCGTGACTCCGAGAACCGCCGGCGCGCTCGCATGCAGCAGGTCGAGGCTGAGGAGCAGATCGCGGTGGCCCAGGCCGAGCGCCGCGTCGCCGACGCCAAGACACGCGCCACCGCCCTGGTTGCCGAGCAGGAAGGCATCGTGAAGGCCCAGATCGCCAAGGCCGAGTCGGCCATGGAGGCCGAAGAGGCCCGGGTAGAGCAGGTGCGCCGCCAGCTCGAGGCCGACGTCATCGAGCCTGCCAAGGCCGGCATGGAGGCGGGCATCGCCGAGGCCAAGGGGCGGTCCGCCCGCATCCTCGAAGAGGGCCGTGCCACCGTGCAGGTGCTGGAGGAGATGATCCAGGTCTGGGCAGACTCTGGCGACTCGGCCCGCGACATCTTCCTGATGCAGAAGCTGCAGAAGGTGATGGACTCGCTGATCACCACGGTGGGCGAGGTCAAGATCGACCGGATCACCATGCTGCCCCCCGACGAAGGTGGCGGCAGCACGGCTCGGCAGGCCGTGCGCCTCGTGGAGGAGCTCAAGGGCGCCATCGGGGTCGACCTGCCCGAGCTGCTGGAGGCCGCCGCGAAGGGCCGCTCCGGAGGCCTGCTCCCCAACAAGGATCTCTGAGCTGCCCTGGCGCACGCTGGAGAGGCCTGCCTGGTCCCGGGCCGGCGAGGGAGTCACCTCCCCCGTCGACATGGACGAGCTCACCGATCTGGCAGCGACCGGTGAGCCCTTCGACCCTGCCGAGGTGCGGGAGATCTACCTGCCGCTGCTGGCCTTCCTGCGACGCGACATGGCGGCTGTGCGGGCTCGTCGCGCCGATCTCTCTCGCCTGCTGGGCATCGAGGAGCCTGCGCCCACCTACGTGATCGCCATCGCCGGCTCGGTGGCGGCGGGCAAGTCCACCACCGCGCGGGTGCTGCGCGCCCTGCTGGGAAGCCGCGTGAAGACCGCTCTGGTCACCACCGATGGCTTCCTACGCCCCAACGCGTGGCTGCAGGCCCACGGCCTGATGGATCGAAAGGGCTGGCCCGAGTCGTACGACGTGTCGGCGCTGCTGCGCTTCCTCGCCGACTTGCGCGCCGGGCGAGGTCCCCTCGAGGTGCCACGCTACAGTCACGTGGTCTACGACGTGATGCCGGGCGAGCCCCTGCTCATCGAGCAGCCCGACGTGCTCATCCTGGAGGGGCTCAACGTGCTGCAGGTGGGGCCCGCCAGCTCGGTCTACGTCACCGACTTCGTCGATCGCTCGCTGTTCGTCGACGCCGACACCGACGACCTCGAGTCGTGGTACGTCGAGCGCTTCATGTCGCTACGGCGCACGGTGTTCACCGACCCCCAGTCGCACTTTCGCCGCTACGCCGAGCTCGACGACGCCGAGGCCGAGGCCACCGCCCGCCGGATCTGGCGCGACATCAACCTGCCCAACCTGGCCCAGAACATCTTGCCGACGCGGGAGCGTGCCGACATCGTGCTCGAGAAGGGCCGCGACCATCGGGTTCGGCGGGTGCGACTGCGCGAGTTCTAGCGGCCTGTCACGGCGCCCGTGCTGCGCCGAGGGAGAGGGCGAGGCGCCCATGGGTCGAGTCGGCCGCCTGCTCCCACGCGAGCATGCCCCGCTCATAGGCCTGCTGCGCCTCGTGCAGCCGCTCCTGCCGCACCCGCACCATCTCGGCCTTGTGGCGTAGCCCCGCGTGGTCGAGGGTTCGTGCCGCCTCGTCGACCGCCGCGATGTAGGTGAGGGCCGCGCGCTGCCGATGGGGCTCGGGCTGCGACACCACCTCGGAGCGCAGCCCCTCCAGGTAGGCCGCGTTCGTTCCCGCCGCCGCCTCGAGGTCGTCGATGATGCGCACCTCCCGGTCGATGGTGGTGTACAGCGCAGCCCTCGCCGTCGTCGCGGCCAGCTCGGCCCTTCGCACCTGGAAGGTCGCGACCCCGACCACGAGGGAGCCCAACGCCATCACCAGGGTCGACGCCAGCGTGATCGTGCGCAGCGGGCCCTGGAACACCGCCATCACCGCACGGACCACGGTGCGTGCCACCTCCTTCAGCTGCTCGGCCACCTCGCGGCCCGCCGCCACCTCGTCGTCGCGTGCCGGTGCCGAAGGCGGCGTCGGGAGGGGCGGCGCGCGGGTGACCGCAGGGGCCGCCAGCGAGCGACGAGCTGCTGGGGTCAGCGATTCCCGATCGACCCAGGCGGGCAGCCCATCCTCGGCCACGGTGGGCTCAGTGGGCTCGGGGGGGGACCACGGAACCGCTCGCACGCGCTCGGCGCCCTGTGGCGACAGCGTTGCCTCATCGACCCACGTGACGGCGTCGTCCGCCGGATGCGGCTGCGCGGCCTGGAGATCCGCAGGATCGAGGCCCGCAAGCTGGGCAGCCACTGCCTCCAGCTCGGCCCGCAGCGCCGCCACGTCGGGGTAGCGATCGTCGGGGGCATAGGCCACGCACCGCAGCACGATCGACGCGACGGCCTCATGGAGCCCCTCCATGAGCCGAGGCTGCTCGTCAGCGAGGAACAGCTCCGTGAGCTCGGCCGGCGAGAGCAGGCGCCACAACGTCGCGCCGAGGCTGAACACATCGGCCCGCACATCGGCGGACTTCGCATCGTAGCGCTGCTCTGGGGCCATGAAGCCGAGGGTGCCCATCGTCGAGCCCGTCTTCGTCAGCCGCGTCTCGTGCCCCACCTGCGCAATGCCGAAGTCGGTGATCTTGCAGCGCCCGTCGGCGGTCACCAGGATGTTCTGCGGCTTGATGTCGCGATGGACGATGCCCGCGCGGTGCGCCGCTTGCACCCCCTCGCAGACCTGGAGCATCGCGTCGAGGGCCTCGAGAGGCCCCATCGGCCCATCGGCCACCAGCTCGTCGAGGCTCGCCCCCTCGACGAGCTCCATCACCAGGTACGGCGTGCGCCCGTCCAGCCCCACGTCGAACACCCTCACCACGTGTGGGTGCTCCACCTGGGCCATCGCACGGGCCTCCGCCTCGAAGCGTGTGCGCAGCGCCTTCTTCCGCGCGTAGTGAGGGTGGAGGACCTTGATGGCGCGAGGTCGCCGCAGCTGCCGGTCTTCCCCGACGTACACCGTCGCCATGCCCCCTTCGCCGATCGGCCGGATCAGTCGGTAGCGACCTTCGCCGAGGGTGGTCGGGACAGCGGACGGGGACAGGTTGGTTTCCATGTACGGATCCACGAGGCTGAGCACCCGACTGCCTCATTTCGGGCCCCCGCCCTCACCCTCTGACGCATCGGCAGCACGGTCCCCGTTCCCTACCGTCGACGCCTCATCCACAGCCCGCACCACAGCAGCCACGCCCCCCCGCTCGGTGCCACCGCACACCCCTTGCTGCCCACCGCGCCCGATCCCGTGCCGCCCGTGCCACCCGTGCCCGATCCCTCGTGGGCGATCTCTACGTCGACCCTCGGCCCCTCGTTGCCTGCCCTGTCCACGGGAGCGAGCCCCACCACGAAGTCGAAGGGCTCCTGCTCGTCGGTGCGCCCGTCGACCCACAGCAGCTGCAGCCACTCGGTGGCCTCCGCCGCCACGTCGAGGGACATCCCCTCGGGGAGCAGCCCCTCGACCGCCACGATGCGCACACCGACCGGCTCCGGGTGGGTCAGGCTCACATGGATGAAGCCGAGGTCGTCGCACGACGACATGGCGCCGTCCACCGGCCCGTGACCGCGGGTGATGTCGACGCCCCCCACCTCGAAGGGCTCGGGCGGCTGCACGTCGGTGGGATCCGAGACCACCTCCCAGGGAGCGGGCGCCAGCACGCTACAAGCCCAGCCGACCGACACCCACCACATCGCTGCCCCCTCCCCCATCCTAGCGGCCATCGGCCTCCGCCCGACATAGGATGCCTGCTCGGAGGTCTCCCTGGACCAACTCTTCGGCAACACCGCTGGGCTCAAGCCCAACCAGTCCCGTGGCCTGCGGGCGCTCTACAACCGCCGCGTCGACCGCCAGCAGTTCGTGTCGCCGCCCCTGGCGCGCGCCCTCACCGAGCTGTCACGGGTCACCCGCCGGCGCATCGGCCTGCTCATCGACCGCTCCGGCCAGATCGACAAGGTCATCGTCGGCGACGCCCGCCGGGTCTTCCTCCCCGACCTCGGTGCACGGCGCGCCGGTGCGGCCCGCTTCCGTGGGCTGCGGCTGATCCTGTCCAACCTCGGCCCCGAGGGGCTCACCGAAGACGACCTCACCGACCTCGCCCTGCTGCAGCTCGATGCCGTCGTCACCATCCGGGTCCTCGACGATGGGCTTCCCGGCGAGGTCCAGTATGCCTACCTGCTGCCCCCCAGCGACGACGGCGCCACCGACGCCGTGCACCGCGTCGAGCGCATCCCCAGCGTGCACGAGTGGTCCGACGACTGGACCGCCTTCATCACCGACCTCGAAGCGCAGTTCACCCGCTCGCCCCAGCTGCAGCGGGTCGACGGCAAGCCGGGGGTCATCATCGTCGGCATCACCCTGGGCGACGCGCGCAAGGCCGAGCGCTCCCTCGACGAGCTGGAGCGCCTCGCCGACACCGCCGGGCTGCAGGTCCTCGACCGGGTGCTGCAGCGGCGCGACAAGCTCGACGGCCGCACCTGCATCGGCAGCGGCAAGCTGCAGGAGCTCATCGTGCGCTCCATGCACCTGCAGACCGAGGCCCTGATCTTCGACCGCGAGCTGTCGCCCAGCCAGCTGCGCAACATCGCCTCGGCCACCGACCTGAAGGTGTTGGACCGTACTCAGCTCATCCTCGACATCTTCGCCCAGCACGCGAAGTCTCGCGAAGGCAAGCTGCAGGTCGAGCTCGCACAGCTCCGCTACCGCATGCCGCGGCTGGCCATCATGCCCACCGCGATGTCGCGCCTCACCGGCGGCATCGGGGGCCGAGGGCCCGGCGAGACGAAGCTCGAGATCAACAAGCGCCGTGCCCAGGAGCGGGTCACCCGCCTCGAGCGGCAGCTCAAGCAGCTGGGCAAGCGCCGCGACACCCGCCGTGCCCGGCGCCGCAAGGCCGGCATCCCCATCGTGAGCATCGTCGGCTACACCAACGCCGGGAAGTCCACGCTGCTCAACCGGATGACCCGCAGCGAGGTCCTCGCCGAAGATCAGCTGTTCGCGACCCTCGACCCGACGACACGGCGGCTGCGCTTCCCCGAGCAGCGCGAGATCATCCTCACCGACACCGTGGGCTTCATCCAAGACCTGCCCAAGACGCTGGTGTCGGCCTTCAAGGCCACCCTGGAGGAGCTCGAGGAGGCCGACCTGCTGCTGCATGTCCTCGACGCCAGCGATCCTGCAGTCCCTCATCACAAGGAGGCCGTCGACGAGGTCCTCGAAGACCTCGGCCTGCAAGACACCGAGCAGATGCTGGTGTGGAACAAGGCCGATCAGGCCGACCCGGGCTTCCTGCGCCAGCTCGTCGACGACCACGGTGGGCACTCGGTCAGCGCCCTGACCGGCGAGGGCTTCGACGACCTGCTCACCGCCATCGAGCGGCGTCTGTTCCGCCAGCGGGCCAGGGCCAACGCCTCGTGATGTGGGTGCTGCTGGCTGCGTGCACCCTGCCCGTCGACCCCGACGAGCAGCCACCACAGGGCAGTCCGATCGACATACAGCCCCCCGAAGTCGTCGACGCCACCCTCGCCTGCGACCTCGAGGAGGCGACCTGGACCGTCACCCTGTCGGTCGCGGGATGGGCCGGCCGGGTGCGAAGCTGGTGGACGGCCGATGGCGCCTACGTCGAAGACCACCTGGTGGGGTCCCAGTCGTTCGCCCCCGACGGCACGGGGCAAGACTTCCTGCTCACGCTGTCGATCACCCCCGACTTCCGGCTCGTCGAGGAAGGCAGCGCCACCGCCCTGTCGTGTGGAGCCGACCCCTCCGTGCTGCTGGCCATCGACGACCTCGACGGCAACCTGTACGACTGCGTGGTGTTCGAGGCTCAGGGCATCGACTGGTCGACGATCGACGGCGTTGCCCCTTGTTCGTTCGAGTGAGCGGCCCACGCACGTATACTGCCCGCACCCTGGAGTAGTCATGCGACCGCACCCCTCCCTGTTCCTCGCCCTCGCGGCCCTCGCCTGCAGCGGCGGCGACAAAGACGACACCGACACGGATGGGCCCACCGTCGACGCGAGCGACGCCGACACCGACGCCGACGCCGACGGTGACACCGATGGCGACACCGACACCGACACCGATGCCGACGCAGATGGCGACACCGACGCCGACGCCGACGCCGACAGCGACACCGACACCGATGCCGACTCGGGCACCGCCGACACCGGCACCCCGCCCTACGTCGCGCCCTTCTCCCACGATGTGCTGTGGGCCGACGTGCCGCTCACCGGGTCCCCTGACTACGGGCACACCCCCACCCTGGAGGCCAGTCCCGTCGCCGCCGGCATGCTGATGTTTCCCGAGGTGGGCGACAGCGCCGGCCTCGGTGCCTCCGAGAGCGGCGGCAACAGCCACGGCGTGGGTGTGGGCTTCTTCGATGTCGACGGCGACGGCGACCCCGACATCTTCCACGCGCCAGGCACCGACGGCGACGGCAGCCCCACCTGGGACGCCAGCCTGTGGCTCAACGACGGCACCGGCCAGTTCACCGACGCCAGCGTCGCCAGCGGCATGCGCGGCATCCTCGCCGGCCTAGACATGTACTCGGTCGCTGCAGTCGACATCGACGCCGACGGCGACCTCGACGTGCACGTCACCGCCCATCCCACCGACAAGCTGCTCATCAACGACGGCTCCGGCACCTTCACCGACGGCACCGCCGCCGCCGGCCTAGGGGGCCCGCCCAGCCATCCTGCCAGCAATGGGTCGAGCAAGATCGGCGCGTGGGGCGACCTCAACCGCGACGGCTGGCCCGATCTGGCCGTGGCCAGCAGCCAGTTCGACTACCACCCGCCCCACATCTACGTGATGCAGAACAACGGCGACGGCACCTTCACCGACGTGACCACCACGTCGGCCGCCGCCATCTCCACCCAGGGCAACCCCTGCGCCGTGCTGTGGACCGACTACGACAACGACGGCGACCACGACCTCGCCGTGTGGAACGACCGCGGCGACAGCAGCGACAACCGCACCCTGCTCAGCAACGACGGGGGCGTGTTCACCGACGTGACGGCCGCCGTGTTCTGGACCAACCCCATGGGCAACCCCATGGGCATCGACGGCGCCGACGTGAACCACGACGGGCTGCTCGACTACTACATCGGCAACATCGGCGGCAACGCGCTGCTGGTCAACCTCGGCAACGGCACCTTCGCTGACTACTCCGCCTCCGCCGGCGTGCGCGGCTCCTACAGCTGGGGGCTCACCTTCGAAGACTTCGACCACGATGGCTGGTGGGACCTCTTCGTCGCCGAGGAAGACGACCGGCCCTACCTCGCCTTCCAGAACCTGCAGACGGTGCCTCCCACCTTCTCCGAGACCCAATGGACGCACGCGCCCGTGGGCAACGGCCACAACGTCGCGCTCGCTTCCGCCGACATGGACGCCGATGGCGACGTCGACATCGTCACGGCCGGCACGTCGGGCAGCCGCCTCAACCTGTTCCGCAACGACACCGACGACGGCACCAACCACTGGCTCGAGGTCGTCATCGACGAGGAGCCCGTCACGGGCGCCCGGGGCGGCGTCGGCGCGCGGGTGGTCATCGCCATGCCCGACGGCAGCACCCTGTTCCGCGACATCACCGGTGGCAGCAGCCGGGCCAGCCAGAACGCCCACAGCGTGCGATTCGGTCTGGGTGACTGGGACGGCGTGAGTGTCGTCGCGGTGCTGTGGCCCGATGGCCGCACCCTCGCGGCCCGCAACGTGCCTGGTGACCAGGTCCTCCACCTGGCCCCCTGATGAGCACCGTTCCCGACAGCCCTCCCGAGCGCTGGGACGTCGCCGCCATCTTGCGGGAGACGGTCCAGCACAAGCACCGCCAGCTGGCCCCCCGCCTCGACCCCGACCTCCTCGGTCGGATGATCGCAGCCTGGGGCGAGGGGCCGGATCCCGTCGTGGGCGAGCGGGTCGTCGGCTTCTTTCCCCTCACCGGCAACGACCAGCGGAGCACGACCTCCAAGGCCCTCGGAGTGCTCAACCCCGCGCGGGCCGTCGGAAGGCACCTCGCGGGGGCGTCATGGGACGAGTCCTACGGTGCCTTCGTCACCGACCGTGCCGTCATCTTGCGAGGAAGCGGGGAGACCCTGCGCGTGCCCTTCGACGCCATCGAGAGCCTCGACCGCTCGGGGGGCACCGCGGTAGCGGTCATCGGCTACTCCGCCGTCTACGTCACCCTCGCCGGCACCCAGCACTCGGTCGACCTCGGCCCACGGCTCGGGGGCCCGATGGTGGCCTTCCTGGAGGCCATAGGGCCCCTCGCCACCGAGGGGGAGCTGGTCCCCACCGAGCCGTGCGTCCCCAGCCCATCCGACCCGCTGGGCCTGGCGGCCGTCCGACGATCGCTACCAGCCGTCGATGGGCGCACCAGCGCGCTGCTCGACGCGGTGGCTGCCCGGTCCGACCGGGGCGAGCTGTCGGAAGACCAAGCCATCGAGCTGGTGCAGCGTATCGGGCTGCATGCCCGCTCGGGGCTGGGGGGGCGCGGGCGCCACGAGGGCCGCTGGGTCTCGGCGCTACCGGTGGAGGCGCTGGAGCGCTTCTTCGCCGAGCTCGGCCACCTGCAGCTCGCGGAGGGCGACGAGGCACCGCCCCCCGAGGGGGTGCTGCGCATGGCCCTCGACACCAAGGGCGAGCGAGCTCCCGCGCTGCTGTCGCGCCATGTGTCGGCCAAGACCCTGTCGGGAACCTACACCCTCGACCTCGCGGAGCAGCAGGTGGTCGGCGTCGAGGGCTCCACCTACGAGCTGATCGCCCCCTCCACCTTCCTCGGCGTGCCCAGCCCCCACCACCAGGTCAACGCCAAGGCGGAGGCGAGCCTGCACCAGGGCCTGCTGCGGGCCGAGGCACGGTGGCTGGCGCGGGCCGTGCTCGTCGGCCCCGACGCCGACCTGGCCACCCAGCTGGAGCTCGCCGACGACGAGGTCCTCGAGCGCCTGCAGGCCGACGTGGCCTCTCCGCTGCCCCAGAAGATGCTCGACCGGGCCAGGGTCCGGGTGCAGCTGCCAGCCCCCACCCGACCGACCGGTCCGCGGTTCCGGCCCGCACCGAGTCAGCGCCGTTCCGCCCCCCGGCCCGTCGACGACCGCCCCACTGCCCTGTTCCTCGCTGGGCTGCTCCAGATCGTCGCCAGCGTCATCACCATGGTGCTGTCGTCGTTCACCACCTGGATGGTGCTGCTGATCCTCGCGACCTTCGTGCAGCGCATCCTGGGGCTGATCCGCTTCGTCGACGAAGACGCGGTCGGTGCCCTGTTCGTGCTCGCCGGCACCTTCGTAGCCTTCGGTCAGTTCGCCGTAGCCGGCCCGATCCGGCTGGGGCTTGGGCTGCTGCTGCTGCCTCCCTTCCGGTTCGCCCCCGCCCTCGTGCAGGGGGCGGCCGTGCTCACCGCCCTGCTCAGCCTGGCCACCCTCGACCCCGTCGGCCTGGCGGCGTCCGGGGCGCTGCTGGTCGCCTGGCGTCGACCCGAGGCCCGCGCCTGGTCGAGGGGTGAGCTGGCCGCCGCCGCCGCGCCGGGCGAGATACCCGCAGACGGGAGGTAGCGATGTGGCTGGCGGCACTGTGGGCCTGCACGGCCCTGACGGGCCTGGAGACCCTGGAGCAGCTTCCCGATGGCTTCCCCCTCGCCATCGAGGGCGAGATCGGCGTGATCACCTCGCCGCAGGGTAGCGAGCAGGTCGCCGTCGACGTGGCCTTCCCCTCCCCCGCGCGAGCCCGCCAAGGCTGGATCGACCTGCGCGCTCAGGCGGAGTCCCAAGGGTTCGTCGTCGCTGATGAGGGCCACCACGACAAGCGCGAGGTCATCACCCTCGAGGCACCGGCGGGCCGCCTGGAGCTCGGCTGCTGCCGCCCACGGGCCGACCGCAAGCAGCTGGTCTTCGTCACCTGGTGGCCGGCGACCACGCCCTAGGCATCCGGCCCCTCGCCCCACCGACGTCCGCACCCGGAGGCCTGACCGAGTCATGACCGTTGTCGGCCTTCCCGTCCGACACCACGGTGCAACCACGCTTTTGCGCTGGCACACCCCTCGCAATCAGGGAGGACACCCACCCGAGCCGGAGTCCACCATGTTCGTCGCCCTGACCGCCCTCGCCGCCTTCGCCGCCCCCCCGACCGAACTCCCCACCGTGCAGCCCGGGACGACCCAGATGCTGATGGTCGAGGGGGCGCCGGCCGGCACCGAGGTGTTCCTGTTCGTCAGCCTGCACGGCGAAGGCCAAGGCCCCTGCCTCGGCGAGTTCGGCGGCGCCTGCTTCGACATCCTCCACCCCGGCCGCTTCGAGCGGGCGGTCGCCGCGGCGGACGGCACCGTCACCTTCTCCATCGACGTGTCCGAGCGCCTCGCCGGCCGGCAGCTGTCGATGCAGGCCATGACCCCCCGCGGCGCCGAGGGCTTTGTGTCGCAGCCCCTCACCGTCGCCGTCGCCGCGCTCCCCGCGCTGGCAGCGCGCTGAGCTCGATCAGGCCGTCAGCGTCAGCGGCTCCGACCCGTCTTCGCCGAAGGTCTCGAGGTTCATGCCGAAGCTGTTCAGCATGCTCAGGTAGAGGTCGGCGATGGACCGGTCGTCGTCTCGCCAGTAGCGACCGGGGTCGTGGGCGCCGTTGCCGCTGCCCGCCAGCAGGATGGGCAGGTTGCGGTGGCTGTGGGTGTCGCCGTCTTCGATCTCGGAGCTGAACATCGCGAGGGTGTGGTCGATGAGGCGGGTGCCCTCGGCCGTCTCGGTGTCGATGAGCTTCTGGGTGAGAGAGGCGAACTGGTCGACCTCCCACTGGCCGATGCCCACGAGCTTGTCGAGGGTGGCTTCGTCGCCCTGGTGATGCGACAGCTGGTGGTGGGCCTCGGGGATGCCGATGAACGGGTAGGTCTGGTTGGACCCGCCCGGGCCGAGCATGAACGTGACGATGCGCGTCAGGTCGCAGTGCAGCGCCATCACCATCAGATCGTTCATCAGCTCCACATGCTCGGGCAGCGCCAGGCTCGCCCCGCTCGGGCGCTCGGGCGGCTCGCAGCTGCCGCCTCCCAGCGAGCTCACCCGCACCTCGAGCTCCTCCACCGCGGTGAGGTACTCGTCGAGCTTCTCGCGGTCGCGACTGCCGAGCTTGCTCTGCAGCGCCATGGCGTCTTGATGCACCCGGTCGAGCACGCTGGCCTGCACGACGTTGCGCCGCGCCTGCTCCTCGGCCGACAGCCCCGTGTCGACCCCGAACAGCCGATCGAACAGGATCTGTGGGTCGGTGACGTTGGGCAGCGGCGTGCTCGGCCCCGCCCAGCTGATGTTGCGCGTGTAGGCGCAGCTGTAGCCGGCGGTGCAGTCGCCGGTGTTCGCCCCCGGCACGATGCCCAGCTGCAGCGAGGGCAGCGGCGTCTGCGAGCCCAGGGCCTGCGCAGCCACCTGGTCGGCCGAGATGCCGTTGTAGATGTCGGCCCCGGCGGTGTGCCGGATCCCGGTGCACGACAGGAACGAAGCAGTGCCCCGGGCGTGGTCGCCGCTGATCGCCTCTTCGGCCGCCGGGTTGGCCATCCCTCCGATGAGGGAGACCTCGCTCTGCACCGGCGCCAGGCCCGAGGTGATGTCTTTGAGGTCGTAGCCTGCGCCGAGGTTGTCGGGACGGAACCAGGCCGTCTGGATGCCGCAGGGCACGTACCAGAAGATCAGCCGTGTGGGCTGGTCGTACGACTGCGACCACGCCCGACGCGGCAGCGCGGAGGGCAGGAAGGGCAGCGCGAGGGCGGCGCCAGCAGCGCCTCGGAGGAACAGGCGGCGAGAGCGGTCCATCAGTTCCCTCCACGGCGGAAGCGGAAGGGCCGGGAGAGCACGATGCCCACCGCCAGCTCTTCGAAGGTGTCGGTCTCGGTGACGACCGCCTCGAGCTCGTCGAGCACGGGGCCGTCGGCGGTGTTGGGGGCGCGCCCCATCGCGTAGGTGAACGTCTGACTCACCGCGCATCGGGGGACTCGGGGGTCGGCGGCCAGCACCGCCACCATCTCCACGGCCCCGGTGAAGGTGGACCCGTCGGGAAGCTCCCCATCCTCGATGACAGGCTGGCCGTCGCCGTAGGCGTCGCGGGCGCGGCCGATGGCATCGAAGCCCTCGAGGCCCAGGCCGTAGGCATCCATGGCATCGTGACAGGCCGCACAGGAGGGATCGGCTCGGTGCAGCGCGAGCAGCTCCACCACCGAGGCCCCGTCTGCGCCGCCCAGGTCGGTCGACACGCCGGCCGGCGCCGGGGGCGGAGGCGAGCACAAGATCTTGTCGAGCACCCACTGCCCACGCTTCACCGGCGAGGTGCGCGTGGGGTGCGAGGTGCCGGTGAGCCAGCCGGCCCGGGAGATGAGCCCCGGCCGATCGGGCAGCGACACCTGCCCACCCGCCGGCAGCCCGTAGTAGGCCGCGAGCTCGTCGGTGAGCACCGCGTCGGTCGTGGTGAGCAGCGAGCTGAGGGGCCGCCCTTCGAGGAACACCGACTTCACCAGCTCGTGGGCTTCGGACTCCATCGCCAGCACCAGCGACGGGTTCACCTCGGGAAACAGCTCGGGATCGGGCTCGGCGTCTTCCACCTTGCGGATGCCCAGCCACTGACCGCCGAGGTTGTCGACCAGGGCCCGCGCCTTGGGGTCGGCCAGCATTCGGCGGGTCTCGGCCTCGAGGACCTCGTCGAGGAGCAGCTCACCGCTCGCTGCCAGCGACAGCAGCCGCTCATCGGGCATCGTCGACCACAGGAAGTACGACAGCCGACTCGCCAGCTCGTAGGCGGTGACCGGGTGCGGCTCCTCGCTCGTGGGGTCGGGGTCGGTCTCGACGCGGTAGACGAAGTGGGGCGACATCAGCAGCCCCTCGAGGGCGGCACGGATCCCGCCGTCGAAGTCGGCCCCGCTCCCCCGTGCCGCGCCGTACAGGCTCATCTGGGCCTCGAGCTCGGGCGGCGTCAGCGGGCGGCGCCACGCACGACGGCCGAAGTCGGTGACGATCTGCAGCGCGCAGTCACGCTCCCCGAGGACCGAGCCATCGCAGCTGAGCACCTGGGACTTCAGGGCGGGCGGGGGCATCGGGCGCTCCAGGGGCCCGGTGACCTCCAGCCAGTCGACCACCACGTCGTCGTCTTCCTCCAGCGAGCCCTGCGCGTCGAGGAAGGCCAGCCCGACGGTGTGGTGCCCGGCCGCCAGCGACACCGTCGCCTCCACCCGCTCGTCGGCGATCAGCTCGTGCGCCAGCGCCTCCTCCCCGTCGACGAGCAGCGACACGTTGGACGGCGCCCCCAGCCGGGGCCACGCGCGCACCGCCACCACATACGTGCCGTCGTAGGGCAGATACATCCGGGTGGAGACCTCGTCTTCGCCGTACAGCACCCAGGCCGTCGCCTGGTACAGCGCGCCCCCGGTGGCCTCGGCGTCTTCCGCCTGCACCACCCACCGCTCTGTCGGGGCGATGCCGGTACCGTACAGCTCGTCGAGGAGGTTGTTGGTGGCCCGCTGGTACAGCTCGACGTGCAGGGGCGAGATCGACAGCACATCGCCGATGTTGTCGAAGCCGTAGCCGAAGTCGTCGGCGGGGAAGTCGCGGGCGGGCTGCAGGCCCGTGCCCAGCAGGTCGCGCACGGTGTTGTCGTATTCGGTGCGGTTGAGGCGCTGCAGCACCTTCGTGCCCGGGTCGGTGGCCGCCGGGGGCGGCGCGTGGACCAGGAAGTCGTCGCAAGCGAACAGAGACAGCAGCAGCAGCATCACCAACCCCAGGTGAAGAGACTAACGGACCCCGAGCCAGGCGCTCCGTCGTCGACGAACGGAGCCCCCACCAGCAGCTCGTCGCGACCATCGCCGTCGAGGTCGGGCACGCCATGGACCGCCTGCCCGGCGAAGCCGAAGGCCTGGGTGCCGGTGATCACGATGTCGGGCTGCAGAGCGTCGCCCGACAGCGGGCCGAAGAACACGTAGGCCGCACCGGCGTCTTCGCCGACGCCATCGTGGCCGGGCGCCCCGACGATGAGGTCGTCGACCCCGTCGCCGTTGATGTCGGCGGCATCGACACTGGTGCCGGCGAGGTCGCCGGGGGACTCCCCGTCCCACGACGCGAAGTGGGGCGCGAGCAGCGGCGCGTTGCCCTTGATCACCCACACGCGGCCTGCGTCGGAGGCCGCCCCGGGCCCCCCCACGATCAGGTCGGCGAGGCCATCGTCGTCGAGGTCGCCAAAGGCCACCGAGGTGCCAGCCCGGGCCTGGGCCTCGTCGCCCTGCAGCCCGCCCTCGGCGGTGGCCACCGAGCGCACCGCCGGGCTCGTCGCTGAGCCGCGGAACAGGAACACCGCGCCGGCGTTCTCCCCGCCGCGGTCGTTGAAGCACGAACCCACCGCCACGTCGTCGTAGCCGTCACCATCGACATCGGCCCCGCCAGCGACACTGCAGCCCGCCTGGTCGTCGCCCCGCTCGCCCTCGAAGCGGACCGCCGCCTCGGACACCTGCACCGCACCGACGCGGATGGGGCCCTCGAACAGGTAGGCCGCCCCGTCGTCGCTCGGCTGCACGAAGGGAGCGCCCACAATGAGGTCGGCCGTTCCATCGTTGTTGAAGTCGCCGGCGGCCGCCAGGCTGTAGCCGAAGCTGTCGCCGGTGGCCTGCCCCAGCAGCTTGGAGCGCGCCGCCGACAGGTCGAGGGTGCCCACATCGCCGCCGTTGACCAGGTACACCGCGCCCGCCTGGTTGCCCGAGCCGTCGTCGTAGCGGGCCGCGATGGCGATGACGGGAACCGGCCCGCCTGCCACGTTGCCGACCCCCGCCGAGGCGTAGCCGACCCAGTCGTCTTCCGACTCGGCCACCAGCTTCAGCGTGGCGTCAGCGAGGTCGAACCGGCCCGCCAGCGGGGTGGGCACGAGGTAGCCCGCCCCACCCAGCATGTTCTCGCCGTAGGCCCCCACAAGGATCTCGTCCATCCCATCGCCCGACACATCGCCCAGCGTGCCCAGCGACTGCCCGGCCCAGCCATCGGCGGTGCCCGACGTGAGGATGGCGTCGGCGGAGGCCATGGAGCGCTCGCCGTAGCAGGTGTCGATGGCCGGCGGGGTGGGGTCGTCGCAGTCGTCGACCAGGCCGTTGCCGCACGTCTCGGGGGCCCCCGGGTAGGTGGCGGCCGAGGCGTCGTCGCAGTCGTCGGCGGCCACGAAGCCGTCTTGGTCGAGGTCGTCGTCGAGGGTGACCGGGTCGCAGTCGTTGTCGAGGCCGTCGTAGGGCACCTCGACCTGGTCGGGGTTCACCTCGGCGCGGGTGTCGTCGCAGTCTGGGCCACCCAGGCCCTGGAAGCCATCGCCGTCGCTGTCGCAGGTAGCGCTGCAGTCGTCGTCGTCGCAGTCGGCCTGGAAGTCGAAGTCGTCGTCGATCCCATTGGTGCAGTCTTCTACGCACTCGCCGTCGGGGCACACCAGGCTGCAGGCATCGACGCAGTCGGGATCGTCGCAGTCGATGCGGCCGTCGGCGTCGTCGTCGACCCCATCGGCGCAGTCGCTCTCGGCACACTCGCCGGCACAGTCTTGATCGGCGCAGTCGACGAAGCCGTCACCGTCGTCGTCGGTGCCGTTGTCGCACGTCTCCGTGGCGGAGTCGCCTCCGCAGGCAGCGAGCAGCAGGATCCAGAGCATACGCATCGCAGCCAACCTAGCCTGCCAGCGAGCCAGCCGCAGCGGTTGCCGGTCCCGTCAAGACGCGGCTACGGTCGAGCCATGCTCCGGCCGCTCCTGCTCTGCGTCCTCGCGGCCTGTCGGGTCCCCACCCCCCAGGTGACCGAACGCGTGGAGCAAGGCGGCGTCCAGGCCTGCGACGCTCTCCTCCCCGGGTGGACCGTGCGCACGCTGCCCCACCCCGCCGCCTCCGAACATCGCTTCGCCGGCGGGGGGATCGCCGGCCTCGATGCCGACGGCGATGGCCACCTCGACCTGCTCCTGCCGGGTCCCATCACCCCCAGGCTGCTGTTGGGACCCGACTTCGGAGCGGAGTCCCCCCTCCCCGCTCTCGACGGTGCCCCCACCGGCGCCGCGGCCGCCGATGTCGACGCCGACGGCGACCCTGACGTGCTGATCACCCGCCACGGCCAGCCCGACGTGTACTGGCGCAACGACGATGGGCAGTTCACCGAGGTCGCCCTGGGCATCGACGGCGGCGACCGCCACAGCCAGTCGGCGACCTGGGCCGACATCGACGGCGACGGTCTCCTCGACCTGCTGGTCGCAGGCCACGGCATCCCCGACGTCGTCGACGACCAGGTCACCATCAGCCGCCCCGGCGACCCCACCGCGCTGTACCTCGGCACCGGCGACGGCTTCGTCGACGCCACCGCCACCCTCCCCGCCCCCTTCCGCGAGGCCTACACCTTCGTCGCCGCGCCGGTGCACCTCGACGACGACGACCGGCTCGACCTGTACACCGCCAACGACTACCCCAACTACCTGCCCCAGCAGCCCGCCTTCGCCACCGACGACGGCTACGACGCCGGCCCGAGCGACCTCGGCCTGTCGCCCCACGGGGCCGGGATGGGGCTCGGCATCGGCGACCTCAACGGCGACGGGGTCGACGACTTCCTGCTCCCCGTGTGGAACCGGCTGATCCTGCTCACCTCCCGCGAGGGCGTCGGCTGGGTCGACACCGCCTCCCGCGACGGCCTGGTGCTGCCCGACCGCGACGAGGCGTGGGTCGGCTGGGGCGGCGAACTCGCCGACCTCGACCACGACGGCCTCCTCGACGCCATCGCCGCCTTCGGCCACCTCGACACCCTCGGCAGCCTCACCGTGGGAGGCGCCTCCGCTGCCAACGCCGACGACCAGCCCCTGCTCGCCTGGCTCGGCAGCCCCGACGGCTTCACCCCCGCCGATCTGGGCTTCCCCACCGACGGAGCCCACCGCGGCTTCGTGCTCACCGACTGGACCGGCGACGGCGCCCTCGATCTGGCCGCGCCCCGCCTCGATGGCGGCCTCGATCTGCTCGAGAGCACCTGCCCCCCCGGCGCCTGGCTCACCGTCTCCCTGGAGCAGCCCGGGGGCAACCGCGACGCGCTGGGGGCCGAGATCACCGTGTGGCTCGACGACCGCCCCGTCCGCCGCACCGTGCGCGCCGGGGGCACCTCGCTGCTGTCGTCCGCGCCCCCCGTGGTCCACCTGGGCCTCGGCGACCTGGAGCAAGCCGACATCGAGGTCCGCTGGCCCGACGGGGAGGTCGAGATGTTCGAGGATCTCGCGACCCGACAGGCGATCCGCATCCACCGGTGACAGCCATCGCGCCCCGCGGTGTCGAAGGCGGCATGGAGGACGCCCCATGCTGTCGCTCATCGCCTTCGCGGCCCTGGCCCAGGAGCCCGCCGCCCCCGCTCCCCCCGCCTTCCGCCCGCCGCCGCCGGCGGCCACCCTGCCTGCCGTGTCAGAGGCCGGCACCGAGCGGTCCACCGGGTTCCGCGTGACCGTGGTCCCAGGGATCGGGATCGATGCGAGCCCCACCGCCCACGTCGACGGCTTCTCCGTCGGCCTCGTCGGCCAGGCGGCCTCCCTCGACGGCTTCGACGGCCAGCTCGGCCTGTCGATGGTCAAGGGAGAGGCTCGGGGCTTCCAGGGCGCCCTGGGCATGGCCATGGCCGACTCGGTCGACGGCATCCAGGTGTCGTGCGGCGTGTCGCTGTCGCGCGGCGATGTCGACATGGTGCAGGCCAGCAGCGGCGTGAACCTCGCCGGGGGCACGGTCCGCGGGGTGCAGGTCGCCGGGGGCGTCAACGTCGCGCAGACCGTCGAGGGCGTGCAGGCCGCGCCACTCAACGTCGCCCAAGCCGTCGACGGCGTCCAAGCAGGGCTACTCAACGTCGGCGGCGACGCCAAGGGCCTGCAGATCGGGCTGGTCAACGTGGCCCGCACCAGCGAGGTCTCCATCGCTCCCGTGAACCTCATCGGCGATGGCCTGCACCGCGTGGATGTGTGGACCTCGGACAGCGCGGTCATGAGCGGCGCCGTGAAGTTCGGGTCGAAGCAGGTCTACACCTTGCTCGGCGCCGGCTGGGTCGGGGTCGACCAGCCCTGGTGGACCTTCGGAGGGGGGCTGGGACTACACCTGCAGAAGGGCCCGCTGTGGGTCGAGGTCGACGACAGCGTGTGGGGCCTCGCCTCCGGCAAGCTGCTCGCACCCGGCATCCACAACAAGCTGCGCATGCAGGTCGGCGCCGATCTGGTCGGGCGCCACCTCGCCCCCTTCGTCGGGGTGAGCGTCAACACGTGGGTCGGCACCGGCGCCATCTGGCCCCGTGCCGTCGATCTGCCCCAGCGCATCAGCCGCGACCGCACCGTCGCGACGTGGCCCGGGGTGCACGCCGGGGTGAGCTTCTAGCGGGCCCGCATGCCCGGCGCCTCGCGACCCGTCGCCACCACGTACTCGTCGTAGGTGCCCGGGTAGGCGTGGGGGTCGTCCCCTACCTCCAAGATGGTCGTCGCCAGGGTCTTGAGGAAGGTGCGGTCGTGAGACACGAAGACCAGCGTGCCCTCGTAGTCTTGCAGCGCCCTCACCAGAGCCCGCTTCGTCACCAGGTCGAGGTGGTTGGTGGGCTCATCGAGCACCAGCAGGTTGGGCGCCTTGTACAGCAGCTTGGCCAGCACCAGCCTCGCCTTTTCGCCCCCCGACAGGATCTCGACGCGCTTGTCGACATCGTCGCCGGAGAAGCCGAAGGCCCCCGCCAGGTTGCGCAGCACCCCCAGGTTGGCCAGGGGCGCGTGGGCCTGGAGCTCCTCGAGGATGGTGTGCGTCAGCGTCAGCTGCTCGGTCTGGTGCTGGGCGTAGTAGCCGAGCTGCACGTTGGCCCCGACCTTCACCCGACCATCGTCGGGCTCCGACACCCCCGCGAGCAGCTTGAGCAGCGTGCTCTTCCCTGCCCCGTTGGCCCCCATCACCGCCCAGCGCTCGCCGCGGCGGATCATCAGGTCGAGGCCGTCGAGCACGACGTGGTCTCCGTAGGCCTTGTGGACCTCGCGAGCCGCCAGCACATCGTCGCCCGACCGCTTCACCCGCCGGAACGTGAACGAGCGCTCCTGCAGCCGCTGCGGCGGCTCCACCCGCTCGATGCGGTCGACCATCTTGGCCCGTGACTGCACCTGACTCGCCTTGCTCGGCTGCGCCTTGAACCGCTCGATGAACCGAAGCTCCTTGGCGAGCATCGCCTGCTGCTTGGCGTACTCCGCCTCCCGCCGCGCCGCGTCTTCCGCGCGCATCTTCTCGTAGAAGGCGTAGTTGCCGGTGTACGAGCGGATCGTCCCCCCGTCGATCTCGGCGATGCGCTTCACCACCCGGTCGAGCACGTCGCGGTCGTGGCAGGTCATCAGCAGCGCGCCCTGAAAGCCCTGCAGGAAGCCCTCCAGCCACAGGATCGACTCCAGATCCAGGTGGTTGGTGGGCTCGTCGAGGAGCAGCACGTCGGGGCTCTGGATGAGCACCTTGGCAAGCTGCAGCCGCATCCGCCAGCCCCCCGACAGCGCGGTGGAGGGCAGGCTCAACTGGTCGTCGCGGAAGCCCAGCCCCACCAACACCGTGGCGGCGCGTGCCTCGAGGTCCCACCCTCCCAGATCCCCGAAGCGGGCCTGCACCTCGCCGAAGCGGTCGAGCACGGCGTCGAAGTCGTCGCCGGGGTCTTCCAGCTTGGCCTGCAGCTCGGCCATCTCCTCGCTGAGGGCCAGCACCTCGAGGTCGCCTGCCATCGCCTCCTCAAGCACGGTGCGGCCGTCGTCAGCGCTGTCGGCATCCTGCTGGAAGTAGCCGATGGTCAGCCGCTTGGGCTTGTCGACCGAGCCCTCGTCGGGGCGTTCCTCCCCCATGATCATGCGGAACAGCGTGGTCTTGCCAGAGCCGTTGGCCCCGACCAGGCCGACCTTGTCGCCGGGATCGAGCTGGAAGCTGGTGTCGATGAACAGCACGCGGTGGCCGTGCTGGCGAGTGATCTTGGACAGGGAAATCATGGGGCCGCAGCTAACGCAGCGACGCCCTCAGCACGCCACCAGCGCCGCGGTGAGCTCGGCCCCCGGCATCTCGGTGAAGCTCCGCTTGGCGACGATGCCCGGCACCTGGGCCAGCAGCCGCTCGGGGTCGCCCATGGTGTGGGGCAGCGTGAGGTAGAGCCGGCCCCCGGGGCGGACCCAGCCGCGCGCGTGCCGCAGGGCCTGGCCGGGCACGTGGGTCTCGTGGAGCGTCGATCCGACCACGGTGACCAGGTCGAAGGGCCCCGGAGAGATCTGCATCATGTCGGCGTGCACGATGTGGGCGGGGTTGGGGTGGCCTTCGCGCGCCTGCTCCTCGGCGAGGGCGCCGATGGGCCCCTCGTCGATGTCGACGCTGGTGACGGTGCCGTGGCCGTGCAGCCAGTAGCCGAGCCAGCGGTCGAAGGTGCCGTCGCCGATGCCGATGTTGCAGGCCTCGGCGCACGTCGACGGGTCGACCTGCTCGCGCAGGAAGAAGCGCGCCCAGCTCTCGGCGAACAGCTGCTCGGGGGACAGGTTCCAGGCGTGAAGGCTGTGGTTCATGGCATCCGTGGGGGAAGGGGCCACTCTACCGCTCGCGCACCATCGCGAGGAAGGCACGAAGCCCCGACAGCACCTCCTGGTCGGTAGTGAGCCGCTCCAACGCCCGCTCCATCTCGAGGCCGATACGGTCGAGCTCGGCCTGGTGCCGCTGCCCCTGGAGGTGCTGCTGGTGCCGCAGCTCGCTCGTCGCCGCCTCCAGCCGCGCCTCGATCGCCGCCAGCCCGTGCGTGTCGTGGTGGACCTCGCTCTGCAGCGCGGTCCACCCCTTCCGCTGGGTGGCGAGCTGTGCGCCCAGGCTCGCGGCATCCACCGTGGGCAGCTTGGCTCGACGCTGCAGGACCGCCAGGCGCGCCCGCACGTGGCCCACCATCGCCGTGGCCGGTCGCAGCCCCATCGTCAGCAGGAAGGCCCCGCTGGCCAGCCAGCCCAGCTGCCCGCCCGAGGCCCAGGCCACGGCCGCGCACACCGCCGCGCCCAGCACGTGCAGGCTCACCGCAAAGGCGAGCAGCCGCTTCGCCAGCTGCCCCGTCTCCGCCTGCTCGTCGGCGCGCACCGCGACCTGCCGAGCCGTGCTGTCGGCCTGGGCACGCTGCACGCCCCGCGCCGCGAAGTACAAGTCCCACGGAAGGCGGACCACACCAAACAGCGCCACCAAGGCCACCAGCACCGCGACCCCGTCGACCAGCTGGGAGCTGCTCAGCTCGCCCCCCGTCGCCAGCCACGCGGCCCCCGCCGTCGCCAGCACCGCCCAGGTTCCCAGCAGCATGCGCCACGCCATGGCACCTCCCCCACGGTTGTCGCGCGGGGGCGAGGGAGCGAGGTGGGTCGCAGGTGAAACCCAGGTGAACGCACGACGAGGCAGCGACGGACGCCGGCTTCCCAACAACGTCACCGCATGATGGGCGGGTCGGCCTCGGGCATGCTGGACGCCGCCTCGTCCACGCTCCGTTCCAGGGCCACGCTAGTCACAGGCCGCGCCCGACAGATCGACGATGCCATCCGCGGTACGCTTGCACCAGCGCACCTCCCCCACCGCCCTCAGACGCTCGAGGTCGAGCCCCGGGGGCGGCGTCTTCGTGAAATCGGACCCCACCAGTACCCCTACCAGCGCCCCCTCGCGAGCAGCGGAGCTCATGGCATTGTGCTGCGCTTCGCTGACCAGAACCGTGAACGACTGGGGTTCGACACGCAGCACCCACAGGTCGGGCCAGACCTGCCCATCGGGCCCGCGCACATCGAGCGCGATTCCGGGTACCACAAACGCGATCAAGCCTCGTCCTTCCGGAACCGAGACATCGTAGGTCTCCATTCCGTCAGGGACGTACATCGTGGGTGGCGACACGGCGCAAGCCAACACCAGCAGCCCGATCACAAACCCTCCGAGCCCCTACGCTACCCCACGTCCGCTTTTCCATGCGCCGACCTATCTGGCGCTCGTCGGGGCGACGGACGTCCGACGCCGACTTCCGTCGGTGTACGGAGCAGACGGCACTCTTGCCTGGCACACCCCCTGCATCGCGGGCCATGAAGGGAGGTGCACGTGCTGCTCGACGACGTCGACACAGCTGCTCGGGTACGGGGGCTCAGCCCGCGGACCGCCAAGGCATACCGGAGCTGGGTTCGGCGCTATGTGCTGTTCCACGGCAAGCGCCACCCGTCGCTCCTCGGCAGCGATAACATCGTGGCGTTCCTCACCTCACTGGCCATCGACGAACGCCTCTCCCCTGCCACACGCAACCAGGCCCGCTCGGCCCTGGTGTTCTTGTACCGGGCCGTTCTCCAGCTCGAGGTGGACGGCCTCGACGAGGTCGTTCGCGCCCGTGCAGGACACCACCTGCCTGTCGTCTTGTCGCGAGGGGAGGTGGCTCGGGTGTTGGCCCAGCTGTCGGGCCCCATGTGGCTGCAGTCATCGCTTCTCTACGGCTCTGGGCTTCGCCTCATGGAGTGCCTGCAGCTGCGCGTGAAGGACATCGACCTCGAGCGCAAACAGGTCGTCGTGCGACACGGCAAGGGCGCGAAGGACCGCGTGACCCTGCTGCCCGAGCGGCTGCAGCGACCGCTGGCCACGCACCTGCTCGAGGTACAGAAGCAGCATCGACGCGACGTCGCCGTCGGCGCGGGCTGGGTCGTCGTGCCCTTCGCGCCACGTCGCGCCTCCGCCGCGGCGAGGGACTGGCGGTGGCAGTGGGTCTTCCCGGGCAGCCGCGTGTGGCTGCATCCCAAGACCGGGCGTCGTCATCGCCACCATCATCACGAGACGACGCTGCAGCGCGCGGTGAAGCGCGCCGTGCGCGAGGCGGGCCTGACGAAACGGGCAAGCTGCCACACCTTCCGCCACTCCTTCGCGACGCACCTACTGGAGGCAGGCACCGACATCCGGCGGATCCAGCAGCTGCTCGGGCACAGCAGCCTCAAGACCACCATGATCTACACCCACGTGCGACGCCACACCGAGGGAGTCCGCAGCCCCTTTGACCTGCTCGATGAAGAGGGCGATTCGATGGTTCCGTAGAACGTGACCATGGCCCTGCCGCTCTGGCCCGCGTGGCGCTGGTTCTGGGCAGCGGGCGGGTACATTAGACGGCAACGGAAGCCGCCGAACGTGGTGGCGGGCATGGTTCACGGAACAATCGACTGGGCGTTGAACGAAGCCCTTCGGGCAGCTCGATGCAGAGCTTCGCCAGGGTGAATCCGCCCGAGCACTGACGGTGGGCCCGCTCTGCAGAGATCTCTCCCTGC
>CBDUIC010000085.1:0-31093 GCA_965367245.1 uncultured bacterium | reverse complement strand
CAGAGCCAGAGCCAGAGCCAGAGCCTGTCCCCATGCCGGCGCCGGTTCCCAAGCCCACACCCCCACCTGCACCTGCACCTGCTCCCCCACCAGTGCCCGAGCCCGAGCCCGAGCCCGCACCCCCTCCCCTGCCCGACCCCACCACCCGCATCGACGTCGAGGGCTTCGAGCGCGTCCAGCTCGTCGAGGTATCGTCCGGCGCATCCCACCCACCGGGGCCGGTTCCGCCAGGCGCCTACCAGGTCGTGGCGCTGTTCGACGGCATCACCCGCACCACCACGGTGACCGTCACCGTGGCCGAGGGTGAGCAGGCCACCGTCAAGTGCAGCGCCGACCTCGGCAACTGCCGGCAGAGGTAGGAATGGCCTGGTCCGACATCCGTGCTGCGCTGATCCTCGCCGTGCTCGTACCCAACGTGATCTACGCCCTGCCTGTGCCACCGGCGCTGACCCCCGAGCGCCTGTCCACTCCGCTGCGGCAGCGCGAGCTGCAGGAGTGGTCGGCCACCCTCACGGCGGTCGGCCTCCCCATCTCCCCCGAGGATCTGGGGGACCGGATGACCCGCCTCACGACCACCACCGCCTCGATCCACCGCTCGCTCAAGGCCCCCTTTCGGCCGATCACCCGCCTCACCGGCACGAACCAGTCGTGGCCGTTGTTCGGCTCGGCCACCACCCACCCCACCCGGCTCACCGTCGAGGTGGTGCGCTCCGGGCAGCGCCAGGTGTGGTTTCGCCGCCTCGACCCCGAGCATCCCTGGCTGCAGGAGCGCTTCCGCTACCGCCGCCTGCGCGGCATCTACGACCTCACCCCCGGCGCCCGCACCAGCGGCACCTACCGCCGCTTCGCTCAGGGCGTGGCCGACTGGGCCTTCGACGCCGTGCCGGAGGTGAGTGAGGTCCACATCTACCTGGAGGAGACCCCCCTGGCCTATCCGTGGGAGCCTCCGCTTCCCCCGGGGCCCGCCCTGCACGCGGTGACCATCCGGAGGCCCCAGTGAAGCTGTGGGCTGGCTGGGTGAGCCTGTGGGAGGGCGACGAGCGGCCGCATGTGCTGGCGGCGATCCGGATCCTGCTGGGGCTGGTCATCGTCTACGACTTCGTGGAGATCGGCGCGCTGGGCCTGGTGCAGCCCTTGTTCGGGGTGACCGAGGCGGGCGGCTGGTCGGCCACCCTCGCCGGGGATCAGCCATCGCTGTACTACCAGCTCGCACCGCCCACAGCCGGGTCGGCCACCGCGCTGTGGGCGCTGTGCCTGGGGTGTGCGGTGTGTGTCACGATCGGGCTGCGCGCCCGCTGGGCCGCGGTGGTGCTGGTGCTCGCCTGGGCCCAGTTCCGGTGGTCGCTGCCCCCTGCCGACCGAGGCATCGACACCCTGTGCCGCAACGTGCTGCTGATCCTGGCTGCGTCGGGCTGCGGGGAGGCCTGGTCGATCGAGGGGCGCTGGCGACAGCTACAGGCCCGGGTGCCCAGCTGGCCGCGGCGGCTGATCGTGCTGCAGATCGTCGCGATGTACTTCCTTGCTGGGGTTCAGAAGGGCGGCTTCGCGTGGTACCCCCCCGGGCACTTCGCCGCGCTGTTCTTCATCCTGCAAGACCCCGCTATCGCGGCCCACGACTTCGGCTGGCTCCGCCACCAGCCCTTCTTCTTCTTCACCCAGGTAGGCACCGCGGTGACGGTGCTCTTCCAGGACAGCTACCCGGTGGTGCTGCTGCTGCGGTGGTGGCGGCATACCGCCGACCGCCCTGGCCGCCTGCGGGCGTGGGCCAACCGCTACCCGCTGGAGTGGGGCTGGATCGGCCTGGGCGCGTTCTTCCACGTCGCCCTGGCGGCCACCACCGAGCTCGGCATCTTCCCCTACGCGATGCTCGCGCTCTACCCGGCCTTCCTTCACCCCGACCAGGCAGACCGCCTTCGCTCGCGCTGGCTGGCGCGCATTGGATTCGATAAAGACGAATCATAGGGCCGAACCTTTCCGATGGACCAACGTATTGGGGTTCCTTACCTCCTCTGCACACACAGGAGGTCGTCATGAAGCGCATCGCTGTCGCACCCGGAGACGGGATTGGTCCAGAAGTCATGCAGTCTGCCATCGAGGTGTTCTGCGCCGCGGGGGTTCCGCTGGAGTACGAGTTCGTCGACATGGGTCTGGGCGTGTGGGAGCAGGGGGTGCCTGCCGGCATCACCGACGAAGCGCGCGCCATCATCGAGGAGCTCGGGGTGCTGTTCAAGGGCCCGATGGCCACCCCCAAGGGCAAGGGCGTCAAGAGCATCAACGTCACCGCCCGCAAGACGTGGAACACCTTCGCCAACAAGCGCATCTTCCGCACGCTTCGGGGCGTGCCCCGGGGGCGCTACCAGCGCCCCGATGTCGACATCACGATGATTCGCGAGAACATCGAGGACACGTACGGCGCCATCGAGCACATGCAGACCCGCGACGTGGCGCAGTGTCGGCGGTTGATCACGCGCCCCGGCTCCGAGCAGCTGATCCGCTACGCCTTCGACGTGGCCGTTCGCAAGGGAGCCCGTCGGGTCACGGCGGGCCACAAGGCCAACATCATGAAGATGACCGACGGATTGTTCCTCGAGGTCTTCTATGAGGTGGCCAAGGACTACCCCGACCTGCGCGTCGACGACCGCATCGTCGACGCGCTGGCCATGGAGCTGGTGATGCAGCCCCACGCGTTCGACGTGGTGGTGTTGCCCAACCTGCAGGGAGACATCCTTTCCGACCTGTGCGCAGGGCTCGTCGGCGGCTTGGCCTACGCACCGTCGGCCAACATCGGGGAGCACATCGCCATCTTCGAGGCGGTGCACGGCACGGCGCCCGACATCGCAGGCAAGGGTGAGGCGAACCCGTCTGCGCTCATCCTGTCAGGCTGCATCATGCTGCGTCACCTCGGGCTCGGCGCCTGGGCCGAACGCATCGAAGAGGCGGTGCAGGAGGCCCTCCGAGTCTGCTTGCGGGCGCCGGATCTGGGCTCGCCGCGACGCACCTTCTCTACCGAGCGCTTCACTGCGGAGGTCGTGCGCGTCCTCGACGCCATGCCCCGGCTGTACGCCACCCCGCTGATGATGCCCATCCCCATTCGCCGCACCGAGCAGCGCATGATGACCACGCCTCGCAGTGCCGCAGAGCACACGGTGGGGGTCGACCTGTTCATCGACTCCGACCTGGCGCCCGCCGTGATCGCCGAGCAGATCAACGCCCTGTGCATGCCCCCACTGCAGGTCACCATGATCAGCAATCGCGGCACCCAGGTGTGGCCGACGGGCAGCGTGTTCACCGACTGCGTCAACCATCACCGGGTGCGGGTGACCGCAACGGATCCGGTGCCGGCCGACGCCATCTTCGCGCTGGCGAGCCGTGTGAATGCCTCGCTCCGAGTCTGCTCCCTCGAGGCCCTCATCACCCTCGACGACGAGCCCGCCTTCAGCCTCGCCCAAGGCCAGTAGCGCATGCGCCCGCAAGACCTCAACTACCAGCACCTCCGCTACTTCCACACCGTGGCGCACGAGGGGTCGGTCTTGCGGGCGAGCCGCGTGCTGGGCTTGGCGCCATCCACCGTCAGCGGCCAGATCAAGACGCTGGAGGAGGCCATGGGCCGCCCTCTCGTGCAGCGGGCGGGCCGCGGGATCGCACTCACACCCTTCGGCCACGAGGTGCTGCGGATCGCCGACGCGATCTTCGAGCTGGGAGACCAGCTGGCCCACACCATCGCCCAAGGAGCCGTGCGCCGGCTGGTGCGGGTGGGCGTCAGCAGCGTGCTGCCCAAGCTGTTGGTCCGCGAGCTCCTGCAGCGCATTCCTACCCATACCCACCAGCTCGACATTCGCCACAGCTCTACCGACGAGCTCGTCGGTGCCCTCGCTGCGCGACGGATCGACGTGGTGCTGAGCGACGCGCCCCTGCCATCGTGGGCAACCCTGCAGGCCACCAGCCACCTGGTGATCGCCTCGGGCATCGCGCTGTTCGCCAGCGATGCGCTGTGCGAGCAGGTCGGCGATGATCTGATGGCCGGGCTGGGGCGGGTGCCCTGGCTGGCTCCCCCCAGCGGCACGAGCCTACGCAACGATCTGGAGGCCTGGTGGGAGCGCCACGGTCTGGAGCCCGACATCGCCTCGGTCGTCGACGACAGCGCGCTGATGAAGGCCCTCGGCGACGCGGGGGTGGGCGTGTTCGCCGCTCCGGAGCGCATGATGGCGGCTGTTCTGGAGGGCTACCGAGTGCAGTGCCTCGGCACCACCCAAGACATCCAGGAGCGCGTGTTCGCCATCACCCGGGAGGCAAGCCCCGACGAGCCAGCACTGCGGGCGCTGTGCCAGCTCGTCGACGACGACCGCAACGTCAGCTGATCCGCGTCGCGACCTCTTCGAGGAGCCGGTCGGCGAAGTCGCTCACCGCCATCGCCCCCAGATCCCCTTCGATGCGCTTGCGCACGCCGACCGCACCCGCCTCGGCCTCGCGATTGCCGATGACCAGCGCGTAGGGCACCTTCTCGAGCTCCGCACGGCGGATCTTGTAGCCGAGGCGCTCGTCGGAGTCGTCGACCTGCGGGCGCAGACCCTTCGCACGAAGCTGGGCGGCCACGTCGTGGGCGTAGTCGTTGAACTTCTCCGACAGGGGCAGGATCTTCGCCTGCACCGGCGCGAGCCACGGCGGGAAGTTGCCGGCGTAGTGCTCGATGAGGATGCCGAAGAAGCGCTCGATGGATCCCAGCAGGGCGCGGTGGATCATGATCGGGCGATGGCCCTGGTTGTCGGCGCCGACGTAGGTGAGGTCGAAGCGATCGGGCTGGTTGAAGTCGAGCTGCACGGTGGTGAGCTGCCAGCTCCGGCCGATGGTGTCGACCACCTTCACGTCGATCTTGGGACCGTAGAAGGCCGCCTCGCCCTCGATGCGCTTGTACTCGATGCCGCGGTCGTCGAGCACCTTCGCCAGCGTGCGCTCGGAGAGATCCCAGATGGCGTCGTCGCCCTGGTACTTCTCCTTGTCGAGGGGGTCGCGCACCGACAGCTCGACCTTGTAGTCGGGGAAGCCGAAGGTCGCGTACATCAGCTGCGCGATGTCGAGACAGCCGGCCAGCTCGGCCTCTAGCGTCTCCTCGGTGCAGAACAGGTGGGCATCGTCTTGGGTGAAGCCCCGCACGCGCATCAGCCCGTGCAGCGCACCCGAGCGCTCGTAGCGGTAGACCGTGCCCAGCTCGGCGTAGCGCACCGGCAGCTCGCGGTAGGAGCGGGTGCGAGAGCCGAACACGCCGATGTGGAACGGGCAGTTCATCGGCTTGAGCTGGTAGGCCTCCTCGTCGATCTCCATCGGGGCGTACATCGAGTCGGTGTAGTGATCGGTGTGACCCGACTTGTTCCACAGCGAGCGGGGCGCGATGTGCGGGGAGAACAGCAGCTCGTAGCCATGCGCCAGGTGCTGCTCGCGCCAGTAGTCTTCGATCTGCTTGCGGATGAACGCGCCGTTGGGCAGCCACAGCACCAGGCCGCCACCGTACTCCTGGGTGATCCGGAACAGCTCCAGGTCTTTACCGATGCGGCGGTGGTCGCGCTTCTTCGCCTCCTCGAGGAACTCGAGGTGCGCCACGAGCTCTTCCTTCTTCTCGAAGGCCACCCCGTAGATGCGGGTGAGCATCGGCCGCTTCTCGTCGCCGCGCCAGTAGGCACCCGCGAGGTGGGTGAGCTTGAAGTGCTTGAGCTTCTTGCTGTAGCGAACGTGCGGGCCCGCGCACATGTCTTTGAAGTCGCCGTGCTGGTAGAAGCTGATGACCGGCGCGTCGAGATCCCGCAGCATCTCGAGCTTGTAGTCTTGCTCGGTCTCCTTGGCCCAGGCGATGGCCTCTTCCTTCGACATCAGCGTGTGGAGGAACTTGTGGTTGCCCTTGGCGATGGCCCGCATCTTGTCTTCGATGACCGGCAGGTCGTCGGGTGACAGGGGCTGCGTGAGCTCCATGTCGTAGTAGAAGCCATGCTCGATGTGCGGCCCGATGGCGAACTTGGTGCCAGGGAACAGCTCATCGATGGCCGAGGCCATGAGGTGAGCGGTGCTGTGCCGGATGGTGTCGACGGGCGACAGCTCGCGCGGCTCGAAGTCGTAGTTCGCCTCTTCGTCGGCCATGGTGCCTCCTCGGCCACAGCGCCCCTACCAAGGGCGTCGGGCCATGCTGGTGAGACGCTAGACCTAAGCTGATGGCGTGGCGGTTGCGAGCCCTTCCTGGCGCAGCTGCCCCTCGTCGCCGCTCATCACGCGGTTTCGACCGGAGCCCTTGGCTCGGTACATCGCCTGGTCGGCGGCCTGGATGAGCGCCTCCACCTGCAGGATGTCGTCGCTACGCTCAGCGACACCCACCGACAGGGTGACCGGGATCAGCCCGCCCGAGGTGTTGACCGGCTGGGTGGTGACGCGCTTACGCAGCCGATGGGCCACGTCGAGGGCCACGTCGAGGGTGGCACCTGGCAGCAGCAACACGAACTCGTCGCCGGCCAGTCGCGCGAGCAGATCGCCGTTGCGGATCCCGCCCATGGCCCGGTCGACAATGGCCTTGAGCACCTCGTCGCCTACGAGGTGACCATAGTGATCGTTGATGTTCTTGAACTTGTCGAGGTCGAGCAGCATCAAGCTCACCGGGCCGTCGCTCTTCATGGCCTGCAGGCAGGCCTCGTAGAAGCTCCGGCGGTTCGCGATGCCCGTCAGGGGATCGATGGATGCCAGATCCCGCGCTTCGGCGACCTGCTCCTCCAGCGACGCCACAAGGGCCGTCAGCCGCTCCCCAGCTCCGCGGATCCGGGAGAGATCGTCGAGCACGTCGGGGCGATCGTCGAGCAGCTCCTCCTGCAGCATCTCCGCGTACCCCTGGATGACCGCCAACGCCTGGCGGGCCTCCATGGTGACCTCGGCGAGCAGCTGATCCTGCTGACTCTTGGGGAGGCGACGCTCCATGACACTCCTCGGGACGCCGTCGAGACGAAGGCGCCAGTGTCTCTCCTTTCGGCATCTCCGCGCCGCTCTTGAGCGCGAGTGTAGCACCCACGAGCGTCATCTCGCCTTCACATGCCCGCTACCGAAGTCCTACTCCGTCACCGCCGACACCGGGATGACACCGAACCGGATCCAATGCGGCCCCCCTGTCGCCGGTCTCACCCCTCGGTCCTGCCCCCTCGGTGAACGACACGGATGTCGACGAGTCGTCACCGGCCCGCTGCAGACGCACACGCTTTCGTCATGGGCCGCCAGCTAGTCCAAGGGCGAGAGTCACCCACTCCTTGAAGGAGGACCGCATGCACCGCACAGCCACCCTCACGTCCCTTCTGTTCCTCGCCGCCTGCGCCGGCGGCGACGGCGACGGCACCACCCCCACCACCGGCCCCGGCACGACCGCATCCGGTGTGGACTGCGAAGGCAGCGTCTGCGTGCTCTCCGGCACCCTCACCGAAGACCTCACCCTCACCGCCGACATCGAGTGGCTGCTCCGCGGCGGCGTGTTCGTCGGCGACGACGAGAACACCACCGTGCTCACCGTCGAGCCCGGCACCCAGATCTTCGGCGAGTCGAGCACCAACGGCATGCTGGTCATCACGCGGCATAGCCAGCTGGTGGCCGACGGAACCGCCGACGCCCCCATCGTGTTCACCAGCTCCAAGCTCCCCGGCGAGCGCGCTCGCGGCGACTGGGGCGGCCTGATCATCAATGGTCTGGCGCCCATCAACAGCTGCGACGAAGCCGGCACCGGCCCCTGCGAGGCCTTCGGCGAGGGCGGCACCGGGTTCTACGGCGGCGACGATGCGGCCGACAGCTCCGGCATCCTCCGCTTCGTCCGGGTCGAGTTCGCTGGGACTCTGATCTCGCCCGACAACGAGCTCAACGGCATCGCCTTCCAGGGCGTCGGCTCGGGCACCGTCATCGACCACGTCCAGGTGCACATGAACGCCGACGACGGCGTCGAGTTCTTCGGCGGCACCGCCACGGCCAAGCACCTGCTGGTGACCGGTGCCGGCGACGACAGCCTCGACTGGACCGACGGCTGGACCGGCAAGGTGCAGTTCGCGGTGCTGCAGCAGTACGACGATGCCGGCGACCAGGGCATCGAGGCCGACAACAACGGCGAGGTCAACACGGCCACGCCCAAGTCCAACCCCACCCTCAGCAACGTCACCGTGCTCGGCAGCCCCGACTCGGCCGCATCCGACATCGGCATCCTGCTGCGGGAAGGCACCTCCGCCAGCCTCCACAACATGGTGGTGGCCGGCTTCAACGAGGCCTGCCTCGACATCGACAGCGACGAGTCGTGGAACGAGGCCTCCGCCGGCCGCATGGCCATCGCCACCTCCCTGGTGGACTGCGGCGTGGCCTACCTCGAAGACGACGGCGAGCCCGGCCTGGTCGCCGACTGGTACCTGGCCGAGCCCAGCAACGCCGAGGGCAGCGCCGGCCTGGCCGACCCCTACAACGCCACGGCCCCCGACTTCACCGGCTCCAACGTCGGCGGAGGCGTCACCCCCGCCGATGCGTGGTTCGACTCCGTCGACTTCATCGGCGGCGTCGACCCCTCCGACGACTGGACCACCGGCTGGACCACCCACGACCTGAACTGAGGTAGCCATGCTGCGCCCCCTGCTGATCGCCGTCGCCCTGCTCGGTGGGGCGGCGCACGCGAGCGACACCGATCGCTCCACCCGCCTCGCCACCCTCCGGGGTGAGGTCGAGGCCTTGCACCACGAGCTCACCCTCGACAAGGCCGCCTTGGCGTCGAGGCTTCAGACCCTCGACCTGGCCCGCACCGAGCTCGAGATCCAGATCCGCCAAGAGGAGCTCGCCCTCGCCCAGCTGCGGCTGCAGCTCGACGAGGAGCGGGCCGCCGCCTCCCAGGGCGGTGAGGCCCACGATGTGCTCCTCCCCGCCATCGAGGACGGGGCCGAGGCGCTGCTGAGCGCCATCGACGCCGGCATCCCCTACCGCGTCGCCGAGCGCCGGCAGGCGGTCGAGGAGCTGCTCGTGCAGGTGCGCGGTGGGACCCTGCCCCCCGCGAAGGCCAGCAACCGCCTGTGGCAGACCTTCGAGGACGAGCTGCGGCTCGGCCGCGAGAACACCGTCGACCGCCAGACCATCGAGCTCGACGGCGAGGAAGTGCTGGTCGACGTGGCCCGCCTCGGCCTGGTCGCCATCTTCTACCAGACCGCCGCCGGTGAGGTGGGCTGGGCCGAGGCCACCGCCGACGGCTACCGCTGGGTCCCCGCCCCGAACCGGGAGGCCAAGGGCCACGTCCTGCAGCTGTTCGACGGCCTCGGCAAGCAGATCCGCGTCGGCCGGTTCACCGTGCCGAATGTCCTCCCCGAGGTGACCCGATGACCGCCCTGCTCCTCGCGCTGCTCAACACCGCGCACGCCGAGCCCACCGAGCTCGAGCAGGCCTACCAGCGGGAGTTCGCCTACCTGCAGGAAGAGAAGCGCAGCCTGCGCCAGCGCCTCGACGGGGTCGGGGCCGAAGAGGCCCAGCGCACCTCGGTGGCCGAGAGCGAGCTGGCCAAGCTCCAGGGCCAGCTGCTGGCCCTCCGTGGGCAGCGTGAGGCTCTCGACGAGCAGCTGTCGTCGGCGCTGCGGGATGCCGACGGCGTCAGCGAGGCCCAGGAGCTGCTGGAGTCCACCCTGTTCCAGGCCCAGTCGAGCCTCGGCGTCGAGCTGCCCGAGGGCGACGAGCCCCAGGTGCAGGCCCAGGCCCTGCGGCAGGCCTACACCGCGGGCGCCGAGCAGGTGCGTCGTGCGGGTCAGGTGCGGTCCACCGAAGGGAGCTGGTTCCGCAGCGACGGCACCACCGTGTCGGGCCAGGTGCTCCGCGTGGGCTCCATCGGTGCCTACGGCGTCGGCCCCACCTCAGGCCTGCTCGTGCCGGTCGGCGAGGGCAGGCTGCAGCTCCTCGACGGAGCCGGTAGCTCCGTGGCCGAGGCCATCGCCGCCGGCAACGCCCCGCCCACCCTCGACCTGTTCCTGTTCGAAGACGCCAGCAAGCGCGTCGAGCAGGCCCCCGAGAAGACCTGGTGGACCACCCTGCAGGCCGGCGGCATCGTCGGCTTCGTCATCGTCGCCCTCGGGCTCGTGGCCTGGCTCCTCGCCGCCGTGCGCGCCGCGACCCTGTGGCTGGCGGGCCGCGGCCGCGACGCCATCCAGGCAGCGGTGGGCCACCTCGACACCCATCGCTGGGGCAAGGCCGACGAGATCGTCCGCTCCGCGCCGGGAGCTGCCCCCCGGGTGATGGCCGCCCTGCTCCCCCTCGGCCCCCACTCCCGCAAACGCCTGGAAGACCGGGCCTCCGAGGCCCTGCTCCTCGAGACCCCCTCCCTCGACCGCTTCGGCGGGGCCATCCTGGTCATCGCCGCCATCGCGCCCCTGCTCGGGCTGCTCGGGACCGTCACCGGCATGATCGGCACCTTCGAGATCATCACCGAGTTCGGCACCGGCGACCCCCGGATGCTCTCGGGCGGCATCTCCGAGGCGCTGGTCACCACCCAGCTCGGCCTCATCGTCGCCATCCCCACCCTGCTCATCGGCAACCTGCTCGACCGCTCGGCGGAGCGCACCCTCGGCCAGCTCGAGCTCGCCGCCCTGTCGGTCATCAACCGGGCCGAGCTCCCGAGCGCACCGTCCCTGTCCCCCGAGCCCGCCTTGCCCCGCGACGACGCGGCGGAGGTCGGTGCCCATGCATGAGCTGTTCACCAGCGCCCAGCAGCTGTGGCAGCAAGGCGGCTTCGTCATGCCCTGGCTGGTGGGCAGCACCATCGTGCTGTGGTGGGCCATCGGAGAGCGGGCCTGGGGGCTGCGTAGGGGGACCACCCGACCGCTGCGCCACGTCATCGACGCCCACCGAGACGGCCGCGGCGCGACCCACGGCGTGGTGAACGTGGCGGTGGCCCGGTGCATGGCCCTCCCCTCGGGGCAGCGCACGCCGCTGCGGGTGCGGGAGGCCCTCGCCGACCTGTACGACAGCCTGGGACGACACGCCGTGCTCGTGTCTTCGCTGGCCGCCATGGCCCCCCTCGTGGGCCTGCTCGGCACGGTCAGCGGCATGATCGAGACCTTCGACAGCCTCACCACGATGAGCCTGCACCGCAGCAGCGGTGGGGTCGCCGGGGGCATCTCCGAGGCCCTCGTCAGCACCCAGATGGGCCTCGCCGTCGCCATCCCGGCGCTCCTCGCCGGTCGCACCCTCGAGCGCACCCAGCTCTCCCTCGAGGAGGAGCTCGACGCCCTGCCCGAGCTCCTCGCCACCACCCCCGTGAAGGAGGCCGCGTGAGCTTCCTCCGCCCCCGCAAGAAGCGCTCTGGCGACATCGACATCTCGCCGCTGATCGACGTGGTGTTCATCCTGCTGATCTTCTTCATGGTGAGCACCACCTTCGTCAAAGACGCCCAGGTCGACATCGAGCGCCCCAGCGCGCGCTCGGGGACCAAGGCGAGCACGAAGGCCATGCGCATCCACCTCGACCGCGAGGGCCAGGTCTACGTCGACGACACGCCGGTGAAGCCCTGGATGGTGCAGAGCCGGGTGCGCGACCACCTCCGCGACGGCGTCGACGGCACGGTGCTGGTCATCGCCGACCGCCGAGTCCAGGCCGAAAAACTCATCGAGGTCGTCGACCAGTGTCGCCTGGCAGGAGCCGCCGACGTGGGCGTCGTCACCGACGCCGAGGCGGGCTGAGTGGCCCTCGCCCAGCATGTCGCCGGCGCGCTGAGCAGCATCGTGGGCACCATTGGGGTGTTCGGCCTGGTCCTGGGGATGAACGCCGTCGATCGAGGTCCACAGGCCGCAGACGACAAGGCCCCGGTGCAGTTCGACGTGCCGCCCCCGCAGAAGAAGCCGCCGGCACGCAAGCGCAAGCCCCCGCCTCCGAAGCGACGCACACCTCCCAAGGCGCCCCCGGTCACCCCGCAGCTGGCCACGGCCATCGGGGGCCTCGATCTCGCGGGCTTCGGCAGCGCGGCCATCGACCTGTCCGAGGGGGCCAGCGCGCTGGTCGGCGACGCCAGCGACGTGGTGATGACCGCCGAGTCCGTCGACACCCTGCCGGTCCCGGTCACCCAGGGCGCCGTGCCTTACCCGCCCCAGGCGAGGTCCCGAGGGATCACCGGTCACGTCACCGTGGCCATCCAGGTCGATGCACGGGGTCAGGTGGCCCGGGTGGACCTCGTGGGAAGCGAGCCCCCCGGGGTGTTCGACGACGCCGCGCTCCGCGCCGTCCGCGGCTGGCGCTTCCAGCCCGCGACCTACCAGGGCGCGCCGGTGCCCGTGCGCGTCGAGCAGACCCTGCGCTTCACGCTGGAGCGCCAGTGATCCGCGCCCTCACCGCCGCACTCCTCGCCCTGTGCCTCGCCGCGCCCGCGCTGGGTGCCGACGACGTAGACCATGTCGGCATCGCCAGCCGGCTCGTCGCCGATGGCCTGTGGGACCGCGCGGCCTCCGTCCTCGACGAGGTCGACGAGCCGGCCCCGGCCGAGGCGGTGCGCTTCCACACGCTGCGCGGCCTGGTCGCCCTGCAGCTGGCCGACGCGCCCCAGGCCCTCGACGCCTTCGACGCCGTGGTGGCGCTGGCCGAGCCCGAGGCCCTCGACCCCCTGGTGCACCTGTACCGCGCCCAGGCCCTGTCCAGCCTCGACCGCCCCTCCGAGGCCCTGCAGGCCCTCGACCTCGCCGGAGACGCCGCCGATGCCCTCGCCGGCAGCTGGCAGCTCCGGGCGCGGGCCGCAGAGTCCACCGGCGACCTCGACGCCGCCTACGCCGCCCTGCTCACCGGCCGAGAGCGCTTCCCCGAACACGCCGGCCTCGCCGAAGACCACCTGCTGCTCCTCGTGCGCCTCGGGCTCACCCGCGCCGCCCTCGACGAAGGTCTGCAGACCCTCGCTCGCCTCGACGCCGCCGAGGCCACCTGGGTGGGCATCGGCGACCGTCTGCGCTCGGCTGGGGCCCTCGACGAGGCGATGGCCTGGCTCGAGGAGACGCGGCTGCGCTTCCCCTCCTCGGTGGATGCCCGGGTCGGGCTGGCCAGCGCCTGCCTGCAGGCCGAGCGGCCGCGCTGCGCCGGGGAGGCCCTGCAAGAGGCCGCGGTGTTCGACCCCGAGCTCGCCGTGGAGGCGGCCGAGTGCTTCCGCCGCGCCGGTGACCTCGACCGGGCGCTGTACCTCAACGGCCTGGTGGAGGACCCCGCCGCGAAGGTGCGCCAGCGCCTGGGCCTGCTGCTGGAGCAGGGCCGCTACGACCAGGCCGCCGGGCTCGACCCGCGCCTGCGCCGGATCGGCCTCCTCGAGCAAGACCAGGAGCTGGCCTACGCCCTCGCCTACGCCCACCTCCGCTCCGGCCATCCCGAGCGCGCCGAGGCGCTGCTGCGCACCCTCACCGACCCGCGCCTGTTCCAGCAGGCCACCGCCCTGCGCGAGAGCATGGCGCGCTGCGAGACCACCGGCCAGGGCTGCGACGGGCCATGATCATCGCCCTGCTGGCCGCAGCCTTCGCCGCTGACGGCACCCTGGTCGGCTACACCTTCGCCGAGGGCAGCGGTGCCCCCGTGCCCGGCACCGTGATCACCGTCGCCGAGCAGCAGCTGGCCTCCGACGCCGACGGCCGCTTCGAGCTCGACCTGCCCGAGGGCCGCTGGGAGGTGCGCCTGGTGCCGCCGCCCGACACCGGACTGCGCGGCGGGCGGCTCCTCGACGTGGGCATCGTGGCCTCTGAGGTCACCGAGGCCCTGATCACCTTCACCCCCGACGCCGATCCGGTCGCCCGGGTGGCCGAGCCGTCGATGGGGTCGTCGGCTCCCATCGACACCGAGGCCCCCGACGGCACCATCGAGGGGCGCGTCGTCGACGACAGCGGCGCCCCGGTGGCGGCCGCCCGCCTGTTCGTGCGCGGCGTCGACGTGCAGGGCATCAGCGACGACGAAGGCGGCTACGCGCTGACGCTTCCCGCGGGGTCCCACGAGATCACCGTGCTGCGCGCTGGCTACGCGACCACCACCATCGCCGTGGAGGTGCCCCCCGAGGCGGTCGCCCAGCAAGACCTGGTGCTGCCCCCCGCCTCGACCTCCCTGGCCGACGTGGTGATCACCGCCCCCTACATCGAGGGCTCCGTGGCCAGCCTGATGGACGAACGGCGGGCCTCCACCGCCGTGGCCGACGTGCTCGGAGCCGAGCAGATGTCGCGCTCGGGAGACGGCGATGCGGCCGCCGCCCTGTCGCGGGTCACCGGGATCACCGTGGTCGGCGGCAAGTACGTGTACGTGCGCGGGCTCGGCGACCGCTACAGCTCGGCACTGCTCAACGGCTCCTTCATGCCCAGCCCCGAGCCCGAGCGGCGGGTGGTGCCCCTCGACCTGTTCCCCAGCTCCATCCTGGAGAGCGTGGTGGTGCAGAAGTCGTTCAGCCCCGACATGCCGGGGGAGTTCGGCGGCGGGGTGGTGCAGCTGCGCACCCGGCGCCCCCCCACTGGGCCGGTGGCGAGCATCGGGCTGTCGGGGGCCTACCGCCACCGGACCACCTTCCGACAGGGGCTCGACTACCAGGGGGGTCCCACCGACTGGTTGGGCTTCGACGGGGGCTACCGCGACCTGCCCGACAGCATCGTCGACGCCAGCGCCGACAAGGCCATCGCCGAGGCCGACCGCTTCTTCCCCGAGCGCGGCTACAGCCCCGAAGAGCTCGAGCGGTTCGGCGAAGACCTCCCCAACCGCTGGAACACCCAGCAGCGCTCCTTGCCCCCCGATGTCGGTGCCAGCTTGACCCTCGGCCACGGCCACCAGGCCGGCGACCTGCTGTTCGGCGGCCTCGCCGCCCTCACCTTCGGCAACGAGTGGAAGCGGCTGCAGTTCGACCGCAGCTACTACATCGTCGGCGCCAACGACCAGCTCGAGCTGCAGAACCAGTACGCCTTCGACCAGGCCACCAACGAGGTCACCCTGGGGGGCTTCCTCACCGGCGGCGTCGAGCTGCGCGACCAGAGCGTGCGCTACACCGGCATGATCAACCGGAGCACCGACGACGCGGCACGGGTCTACGAGGGGCTCAACCGCGACGTGGGCGACGACATCCGCATCACCCGCCTCCGCTTCGTCGAGCGCCAGCTGGGGTGGCATCAGGTCCTCGGCCAGCACGGGGTGTTCGACGCTGCCCAGGTCGACTGGCGTATCGTCACCGCCCGGGCCACCCGCGACGAGCCCGACCGTCGCGAGACCCGCTACGACTACGAGGCGGGCCTGGGCACCTGGCTGCTGTCGGACCGCCCCGAGGGCAACGGCGTGTTCACCAGCGACCTGCTCGACACCTCCCTCGAGCTGGGGGGGGACCTCACCGTGTTCCTGCCGCCGCTGTGGCCCGAGCGTGAGGTCGACCGCGGCTTCGTCAAGGTAGGGGCCGTCCGGGTGACCCGCGACCGTGTCGTCGACACCCGCCGCTACAAGTTCTTCCACAAGGGCGAGCTGTCGCGCGACGAGACCATCCTGCAGCAAGACCCCGAGTCGATCTTCGTGCCCGCGAACATCGGCAGCGACGGCTTTCAGTTCGAGGAGTTCACCCGCCAGACCGACAACTACACCGCCAGCCAGGACCTCCTCGCTGCCTACGCCATGGCCGAGGTCCCCCTCACCCCATGGGCCCGGATCATGGGGGGCGCCCGCGTGGAGGCGAGCGACCAGCAGGTGAGCACCTTCGAGCTGTTCAACCCCGACGCGGTGCCCGTCCCCGCCAGCCTGGTCACCACCGACGTCCTCCCCGCCGCGTCGCTGACCCTCAGCCCCCTCGACGACGCGCAGATCCGCTTCAGCTACGGCAAGACGGTGTCGCGACCCGACTTCCGCGAGCTGTCGCCGGCGACCTTCAACGACGTGACCGGCGGGCGGCTGACCTTCGGCAACGAGAACCTCACCCGCGCCACCATCGACCACCTCGACCTGCGCTTCGACTACTTCCTGGGGCCCGGCGAGGTGCTGTCGCTGTCGCTGTTCCGCAAGCGCTTCACCGACCCCATCGAGACCATCGTGGTCGTCAGCGCCCAGCAGTCGGTCACCTGGGCCAACGCGACCGCCGCCACCAACGACGGCGTGGAGCTCGAGTACCGCAAGGAGCTGCCCTACAACCTGTACTCGGCGGGCAACCTCGCCTTCGTGGCCAGCCGCATCGACCTGGGCGACGCCGGCGGCATCCAGACCAACGATGAGCGCGCCCTGCAGGGCCAGAGCCCCTACGTGGTGAACCTGCAGCTCGGGTGGGACCACCCTGACCGCGGCGACCGGGCCACGCTGCTGTACAACGTGGCCGGCAAGCGCATCGTCGAGGTCGGTGCCCAAGGCGCCCCCGACACCTACGAGCTGCCGGTGAGCCGCCTCGATGCGGTGTTCCGCAAAGACCTGGGCCGCGGGCTGGCGCTGACCCTCAAGGGCAGCAACCTCCTCGATGCCACCGCGCGCACGGTGCAGGGCGACGAGGAGGTCGACGCGATCCGCGAGGGCTGGAAGGTCGGCCTCGGGATCGGCTGGTCGGGCTGGTAGCCCTCAGTCGAGGTGGTAGACGGTGCGGATCCGCTCGAGGATGTCGTCGAAGTCGAGGTCGAGGTCGCGCAGCAGCCCGTTGTGGAGGTCGTAGACCCAGCCATGCACGGTCGGGAAGCGGTTCTTGATCCACTGCTTCTGCACGGCGGCCGTCTTGATGACGTTGATGCACTGCTCCCGCACGTTGAGCTCGACGAGGTGCTCGTAGCGTGCCTCTTCGCTCATGGTGTCGAGGGAGTCTTGATGGCAGCGGTAGACGTCGCGGACCTCCCGTAGCCACGGGTTGAGCACGCCGAGGTCGGCGGACTGCATGGCCGCCTTGACGCCGCCGCAGCCGTAGTGCCCACACACCACGATGTGCTTCACCTGCAGGTGGGTGACCGCGTACTCGATGACCGACTGCACGTTGAGATCGGTGTGCAGCACCAGGTTGGCGATGTTGCGGTGCACGAACACCGCGCCCGGATCGACGCCCATGATCACGTTGGCGGGCACCCGGCTGTCGGAGCAGCCGATGTAGAGGAAGTCGGGGTTCTGCTCCTTGGCGAGCTTCTCGAAGAACTTGGCGTCTTTCGCCGCCATCTCCTTGACCCACTTCCGGTTGTTGTCGAAGACCTGCTTGTACATCGGGTCGACGGCCGGTGCTTTCTTCGCGCACATATCCATTGCCTCCTGGAGCTACAGGAAGCCTTCGTACCATGCCGAGCCTGGCGTCGCGTGGATTGGCAGATCAGGGCTAGAGCGGCTGCGTCACCTCCTGGTCGGCCAGGGGGATCTCGTCAGGTGCGACCGACGCTTCTCGTGGCTCCGCCCCGTGGGGCGCGGCGACCCCCGCCCAGCCCTCGACCACCACCTGGGGCGCCAGGCCGACCGCCACGAGAAGCGCCGCGAGGGCAACGAGGGCGACCTTCTCGCGTAGCAGCGCGTCGGGCACGCGCGCCGGGCCAGCAGGGCCGTAGAAGACCCGAAAGAACAGGTGCAGGACGGCGTAGCCCTGGGCCGACACCGCCGAGATGAACAGCAGCAGCAGCGCCGGGTGGTGAGCGATGGCCCCGTGCAGCACGAGGTCTTCACTGGCGAAGTCCGCCGTTCCCGGCGCGCCCACCGCCGCCAGTCCGAACAGCAGGAACACGCTGGCGAGCACCGGTGCCTGGGCCAGCAGCCCGCTGTGGGCATCGAGGGACAGGGCACCCACCCGACTGCGCAGCGCCACGGCGACCAGGCCCAGCCCCACCAGCGCCAGCCCGGTGAGGTTCCACATCATCAGCCCTCCGAAGTGGCCGATCTCGTCGGCGTCGAGCAGCCCGATGACGACCACGGTCTCGACGCTCACGGTGAGCAAGCCCACGGCTCGGGTCAGCTCGCGCTGCACCATGACGAGCCCCGCCGTGAGCAAGGCCGCTGCGGCCAGAGCGAGGCTCACCGAGGTGCCGAGGGGGCCGTCGAGCCCCAGCGGCGCACGGGCCACCAGCGCCACGGCGGCCATGGGCGCCGTGATCGCGACAGCCACCGAGGTCGGGGCCAGGGTGTAGCTGGCCACGACCCAGGAGTGGAACGGGAACACGCCGAGCCGAACCACCACCGCCAGCAGCAGCAGGGCCATGCCCGCGTCGCCGTCGAGGACCAGGCCGGCTCCCCCCGCCGCCGCCGCGAGGGCCAGGTAGGGCAGTGCGAGGCGCCGCGCGGGGCCCGCTGGGAGCACCGCCCAGGTGAGACCACACGACAGCAGCCACGCCGCCGAGGCCTGCAGCATGCCCGCCGCAGTGACCAGCGCCAGGTGGCTGCCCATCAGGGCCAGCAGCAGCGTGGTCCTCCCCCAGGAGCTGTGCCGCTGGGGCATCACGGAGAACACGGCCACCGTCACCAACCCCAGGGTGGCCACCCGGGGGATGGCCACGCCGTCGAGGAGCACGCCAGGCAGTCGAGGGGCCGCCCAGGCGAGCCCGCACGCCATGGCCAGGATCCACAGCCCGCCGGCCAGGCCGACCTCTCGCGGGTGCGGTCGGTACAGCGCCAGCCCCACCGCGACGATGGTGAGGGCGACCACCACGACGGCGACCGCATCGAAGGTGAGGGCGGTCATGACGACGCCTCATCGGTGCCCGCCATCAGGCGGACGAAGCGTCGGTCCAGCGCGTCGAGGGCGCTCAGCCCGCCGACGAGGCCGCCGAGGAGCCGATGGGCCGCGAGGTCGTCGACGAACCACCGCTCCAGCGCCACCCGGTAGCCGAGCTGCTGCAGCGAGGCGGGCAGCAGCCGTTCCCACAGCGTGCCCCGAGGGGGCGCCGAGCCGCCCAGCAAGCTCGCCAGCTCGTGCCGGTCGTGGAGCAGCGAAGGGGCGCGCAGCAGCTGCCAGGTGCGGAGGACCGCGTGGCCTGCCGTGTGCACGAGGGCGAGGGTGGTGAAGCCCAGCCCCACCTCGACCATGATGACCGCCACCTGGGTCACGCTCGCGTAGCCGAGCTGGCTCTTGATGTCGGTCTGCACCCGGCCGACCATCGTGCCGTGGGCGGCGGTGATTACCCCGATGGCGACGAGCAGCCCACGGGCCACCGGCTGCTCGGCGAGGATCGGCCAGGCACGGATCAGCAGGAAAGGGCCTGCGTGGATCGACAGCGCCCCGTAGAAGATGGCGCTCGACGGGGTCGGCCCCTCCATGGCCCTGGGGAGCCACCCGGTGAACGGGAAGGCCGCCGCCTTGCCCATGCTCGCGAACACCAGCAGCAGCGCCACCAGCAGCCCCATGGAGGGCTCGAGCTCGAGCCCTGCCCCCAGCGAGGCGTCGCCCACGTGATGGTGCAGCATCACCGCCGCCGCGAGGAGCGCCACGTCACACACCCGATACACCGCGAAGGCTCGCAGCCCGTGTCGGACCGGCGCTTCGCGGTAGTCGAAGTAGGCGATCAGCAGCGCCGAGGCGAGGCCGACGACCTCCCAGCCCGCGTAGATCAGGTCGAGGGTGTCGCCAGCGGCCACGGCCATCATCCCCGACGCGAACAGGGGCAGCAGCACGAAGAACCTGCGGAAGCCAGGGTCCTGGTGCAGGTAGGGCGCCGAGAAGGCACCGATGAGCCCGCACAGCATCGCCGTCAGCGTCATGAGCACCGCGGCAGGACCATCGAAGACCACCCGCGCGTCGAGGGCGTAGTGAGGGAGGACCACCCAGTGCGCCAGGGTCACCACGGTGCTCAGCCCCGGCTGCAGCAGCACCAGCACGTCGATCACCAGGCACGCGAGCAGCGCCACCAGGAAGGTCGCGCTCACGGTCCGATGGATGGTGGACTCCGGCAGCCGCACGCCGAACACCCACGGGATGCCCAGGGCGAGGGACGCCGCGAAGGGCATGAACAGCGCGACGAGCCCCGCCACGCCCAGCATCGACTCGATGGTCACGAAGCACCTCCCTGCTCATCGACGCTGGCGCAGGGGAGCAGGCCGCGGGTCCCGCGGAACCAGGCCTCCGACGACGCGACGCGCGGCAGCGACTGGTTGTCTGGCTTCCACGGGCGAAACGCCCCGTCTTCGAAGTACTGCAGCTGCCCCGTCTCGGGCTCGAGGCAGGCGAGCTGCACCCACCCACCGGTCACCAGCCTGCCCACCGCCGGATGCTCCGCGGCGATGGCGAGGAGCCGCTCCGGGGGCGCCTCCACCACGCACAGCAACCGCACCGGCTCGTGCAGCTCGACCATCTGCCACGGCAGGCCCGTGCGCAGGTCGCTGCTGTGCCCGTCCATCACCCCGACGAGGCCGGTGATGTTGTGAGGCAGCTTGGTACCGCACCCGTAGCGGACCGGGTCGATGACCGAGAACCAATACTCGAGGTTGATCCCCGCGCCGACCGGCACGGCCATCGCGAGCAGCTGCGCGAGCAGCGCGCCGTCGTCGTCGACCTCGGGGTCATACGAGCACAGGAAGGCCCTCCGGTCGAGGAACAAGCCGCGGCTCCAGGCGCGACGCCCCACGAAGCAGATCGCGTTGGTGCAGTGCCCATACTCGGGTCGCGGCTGCGCCAGGTCTTCGTCGCGGTTCTCCACGTGGTCCATCGCCCCCGCGATGGTGATGTCGAGGGGCACGTTCTCGAACTTCCGACACCGCTCCACGGCATCGAGGCGACGAGCCACGTCGAGGGCCTCGCGGGTCTCGGCGAGCAGCGACGCGTGCGATGGCGGCACCCGCTCGAGGTCGTACAGCTCGACCGCATCGTCGGCGGTGTTGTGGTAGCCGCCGACGAACCAGGTCTGCGCGGGGATGTGGATCCCTCGCCCGTCCAGGGCCTCGCGGACCCGGGGGTCGTTGGCCATCCGAGCGAACAGCCGGGCGTTGGGCCCGCCCCGACCTCCCCCACAGGCACCGCAGTCGTGGGCTGCCTCGTGGGGGTTGTTCATGGAGCGCGACCCGTGCCCCAGGCAGACCACCAGGTCGGTGAAGTCGCGGAGCAGCGACATCAGCTGCAGGGTGTTCTCGACGATGTCGACCATCTCGTCGACGCTGAATCCCTGCCACAGGCCGTGGGCGTCGGGCGTGTCGTCGACCCGCTCGTAGTCGAGGTCGGTGAGGGTTGGCAGGTCGCGCCGGGTGAGCTGGGCATGCACCTTGGGCGCCAGCAGCCGCAGCGACAATGGCAGCGCCGTCAGCGCCCCACCCAAGGTGACCATGGCGCCACGCAGCAACGTCTGGCTGCCGACATCGAGGTGGTGGCGCGCCAGCCCGGTCCAGCGCTTGCGCACGAAGGGCGTGCCCTCGGCCCGCTCCCGCACCAGGTGCCGGGGCTCGAAGCCTGCTGGCCCCAGGGCCACCGGGTGACCGTGCTCGAGCCCCTGGTAGTACATCGAGATGCCGAAGTTACCTGCCACGCCGAGGGTCTCCACCCACGGTGCCGCCTCCTCCAGCAGCCGACGCAGGCTCTCCTCACGGTCGTCGATGCAGCAGGCCACCTGCACGCGCGGCGCCACCACATCGGTGGCCGCCGCCCGCCGAGCATGGACGGAGACGGCGTCGAGGGTCTGCACCCGGAACCGTCGCTCGTAGGCCGTGTGCCACAGCCGCCGCTTCGTGGTGTCGTCGAGGGCGGCGACCTCGGCCAGCAACGTCGCCACGCGATCCGGGCCGAGGTCGTCGAGGGAGTGGGCCCCGATGCCCAGGATCTGCGCCAGCTGAAACAGGGTCCACCGGGGATCGGCGCCGGTCGCCTCCGGTGTCGCAGGAACCGCGCGAGCGATGGGTAGCAGGGGACCCCGCTCCGCGCCGGCGCCCAGCGTGTGGGTCGCCGCACTGAGGTCGAGGAGCAACCGCACCGCCAGCAGCTCGCCGAGCTCGGTCGGCAACCGCAGCTCGGAGGGGGCGGTGTCGGGGCGGTCGGTCAGCCGCTGGAACATCCCGGCCCAGCCGCGGAGGGCGAGGAGGGTCTGCAGCACCACGTCGTGCCAGGCCCCGACGGGATGGCCGAGGCGCTCGAGCAGGTGCAGGGAGAGAGCCTCGGAGCTCCAGCCCTCACGGCGAGCGCGGGCCGCTACCTCCCGGGCGGTGCGTAGCCAGCCCCGCCCCAGGTCGATGGGCTGATCGAGGTGCGACAGGAAGGCGGCGAGGAAGCCCTGGTCGCGCCCGGCCATCGGCCAGTAGGCGACTCCGTGGTCGAGGTAGGCCCCACACCAGCGGACCAGCATGGGGTTCACGAGGCGGTCGGGGTCGGCGTGGCCGCGGGCGACGAGCTCATCGCGCACCCGCACCGGCACCGTGCCCGGCGTCGACGGGGCCGACAGACCCGAGGCGAGCAGACAGGCGGCGTCCCACAAAGGAAGCACGGCCCTGGCGGCATCCCCCCCGGCCTCGGCGAGCAGGGTCGACCGCGCATCGACAGACAGGTCGCTGCGTGGGGCACGCAGCGCATCCGTCTCGCTGAGAGCCCACTCCAGGCCCTCGCCCGACAGCGGCTCGATGGGGTGCAGCAGCACGGCGACGGTCAGGTCGCGACGACCGACGATCCCGGCCACCGGGCCTGCGTCGACCTCGCGCTCGACGGCCCAGCGCAGGTCGGCCTGCCGCACCCTCCCCTGCTGGTAGGCCTCTCGATAGGCCGACTCGGGCCAGAAGGGCTCGGTGCCGTAGACCCGTGAGGCCGACACCACCGCGTCTTCGAAGCGCTCGCCCTCGAAGGCGTGCAGGGGGTTGTGGTGGACGAAGCGGTCCAGCGGGCTCTGCGCCGGCACCAGGTGCCGGGCATGGCCGAGGGCATCGCGCAGCACGCTGGCTGCATCGGCGGTCGGGGTAGCGGCGAGACTCACGCGGCACCTCGCCGGCGGCAGGCGTAGGGATGGGGGCTCGCGGCCTGCAAGGAGTCCATCCCCACCACGATCAGCTCGGCGCTCTCCCACTCCTGGGCAGCCAGGTACACCTTCTCGAGGAAGGTGTGGTCGACCAGGGTGGCGTCCGAGACATCGAGCTCGACCTCGTCGACCGTGTCGTCCACCTGAGACAACAGCTTGCGGACCGCCAGCAGGTTGGTGAACACCGCCGGGCCATGCAAGGCGATGCGCAGCCGCGGGCCCTCACGCTCCACCGTCGCCGGGCTGCGCCACATCAACAGCGGGTTGGCGCCGCGCGCGATGTGCAGCACGACCTTCACCGCCAGCCCGACCGCCACCCCGATCAACAAGTCGGTCGCCAGCGTGACCAGGAACGTGGCCACGAAGACCATCAGCTGGTCGGCGCCGATCTGCCAGGCGTGGCGGAACTCTCCGGGAGAGGCCAGCCGCGCGCCGGTGTACACCAGCATGGCGGCGAGGGCCGCGAGGGGGATCTGCTGCAGCAGCCCCGGGAGGAAGGCCACGAACAGCAGCAGTGACAGCCCGTGGAAGAAGTTCGACCAGCGGCTCGTCGCTCCCGCATCGATGTTCGCCTTCGAGCGAACGATCTCGGAGATCATCGGAAGCCCACCGATGGCCGCGCACACCAGGTTGCCCAGGCCCGTCGCCAGCAGGTCACGGTTGAGGTCCGACACCCGCTTGTTGGGATCCATCGCATCCACCGCGATGACCGACAGCAAGCCTTCGACCGAGCCCACGAGGGCGAACATCACGATGTACTTGAGGGAGGCCGCCGAGGTCACCACCGAGAAGTCGGGGAAGGTCACCGCATCGAGCAGGTTGCCGGGCAGCTGCACGAGGTAGCTGGGCCCGAGCTCGTAGGTGTGGTTGGCCAGCGTGTAGGTATGGGCATCGCTGAAGTGCAGGACGAGGCCGAGGGGCACGGTCAGCAGGAGCGCCACCATGGGCGCAGGCACCTTCTTGAGGGCGGGGATCAGCGGCAGCAGCACCAGCACCGCCAGGGAGAGGAGCCCCACCAGGAGGACCTCGGGGTTCGCCTCGGCGACGTAGTGAGGGATCTCCAGCAGCATCTCCAGCGGCTCGCCGTGGGCCCCCTGCACCCCGAGCATCACCGGCGTCTGCTTGGCGATGATGATCACCCCGATGGCGGCGAGCATGCCGTGGACCACCGCGGGGGGCATCACCGACGCCATCACCCCCGCCCGCGTCAGCGCCAGCACGATCTGCACGACCGCCGCCACCATGCCGACGGCCAGGGCGCGACGGTAGCCGAGCACCGGGTCGCCCATGCCGAGCTCGTTCACCGCCCCCAGGGCGATGACGATGAGCCCAGCTGCCGGGCCCTTGATGGTGAGCTCCGCGCTGCCCATGAAGCTGACCACCACCCCGCCGACGATGGCCGTCAGGACCCCTGCGACCGGAGGGAAGCCCGAGGCCATCGCGATGCCGAGGCACAGGGGCAGCGCGATCAGGAACACCATGAAGCCCGAGACCGCGTCGCGGGCCATCGACGGGCGGGTAGCGCTGGGAGCGGGGGGCGCGGTCTGGGTCATCCTGACACCTGGGGCAGAGGGGGTACCCCCCTTCATCGCAACCGCCGTGCCAGCGTGGGCCAGGTCGACCGCCGCCGCCCATCCCCGGGGTCCCCCTTCCCCAATCTCCCCCACGACCTCGATCAGGCCGACGTCATCGGCCTCCGGAGGGTGTGTCGAACTGACCCACCCTCAGCTCGCCGTGTCAGGATGGCCCAGCGGCACGCCCCAGCCCTCGAGCTTGCGGTACAGCGTCTTGCGCCCGATGCCGAGGATGCGGGCCGCCTCCGCCTTGTTTCCGTCGACCGCCTCCAGCACCCGCAGCACGTGCCGCTGCTCGACCTCGGCCAGGGGGAGCAGCGGCTCGTCGGAGGCCTCGGCGACCCGCGAGCTGGCAGGGGGGGCCTCACGCATCCGGTCGGGGAGGTCGCATGGCCTCACCTGATCGTCACGGGCCATGAGGGCAGCACGCTCCATCGCGTTGCGCAGCTCGCGCACGTTCCCCGGCCAGGGCCAGGCGAGCAGCTGCGCCGCCGTCTGGTGGTGCAGGCTCGGAGGCTGGCGCCCCGCACGCTCCGAGGCCTCCCGCAGGAAGCGATGCGCCAGCTGCAGGATGTCGGTGCCTCGGCTGCGCAGCGGCGGCACCGCCAGGTCGATGACCGCCAGGCGGTAGAAGAGGTCTTCCCGAAAGCGCCCCGCCGCGACGGCCTCGTCGAGGTCTTGGTGGGTGGCCGCGAGGAGTCGCACGTCGATGGGGACCTCGCGATCGCTCCCGACCGGCCGCACCACGCGCTCCTCGAGCACCCGCAGCAGCTTCGGCTGCAGCTCCAGGGGCAGCTCGCCGATCTCGTCGAGGAGCAGGGTGCCCCCATGAGCCTGCCGGAACAGGCCCTTGCGCTCGCCCGTCGCCCCGGTGAACGCGCCCTTGGTGTGCCCGAACAGCGTGCTCTCCAGCAGCTCGGGGGGGATGGCGGCCACGTTCTCCGCCACGAAGGGGCCACTGGAGCGCTCGGAGGTGTCGTGGATCTCGCGGGCCACCAGCTCCTTGCCGCTGCCGCTCTCCCCCACGATCAGCACGGTGGCGGGCGACGACGCCACCAGACTGATCGACTCCCGCAGCCGGCCGACCGCCCGGCTGGTCCCGTCGAGGCGAGACCGTGGGCGCCGGGTCTGCTGACGCAGCTCGGCCAGCTCACGGCGCAGGGTGCGCAGGCTCGCCGCCCGCTCCACCGCGAGGGCGAGGGCCTCGAGAGACAGCGGCTTGGTCAGGTAGTCGTAGGCGCCAGCGCGGATGGCCTCCACCGCCGTGTCGAGGCTGCCAAAGGCCGTGATGACGATGACCGGCAGCTCCGGGTCGATGGCCGACACCTCGCGACACAGCGCCAGGCCGCTCTCCCGCGCGAGGTTGATGTCGGTGACGATCACGTCGAGGTCGAGCAAGTCGAGGCGTCGTCGCGCCCCCACGGCATCGGCCACCCCGGTGAGCGTGTGCCCCCGCTCGGTGAGCTCCTCGACCACCAGGTCACGCATCGCCTGGTCGTCTTCGACGACGAGCACCTCAGCCATGGGAACCTCCCGCGATCGGCAGGTGGACCACGACCCGACAGCCCTCCTCCGACGGCTCCAACGTGACGCGGCCACCGTGGTCCTGCACGATCTCCGCGACGATGGACAGCCCCAGACCCGTGCCCTCGCCAGCCGGCTTGGTGGTGAAGAACGGGTCGAAGACCCGCTCGCGAAGCGCCTCGGGGATGCCGGGCCCCTCGTCGGCGACCGTCAGGTGCAGGTGGCCCTCGTCGGCGTCGACCAGGCCGTCACAGCCCATGACCCGCTCGACGGTCACGGTGACCTCGGCACCCGGTGGGCTCGCGTCGACGGCGTTGCGAAGCAGGTTGGTGAGCACCTGCACCAGGGCCTGGGCATCGCCGTCGATGATGCAGCCAGGCGCGTCGTCGACAAGCACCACCTCTACGCCGACGCTCCGCGCATGCTCCACCGCCAGCTGCTGGGCCGCACGCACCGAGGCCGACACGTCGACGGCCTGGAACTCCAGGCTGTCGTCGTGGCGCGCGTAGTCGAGGATGCGTCGCACGAACGCCGTGATGCGCCCTGCCTGCTCGTGGATGACCCGAGCATCCGAGCGCACCTTCTCGGCGTGCTCCTCGCGCTGCAGTCGCTGGGCCCGCCCCGCGACGACCGCCAGCGGCGTGCCGATCTCGTGCGCGAACACCGCCACCATCCGCCCCACCGACGCCAGGCGATCGGACCGTCGGAGCTGCAGCTGTGCGCGTCGTCGCCCCGCCTGCTCGTCGCCGACCCGACGACGCGCGTCGAGCAGCTGCTCCGACATCTCCTCCACCGCCCGCCCGAGGGACCCGATCTCATCGCTCCCCAGGGCGAGGGGCGCGCCTCCGAAGTCGCCGGAGCCCACCGCGCGCAGGCGCTCGATCAGCACCACCACCCGGCGCTCCACGATCTGTCGGCCCACCGCCGCCGCGAACGCCCAGGCCACCAGGGTGGCGGCCAGCACGCCCAGGGAGTCGGCCACCAGCGCACGCCGCACGAACGCATCCCGCTCCGCGAGGGGCTCCCGCACGACCACCCACTGCGACGATGCCTCGAGCCGCGCGGTCCCGACCACCTCTCCGGCAGAAGGCACCGCCCCGCCCGGATCGGCCACGAGCTCGATCGTGAGGTGATGGAGGGCCTCGTCGAGCTGCTCCAGGGTGGCCACATCGGCCTCTCGCGCCTGCAGCAGCGCCGCGACCGTGGCCGCGACCGTGTCGGCGTCGCGCTGCATCTCCAGCTGGATGACCTCGCCCTCGCGGGCCGCTGTGGCCACCGAGAACAACACCAGCACGAGGACCAGCACCGGGAGCATCGCCATCGCGATGCGCTGGGAGACCTGACTCACCCGTCACCCCTCGACGCACCTATCCGGTCGGGCCACGCGCCGACCTCAGGCGTAGGGCAGCTCGACCCGAAAGCAGCTCCCGCGACCGACCTCGCTGCGCACGGTCAGCTCCCCCCCCATCGCCGCCACCAGCCGTCGGCTGATGGCGAGCCCCAGCCCGGTGCCCTGGTGCTGCCCCGCATAGCCCTGCTGGAAGGGCTCGAACACCACCGCCAGATCGCTCGGACTCATGCCGACGCCCGTGTCTTCCACCTCGACCGACAGGGCCCCCTCACCATGCTGGGCCGACAGCGTCACCCGGCCCTGTGGCGTGAACTTGCACGCGTTGGCCATCAGGTTGGTGAGGACCTGTCTGAGCGCGCGTCGGTCGACCTCGGCCCGCAGGTCGGGCTCCACCCGCAGCACCACCTGCGTGTCGTGCTGATCCGCCAGCGGGCGCACCTCGCCGGCCACCACGTCGCACAGCTCGGCCACGTCGACGGGCTCGGGATGCAGGGCCAGCTGCCCGGCCTCGGCCTTCTCCAGCTGCAGCAGGTCGTCGACGAGCGACAGCAAATGCACGCCCGCCCCGTGCACCCGAGTCAGGTCACCCGCCGACTCAGCCCCCTCCGCGTCTTCCAGCAGCAGCTCGCTGTAGCCGATGATCGCGTTGAGGGGCGTGCGCAGCTCGTGGCTCATGTGGGCGAGAAAGCGGCTCTTGGATGCGTTGGCCTCCACCAGATCCGCCGCGTGCCGGCGCGCTCGGTCGGCGGCTGCCCGCCAGGCGGCCTCGTAGGAAGCGAGGAAGGCGAACACGACCAGCACAGCGACGACCATCACCAGGCCATACATCAGCTGGTAGCGAGGGCCCTCCGGAGCCAGGGGGAACTCGTGCCCGAGGTAGTGGGCCAGCCACAGGGCCATCACCTCGACCGCCGCCATCAGCGTGAAGTCGAGCCCGAGCCGCGCTCCGCCCATGACCAAGGCCACCACGGGGATGAGCACGAAGGTGGGCACGACCGGGGAGGCCAACCCGTACCCAGACCACGCCACCACCCCGCCCACCAGGATCAGCAACGACATGAACCAGATCGCGGCGAGGCGGGGATTGCGCGTCGCGCGCATCAGCGGCAACGACAGCACCATGCCCAGGGCCCCGAGCAACAACGTGATCCCCAGATGGTGGACCCCACGTACGCCCAGCGACACCATGCCCGCGAACAGGTGCGTAGGCGCCAGCCCGGCGGTCATCCACGCGACCATGCGAGCCTGGCGGGCCTCTTCGCTCCCGCCGTGCTGCAGTTCGACCGGTAGCCACCGTTCGAGCCAGTCTGTCGTCGCCTGCCACATGCGCCCCTCATCGGATCGCAGCCTACCGGCCTGCAGCTGGCACAGGATACGCACGAGAACCACACCAGGAGCCGCTCCTTGCTGTCCCTCGTCGTTCTTCTCGCTTGTGGCCCAAAGCCCGAACCATTGCCCCCTCTCGCTGAGCCGCCCCCGGGGCCGCGCAACGTCGTACTGATGATTGGCGACGGGATGGGTCCCCAGCAGCTCGGTCTCCTCGAGGCGCTACACCGAGTACGGGACCTCGAGCCCACGGCATTTCGTCAACTGGCGGTGCGCGGCACCACCGGGCTGTCGCTGCACCACCCCGGCGATGGGCTGGTCACCGACTCCGCCTGCTCCGCCACGCAGCTGGCCCTGGGGGCGCCCTCCCGCAACGGCATGATCGGGATCGACCTGCAGGGGAGGTCCCAGACCAACCTGCGCGAGAAGGCCGCTGCCCGCGGGCTGGCCACTGGGGTCGTCTCCGACACCCGCATCACCCACGCCACCCCCGCAGCCTTCCTGGCGCACGTGCCCTACCGTGGGCAGGAGCTCGACATCGCCGCCCAGATCGTCGCGTCCGACGTGCAGGTCGCGCTGTCGGGGGGCCAGTCGTTGTTCGTGCCCGAAGGCGACGAGGGCCAGCGCGACGACGGCCGCGACCTGCTCACCGAGGCTCGCGATGCAGGCTTCGAGGTCGCGCTCACCGCCGACGAGCTCGCCGCCGCCGGGCCGAGGGTGCTCGGCCTGTTCGGCCAGCGGAGCATGCCCGACGCGCTCTCCGCATCCGACGACGCACAGGTGCCGACCCTCGCCCAGCTCACGAGCGCCGCCCTCGAGCGCCTCGACGACGACCCCGATGGCTTCTTCCTGGTCGTGGAGGCCGGGCAGATCGACTGGGCAGCCCACGCCAACGACGCCGGGTGGATGCTGGCCGAGCTCCGCCGCTTCGACGCAGCGATCGATGTCGTCTTCGACTTCGCCGCGGCCCGCAACGACACGCTGGTGGTGGTGACCGCCGACCACGAGACGGGGGGCTTCGGGATCAGTCCCAGCGAACACATGCCCCACCCGCCGCTACAGCTGGAGGGCCTCGACGAGCCCTACGAGGTCAAGGAGTCGCCGGTGGCCATCGACGTGCTCGCCGGGCTGGAGGCCCACGACGCCTCGGTGTTCGAGATCCTGGGCCGGCTCGATGCCCTCGACGAGGCCGAGCAGACGCCCCAGGCCCTCGTCGACCTCGTCGCGACACACTGGGGCCGCGAGCTGTCCCTCGACCGGGCCGAGGCGGTGCTGGGCACCTCGCCCATGGCTCCCCGCGCCGGCCACTACGGCGACGGTGCCTACGCTCGTGCTGGCGCCCTGGCCCAGGCCTTCGCCGATGAGACGGGCATGGTGTGGTCCACCGCAGGGCACACCCACACCCCCGTGCCGGTCCTCGCGTTCGGGCCAGGGGCGGAGGCCTTCGGCGGCCTGCTGCACCACGTCGAGGTGGGGCAGCGCCTGGCCGACCTCCTCCCCTGACAGCGCGGAGCCTTGCCGTCTGCGGTCCGCGCTGTGACGCCCGCTACGGGGTCAGTCGCGCGTCGACGCCGGGGAAGGCGGCGCCGTCAGACCAGGTGCCCGGGCTGTAGTCGGCGCCAGGGTGCTCGACCCAGGTGGTGCCAGTCTCGTCAGGGCTACGAGTGACGGAGCGATCGGTTCCTGCGGGGACCATGCCCGTGCCGTCGTCGGCCCCATAGGCGAGGGTGGCGAGGACCGTGCCTGCTGCGTCGGCGAGGGTCAGGGTGTCGCCGTCGTCGTTGAGGTTGAGGCCGTAGGGGTAGCCCGCGTCGTCGTTGATGGCGGTGCTGAACCCGACGTGGTCGGCCTTCAGGCTGCTGGCGTCGCCGCCCCCGAACACCACCAGGGCCTCGCCGGCCTTCAGCACCGTCCCCACGGGGAAGGTGTGCCGGGGCAGCCCGGGGAAGTCGCGGTCGGACAGCGTGACGCCGCTGAGGTCGACCGTGACGTTCGACGCGTTGATGATCTCCACGAACTCGTCTTCGACCGGGTGGGTGGTGCCGTCGCCGTTGGGGTCGCCATCGACGCTCGCATCGGCCAGCACCTCGTTGAAGTCGATGTCGCCCGGCTGCACGCTGGCGATGGTGACCTCGATGAAGGCGCTGTCGGAGGCACCGCCGAAGGAGGCCGTGAGCTCGGCCTCGCCCTCGTCGATGGGCGTGGCCTCGCCGGCCACGTACAGCCCCAGCACGTCGGCCTCGCTGGTGACGATCTGGGCCTGGGGCGTCACGTCGGCGGTGGAGCCGTCGGTGTAGGTGGCCGTCACCGTGAGCACGACCGGCTCACGCGTGTCGACCGCCTCCGCCGACACCACGAGCTCCAGGCTGTCGACTGCCAGCCCCGTGTCGGCGGTCTCGGCACTGTCGGCATCGGTGTCGGTGTCGGTGTCGGTGTCGGCATCCGTGTCGGTGTCGGTGTCGGCA
>CBDUIC010000084.1:0-31707 GCA_965367245.1 uncultured bacterium | reverse complement strand
ACGAGTGCGACGTGTGCGCCCTGGGCGACGACACCGCGGATGCCGACGGCGACGGCATCCCCGACGCCTGCGATGTGTGCTTCGGTGACCCCACCGACCGTGACTTCGATGGGGTGCCCGATGACTGCGACAACTGCCCCGACGACGCGAACACCAACCAGTGGGACTTCGACTCCGACGGCATCGGCAACGAGTGCGATCCGTCGTGAGTGGGGCGCAGGTCGGCGCAGCCGTCGATACGTTGCCTGCGGGAGGTGGATGTGTGGTGGTGGATGGTCGTGGCCTGGGCCGCCGAGCCCACCGTGCAGTTCGATGACAGCGGCCGGCTGAAGGCCCACGTCGAGATCGCTGCTCCCCCCGACGCGGTCATCGCCGTGCTGGCCGACGCGCCTCGGGTCGCAACGTGGTCCGACGATGTGCTGAGCATGGAGCCGGTCGGGGCACCGTCAGACGACTGCCAGGACTACGAGGTGAAGACCAAGGGGCTGTGGAACCCGCTCACCTACGTGTCGCGTCGCTGTCGCACGGCGACGGGCTTTCGCGATCAGCTGGTGCGCAGCGAGTCGTTCTCGGTGCTCGAGTCGACGTGGACCGTGCGGCCGACCGACGCCGGGAGCGAGGTCCACTACGAGGGAGCCCTGGAGCTGAGCTTCCCCGTTCCCAAGCGGCTGCTGCGCGGGGCGAGGCGGTCGTCGATCGTCGAGACCCTGGCCCGGCTGGAGGCGGCGGCGACCGGCACGGAGTGAACAGCCGCCGTCCAGGCGACACCCTGCAGGTGTAAGCGGGGTGCGCGCTGGCGCGTTGCCTCGACACACGTGGGGGCAGCATGTTCGACACCATCGGCCGAGACCTCGATCAGGAGGAGGGAAACCGACGGCGGGCCCAGTCGGTGCTGCTGTCGGCCCTGCTGCTGGGCGCGGGCGTGGGGTTCACCGTGGGCCTGGGCATGTACACGGCCGCTGGGCTGGTGGTGGAGGACGACCCCCTCGACGAGCCCGTGGTGATGATCGACCTGTCGGATCCCCGCATCGACGAGGCGCCACCCGCGCTGCCGGCGGCTCCCCCGCCTCCCGCCAAGGGAGTGGCGCAGCCGGAGTCTGTCGAGCCCCAGGCTGCGCCTGATCCGGCCGTCCCAGCGCCCCTCACGCCCCCCAAGCCGCTGGTGGACAGCCACCCACCCGTCGGGACGCCCGACGGCGTCGACCACGGGGAACCCGACGGCAAGGTGAGCGGGCGCCCGGGCGGCAAGGCCGGAGGCACGGGCGATGGCACAGGCGGGGGAGGCCCACGGGTGTTCCACCATCGCGAGCTGCAGCTGCGTGCGTCACCGCCGGGCACCTACCCTCGGGAGGCGAAGGCGCTGAACCTCGGTGAGGTCACTTGCTACGCCAAGGTGCTGATCGACGATCGGGGCAAGCCCTTCGAGGTGGAGGTCGAGCGGTGCCCGCTGGCCTTCCATGGCGCTGCGCGGAAGACCCTGCTGAAGTGGCGGTGGTACGCGCCCCGCGACGAGAACCGAGCGCGGGTGTCGGCACAGACCGTGGTGCGGGTGACCTTCCGGCTGGACGACGCACCATGAGGTTCGTGGTGCCGCAGACCTCGCGACCCAACGGCGCGACCGACGGATCGTCGCTCAGCCCCTTCCCACGAGCGCTCGTAGATGCGAGACTGCGGGGCCTGCCTCGCTGCTGGGAGGACTCGTCTGCGCCGGATATGTGCGCTGGATGGGGCCAGGCGAGGGTTCGATTGGCCAGGCGTGTTCCATAGGAGGGGCCGTGTTCGACAACATCGGCAAGGATCTCGACGAAGAAGCGAACAAGCGCCGGGCCCAGTCGTTCTTCCTGTCGCTGATGCTCATCGGCGGCGGCGTGGGGTTCATCGTGGCGGCGGGTGCCTACACGGCCGCCGAGGTGCTGCTCGAGCCCAGCGACGATGAAGAGATGGTCGAGGTCATGATCGACGAAGACGTGATCGACGACGAGGCACCGCCTCCGCCACCGCCTCCGCCTCCGCCCCCGGCCGCGGCCGACGACGAGGAAGAGGAAGAGGAAGACGACGAGGTCGAGCCCGACGACGAGCCCGACGAGGTGCAGGAGCTCAAGGAAGAGGTCAAAGACGAGATCAAGTCGGCCAAGAAGCCCAAGGGCGAAGAGGGCGGCGTCGAAGGCGGTGTCGAGGGCGGTGTCGTCGGCGGTGTGATCGGCGGCGTCGAGGGCGGCGTGCTCGGCGGCCAGCTCGGCGGTGGCGTGCGCGTCTTCCACCACAGCGAGCTCGAGGCCAAGAAGCGGGTTCAGCCCCGCTACCCCGACTCGGCGAAGGAAATGAACCTCGGCGACCAGAAGTGCATCGCCAAGGTGTTCATCGACGAGAAGGGTGTGCCCTACGACGTGATCGTCGACAAGTGTCCGAAGGTGTTCCACCCGGAGACGAAGACGGCCATCCTCAAGTGGCGGTGGTACCCGCCCAAGGACGGCAAGAACAAGGTGAAGGCCCAGACCACCATCGGCATCACCTACAAGATGAAGTGAACTCGGGGCGGTCGGCCCTCCCTGGCAGGCGCAAGGTCTGCTAGGGTGCCCTCTCGCGCATCCCGTGCCCTTACCTGGAGACCCTGTCCATGCTCCTGCTGCTGATCGAGTCGCTGGCCTACGCCGAAGAGGCCGCCCCTGGCTTCACCCTCTCGGAGATGTGGGAACACGCAGGCCTCATCGCCCGCTCCGTCATCATCACGCTGGTCCTGATGACCATCGTCACGATGGTGGTAGGCATCGAGCGCCTCATCGCCTTCCGCCGGGCCAAGACCCACTCGATGCGCCTCGCGTCTGAGATCGTCGGTTCCCTGCAGAAGAACGACATCGGCGGGGCCCTTCGGGTGGCCCAAGACGAGCAGTTCAAGTCGGGCTACCTCACGGGGCTGCTCAAGGCGGGCCTCCCCGAGCTGGCGGCACGCACCGACCAGTTCGGCCTGGAGAACGCCAAGCGCGCTGTCGCGAAGGCCCACGGTGAGGAGCTCTCCAAGCTGCAGAAGGGCATGACGATCCTGGCGACGGTGGGCTCTACGGCTCCGTTCGTCGGCCTGTTCGGCACCACCTTCGGCGTCATCAACGCCTTCCAGGGCATGGCCACGGCCGGCTCGGGTCTGGCGAGCATCTCCGCGGGGATCTCCGAGGCCCTGATCACCACGGGTGTGGGCATCGGTGTGGCCGTGCTCGGCGTGTGGATGTTCAACTTCTTCAACGCGCGCATCGCCAAGGTGAGCGACGAGCTCGCCTCGTCGGAAGCGGAGTTCATCCAGTGGGCAGCCAAGCTGCTCCAGGCCGACTCCGCGCAGGCCGCCAAGTAAGCCACCCCTAGCCGCACGGAGGCACCCCCATGGGTGGCAAGCTCGGGGCCGGTGGCGGCCCGATGGCCGACATCAACGTGACGCCCCTCATCGACGTGGTGCTCGTGCTCCTCGTGGTGTTCATGGTCATCACGCCCATGCTCTCCAGTGGGCTACCGGTCGACCTTCCGATGGCCACGACCACGGTGCAGGTCAACGATGTGGGCCAGCACATCGTGATCAGCCTCACCGCCAAGGGCGAGTGGGCCGTCGAACAAGAGATGGTCGAAGACAACAATGCCGATGCGCTGGTGCGGTTGGTGCAGGAGGAGTTCAACAAGAACCCCGAGCGCTCCATCCTCGTGAAGGCCGATCGGGGCCTGATGTACGGCGATGTGCGCGAGCTGATGGACATCCTGGCGGAGAATCGCTTCACCACGGTGTTCATCGCTGCAGGGAAGGAGGGCTGAATGGGCGGTCAGCTCGGCGCCGAAGGCACGATGAGCGAGATCAACATGACGCCGTTGATCGACATCGTGCTCGTGGTCCTCATCATCATGATGGTCAACATCCCGATCCAGATCGAGGAGATGGACATCAAGCTGCCGGGGGAGAAGTCCAAGAACCCTCCTCCGCCCAACCCCGACGCGCAGCAGCTGGTGATCGCGCTGTACCAAGACGGAGATGTGGCGCTGAACCGTGAGGGCATGGACGAAGAGACCATGCTGTACGAGGCGACCCGTCGCCTGCGCGGCATGGGCAAGAAGCACGTGTTCATCGACGCCCACATCGAGGTCGAGTACGGCCGCGTCGTCGACATGGTCGACCTGGCCCGCGAGGCAGGAGCCGAGAAGGTCGGGCTGGCGCGTCTCAAAGACGTGGGCCCCGCTCCCATGACGAAGGTGCACCCGGGTGGTCGCCCGCGCGGCATCTACATCGGGTCGCCGAAGGTCGTCGGGGCGATCACCGAGAAGAAGGCCGACCAGTCGATCCAGCGTCTGTCGGGCAAGATCAAGAGCTGCTACATGCAGCGGCTGGCCACCCGCCCGCAGCTGTCGGGTCACATGACGGTGAAGGTCGAGGTCGGGCCCCAGGGCGAGCTGCTGTCCGAGCCGAGCATCGACAAAGACTCGACAGGCGATCTCGACCTGCGCGACTGCATCAACCTCGTGCTCCCCAGCCTCACCTATGAGCCGCTGGGTGAGCAGAAGACCGCCGCGATCTACTACCCGGTGCTCTTCAGCCCAGGGTGACGATGGCTACCTACGAGGTCCACCGTGCGACGGTGGAAGATGCGCTGTCGGGCCTGTTCGTCGATGCGTGGCCTGCGCGCTTTGGCGAGGTGCTCCGCTATCCGCTGCAGACGGGGGGCAAGCGGGTGCGTCCGGTGCTGTGCCTCACGGCCTGCGAGGCGCTGGGCGCCGACCCCGCAGCGGCGCTGCCGGCGGCGCTCGCGGTGGAGCTGGTGCACACCTACAGCCTGGTCCACGACGACCTGCCCTGTATGGACGACGACGACGAGCGGCGCGGCAAGCCGACGGTGCATCGAGCCTACGACGAGGGCTCTGCGGTGCTGTGTGGCGACGCCTTGCTCACCGAGGCGTTCCGGGTCGTGCTGGGGGGCCCGCAGGGCGGTGACGCCAAGGTGCGGATGGTGCAGCGCTTGTCCGACGCGGCGGGCTACCGCGGCATGGTGGGAGGCCAGGCAGCCGATGTGGGTCTCGGCGGTCCGGTCACCGACATCGACACCCTGCTCGCCCTGCATCGAGGCAAGACGGGCGCGCTGCTAGCGGCCTCCGCGGTGCTCGGCGGCATGGCGGCGGGGGCGACGGAGCGGCAGCTCGACGCCCTCGAGCGCTACGGTCAGGCGGTGGGGCTGGCGTTTCAGCTCGCCGACGACGTGCTCGACGCCGAGGAGGATGCCGGCGATGACGGCCCTCCGTCCTACGTCAAGCTGCTGGGCATCGACGAGACGCAGCGTCGAGCGGCTCGCCTTCGCGACGACGCGCTCGCGGCGGCCGGAGCGCTTCCTCAGCCCGCCGGTCTCGAGGCCATCGCGCGCTTCGTGGTCGATCGCCAGCACTGATGGCACGCAAGGTCCGGCTGGATCGGCTGCTGGTCGACCAGGGCATGGCGCCCTCGCGTCAGCGGGCCCGAGAGCTGATCGAGGCGGGTCATGTGCTGGTGGATGGGCTGGTGGCCACCAAGGTGGCCGCGCAGGTCGCAGTGGACCGCCCGGTGCGGCTGGTGCAGCCCGATCACGGGTGGGTGGGGCGCGGCGCACTCAAGCTGCTCGGTGCCCTCGAGGCGCTGCAGGTCGAGCCCGCTGGGCGGGTGTGCGCCGACCTGGGCTCGTCGACGGGGGGCTTCACCGAGGTCCTCCTCCACAGGGGTGCGGAGCGGGTGTATGCGATCGATGTGGGCCGCGGCCTGCTGCACCGGAGGCTGGAGGTCGATCCCCGGGTGGTGGTGATGGAGGGGGTCAACGCTCGCCACCTGACGGTGGAGGTGCCGGCGCCCGAGGGAGGGGCGAGGCTGCCCGCCGCGGTGGGGCTGGTAGTGGGCGACCTGTCGTTCATCGGGCTCGCGCTGGTGCTCCCGTCGCTGCGGCGGATCCTTGCCGAGGATGGCGAGGCCGTCGTGCTGGTGAAGCCCCAGTTCGAGGTGGGGAAGGGGCAGCTGGCCTCGGGAGGTCGGGTGCGCGACGAGGCGGCCCGACAGCAGGCCATCGATCGGGTGCGGAAGGCGGCGACCGACGGCGGCTTCGACGTCGTGGGTGGGGTCGATTCGTCGGTGCCTGGCGCCAAGTCGGGCAACGTCGAGCACTTCCTGCACCTGAGGCGCGCTGCACCGAGCCCCTGAGGGGGGGCGCGGGCGTGGCGGGGTGCATGCTATTCTGCGCGCCGATGGAGGCTATGTATGCGTGCCAGAACGGCCCGACCCCTCGTGCCGCTCGTGCTCACCCTCTCGCTGGCTGCTCAAGGGTGTGTCTACGTCACTCAGAAGGTCCGCGAGGAGAAGCTCACCACGATCGATCAAGATGGTGACGGCGCCCCCTACGATGGCCCCCTCGGCAAGCGCGACTGCGACGACAACAACAAGAACAAGTCGCCGCTGCTCGACGAGATCCCCTACGACGGTCTCGACAACGACTGCGCGGGCGACGGCGACCTCGTCGATATCGATGGCGACGGCTACCCCGGCATCCTGTTCGCCGACTGGAAGCCGGAGCAGGGCGTGCGCTGGCCCGACAATGTCGATCAGGTCACCCTCGACTGCGTCGACTTCCTCGATCCCGAGCTCGACGCCGACAAGATCGCCCTGGGGTGGGACGCTACTCGGATCTACCCCGAGCCGTTCAACAACGACGAGCTCGTGTACGACGGCATCGACAGCGACTGCCAGGCCGACAACGACTTCGATGGCGACGGCGACGGCTACCTGCGCGACGATGTGCAGAGCGACTTCGACGCCTACGTCAGCAACTGGGGCTACGAAGATCGGGTGAGCGAGTGGTTCCCCGGCGGCACCGCGCTGTACGGCGACTGCGACGACAGCGATCCGGATGCCTACCCCGGCGACCAGGAAGACGAGCTGTACGACGGCCTCGATGCCAACTGCGACGGCGTCAACGACTTCGATGGCGACGGCGATGGCTGGATGCCGCCCACCCTGCCGCAGGGCGGTGACGTGGAGCCTGCCTTCGAGGCCTTCGTGGCTCGCTACAACCTGCAGGAGCTCGCGGCCTCGCTACCCGCCGACATCACGGTCGGGCCCGATGGTGGGGTGGTGCTCACGGCCTTCGACGACTGCCTCGATGCCTTCGACCCGATCCTGCAGGCCAACGGGCAGCCCGTCGATCCCGCCACGGTCTACCCCCGGGAGCGCAGCGAGCCCGTGGCCGGGCTGAATGGCGACGAGGTCTACGACGGGGTCGACACCGACTGCAACCGCGACAACGACTTCGACCGAGATCGCGATGGCTACCTCGTCTCCAGGTCCGTCCTGCCGGAGGTCCTCGTAGCCTACCCCTCCTATATCGAGCAGTGGGGCTATGAGGGTGAGCTGGGTGCATGGGGCGCAGAGAACGACGACATCACGTTGCTGGAGCCGCCGTGGCCTGAGGAGAATGACACCTTCTGGGAGGACTGCGCCGACGACGACGCCCTCACCTACCCGGCGGCCCTCGAGCGCATCGGCGACGGCCAAGACCAAGACTGCGACGGCGACAGCAACGCGAGTGCTTTCGCGTTCACCGGCAACATCGCCAACCCCGACATGCGCTGGTACGAGCCCTCGGCCCCCGAGATCACCCGCATCGACGACCTGTACGCCATCGTGCTCACGGTCGACGAGTACCGTGAGGGCACCGGCAATCCAGAGAAGGAGGTCGGCCTCGCGCTGCCCTTCCGGGTGGGGGATGCGCGGTCGCAGGCCGAGCCCAGCGCGCCGCCCTACCGCTGGCGCCTGGCCAACGAGATCCTGCCCCTCACCAACGTCATCGACGTGGTGAGCATGCCCGACTGCCCCGACCCCATCACCGGCGGCGAGGCGGGCTACGTGGCGGTCTCCTACAAGGTCGACAGCAGCAACGTGTCCTACGTGGGCTGGTGGCGGCTGGTGGCACAGGCCAACGGCTCGCTGATCCACAACAACAACACCGTGTCGCCCTCGCTGTACGACGCGGTGCCTCTCGACCTGTCCATCACCCTCGACGGCGCTTGTGACCCCTACGTGATCGGCTGCGCGCGGCCGCCCACGCCGTCACTGCACATCACCCACGGCCAGGAGGGGTTGCCCAACCTGGCCAACGCCCAAGACGACACGCTGCCGGGCGACGTGTGCTACCCGATGCGGTCCCCGCTCTCCACCGAGCTGGCGGTGAATGTCTGCGATGGGGCCAATGGCTGTACCGAGGTCGAGTTCGACATCAACCAGTCCTCGGGCGACCCCTTCCAGGTCAACCGGACGCCGAATCCCGCGGAGATGTGGCGGGCTGCGTCGCTGCACACGTCACGGCTGGGCGAAGACCTTCGCACCTTGCTGCCGCTGGCTGGCCCCGGGGTGTTCCTCGAGGGCGACATCCCGCTGGCGATCCAGCTGCTCGACACCGAGCTGGTGCTGGCCGCCGATGCCCAGCTGTGGAATGGCGAGCTGTACATGGCGGTGGTGGTCGACGATCCGAAGAGCCCCATCCGCCTGATCCACGGCGACCCCGACAAGCCGCAGGAGACCAACCTCACCTTCGTGCCGCCCGAGGGCTTCGAAGGGGTGACCCCGGCCGACATTGCCATCCACGTCGACGACGACCGCATCGCGGTGGCCGTGACCGCCCTCGACCCGTCTTCCGCTCCCGGTGCCCAGAACGATGTGCTGGGCTGGCTGTTCCTGGGGCTGCCGCTGTGATGCAACGCGTTGGCCTCGGTGGCCTGGTGGTCTTGCTGGCAGGGTGCCCCTACGTGAGCCGTGGGGAGCTCGAGGCGCAGCTCGATCGATCCGACGAAGACGGCGATGGGGTGAGTGTCGGCGACGGCGACTGCGCCGACGACGAGCCCAACGCCTTTCCGGGCAACGACGAGGTCCCCTACGACGGGATCGACAACGACTGCGTCGACGGCGATCTGGTCGACGTCGACGGCGACGGCCACAGCATCGACACCGACTGCGACGACAACGACGCATCGGTGTTTCCCGCGGCCGTCGACGAGCCCTACGACGGCGTCAACGCCGACTGCCGAGAGGGGCACGACTACGACCAAGATGGCGATGGCTACCTCGTAGCAGGCGCCGATCCCGACGAAGTCGCAGCCTACGAGGCGGTGTGGGGCAGTGGGACGACCCCCGTGCTGGGCACCGGTGACTGCAACGACCTCAACCGCCAGGTCTACCCAGGGGCCCCCGACGACGTCTGGTACGACGGGGTCGACACCGACTGCGACGGAGCCGACGACTACGACGCCGACGGCGACGGGGTGCCGCTGGCAGACGACTGCCTCGATCAGGCCGACGCCAGCGAGCCCGACGCCGACCCAGCCGAGGTCTACCCGGGTGCCGACGACATCCTCTACGACGGGATCGACGCCGACTGCGCCCGCGACAACGACTTCGATGGCGACGGCGATGGCTGGGTAGCGAGCGGCTACACCGAGGCCTTCGACGACTACGCCACCCGGCTGGGCATCCCCAACCCGAGGTCCTACGACGACTGCGACGATGCCGATGCCACGGTGCACCCCGAGGCCCTCGAGCTGCTCGACGGCGTCAACCAGGACTGCGGCGGGGGCGGTCTGCCCGGTGATGGCGATGCGCTGTCCCTGTACGAGGGCGGCCTGTCGTGGTCGGGCGTGCGGCAGCTCCGCGCGGCCGCGGTCGACGGGCTGTACGTGGCCGGTGCGCTGGCCGACGACTGGAATGGCGTGTCGGATGCCGCGGTGCTGCTGGGCTTTGCGGCGCCGTATGCCTTCGAGGGGCTGCCCGATCAGCCCCTGGAGATCCACCAGCAGCCGGGGGAGGCCCTCGACGAGGCCTTCCAGCTCGCCGTCGACGGCGACACGCTGCACGTGCTCACGGTCGATGCGCGCGACTTCGGCACCACCAGCACCCATGCCCTGCAGTACGAGGTCGACGCGGAGGCTCTGGTCTCGGTCGACGACACGCGGTTCTCCTTCGCGGGAGGGTCCAGCGAGGTGCTCGGCGGCGACATCGCCTTCGGCGACGACGAGCGCTTCGTGTGGTCCTGCCGTGACCAGGCTCTGCAGGTGAGCGAGCTGCCGGCACAGGTCTCCGCGGTGGCACAGCTGCCCGAGACGGCGGTGGCGTGTGCGGCGTCGCCCGACGACCCGACGGTGGCGCTGGTCTGCTCCGACACCGCCTGCACCTGGTGGGGCTACACGCCGGGTCTGCTGGCGCCGGTGGGGCCCACCCCCCTCGACGGCGAGCTGGCGTGGTCCCTACGCACCCATGGGTCGCTATTGGTCGCGATCACCGACAACGCGGTCCGGGTCGAGGGGGCGGAGAGCTTCGTCGCCTACGACGGCGAGGCGGTCGCGGCGGACGTGGTGGTCGATGGGGGCGTCGCCTATGTGCTGGTCGCTACCGCCTCGGGAGGCCTCGAGCTGCACCACGGCAAGGTGGGAGCGAGCCTGGAGGTCGTCGATCTGCTGCCCGCCGGCGCCGTGTCTGACGTGGCGCTCAGCATCGACGCGCGGGGGCTGATGGTGCTCGCGGTGGTCGACGACGCCGTGCAGTGGGGCTTCTACGGCCGCTGACGCGGGCGGGGCGCAGGGTCGGCCTCGGCCGTCGCAGGCGCTTCGCCTCGCACGCTGAAGGTGTGCTCGGTGACGAGGCCCTGGTCGTCGCGGGCCACGACCGTGAGGTGGTGGGTGCCCGAGGGGAGGGTGACGACGGGGGCGATCTCGGCGCGGCCCTTGCCCCCTGCGAACCAGGCGACCTTCACCCCGTCGACGTAGACGCGGAGGTGGTCGAGCCGCCCGTCGTCGACCACGGTGAGGGGCACGCGGAGGGGGCCGATCTCGGCGGTGGTCGGGATCTGTGGGCCCATGATCTGCGGGGACCGGTAGGCCCGCTCGCTGCCGTCGATGGGCAGCTGCAGCGGCCAATGCGCCAGGCGGCCGTAGCGCTCGACGTCGACCTGCAGCTGCAGCGCCACCGGATCCGGCCCGTCGGGGGCCCGCTCGAAGGTGAGGTCGAAGCGGTCGCTGTCACCGGCGGCGATCACGGAACGACGCGCGCCACGGTCGAGGAGCTCGATGTGGGGGTCTTCGGGGTAGTCGAAGTGCACCTCGACGCCCGTGAGCGCGCCATCGCCGTCGTGCCCGATCGTCAGCTCCGCGCGGTACACCGGGTGCCCATGGGGACCCCGCTCTTCGCCGTGGGGGACCAGCCGTGCGGTCAGGTTCAGCGCGGGCACGGCGTGGGCCTCGCTGTGCACGATGGCGCTGCCGGCCTGGAGCACCGGCCGATGGTGGGCGTGCAGCAGGGCATCGACCTTGTCTTGCCGGGGGCCGGTGCCCGGACGAAGGGGAACCCGCGTCTCCACGGTGGCGGTCGCTCCGGCCGGGAGCAGCCCGACCGGCAGCGCCACATCGTCGTAGGGGAACAGCGTGCCGCATCTCAGCTCGACCATCGCGCGATGCAGCGGTGCCTCCTCGTGGTTGGTCACCGTGGCGACCACGCGCACGATGTCGCCGGGCTCGCGGTGGGTCGACAGCGACACCTCGGCATCGGGCCACAGCTCGCTCCGTGTGGTGTCGGGGTCGGGCGCCCAGTCGATGTGGCGGGCGGCCAGGGCCTCGGTCAGCCGGGCCTCCTGCGTCGCCCGCACGTCGCCGGCGACCTGCTGCAGGGCCTGGAGCAGTGCGGCCCGGTCGAGGCCGCTCGTCACCGACAGCGCCTGACGGGCCAGCTCGAGGGGCACATCCGGAGAGTCTGGTTCGTTGCGCCACCCCGAGCGCTCGTGCACCGCCAGCACCAGCTCGTCGCGCGGCACGGCTCCGTCGATGTGCTGCAGGCGAGCGCCGTAGCCATCGAGCTGCAGCTCGCCCACCAGCACGTCGGGCACGATCCCCGAGCTCTCGATCCGGCGCTCGTTGGCCAGCAGGTAGCGGGCGACGGTGAGCTTGAGCCGGGTGTCGCTGTCGAGGGTGTAGATCTTCTGAACGGTGCCCTTGCCGTAGGTGCGGCTGCCCACCAGCGCCGTGCGCTCGTGCTCGAGGAGCGCGCCCGCGAGGATCTCCGAGCCCGAGGCCGTGCGACCGTCGGTGAGGATGAGCACGGGCAGGTCGAGCTCGTCGCCTTCATCCGAGGCGCGCATCTCCGACTGCAGGTTCTGCACCCGACCGCCGTCGTGGCCGACCGTGCGCAGCAGCAGGCCTTCGTCGAGGAAGCGATCGGCGCTGCGAGCCGCCTCCTTCATGGAGCCGCCGGTGTTGCCTCGCAGGTCGATGATCAGCCCCTTTGTCAGCGACCCGGCGTCGCGGAGGGCCTGGGTGGCCTGTCGCACGTTGGCGACCGTTCGCTGGCTGACGTGCTCGATGTGCAGGTAGCCGATGCCGTCGCCCAGATCGCGGTGCCGCACGTTGGGGAGGGTGACCTCGGCGCGCACGACGGCCAGCTCCAGCTCGTTGGCTCCTCGGCGAAGGGTGAGGGTGACATGGGACCCCACCTTCCCCTGCGCCAGGCGCGTCGCCTCGGACAGCGGCATGTTCACCGTGGAGTGGTCGTCGATGCGCAGCAGCTGGTCGCCGACCTTCAGCCCGGCCGCGGCCGCTGGCCCGGGGGTGGTCACCGACGTGACCAGCAGCGCCTCGTTGACCCATGCGAAGCGTGCCCCGATCCCCACCTTCGTGCCCTTCAGCCGGGTGTCGAAGGAGGTGAGGGTGTCGCCCGCGAGGATGCGACTGTAGCGGTCGAGGCCGTCGGTCAGGCCCTGCAGCACCGCCAGGCGCACGTCGATGCCCTCGGTGTCGCCCCCGTCGAGGATGAGCTGCTCGAGGGCGAGGAGCTGGGCGGGCAGCTCGTCGATGGTCGTGGCGTCGACGTGGCCGAGGGGGCGGCCTGCGCCATGGCGTAGCGCCACGCCGTCGTCTCGGGGGTCGGTGAACAGCCAGGGGACCTCGCGGGCAGCGCCCTTGCCTGCCGCCTGCAGCAGCCGCGCGGGCTGCACCTGCTCCTGGTCGAGGTAGAGGCTGTCGACGAGTCGCACCGTCGTGGCGTAGGCCTCTGGGGCCGGCGTGGCGTAGGCTGGGTCCACCAAGAGAAGCGCGACGAGGAGTCGAAACATGGACCTACTGTAGCGCGGTCGTCGGCTCGGCTACTGCATCAGGTTGGGGAGCCAGCCCTGGCCTTCGGCGACCAGCACGCCGAGCGCCGTGAGCAGGTAGAGCACGCCGGTGAGCAGCATGGGGCGGTCGCGGAACAGCGTCTCGTCGGGCGCGCCCCCCTCGCCGTGACGGTCGATCAGGTAGATGTACCGGAAGATCCCGTACAGCACCATCGGGATGGTCAGCGTCATCCAGCCGGTGGGGCCGAGCACCGTGTAGAGCATGTAGGTGATGATCGTGCCGCTGGTGACGATCGCCTGGAACTGCTCCAGCATCTGCGGGCTGTACTCCGCGAGGTTGCGGCGCGTGCCGGTGTGGGCGCCGACGTGGAGCAGCTCGGCCCGGCGCTTGTTGAACCCGAAGAACAGCGCGACGAAGGCGGTGCACAGGAACAGCCACGGGCTCACCTCGACCCGGATGGCGATGGCCCCGGCGATGGTGCGCCACACGAAGCCCGAGGCCAGGAAGAGCACGTCGAGGATCACCCGATGCTTGAAGTAGAAGCTGTAGGACAGCGTGGTCGTGAGGTAGACGAGCCCGATGAACAGGAAGGCGGGCGACAGCGACAGCGACAGCGCCACCCCGGCGGAGAGGGTGAACGCGAACAGAGCCCATGCCCCCGGCAGCGGCAGCGCCCCCGACGCGATGGGGCGGAAGCGCTTCTTGGGGTGCTTTCGGTCGGCCTCGCGGTCGAGGTAGTCGTTGAGGATGTAGCCGGTGCTCGCGAGCATGGAGAACGCGGCGAAGCCGACGCAGGCGGCGACCACCGGCTGCAGCTCCAAGAACTGGCCGCTGAAGATCAGCGCCGGCAGCAAGAACACGTTCTTGAACCACTGCTTGGGGCGGAGCTGCTTCACAGCGGCGCGCACGACCGTGCCTGGGGTGCGTTCCACGAGGGGTTCAGCCACCGATTCGACTCCTTGGCGACGAACTATACCGGCCGTTCGTCACGTCAGCGACCTTCCGACGGGGTCAGCGGAACCGTCTCGACGTGCAAGACCCGGTACTCTCCGTGGGAGAAGGTGAACTCCTCCGACCAGGGCTCGTGGTCTTCGAGGTGGATCTCGATGCGGTGCCGCCCCTCGGTGGGCACGGAGAACTTGGTGCCCACGGCGTCGCCGTCGAGCTTGATGGAGGTGCCGGCCGGCGCGACCACCTGCACCACCGCTCCCCGGGCCGGCATGGTGGCACTGCCCCCGCCCAGGCCGATCCCAGCGGCGAGGCCGAGCACGATGGTGAGCCCCATGCCGCCGAACAGGCCCCCGATGAGCATGAGCACGGCGAGCAGGCCCCCGCCCAGGAGCCCGAGCCCGCCGCCCGACGAGGTGCTGGTGGGCACGGGGTGGGTTCCGGTGACCGGGCGCCCGGTGCCTGTGTGCGTGTCGGTGATGGGGATGGAGGGCTCGTCGAGCAGATCGCCGTCGGGGCCCAGCGACTTGATCGCCGTTTCCTGGTCTTCTTCGGCCCAGGGGTTGCTCTTGACGTTGGTGGCGATGTGATCTTCCCAGCCGGCAGGGGCCGAGCGGATCAGCGTCTCGTCTTCTGGCTGGATGCTCGCGGGGGCCAGCTGCTTGGCCACGGGCTGGCTGGCGTCGATGGGGGTGCGTGACGCCGGCCGGGAGCTCAGCGGCGGGGGCGTGCCCCGCGCGTTGCCCAGGGGCTTGGTCGTGTGCTCCATCGGCATCGTGCGGTGCTCGAGACGGCCCGTGGGCGCGTCTTCCTGCAGGCCACCCGACACGTTGCGGGCGGTGCGTGGCTGCGGCGGCGCGTGGGAGCCGCCCCGTGGGCGCGGCTGCGTCTCGGGGAACAACCCCTTCACGTAGGAGGCCAGTGTGGCGTGGGTGAAGATGAAGCCCGCGTCGTGGAAGAACTTGTCGAGGGCCTCCTTGAGAGCGGTCGCCGACGGGTAGCGGTCGTCGCGGTTCACCTGCAGCGTGCGGTCGACGATGGTCTCGAGGGTGAAGGGGACCTCGGGGTTGATCTGCGACACGGGGGTGTACTTGCCGGTGCGCACCCGCTCGATGGTTCCGATCTCGTTGTCGGTGCGGAAGGGGTGGGCCCCCGTCAGCATCTCGTAGAGGACCACCCCCACGCTGAACAGGTCGGAGCGCTGGTCGAGGTCTTTGCTGCCCGCGGCCTGCTCGGGGCTCATGTAGTCGAAGCGGCCCTTCACGATCCCCGACACCGTCTCCATCGCCTTGAGGCTGGCGCGGGCGATGCCGAAGTCGGTGAGCTTCACCTCGCCCTGAATCGACAGCAGGATGTTGGGGGGGCTCACGTCGCGGTGGATGATGTTGAGGGCGACCGGCCGGCCTCCGCGCATCACCTGCCGCTCGTGGGCGTACTCGAGACCCTTCAGCAGCTCGATGGTGACGAACACCGTGTGGGGCACCGGCAGGGTGAGTCCCTTCTCCCTCGCGCGGCGCAGCACGCCGCCGAGGTCTTTGCCGTCGACGTACTCCATCGCGATGTACCAGATGCCGTCGACCTGGCCCAGGTCGAGGATCTGCACGATGTTGGCGTGCGACAGCAGCCCCGCCACCTTGGCCTCGTCGACCAGCATGGCGATGTAGTCGCCGTTCTGCGACAAGTTGGGCAAGATCCGCTTGATCGCGAAGGTTCGCTGGAAGCCACCGATGCCTTCCAGCTTCGCTTTGTAGATCTCGGCCATGCCCCCGGTCGCGATGCGCTCCAGGATCTGGTACTTGCCGAAGGTCTGTAGGGCGGGCTTTGCCACGGTCTCCGCTGCTGCCGCCATCGGCGGGTATACACTCGGGCGCGTGGGCTCGAGTCGTGGGTCCGCAGCATTCTACACAGGCGAGGGGGCAGCGCACGTGGCTGCCGACAGGAGGCGAGGTGACGCTGGGTCCGCCCGAGGTCGTGCTGCTGATCGGTCTGGCTGTCGCGGCGGTGACAGATGCGCGAACGGGCCGCATTCCCAATGCGCTCACGGGGCTGCTGATGGCCCTCGGCCTGGTGTGGTGGGCCACCCAGGGTGACCCGCTGTTCGGGCTGTTCGGGCTGCTGGCAGCGTTCGCGCTGCACTACGTCGGGTGGATGCTCGGCGTGGAGAAGGCCGGCGACGCCAAGCTGTTCATGGCCATCGGTGCAGCCATCGGGTGGGCGGAGATGATCGAGGCGACGCTGTGGACGGCCGTGGTCTACCTGCCGGTGGGCCTGGCGGTGCTCGCGATCCAGGGGCGGCTGGCCAACCTCGTCAACGCGGCGCGCCACATGCTGCTCAAGGCGCAAGGGGTCGACCCTGGCGAAGCGCCGGAGCCGACCATGCTGCGCACGGCGCCGATCATCGCGGTCGGAGGCGCAGTCGCGATCTTCACGGACTGGGTCGCGGTCGTGTGACCGGGCTGTCACGCCCCTTCGCTTTGCCGCGGTCGCCCGCCGTGGCAAGATGGCTCTCTGACCCCGGAGGTGCCGTGCGGCCCGTCCTCGTTTCCTGCATTCTGCTCGTCTTCCTCGGCAGCGGGTGCGCTTACGTGAGCAAGGCCGAGTACGACGAGTTCTGGGATGCTGACGGTGACGGGTTCGGGATTGACGAAGACTGCGATCCCGACAACGCCCAGATCTACCCGGGGGCCGGGGATGTGCGCGGCGATGGCTGCGATGCCGACTGCGGCTTCGAGGCCGACGCCGACGGCGACGACTGGCCCGACGCGGCCGACTGTGCCGTCGACGACCCCAGCATCTACCCCTGCTCACCCGAAGAGGTGCAGGGCGACGGCGTCGACTCCGACTGCGACGGCTCCGACGGCGTCCGCGACCAGGCGGCCTTCCCGTGTCCGACCGCCGACCCGGTGGTGCCCGATGCCCAGGCCAACGTGTGTGGAGGCGCAGCATGATCGCCCTTCTGTGGACTCTGTCGACCGCGTCGGCACAGACCGAGGTGTGTGCCACGCCCTACAGCCGCATCGAGTTTGGCGCGGCCGTCGGTCAGGTCGACGACGCCTACCGGAACAACGACTCGCGTGAGGCGAAATACCTGCTGCAGCAGATCGGCGAGAAGCTGCTGTGCCACGACGAGGTGGTCGACCGGCTGTTGCTCGCGAAGTTCGCGCGGTTCATGGCGCTGTCGTACTTCTTCGATCAAGACGAGGAAGGGGCGATCCGCTGGGGCTCCACCTCCAAGGGCACCGGCGCCGCGCTCACCTACGACAGCCGCATCTACCCCGAGGTCTTCGTCGACCTGCTGGAGGATGCTCCGGAGCCGGTCACGGGTGGGCCCGGGGGCGGGCTCAACGTGGTGTCGGGGGGCGGGGTGTTCCTCGATGGATCCCTGCTGCAGGCGCCGGAGGCCCTGGCCGAGATCCCCCACCTGGTGCAGGTCTTCGACCGTGACCAGGTCTTCCTGGGCTCCTACTGGCAGACGGGCGCCGCCTTCGACCCCTCGATCCTCGGCGACGACAAGCCCAAGGCCCCCAAGTGGTGGACGGGCGACGGCGCGAGCTCCGCCCGCAACCGGGATCCAGCGGCCACCACGTCGGGCGGGGGCGGTGACTTCCCCGTCGTGCCGGTGGCCGTAGGGGGCGGCCTGCTGGTCGTGTCGGGCGTCAGCTACGCCCTGGCGAGTGTCACCGCCGGCTCGATGAGCGAACTGGGCACCGGTGCCGAGCTCACGACCGCTCGCACCCGCGCCAACTCCCTGGTCCTCGTGAGTGGGCTGACCTTCGCCGGGGCGGTCGGCATCGGTGTGGGCGGGGTCCTCGTCAGCCACGACGGCATCACCTTCCGAGGGCGCTTCTGATGAGTGAGCTCGACACCGACGTGCTCTACGAGCTGGTGACCGAGGCGGTGCGCGACGCGCTGGCCGAGGGCGATGGGGGCCCGGTAGCGCTGTCGCGGCGCATGGTCGGTGGCTCCGTCGTCTTCCGTGATGCCGAGGGGCGCGTGGCCAAGGAGGTCGACGCGACCGTGTTCTTCAAGAAAGTGACCGCCGTTCGCGAGAAGCTGCGGGTGCTGGAGCAGAAGATCAACGGCCACGGCGCGCTCGACCACGCAGAGCGCGCCGAGCTGCAGGCCTACGTGACGCGATGCTACGGGTCGCTGACGACCTTCAACTTCCTGTTCCGCGACGACGACGATCGCTTCCGCGGCTCGGGTAGCTGAATCCGGCGATCGCACGACGCTTTCTTGCATTGACGCCTCGACGGGCGGCGGCGAGGGCGGTACAGAGAGCACGGTTGCACGGTCCGCGATGAGGTGGCGTGTGATCACCGCGGCGTGCGCGTCGCGGGCCGCTCCATCGCTTGATGGGGCGTTGCGAGACGAAAGGAAACGAAGATGTCGAAGAAGCTGTTTGTCGGCGGTCTGGCTTGGGCCACGACCGATGAGTCCCTCCACGATGCATTCGCCGCGTTCGGCGAGGTCACGGAGGCCAAGGTGATCTTGGACCGCGATACGGGTCGCTCCCGTGGGTTCGGTTTTGTCACCTTCTCTGACCCTGCTGCCGCTGACGAAGCTCAGGCTCAGTTGGATGGTCAGTCCCTCGATGGGCGCAACATCCGGGTCAACGAAGCCCAGGATCGTCGCGGCGGCGGTGGCCGTGGTGGTGGCGGTGGTCGCGGTGGCTACGGCGGTGGCGGCGGTGGCGGCTACGGCGGTGGTCGTGGCGGCGGCGGCGGCTACGGCGGCGGCGGCGGCGGCGGCCGCTGGGACTGAGTCCTGGCAGCCCTTGAGTGACGAGGCCCTCGACCGCACTGCGGCGAGGGCCTCTGTCGTTGGTGACCCTGGCGACCCCTGAGGGCCGGGGCGAGGGGTCAGTGGGCCGCGACGCCTCGGGCGATGGCCGTGGCGAGGGTCATGGTCGTCAGCTGGGGATTGACCCCCAGGCTCGATGGGAAGACCGAGCTGTCGGCGAGGAACAGGCCGGGCAGGCCGTGGGCCTCCCCGGTGGGGCCGATGACGCTGGTGGCCGGGTCGGCCCCCATCCGGCAGCTCCCCATGGGGTGGGAGGCGTACAGCGCGAAGTCGTGGATGGTGCGGTCGGCGAGGGCGGCCTCGAAGGAGCCTACGCTGTCGTGGGTGCCGAGGCCGTGCACCGGCCCGAGCACCTGGCGGGCCCCCCCGGCGAGGAGCACCCGTGCCGTCTCCACCATCCCGGCCTTGATCCGATCGATGTCGTCGGGGGCGAAGCGGTAGCCGATCTGGCTGCGCCCCTGCGCCGTCGACGACACCCAGCCCTCGCCCTTGTCGGAGATCATCACCACGCAGCCACACAGGTACTGCATCATCGGCAGCATCGACTTGGCCTCGTGGCCGACCTTGCCCAGCAGCAGCATCAGGGCCCCGGGCGGGGCGGTGAGGGTGTGGGGCAGCACGCCCGGCAGCTCGGGATGCTCGAAGTAGGCGCCCTGCGTCGCCCCAGACCACATGCGCACCGGCTCGTCGCAGATGCCGATGACCGCGTTGCCGGGGTGCACGTGAAGGTGCGCCCCGACCGCCTCGCCCAGGCGCGGCGCGAGCCCCGCGTGGTGCAGCAGGCGCGGGGTGCCGATGCCCCCGGCACAGACGAAGACCATCGGTGCGTGCACCGTCAGCTCGCCGACCACGTCGCGGGTATCGGGGTGCGACACCGTGCCCACCACCCCGCTCGCCCGCCCGTCTCGCACCAGGATGGTGTGGACCTTGGTGTCGCCCTGCACGATGGCACCATGGGAACGAGCGATGGGGATCAGGTTGCGGTCGACGCTGGCCTTGCCTCCCACCGGGCAGCCGAAGTTGCAGATCCCGCAGCCATTGCAGCCAGGGGTGTTGCGCCGCACCAGCCCGCCGGGGAGGCCCAGGGCTTGGGCCCCACGCACGACAATGCGGTTGTTCTCGCCGGCGACCTCGTCGCGGGTGACGCCGACCTGCAGCAGGGCCTCCAGCTCGTCGAACACCGGCGACAGGGCCGCCGCGTCGTAGCGACGGTCGCCACCCAGCAGCTCGACCCAGCTCTCGAGCACGTGATCGGGGGTTCGGAAGCAGATCGCGGAGTTCACCAGGCTGCCGCCACCGACCCCTCGCCCCGCGGCGATGGGCATCATGCCGTCGGTCGAGGTGGCGACCATCGCTCCGCCTTCTTGCATGTGGTAGCGATTGGTGTGGGTGAAGTTGGGGCGGAAGTTGGGCCGAGCAGGGCCCTCCTCGAGCAGCACGACCGACCGCCCCGAGCTCGCGAGCACCCGCGCGACCGCCGCACCCCCGGGGCCGGTGCCGACGATGACGACGTCGGCAGACAGCGTGCTCTGCCCGGTGGCGTCGGTGTGGTCGCGCAGGGTCATGCCCGCCTCCTGTCAGCGCCCATAGGCGCACTTGAACCACGGGCTGAGGTGGGGCAGCACGTCGGGGTGGGTGGTGTAGCCACCGCCCAGCAGGGCGAGGACGGCCTGTGTGGCATTGCGCAGCAGCCACTGGTCGTTGTGGACCCAGCCGTCGAGCTGGGCGATGCGCTCGTCGAGAGTCAGCGCGCGGAACGGGCGGCCACCGTGGCGCAGGCGGGGGAGGTCGTCGAGCACCTGCAGCAACAGCTTGAGCTCACGGGCCTGCACACCTTGCATGGAGGCGAGGATGTCGTCGAGGAAGTGACCCAGCTCGGCGTCGGCTCCCGACAGGCGTGGGGACCCGCCACGGGGCAGCCACGCCTCGGCCAGCGCCTGCACGAAGGCATGCTCGTCGTCGCTCAAGGCTCGGAGCCCCTGCCCAGGGGGGCGGCCCCACCACTGCCAGGCCGCTGTACCCGCCGCCAGGCCGCCGGCCACGGGCACCGCCGCCATCGCCGCCAGGACCTGCCGACGGGTGAGCTTCACAGGTTCAGCCCGGTGTCGGGGACCTGCTCGCCGCCTGGCACATGGGGGGGGAGGGGAGTGACCCAGCCTTCGTCGACCAGCGCGACGAGGCTGTCTTCGGGCCCCGCGATCTCCAGCTCGATGCCCCCGTGCACGATGAGCAGCAAGCGCTCGTCGGCGTCGACGTGGTCGGCGAGGGCGTTGGCGAACCCGACGATCACCTCCCGGTCGCGGTGCCACGGGTCGAGCATCACGCGGAGGCGCCGGTCGCCGACGTGGGCATGCAGGGCCATCTCGGAGGTTCCCGCATCGGTCGCCGGATGGAGGCTGTCGATGACGACCCCCTCGATGCCGAGACGCTCCAACAAGCTGGCCAGCTGGCTCTCCACCTCCCCGGGAACGCGGCTCCCCACGCGGCCGCGGCGGGCGAGCTCGGCGATCAGCTCGGGCTCTGCGGCTCCGGGTTCGTTGGCCAGGCCCAGGTCGTCGAGGGCGTCGCTTAGCTCGTTGGGGGTGGACCACGCGGTGAGCGACCGCGCCACCGGATCGTCGGGGTCACGCTGGCGTGCCGCCGGCGCGAGGCGTGCGGCCCGGGCCGGATCGGTGAGGGCGACGCCCCACAGGCAGCGGCTGCGCTGGACAGGGGAGCGATCGTCGTCGTCGGCGCATCGCGCGAAGGCACCGCCGAGAGCCGCGCGATGGAGGGGGAAGCGGGCCACGACCTCGTGGGGAGGCTCCATGCCACCGATCAGGGCATCGAGATCGGCGAGGGGGTCGGCGTCGGCGGGGGGCAACAGCCAGGGCCGCGCGGCCTCGGGGACGGTCGCTCGGCGCTCCTCGAGCCACGCCGTCGGGCATCCGAGGAGCGCCCGCCAGCTGGCTGCGGGTGCCTCGGCCAAGGCGGCTTGCAGGGCGTCGCAGCCATCGATGCGCTCGGTGAGGGCCAGCGGCCACGCGCTCGGGTCGTCGATCAGGGCGGTGCGCACCTGCTCGGCCCACGGATGGGCGGGATCGCGGACGCGGGCGGTGACCACGCCGAGCCGACCCTGCGCACGTAGCTGTTCGACGGGTGGGAGGGTCGCAGGGGACCACAGGCCCCTCGACGGGCTGGTCATCACGACGGCGCGCTTCACCGGGCCGCTGCCGATGACGGCGGGCACCGCGACGCGAACATCGGAGGGGGTCGGTGCAGGCTGAAAGGCCGCGCAGGCCAACAGAAGCGAAGCGAGCATGTAGCTGGGTAGCACAACCAGATAGGTGGGGCCGATGAAGGCTCGAACCCTGCTTGTGGTCTTGGGGCTGGCGGTCGGCGTGCCCCTGATGGTGGGGGCGCTGACGGCGCTGTCGCTGCGCGTCGGGCTACCGGAGCGTCAGGGCGATCGTGCGCGCGGGCCCCATGGCCTGGTCGGGGTGTGGACGGGCCGCTCCTACGCCTGGATCGTGCCGGCGGGCGGCGGGGTGGTGCTCGTCGACGCGGGATCCGACCGCAGCGCGTCGGCGCTCCGCGCCGAGCTAGCCGGTCGCGAGGTGCTGGCGACCCTGCTCACCCATGGCCACGTCGATCATGCGTCGGGGGTCGACGCCTTTCCGGATGCGCCGCTCTACCTCGGCTCCGGCGACCGCAGCCTGGCCGCGGGGGAGCGTCTGCCTGGCGGCGTCGCGGCGGCGTGGTGGGCGCGTGCGAGTGAGGTCCCCCGACTGCCGGCGACAGTGCAGGAGGTGCAAGACACCGACGTCCTGGAGATCGGCACCGAGCGGTTTCGCGTGGTGGAGGTGCCGGGCCACACGCGGGGCTCGGTGGCCTATCGGTGGCGAGAGGTCTTGTTCGTCGGGGATGCGCTGATGGCCGGCGACCCGATCCAGCTGCCGCCCGAGCTGCTCGCCGACGACCCGGGGAAGGCGCGCGACAGCCTCGCGCAGCTGCTGCCGCTGGCCTTCGAGTGGCTGGCAGACGGGCACGTAGGGGTGCGTGGGGAAGGGCGCTCGGCACTGCATGCGTTCCTGGAGCAGGCGGTCGAGGAGCCCACCGTGGCGCTCGAGGCCGAGGGCGAACTGACGGCGGCGATCGAGGTCCACGGTCGCTACGTGCAGCGGCCCGTGCCCGATGCGCAGGGGCTGCAGCCGGCTCGGATCGTGGCCGACGACGGGCAGGTGTGGGTGGTGGCGACCCAGCCGCAGCCTGCCCACGCGTCGTGGTGGCAGCGTCGCGTTCGGGTCGTGGGGCGGCCTGTGGTGGAGCCTGCAGGGTGGCGTCCCGTCGGAGGGGCGTGGCTCGATGTGGAGGCCATCGAGGCGGTCGACGAAGCGCCCGCCGGGGTGCGCCGCGTCGCGCTGGGGAGCCTGGCAGCACACGACCAGGCGTGGGTGCAGGTGGTGGGGCCGCTGCGGGGCCTGGAGCCGCTGGCAGCGGGGGCGGCGCGGGCACAGGGCCAGCTCGGCGAGGTCGAGGTCATCGCGCCGTCGTCGGCGAGGCCGTGGGTGGGGTCGGTGGTGACGGCGCTGGCGCGGGTCGATGGGGAGGTGCTGCTGGTCGAGGCGGTGTGTCCGGGGGATGTGCCCGTGTGCCCCGAGGCGCCGCCTGCGCCCTGAGGCTTACTCCTCGACGCAGCGCTTGAGGCCCTGCACGCAGCGCACTCGCACCGCTCGGCCCGCCACGACCTCGATGGTGAGGGCACGAACGGGCTCGTCCCCGTCGACCGGCGTGCCGACGACGTCGTAGACGCCCGCTGGAACGACCGCGCTGGGCGACCGGGCCTTCCCGCCGTCGACCGGCATCAGCAGCACCCGGTGGAAGTCGCCGGAGACCCGTACCGACCCTGTCGTGCCCGCGGCGGGCGCGGGAGCCGGGGCGGGCGGGGGAGCCGGGGCTGGGACGGGTGATGGGGCGGGCTGGGGAGCCGGCTCGGGCTCGGGCTCGGGTTGTGGCTGGGGCTGGGGTGTCGGGGGTGGTGCCGGAGCCTGGGGCGCGGGCGTGGGCGGCGCCGGTGGCGGGGTGGCCGGGACGGGGTCGGGGGCGACCGGTTCCGGCTGCTGCACGGGCTCCGGCGCTGGAAGGGGGCGCGTGGGGACTTCGGGGGTGGGCTGTTCTGGCGCCGGGTCGGTGTCGGTCTGCCACGTGGCGATGCCGAGGCCGACAGCGCCGAGCGTCGCGACGCCAGCCACCCCCAGCAGAGCGAGGAGCCCGAGCAGGGCGACCAGCCAGCGCCGTCGACGAGGCGGGGCGGCTGGGGGAAGGCTCGCCTGGCGGGGCGCGCTGGCGGCGGCCTCGGGAGCGTGATCTGCGTCGTAGGTGGGGGGCGCGGCGCTGTCCGCCGACACCTGGGAGCTGGTGGGCACCATCGTGGGAGCCGGGCGGACCATGGCGCGCACCGCCGCGAGCACGGCCGGGTCGATCTCGCTGAGAGACAAGGGCAGCGCGGCATCGGGCACCTCGCCGCACCACATGGCCAGCAACGCCTCGACGGTGTCAGGGCGCTCGTCGCGATCGACGGCCAGGGCCGCCTCGATGGCCCGCACCATGCGCTGGGGCACGTTGGCGCGCCGGTCGAACACCGGCACGTAGGTGCCGCTGGCGACCTTGTTGAACGTGTCGAGCATGTCGACGCCCACGAAGGCCATGTGGCCGGTCACCATCTCGTACAGGATGGCCCCCAGCGCGAAGATGTCGGCGCGGGCGTCGACGGTCTTGGCGTCGCGGATCTGCTCGGGGGCCATGTAGTTGGGCGTGCCCATGAACGCGCCGGAGCGGGTGTGGGATGCCACCGAGGAGGCCGTGTCTTTCACCAGACCGAAGTCGGCGACCTTCGGGACGAAGCCGTCTTCCTCGATGGCGATCAGCACGTTGGCCGGCTTGAGGTCTCGGTGGACCAGGCCTGCTTCATGGGCCGCGGCGACCCCCCGTAGGATGCCGCGGGCCAGACGGTCCACCTGCTCGAGAGGGAGGACCTCGCGGAGCAGGTCGTCGAGGGAGGGGCCGTCGACGTACTCCATCAGCAAGCCGGGGCAGCCGTCGATCTCGAGCACGTCGTGGACGGCCACGATGTGCCGGTGGCGCACCTTCGCCTGGGCCTGACCCTCCATCATCAGCCGTCGGAGGATCGAGCGGCTCGGGACGGCGACGACCTTGAGGGCATGGATGGCGTCGAGCTGGGTGTGGCGCACGCGGTAGACCACGGCCATGCCGCCTTGCCCGAGCACGTCGAGAACCACATAGCGATCGACCGAGTGGCCGGCGGGGAGGAGGTCGAGGCGCTTCACCGCCGTCGCTCGCTCCACAGCGCGAGGCCGATCTGCACGGCCGCCCCGACGGCCAGCGCCGACGACCCCCCGACGAGCAGGTTGGTGTTGGCTTGTCGTGCCAGCAGCTCGTCGTTGTTGGTGGCTTCGTCGAGCCGGCTGCGGGCAGACCAGGCCGATCCGTAGAGGACCGCCGACCCCACGCTCGTGGCGGCGGCACTCCACAGCAGGGCGTTGCGTGCCTTGTGGACGCCTGGGTACTCGGGCAGCGGCGCCTCGGGGGGCAGATACGACGACAGGTGTGCCTCCCCCTCGACGAAGACCTGCACCAGCGATGCCGACTCGGTGGGCCGCTCGCGGGTGTGGTGGCCGTCGACGACGAGGGTGCCCCCGCTGGGCCTGGGCATGCGCACGACGGCGTCGGGATCGGGGGTGAGGCCTTCGTACAGGTCGCGCAGCTCGAAGCCCTTCGGCAACACCGACTCGGGGAACACGTAGTCGGGTGCCAGCCGTCGAGCGGCGAGCAGCGACGTGGTGGCGCCTTGTGCGTCGCCGTCGATGAACTGGCCCAGCCCGCGGATGCGATGCAAGCGCACCGCCACCTCGGGATCGACCGGCTGCACCAGGCAGGGGACCATGAAGTCGACCTCGGTCATCGCCCGCTGGAACTCGGACACGTCGAGGGAGACATAGGCCTGCTCTGCTTCCTCCAGGGCCGCTCGGAGGCGCTCGGGGGTCGCGTCGAAGGTGCACGCCGCGTGGGCGAGCGCTGGCAGCATCCACAGCATCGTCGGCAGCCTACCAGCTCAGGGCACAGCTCGGCGCAGCGTCGTACGTTCCACGGGGTGCACGAGGGACTCCGCCAGCTGTGGGTACTCCACCAGCGGGCGGTCGTCGGTGATGGGCTCGTCGGCGACCATGCCCCCCTCCAACGGCCCGTCGTACCAGCTCCACACGCCGTCGTCCCAGCCGTCGGCGCGGAGCTGCTCGTCGAGGCCCGCGAGCTCGCGGTACAGCCGGTCGGATCGCTGCATGCGCTCGGCGAGCATCGCCTGGCTGAAGTGGATCGGCTCGTCGGAGGCGAGGGTGACCACCCCGTCGTACCAGGTCACCTGGTAGCGGAAGTGCTCGGCGACCGTGCGATGCACCAGCAGCGTCTGCGCCTCGCTGCCCTCGTTGGAGTAGACCGCCAGCACCCCGTCGGGGGCGAGCCTGGACTTCACCAGGCGGAGGTACTCGGTCGACAACAGCAGCGAGGAGCCCGCCTGGCGCAGGTGCAGAGGCGCCGACAAGATCACGTCGTAGCGCGTCGGATCGAGGGCCAGACCGGTTCGCGCGTCTTGCCAGATCCATCGGATGCGGGGCTGGTCGAGGGCGCCGAGGGTCTGTGCCGGGTAGTCCTCCAGCACCCGCAGCAGGGTGTGGTTGATCTCGTAGCCGTCGACCGCGAGGCCCTCGACCCCCTCCAGGGTGACGCTGGAGATGCCGACGCCGGCGCCGATCACCAAGGCGCGCTGCGGATCGTCGCCGTGGGCCATCACGGCGGTGGCCGCCATCAACCACGAGTAGGGGCGGCCGATGTGGTCGTCGCCGTCGGTGAGCTTGGTGTGCCACAGGCCGTCGATGTAGACGTTGCCGCTGGTGGTCACCTCGACGACGCCGTCGCGCCCCCAGTAGACGCGCAGTGGGCCCTGCTCGGTGAACCGCTGCGACAGGCCCCAGGCTCCCGCGCCCAGGGCGCCCACGATCTGCGCGCCGGACAAGGCAGCCCAGAGCCTGCGCTTGGCACCGCTGCGGGCGAGCTCAGCCGTCGCGACGCCCCCGAGCCCGAGGGCGAGCACGACCCCGTTGGCGACCAGCGGCATCTCGTGGCCCACCAGGGTGAACCCAACGATGCCCACGCAGCTGCCTAGGGTGTTGGCTGCGGCATACCGCCCCACGTCGCGGCCCCAGGCGCGTGCGGCACGGGCGACGACGTTGCCATAGAGCACGCCGAAGCCCAGGCACGGCAGCGTGTACACCACCAGGCCGGTCTGCAGCCCCCACTGCTGGGTCAGGTCGACCTCGTAGATCCACCCGAGAGGGGCGAGGAGCACGCCGGTGAGGGCGGCCCAGCCGGGCACCGAGCGAAGGCCTGGCCATCGGCCGGCGACGAACACGCCTACCGACCAGGCGACCAGGAAGGCACACAGGCCCATGGCGAAGGTGGTGGGGAGTGGCTCGTGGGCCAGAGCGAGGACGCGGAACAGCACCATCTCGTAGCCGAGGGCCAGCAGGCCGAGCACGAAGCCGAGGCCTTCGTCCCAGCGGAGGCCGCCGCCGGGGGAGGCGCCTGCTACGTCAGCGGGTGGGGCTGCGGGCAGGCGACCCGCCCTGGCGGCGAGGAGGGTGGCGGCGGCGAGGTTGCAGGCCACGGCGAGCAGCAAGGTCTGACGTTGCCCCACCATGGGCAGCAGCCACAGCGAAGACGCCAGCGCGCCCGCGGCGGCCCCCAGGGTGTTCACGACGAACAGGGCGGGCACGAGCTGCTTGTCGGTGGCCCCAAGCTGCCGCTGTAGGCCCTCGCTGGCCAGCGGCAGGGTCGCGCCCATCATCAGCGTGGGCGGCAGGAGCAGCACCGTGGCCCCCACGGCGTACACCGCGCGGAGGGGCAGGCCGATCGACAGGGCGAGGCGCTGGGCAGCGTAGACCGACTCGCTGACGTCGAGGCCGAGGAGGAAGGCGACAGTCGCGGTCACCAACGCCAGCCCCAGCTCCACGGCTGCCAGGGCACGCAGCGGCCGCCCGACCGCCCCTGATACGCGGCTCGCCAGCTCGGCGCCGAGCCCCAGGCCGCCCATGAACACCAGCACCACGACCATGGCCGACAGCGTCTCGCTGCCACCCAGGAAGATCTTCAGGGCGCGCTGCCAGACCACCTGGTTCACCAGCCCCGCCACGCCGGAGAGCGCGAGGGCGGTCCACACGAGGGCCCAGGTGAGGCGGGAGGGGAGCACGGGCGCCGCTAACCAGCTGCACCTCCGGGCACATAGTTGACGAGTCAACAGCACCCCTCGACTCGAACGGAGAGGTTTTCCCCAGATCACGAGCACAGGCCAAGAAGCCACCAGAGTGATGGGATCTCGCTTTCATCGTTGTCTTCGCCACCGGGTGTACCGCTACGAAAACGGATGACGTCGGGTTGTCCACAGAACTGTCCGCAGACCGGGGCTCCATCGGCGTCCTTGAGGAATTTGACATGTCAAGAGTGTGTCGCATGTGTTGCCTCAGGGTTTTCCACAGGAGCCCCTGGGGATGGGGCAACGACGAGATGGTACGAATGGTTTGCATTGGACCGTGCCAATCGCGCGCGTCCGGCTGTTGCTGAGGGCTTCGCCGCGGTACGGTTCGGCCGATGTCCCCAGACCCGTCCACAGCACCGGCTCTCGAGAGCTCCGCGGATCGAGCCCTGGTCGCGCTGATGCGCCGGTCGGCCGTCGAGGCCGAGGAGGCGGCGGCACGGGTGCGCCGCGTGGTGCTGCCGCTGGTGGCGCTACGGCTGGTGATGGCACGGTGGGCCGAGGTGGTGGCCCTGCACCCCAAGCACTGGTTTGCCCTCACGTGCCTGGCTTCGGGGCTGGTGGTGTCCGAGTGGTTGGTGCGCCGCGTCGTGGCCGCACCACGCAAGACCCCGTGGCTGGTGGGCAGCGTGTGCCTCGATGCGGCGGTGGCCTTCCTGGTGCTCCTCGCCGCCGTGCTGTGGCCCCGCGAGGGCTACCCGGGCATGCTCGCCCAGCCTGACTGGGCGATCTTTCCCGTGCTGGCGGTCGCGGCGGGGCTGCGTCTGACGAGGGTGGCATCGTGGGCGGGGGCCGGGGCGGCGGTGGTCTTCCTGGTGGCGCTGGTGGCGATCGATGTCGCCCTGAACGGGCAGGCCATCGGCTACGGCGGGGGGGAGATCGCCTTGGCGATGGTGCTGATGGTGGCCTCGGCACTGCTGGGTGATGCGGTCGCCCAGCGCGTGCGGAGGCTGGTTCACGAGGGAGCCCATCGTGCAGCCCGAGCGGAGCGCGCCCGGCAGCGGCTCGGCGCCTACGTGTCCGAGGAGGTGGCCGAGCTGGTGATCGATGCGCCGGGGGCGGCGCTGGGCGGAGAAGAACGGTCGGTTGCCGTGCTGTTCAGCGACCTGCGGGGCTTCACCACCTACGGGGAGCAGCTGCCAGCCGACGACCTGCTCGGCGAGCTCAACGCCTACTTCGAGGCGATGGTGCCCGCGATTCGGCGCCACGGCGGAGTCGTCGACAAGTACATCGGCGATGCGATCATGGTGGTCTTCGGGGTGCCGCGATCGACCGGCGATGAGGCGGTCCGTGCGATCCATGCCGCACGCTCGATGCAGGAGGCCCTGGCGGTGCACAACCTGGCGCGTGCACAGCGCGGCTTGCCTGCCCTGCGGCAGGGGATCGGCGTGCACTACGGTCGCTGCGTGGCCGGCAACGTAGGCACCGCCGAGCGGCTGCAGTACACCGTGGTGGGTGACACCGTGAACGTAGCGAGCCGGCTGGAGGGGGCTACGAAGACCGCGGGCGTCCCGGTGTTGCTGAGCGAGGCGGTCGTGCGGCAAGCCCAGCTCGAGGCCGGTCCTCTGGAGGATGTCGTGGAGCGCGGGAGGCTGCCCATTCGAGGTCGTGATGGCGACCTGTTGACCTTCAGCTTCGCCGACGCCGTCGCGTGAGGCCCAGCAGCACCACGGGCATCAGCAGCCAGCCCTGACCGGTGGCGCAGCCGATGCTCCCGCAGACGCTAGGAGCGGCGGTCTCCGGCTCGGCTTCGGCCTGTCGTGCACGACGTGCCTTGCCATCGCGGGCGGGTGCCTTGCCGCCCCCCTTCCGGAGGCGACTCAGCCGCTCGATGGCCCGAGGCACGTCGGGCAGCTCGCCGATGCGCTTGGGGCCCTGGTGCTTGCGCCCGGTAGAGCGGAGGTGCTGACGCAGCGTGTCGGGGTCGAGGGGCTTGCCGAGCTGTTGCCGTGCGGCTTGCTGCAACAGGGCTGCGGCCCCGGCGACCATGGGCGTGGCGGCGCTGGTGCCCCCGAACTGTGCGGTGTAGGACCTGTCTGGATCGCCGTCGGTCATGGCGTGATCGCCGTAGCCGAGGCTGAACACGCTGCTGCCCCATCCCTGAAGATCGACCCGCTTTCCGTAGTTGGAGAACGACTCGGCCTCGCGAGACCCATGGGCGCCGCGGCCTGCACCCACCATGATGGCCCCCGAGTCACCGCGCTGCCGCCAGAAGCTCAGCGGCTCTCCATCGAGGTCTTGGGTGCCGTTCCCCGCCGCTGCCACGATCACGATGCCGGCATCGACGCAGGTACGGGTGGCCATCCACACATCGGCCTCGACCTCCATGGGGGCGTAGCCGGTGCCCGCGACGGTCTGCATCTCGAGCATCACGATGTCACCGATGTCGCTGTCGCCGCATGCCTTGAGGATGGCGTCGGCAGCCCGCAGCCCATGCTGCTCGGTGTAGATCGGGTAGATGCCGCCCTCGGCACCGTGGGCGATGCCGCGGATCCCGGCCTTGTCGGGCTGGGCGATGGCGATGCCCATGACCGCCGTGCCGTGGTCGTGGTGCTCGCTGAACGGGTTGATGGGGGTGATGCCCTTCTCTCGGGCGACGCGGCCCGCCGGGATGTCTTCGTGGCCCAGGTTGAGCCCGTACTCCACATCGGAGATGCGCACGCCCTTGCCCGTGAATCCCAGCTTCCAGGCATCGCGTGACCCGACCCCCTGGTCGGACAGGTGGTAGCGCTGCAGGGCGAGGTAGGACTCCTCGGGCGTCTTCGGGTCGGGCCGACGCGGAGGGGGCACGAGGCCAGGCGACGCCCAGGCGAGCTCGACGGCCCGGTGGTCGGCCAGTGTCTCAGCCGTCGCGGCCATCGCGCCGCCTCGCACCTCCACCTGGAAGAGCGTGGCGTAGTCGGGCTGGGCGCGCCCGGACCGTCGCTGCGCGCGCTCGACCAGCCCCGACACGTCGTGGTGGATCAGCGGTCGAAGCGTGGCGTCGACCTGGCTCGGTCGCTCCCCGTCGCGCAGCTTGACCAGCAGGCGGGGGGAGCCCTGATGGGCTGCTGCACTGGCCCGTGGCACCACCAGAGGGGCCGGCGGTAGCGGGGCGCGGGGGGTGAGGGCCAGGGCCTGTGCAATGAGGACAAGCATGGTCCCTCCAACGTGCCCATTGTACACGTGGCCAACCTGGGGCCATGCGTGTACCCTGCGCCGGAAGGGAGGAAGCATGCGTTCTCTGAGCTGGGCTATTGGGCTGTGCATGATCGCTGCGTGTTCGGGCGACAGCAAGGGCGACGGTGGCACCGATGCCAGCGGGATCATCGATGGTGATGCCGACACCGACGCCGACGCCGACGCCGACGCGGATGCCGACACCGACGCCGACACGGACACCGACACCGACACCGACACCGACTCCGACACGGACACGGACACGGACACGGACACCGACACCGACACGGACACGGACACGGACACGG
>CBDUIC010000083.1:0-32956 GCA_965367245.1 uncultured bacterium | reverse complement strand
CGGTGTCGGTGTCGGTGTCGGTGTCCGTGTCCGTGTCCGTGTCGGTGTCGGTGTCCGCGTCGGTGTCCGCGTCGGTGTCCGCGTCACCGGCGTCCACCACAGGCGTCGTGACGCCAGCTGTGTCGCTGCCCTTGGAGCCAGAGCTACAAGCCGTCAGCAACACCATCAACAACATCCATCGATTCATGGCTTCTTCTCCTGCGCAGGACTGGGGGGACGAACGACGCCGCGGCGTCGCCGTAGGAGCACCACGGCCGGGAGCAACCACACCCCCGCCATGATGGGTTCGACAGGGCTCGCCGAGCAGCCGCAGCCACCTCCGCCACCCTTCAGGTCTTCCTCGAGGGCCACCGCGGCACGGTCGAGCACCTCTGCATCGTCGCTGGGATCCATCGGATCGCCGCCAAACGCTGCCTCGTCGCCGTCGTTGGCGCCGCCCCCATCGGAGTCCGCATTGTTCGGGTCCGACCCCAACCCCAGCTCCTCGCCATCGAGCAGACCGTCGTCGTCGGAGTCGGCGTCGAGGGGGTCCGTGCCCAGGTCGAGGACTTCGATGCCATCGATGATGCCATCGCCATCGGTGTCCGAGCTGTACGGGTCGAGGCCGAGGGCCAGCTCCTCGTCGTCGGTCAGCCCATCTCCGTCGGTGTCACGTTCTTCGGGGGACTGCGCCTCGTCATCGTCGACGGGGTCGAGGGGGTTCGTCCCGGCCGCCTGCTCCTGCCCGTCAGACACGCCTCCGTTGTCGCTGTCTGCATCGAGCGGGTCGGTCCCCAGTGGGCCCTCCTCCCCATCGTCGAGGCCATCCCCGTCGGTGTCCGCGTCCGTGGGGTCTGTCCCGACCGTCCACCACTCCTCACCATCGAGCAGCCCATCGCCGTCGGTGTCCGTGGCGTGAGGGTCGGTGCCGGCGATCTCCTCCCATCCGTCGAGCAGCCCGTCGCCGTCGGTGTCTGGTTCGAGTGGATCGGTGCCGTCGTCGCCCTCCTCGCCATCGGAGCGCCCGTCGCCGTCGGTGTCGGAGGCCCACGGGTCGGTGCCTGCATTCACCTCGTCGCCGTCCGGCACCCCGTCGCCGTCGCTGTCCTCCTCCGTCGGGTCGGTGCCGTAGATGAACACCTCGTGCCCATCGAGCAGGCCGTCGCCGTCCGTGTCGACCTCCTCGCGGTCCGTGCCCAGGGACCGCTCGAGGTCATCTACGAGGCCATCACCGTCCTCGTCGGCATCATCGGGCTCGTCATCTCCGGGATCGAAGGGGTCCGTCTCCTGCTCCAGCTCTACGCCGTCGAGGGCACCGCCCCCGTCGGTGTCGCCCACCAGAGGGTTCGTCCCCTCCTCCACCTCCTCGCCATCCGACAGCCCGTCGTCGTCGCTGTCAGGGTCGAGGGGAGAGGTACCCGAGTCCACCTCATCGCCGTCCTCGAGGTCGTCGTCGTCGGTGTCTCGCTCGAGCGGGTCGGTGCCCAGCGCCACCTCGTCGCCATCGCTCAGACCATCGCCATCGGTGTCGCTGTCTTCAGGTGACGTTCCGAGCAGCTGCTCCTGCAGCGCGTCGAGCCCGTCTTCGTCGGCGTCGTGGCTCTCATCGAATCCGTCGCAGTCGTTGTCCTTCCCATCGAGGAGCTCCCGCGCCCCCTCGTGAACCGTGGCATCGGTGTCGTCGCAGTCGTCGTCGTTGGTCACGGTCAGCGGCGGCTGGGTTGCGGCCTCCACCGGCGCGTCGGGATCGCCTGCGCCATCACCGTCGGAGTCGACCCAGAACACCTCGGCTGTCGCGGTCGCGGGGAGCGCCAGGCACAGCCACAGTGTGGTCCATCGAGTGGTCGGTCGAGTCATGGCGCCTCCGTGTCGAAAGGGAAGTGCCTACCCCCCGCCCCCTCGGCCAAAAAAGAAAATCTGAGGAATCGTGGCCGACCCAGCACCGGTGGCGCACTTGCCACACAGGTGAGCAAGCCCCCCGCCAACCACCCCATCGCCACCCTGTACGACGAGCTCGGCTCGTTCGTCCTGCGCAGGAGCATGCAGATGATGCACGACCCTCACGCAGCCATGGATGTCACTCAGTGGACCTTTCTGAAGGCCCTCGAGACCGACTTCCGCGTGCGGTCGCGACCAGAGGCCCTGGCGTGGCTGTACCGCACCGCGACCCAGCGCTGCCTGCACCTGCTTCGGGCCCGCAGCACCCATCGGCGGCTTCACCACGAGCACCGGGATGCCCTGATGGGCCTGCCGACACCCTCTCCCGAGTCGACCGCCGCCGACCGCGAGCTCGTCCACCGGGCCTTGGGGATGGTCGACGAGCGGACGGGCGAGATCGCCCTGCTGACCTGGGCTCAGGGGATGTCCAACGAGCGCGCCGCCGAGCTGTGTGACGTGTCGGTGCGCACGGTAGGGCGCGCACGCGCCACCTTCGAAGCCTGTCTGAGAACCCTCGCCGCGGAGGCATCATGAAGCCGCTCCTGTCCGGACGCCCCGACGAGGTCGACCTGGAGCTCCTCCGATTGGGTGAGCTGTCAGATGCCGACGCTGCTGCCGTGCAGCAGGCGGCCGATGCCGACCTGCAGGATGTCGCCGCAGAACTCGAGGCCTTCCACGCCTACTGGCAGGCGAACCGCCCCCCGCTGATGCCCCACGCGACGCCGACGAGCACACGTTCCTGGGTGTGGCCGGCGGTCGTGCTCGCCGCATGCGCCCTGCTGGCCGTGGCAGTGGGCGGCTGGTGGCGCGCTGGCACGCCGGAAGTAGAGGTGCGCGTGATGGGTGCGCTACCGGTCGATGTGTGGGTCGTGGGCCACCCCACCCCGTGGTCCCAGGCCGTCCTGGAAGAGGGAGATGAACTAGCGCTGGCCGTGCACGCCCCCCTCGACGGCACCGTCACCGTGTTCACGCTGCAGGCTGACGGGCAGGTCACGCCGCTGTACGAGGGCCGGGTGCAGGCCAGCGAGCGATTCGAGCTTCCGGGAGCGGTCCGCCTCGACGACTATGGATCCCGAGAGTGGCTCATCGTGGAACTCCAGCCCAACCATCAGCCGCGGGATGCCCCGGCCCCTGCTGCCCTGCTCCCCGACCCGACCGCTTGGTCCGGCCCGGGGCGATGGGTCGGAGAGATCACCCGAGGGCGCCGGTGAGTCACCCGTGACCGGACTGGTCCTGGGCCTGGCAGTCGCCCACGCCGCCGCCCCCGCGCGGGTCGCCGTGGTGCTGTCTGCCAACGAAGGCCTGCCCACAGAGGAGCCCCTGCGGTTTGCCGACCTCGATGGGGACCGCGTGGCAAGCATGCTGACCGAGCTCGGAGGGGTCGACGACGCCAACCTGTTCCGTGCCTCGTCTGCGACCGTCGACGGCGTCACCTCCGCCCTCACCGATGCCGTGCTTCGCGCGTCCGAGCTTCAGCAGCACGACGAGCCCGTGAGCCTGCTCGTCTACTACACCGGCCACGCGGGCACCGACGGGCTGCACCTGGCCGGGGAGTCCCTCTCCCTCGTCGCCCTGAAGACCGCTGCTCGGGTGGTGCCTGCACAGGAGCGCGTGTTTGTCGTCGACGCCTGCCAGTCGGGGCAGATGCTCCGGTCCAAGGGGGCCACCCTGGTCGACCTCACCGACCGCCCCGCGTCCTTCGAGCCTCCCTCCGACGAGGCCTGGATTGCCAGCTCGGGCGCCGAAGAGAACGCCTTCGAGGTCGATCGACGGCGGGGCGCGCTGTTCACCCACTTCTTCGTCAGCGGAGCTCGCGGGGCGGCCGATGCCGACCAAGACGGGGAGGTGCGGCTCGGCGAGCTGTACACCTACGTGCAGCAGCAGACCCAGGTCACAGCGGCCGGCTTGGGCGTCGTACAGCGGCCGCAGTGGGCAGGCGCCCTGCAGGAGCTGGTCGTCAGCCGGCCTGGAGCCTCCGGCACAGGGCTCGAGGCCCAGGGGCCCCTGGCCGACCCACTGCTCGTGATCGACGCCCGAAAGGGGCAGGTCGCCGCCGAGGTGCCCGCCGGGGCCGGGAGCCGGGTGGCCCTGCCGCCGGGGGCCTACCAGCTGGTGGCGCTGGGATCTGGTCGGCGGGTCGAGGTGGCACACGTACAGGTGCAGCCGGGCCGCATGACCCTCGTCACGCCGGGTTCCCTACGAAAGAGCCTGGGGCTGCGAACCAAGGGGGGCCTGGTTGACCCGAAGCCCTGGAGCGTGTCGGCGGGCTACGTCGCGCTGGTGGGGGCCACGCCGGGACGACCGGACGGGCACGGGGGCTTCCTCGGAGCACGGCACAGCGTGGGGCGTGGGCAGCGGGTCGAGGTCGGCCTCGAGGCCGGAAGGGTCAGCATCAGCGATGCCGGCTGGTCGGGAGCCGACGCATGGTCTGGCGCGAGAGCCCAGTGGGGCTACGACGTCGTCGTACGTAGCGTGCGAGGAGGGCCAGCTGTGGAGCTCGATGTGGGGGGCCTGCGGCAGCGTGTCCAGCGAGCGCCCGATGCGGCGTGGGGCCGGTGGTACGGCGACGCCGAGGCCCCCACCGACACCCTAGTGGCCTACGGGCGTGGGCTAATCGGTGCCGCCTTCGAGGCGCCGATGGGCCCTGTCGCGGTGGTGGGCTTCCTGGGCGGTGGGCGCGTGCTGTACGCCGGCAACCCCGACCACGGCGGCTGGGCTTCGCAGCTCCGTGTGGGCCTCGCGGTGGGGCCATGACCCCTCGCCTCTGCCTGGTAGGGCTCCTCGCCGCCTGCGTCTCGCCGACCGCCCCCGCCAGCCCCACGGCCACCCTGACGGTGGAGCTGCGCGTCGACCACGAAGACACCGAAGACGTAGTCCTCACGACCGTGGGGGTGCGACTCGACGAGGTCATCGTGGAGGCGGATGGGCCGGAGGGAGCCGTGTCGCTCTCCGGGGTGAGCAGCGACGAGGTCACCCTCCTCGATCCAGCGGCCGCCGTAGCCATGGCACAGCTCGAGCTGGCCGCCGGCACCTACGACGACGCCATCGTCCGGGTCGTCCTGCGCGAGTCGGGGCCGAGCCACGCCCTGTGGGCCACCGGCAGCTGGCAACACGACGACCGCCTCGTCCCCTTCGACCTCGAGGTGCGCCCGACCCTCACCCTCGTCGCGCAGACCGACCTCACCATGGAAGAGGGTGACCGTTCGCGGCTCGTCTTCTCGCTGCGTCCCGATGAGTGGTTCGACGAGCTCGACGAGGACGACCTCGTGGGCGTCTCGGTGCTCCGCCTCGAGCCGCAGAGCGGGTCCCTCTATGACGCGGTCATAGAGGACATCGTGTCGAGCACGGGGGCCGAGCTGGTCGATGAACCCAACGAATAGAGCGCTCGCCCTCGCTGCAGCGGTCTGGTCCCTCGCCAGCTGCGATGGCCCCCTCGCAAGGCCTGACGCGCCCTATCTGGTGCTGGCGGGGGATCTCGACCACGACGCGGCCCTGAGCGGGGTCCACACCCACGGAGCCATTGCCTGGGCCTTCGTGATGCCCGGCGAGCCCCTGTCGGGCGTCGTGACGAGGGAGTCACTCGAGCCTCGCCTGTTCAGCTACGCGCTGACCGTGCGCGGCCCCCCCGACCCGACAGCGTCGTCCACTACGGCGGCGGCCCCCATCGAGCTGCAGTCGGAGGAAGCGGGATTCCTGTTCGGCCTACCCGTGCTGTACGAAACCGACGACCTGCTCGCAGCGCCCCTACAGATCGATCCCTTGCTTCTGGTGGACTGGGCGCTGGGGCGGCGCGACACGCTGGCGGGTGCCCTCACCGGGCCCGACGGCATGGTCGTGGCAGCGTCCCGCGAGCACCTGCTCATGGCGCTGGTGACCGACGACGAGGTGGGGCTGGCCAGCCTTCCCAGCTGGACGTCCGGAGGGGCGGCGTGCCGTATCGACGGGCTGGTGCATGGCCTGACCCTGTACCGGTCGGAGGGGGCGGGCTGCGGCGGCTGGCGTGCGATGGCCGCAGCCGGAGAGCGCACCGAGTTCCAGGGCGTCGACATGGGCCCCCTGCCGTAGCTGGGCGGTCGCGACCCGGGCGGCGCCTGGACTAGTCGCCCGCCGCCTGCATCCAGTCCGCCACGCTCACCACCTCCACCTCGGCTGCCCGACCATCGGGGCGCAAGGCACAGCTTGCTTGGCTCGCCGACATGCTGGCGGTGGCGCGCTCGCACACCGCCATCAACGCCTCGCCCCCCAGGTCGCCGTCGGCCGACTCGAATCGCCCCGCCGCACTGCCGTCGTCGCGTAGGTCGATCACGTTGAGGGTCGCGCCCTCCAGGGCGTGGATGTGCACGACGACGTCGTTGCCGAGGTGAAGGGCCTGCATGCGGTCACGAAGCGCCTCGGCGTCGGCCTGCTCCTCATCGGACAGCAGATCGGCCACCAGCCGGCGCGCCTGCTCTTCGTCGGAGGCGACCAGCAACGTGCCGTCGACGAAGCCCCCCAGGCCCCAGTCGAGCTGCTGGAGGGTGGTGCCGTCGATGTCGACGGACTCGCCCTGGTCGCCGAAGAGCATCGACCAGCTGCGACCGAAGCGGTGGGGATTGATGGCGCCCCGCCACGACTCGCTGCCCGCCATACACCAGCCCAGTTCCCGAGGCATCATCAGCAACACGCCAGCGACGGCCTGCTGCGCCTTCTGGTCGGTGACCGGCTCGCCACGGCGCACGCCCTCGGCCTTCATCCACGCCTCGATGGCCGCAGCCACTCCGCCATCGCGGTCGTCGACGACCGACAGCGCTGCCTCGCAGTCGGGGGAGAACGCTCGGTTCACCGGGTACTGTGGGCCGTTCCCCGTCATGTGCAGCACACCGCCGAGCAAGCCCGCGCAGGCGAGCCCCCCGGCCCCACAGATCGCCAAGCTGACCAGCAGGACCACCCGTGCCGTGCGCGACATCGACGAAGCCACGGCCTACATCCGTTCGACGACGGGAATCCCCAGCAGCCCCAGCCCGAGCTGTAGCGCCCGCGTCACGACGTGCACCAGCGCCAGCCGGCCCGCCTTGACCTCGGCATCGGGCTCCTTGCGCACCGGACAGTCGTTGTAGAAGGGCCCCACCGCGCTCGCCAGGGCATCCAGGTGCTCCGCCAACAGGTTCGGACGGCAGGTGTCGGCGGCAGCCTGGGCCGCTTCGGGCACCCTCGCCGCGAGCAGGCCCAGCGTGCGCTCGGAGGGATGAGCCAGCGACGGTGCGGCCGACACACCGCCCGCGACGCCCTCGTCGCGGAGCATCTTGTGTAGCCGCGCGTAGGCGTACATCAGGTAGACCGCACTCCCCCCATCCAACGACAGCGCCTTGTCCCACGTGAAGTCGATGTCGGACTGCGGGTTCTGGGACAGGTCGAAGTACTTGATGGTGCCCACCGCGATGGCCTCGGCGATGGCCTTGCGCTCCTCGTCGGGCAGCTCGGGGCTACGCTCGCTGACGATGGCGAAGGCCCGCTCTGCGGCGGTGTCGAGCAGGTCGACCAGGTTGATCACGCTGCCCTTTCGGCTGCTCATCGCCGCGCCGTCGACGAGCAAGGTCCCAAACCACACGTGCACGAACTCGGTCTGGTCGCTGCCCATCTTCTTCGCCGCCGCGAACACCTGGCGGAAGTGCAGCTGCTGCCGCTTGTCGACCACATACAGGGCGAGGTCGGGGGACCACGTGGCGGTGCGGTGCCGGATGGTCGCCAGGTCGGTGGTGCCGTACAGCGAGGCGCCATCGGACTTGCGGATGAGCAGCGGGTTCTTCGCCAGGCCCTTGCCGTCGTCGTTGGTGAACGGAACGACCACCGCCCCCTCGCTCACCTCGGCGACGCCCTTCTCCAGCAGCTCGTCGACCAGCGGCCCGAGGGCTTCGTTGTAGAAGGACTCCCCGTGGACCACGTCGAAGCGGATGCCGAGCCGGTCGTACACGCCGTTGAACTCACGCATGCTCGCGTCGATGAACTGCTGCCACAGCGCGACGTTGACGGGGTCGCCGGACTGCAGCTTCGCCGTCTCGGCCCGCGCCTGGTCAATCAAGGTGGGGTCGGCCTCCTTGCGCACGTCGAAGTCTTGGTAGATGCGCTGCAGCTCGCCGATGGGGTCGGCCTCATAGGCCGCGTCGTCGCGCCACCCGTTCCACGCCACGATGAGCTTGCCGAACTGGGTGCCCCAGTCGCCGATGTGGTTGTCGGCGACGACCTTCCAGCCCAGGTAGCGGTGCAGCCGGTCGAGGGCGCCGCCGATGACGGTGGAGCGCAGGTGCCCCACGTGCATCCGCTTGGCGATGTTGGGGGAGCTGTAGTCGATGACCACCGTCTTGCCCGCTCCCGGCGTGGGACCCTGCATGCGCTCGTCGGCCGCCCTCGCCTTCAGGTCGGCCGCCAGCCAGTCGTTCGCGAGGCGGAAGTTCACGAAGCCCGGGCCTGCGACGGTGGCCTCGGCGACCGAGCCATCGGCGGGCAGCGCGTCGACGAGCTGCTGAGCGACCTGCCTGGGGTTCTGCCGAGCGGCCTTCGCCAGGCGGAAGGCGTAGTTGCTCTGGTAGTCGCCGTGGTCGGGGTTGTTGGTGGGAACACAGGGCTCCAGCGGGACCGGGCTGCCGTCGAGCCCGGCGGCCTTGGCGGCGCTGGCGACGAGGTCGGTGAGGTGCTGAGCGATGGTCGACATGGCGGCTCCCTGGGGGCTGTCGCTTAGCCGGCATCGTGGTCACCGTCACGGCCGGGACGCTAGACTGCCCGACGAGGTGCCGTGGGCACGCCAAGCAGCCCGGCGCCCACGCTTCGTGGGGCTACGGCCATGCTCCCGCGCGACCGGCGAGCCGCGCGAGCCACGGCCGCGAGCCAGCTCGCGATCGGCGCCGGCTGGTGGTGGCTCGGTCCTCACGGCTTCGACCTCACCGACCGCGGCTTCTGGCTGCACCAGGTGACACCGACGCTGCTTGCGACGCTGGCCATCGCCTCGTGGTGGGTGCCTCGCACGGCCCTGGTGCTGTCCGGCTTCTGGGCCGGCCTGGGGGCGGTGTGCCTGGTGCTCTACCAGGTGGAGGCGGGCCCGGTGGCCCTGTTGGGGGGCGTGTGGGCGGCCACCCTGTGGCTGTCGGCCCCCGCACGGCAGCGCTCGTGGCGACTGGGTGCCGCCGGTCTGCTGGCGGGCGGTGGTGCCGCCGCGGCCCTGCGAGCCCCCGCCCCCAGCACCCACCCCCGCACCGTCGTAGAGGAGTCCACCCGCACAGACGCCGCCTCGACCCGATGGTACGAGGAGCAAGGCGCCTGGGTGAACCCCGCCTTGACCGTGTTCGATCGGTCGCGCCACCGCTTCCAGACGGTGTTCGGGCCCTCCGCCGAGCCGATCCCGTCCTGGCAGTCCACGAGCACGCCGCGGCCCGGCGTGACCCGCATCCACGCCGAGTCGGAGCTCGTGGCCGACCGCTATGCGCACCTGAGCACCTACAGCGAGGTCACCCTTGCGCTGTCCGACCCCCACGTGAGCTTCGCCCCCTGCGAGGGGCTTCGCTTCCCGGTCACCGAGCGCGACGACCGGTGGGGGGCCCCCGCCAGGATCGCCGTGGTGGACTCGGATCGCAGCTTTCGCGTGGTGCAGGCCGCATCTGCGGAGAAGGGGCCCTACGAGACGCTGTGCACCGGCGAGCTGCCCCCCGACGAGCCCCTCGAGGTGGTGTTCTACGAGGGCCGCGAGCCGGTGCTGGCGGTTCGCTGGGAAGACTACGCCTCCCAGCTGTCCACCGAGCCATCGCCAGCCGCTGGTTGGGGCATGCCGCAGAACGCGGTGGTCTTCTGGCGCGACGGTGCCCACGTGACCATGGTGCTGAGCCTGGCAAGCACCGGCGTGGGGATCGGATGGGCCAGCGTCGGGCTGGCGAAGGGCACCTACGCCAACCGCATGGAGCTCACCCGCCTCGGCCCTAGAGACTAGCTCCCCGTCGCCCCGTCAGGGGCTGGCGCCGAGGTCGGACACCGACCCATCCACATCGAGCGGCAGCCAGGGGGCTCCCGCATCGATGCCGGGCGAGCCGGGGCCGAGGGCCACGTCGAACACATCGCAGTCGACGGTGGCATCGACGAGCAGCGGGTCGGCCTCGAACACCGCCGGCCCCACGCTGGCGCCGAACCGCCACATGCCATCGGGGTGGTCGTGAAGCACGCTGTAGTCGAGGTGGCCATCGGACCCGGTCAGTTCCCACGCGGCACTGCCCGTGTTGCCCTGGAACACGAGGTTCAGCCCGCCCACGTCGAGGGCACCATCGACGCCGTGGACCGCTGCCCCCGACGGCGCCGCGTTGCCCAGGAACACGGAGCGAACCAAGGCCAGGCGGAGCACCTCGTTGACGTAGTAGGCGGTGTTCGACACGGCGACCGCGCCCCCCTCCGCCGCGCTGTTCCCCACGAACACGTTGCCCGCCGCTCGCAGCCGCGCCTCGCCCACCGACGCCACGTACAGCGCGCCGCCACGGTCGGCCGCCACGTTGCCACAGAAGGTGTTGCGCCGGACCGACACGTCGCGCGAGCCAGGGTAGATCTCCAGTGCCCCCCCGTCATCGGCGCTGACGTTGTCGCGGAACAGGTTTCCTTCGAACACGATCTGCGCCGAACCGAGCGCACCGCCGATGTACACCGCTCCTGAGGTCGACCCGTGGTTGCCTTCGAAGGTGCTGTCGACCACTCGAAGGTCGCCCCACGTGGTGCCCAGGTTGACCACGAGGGACGGGCAGTCGCTGTCGCGCACCACGACCCGCTGCAGCACCCCTCCGTAGGTGGCCTGCAGCGCGCACCCGCCCGTTCCAGCCTCGGCTCCCTCCACCACCACATCGACCAAGGTGACCTGGTCGATGGCTCGCACGCCACGGCCCCCGTTGGCATCGAAGGTGATCCCCTCGACAGAGACGGGGGCGTCATCGATGTACAGGACCTCCTGCTGTGGCAAGACCCCGCGAACGACCACACCGGGCCCACTGCCGACCAGGCTCAGTTCCTTGGCGATCACGTCGAGATCTTCGTCGTAGACGCCGGGCGCCACCCGCACCACATCCCCGCTCACCGCGGCATCGACCGCCGCTTGCACCGTCGCGTAGGGGGCCGCTGGCCCCACATCGAGGGTCGCGGACCATCCCTGCGCCACCCACAGCCACCACATGACACCCATCACGTCACCTCGATCCCTAAGACGAGGACACCTGACGGGTTGTCTCACGCCGTGTGGCCGCCGTGGCCTCGTAGGCCGCCGCCACGGCCCGCTCCAGCCCCTCGTCGTCGCCCGCCAGGAACGCATCGCGGATGCCGTCGTAGGGGCCGTCAGGGAGGGGGAGACGCTTGACCTCCACGCCCTTCACCCGGGGCGCCGGGTAGCGCGCCCCATACCAGGCGCTTGCCTGGGGGCTGTTGAGCAGCCCCGCCAGTGCCCAGCTGCACAGGCCGTCGGCCGTGGGGTGCAGCACGTAGCAGGAGTCGAGGGGGAAGCGGCGCTCGGTGTCGACGGCTGCTCGCAGCTCGCGGCCGCTGGCCCCGGCGAGCACCACCTTCTCCGCCACGTCGAACACCCCGGCGTTCTTGGGGGCCACCCAGGGCTTGCGGTCGAGCATGTCGCGGGGGTCGTAGCGCAGCCAGTCGTCGCAGGGATCGATGTGCCCGCGCTGCACGTGCCGGCCACGACAGGTCGGCTGATCGAGGGGACCTCGCTCTCCGCGGTGCACGTACCGGGGGTAGTCGCCGCACACGACCCCCATGTGCACCGAGCACAGCTCGCCCAGCGGCGTGCCGGGCAGCTCGGGAGGCGGCCCCTCCAGCTGCCAGCTGTGGGGCCCGATGTGCACCGTCGCGGTGGTGACCAGCTGGCCATCCACGAACACCCCCGCGTCGCGGCGGTCGCGGTGCCCGGTGAACAGCGCCACCGACTGCACTCGTGCCCCGAACAGGTCGTCGGGCAGCCGATACAGGCCATCGACCCCAGCCGCCAATACCAGGCCGCGGAGCGCGGCGAAGCTCGTGAGCGACAGCCAGTTCATTGGCAGCACCAGCGCGGTGCGCCGCGACGTCGCGAGGGCGTGCTCCACGAAGCACGTAGCCAGGTCGTTCTTGTCGGTGGCGGCCTCGAAGCGGGCCCACAGCGAGCGCCGGACGGCGAGGTCGAGGTTCTGCACCCGCACCCACGGCGGATTGCCTACGACGAGGTCGGCGTCGGGCAGGGGCTGGGTGAGCGCGTCAGCACAGCGCAGCTCGGCCTCGACACCCGCCCGCTGCAGGGTCGCCCGCGCCGCCTCGATGGCGAGGGGGTCGGCGTCGATGCCCACCAGGCGTGCGTCGGGCCGGGCACGGGCCACCGCCACCAGGAAGCGAGCGTCGCCGCAGGCGGGGTCGACCACCAAGGGGCGCTCGCCCAGCCCCTTCACCGCGCGCTCGACCACCGCGTGCACCAGCGACCACGGCGTCACCCACTGACCCCGCTGCTTGCGCTCCCGTGGAGTGCGCTGCGCCAGCCACCCCTCCGCCGCCGACAGGTCGGGTGCTGCGCTCATGCCGACTCCTCGGGGAGGGGCACCGGGTCGTAGCCTCCCGGATACATCGGCTGGCAGCGGAAGATCCGCTTGGTGCCCATCCACAGCCCCCGCAGGCCCCACAGCGCGATCGCCTCCCGCGTGTACTGCGAGCAGGTGGGTCGGTAGCGACACGACGGCGGTGTGAGGGGCGAGATGAAGGACTGGTAGAAGCGGATTGGCGCGATCAGGAACCACTGCAGCAGGGTCAGCCGAGACTCGGCCTGCTCCAGCGCTTGCGGATGTGGGTCGTGTTCGGCGCACATGGCCGCCACGTATCACAGCCATGCCACAGGCCGCGGCGTGTGGCGCGCACGCCACACATAGGTGGGTCACCGGTGCCCCACCCGACGCCCGAGCCAGCGATTCCCCGCCTTCTCCGGCTGTGCCCGTCGGTGGATCGCTCATTGCAGAGTCCCACAGGTAGGAGGTCGATATGCGCAGTTGGCAAGCCCTGGCGATGGTAGCGATGGTGGCAGGCTGCGCCTCGGAGCAAGGCATCTACGGAGGGGTCGACCCCGACGGGGCGGGCACGGAGCTGGGCGATCCCGATGACGGGCGCCCCGGCGACGACGACGACGACTGGAGCGCCTCCACCGATCCGTTCGTGGAGGCCGGAGCCGTAGAGGGGCGCGTGTGCGCTCCCGACGGCGAGACCTACCTGTCGCTGGCCACGGTCACCGTGCTCACCGACTACGGCAACGTCACCGGGCTCACCGATGGCGAGGGCTACTTCCTCATCGACGCCATCCCCGTCGGCACCTGGCCCATCATCGTCGAGAAGGGCAGCTTCTCGGTGTCCCACGAGGTGACCATCGAGGCGGGCCAGCGCACGTCCCTCGCCACCGAGGTGTGTGTGCCCCTCGACCCCGGAACCGTCGACATCGCCGTCGTCACCGGAAGCTATGACTCCATCGAGGACGTGCTCGATGTGCTCGCCATCGACTACACGCTGATCAACGGCCGCAGCGGCACCCAGCACGTCGGCTTGCTGCGCGACCCCGCCGCCCTCGCTCAGTACGACATCCTCTTCCTCAACTGCGGCATGGGTGAGCAGTGGCGAGACCACCAGGCCGAGGTCGCAGCGAACCTCAAGGATTTCGTCCGCAACGGCGGCTCGATCTACGCATCGGACTGGGCCTACTACCTGGTCGAGGCCACCTGGCCCGCACGCAACGACTTCCACGGTGACGACGGAGTGTTCGGCGATGCCGCCGTGGGTGACATGGGCAAGGTCGACGCCACCCTCCTCGACGCGGCGATGATCGAGCTGATGGGCCAGGGCACCGCGCGCCTCAACTTCGACCTCGGCATGTGGGTGGCGATGAGCGATGTAGGCGCCGACGCCGAAGTCCTCCTCGAGGGGACCTACCAGTGGAGCAACTTCTACGGTGGCGGCAGCGGCCAGGCCCACGGCCCCCTGGCCACCCGACTGCACGACGGGCTGGGGACAGCGGTGTTCACCAGCTTCCACAACGAGCGGCAAGCCACCGACGACATGGCCAAGCTGCTGCAGGAGATCATCCTGTCGCTGTGACCCGGCTCGGGCGCGGGGCACGGGAGGCGGCGGGCGCGTAACCGCACCATGCCCTTCAGCACGCGATCGACTGGCCGACATGGAGTACACTGTCGCCACCTCCCCACCCCCTCCCGCCCCATGCCCGAACCCGCCGCCGCTCCTCGCCCCGCCGCCCTCAAGCGGCTCGGCCGCTACCGCATCGTCCGGCCCCTCTCGAAGGGCGGCATGGCGCTGGTCTACGAGGCCCGCCGCGAGTCGCTGGCCGGGGTGTCGCCGCGGGTCGCGATCAAGCTGATCCTGCCCGAGCACGCGAGCAGCAAGACCTACAAAGACCTGTTCATCAACGAGGCCCGCCTGGGCGCGTCGATGCACCACCAGAACCTCGTGCAGATCCAAGACTTCGACTGCGAAGGCGAGACCTGGTTTCTGGTCATGGAGTACGTCGAGGGGTTCACCCTGCGGCGCCTGATCGGGCTGTGCGCACAGCACGGGCTGCGCATGCCCATGGCGGTCATCGCCGAGCTGGGCCGCCAGGCCTGCGACGGGCTGCACCACGCCCACGGCGCGAACGACGACACCGGGCAGTGCCTCGAGCTGGTGCACCGAGACATCAAGCCGTCGAACCTGATCCTGTCGCCCCACGGGGTGGTGAAGGTCCTCGACTTCGGCATCTCCAAAGGCCGCCTGCGAGAAGAGCGCTCGGGCAGCGTGAAGGGCACCTGGGGCTACATGGCCCCCGAGCAGGCCGTGGGCGAGGAGGTGGGGCCCCCGGCCGACGTGTTCGGCCTGGCGACGGTCTTGTACGAGCTGGCCTCCCTCGAGCCGATGTTCCGCAATCGGAAGAAGGAAGACATCCGGCGGCTGCTCCGCGACGACCACGCCGCCAGGGTAGCGGCCACCCTTCCCGGTCCCGAGTACGGTCCCCTCGTGTCGGTGCTGGTGCGCGCGCTTCAGCGCGATGCAGGGGCTCGCTACGCCACCGCGGCCGACTTCGGGCGCGCCCTGTCGAGCCTCCTGCCCGACCCGATCACCGCCCGCGACGAGGTGGTGCGCTTCTACCAGGAGCTGCACGAGCTGGCCGACCGCCCGCCCACCAAGGAGGCACCGGTCGCAGCCAGCAGTCTGCCCGACGCGGCGAGCGTGCCCGCCCAGGAGCCGGCCGAGCCAGGCCTGTTCGCCACCTTCGCCGTCGGCGCCCTGCTCTCGGCCGGGCTGCTCGTGGCCGTCGGCCTCACCGCCGTCACGCTGCTCACCGAGCCGACCGAGCCCCCGCCGCCGGCTCCGGTGGTCGTGGCCCCGGCCCCGGAGGCCCCCGTCGAGCAAGCAGCGGCAGAGGCGCCCCCGCCCGAGCCAGAGGCGGTGACGGTGAAGATCGTGCGCCGCGCCCCCGAGCCCCCCGACGAGCTGCCCCCCGCCGAGGCGTCGGCTGCGCCGCAGGAGGGGTCCCCCGAGGTAGCCGAGGAGCCGCCCGTCGATGCCGACATGGGCACGGTGGTCGTGGGGTCCAAGCAGCCCGCCGAGGTCTACATCGGCGGTCAGTACGTGTCGCAGGCCCCCGTCACCCAGCAGCTCCCCCCCGGGCGTTATGCCGTCGCTCTGATCGCCAACGACGGGCGGCGACGCACCTTCCAGGTCGAGCTCGACGCCGGGGAACGCGTGAAGAAGGTATGGGACTTCGACCGAATGGAGTGGAGATGAGTCGACCCGGGCTGCTGTTCGTCGACGACGAGCCCGAGAACGTGAACCTCGCCGCCGAGATCCTCGCCGAGAGCCTCGACATCCCCGTGCGGGTGGTCGACTCAGTGGAGGAGGCGGTGCTGGCCCTGCTCGACGAGCCCTACAAGGCCGTCGTGATGGACTTGTTCATCCCGCTGGGCGACCACCCCGATCGCGTGCTCGGGCCCCGCGCCGCCAGCTTCCAAGACGAGGTCGAGCACCTGGGTGGCCTCGTGCTGCTCGAGGAGATCGACCGGATGGAGGAGCGGCGCCCGATGGTGATCTCCCACACGGCCTGCACCGACCACGTGCTGCTGGAGCTGTTCGGCGACCGGGTGGTTCGTCGGATTCCCAAGCCCGCACCCCTCGACACCCTGCTGCAGAACCTGATGGAGGTCCTGCAGGAGGAGGCCTGACGCCACGTCGCTTCCCAACCTCACCCACCCGGTGCTACCCTCGCGCGCCCATGCGACCCATCCGTGACATCCAAGACGTCGACACTGGCCGAGTGCTCTACCACTCGGCCTTCGGCTTTGCGCTGGTCGACAGCATCACCCCCGATGGCGCACGCCTCACCTGGGATGGCGCGGGCGACAACCTGCCCGAGCAGGCCACCCACGACGTGCTGCAGCGCGTCTACGCGCTGTGCCCCGCCGACGGCTTCTTCCATCGCTCGGTGGTCGACCGCGAAGGCATGGCAGCCACGCTGGAGGAGCACCCCGCGGATGCCCTCGCCCTGCTCCTCGGCGATCTGCACGGTCCCCAGCGCGAGCAAGACCTGCGCGATTGGCTGGTCGGCCGCGCGCTGCTCACCAATGCGGCCTTCGACCACTGGTGGCGCAGCCTGCAGCCCGTGCTGCTCGAAGACGGCCGCTTCCTGACGACCCACGACACGGTCGACCTCACCAACGGCGGTGCCGATGCGGCCCCGCGCGACCGCCTCGACAACCCGGTGCTCCCCCCCGGCCGGCGCCTCGATCTGGCCCTGCAGCATCGCAACGAGCTCGAGCACGACTTCTTCGTCGAGCAGGCGCTCCTCGCCTGGCGCACCGGCGGCACCCAGGTGAAGGATCTCGCCATCGCCGCGCTCCGCGACGAGCCCGCCCGGGATCTGCTCCGAGGCCTGATGTCGTCGGGCAGCGAGGCCATCGACGCCATCATCCACGGGATTCGGCGGGCGAACTGGGAGGCCGACGACGTCGACCCGGGCACCCATGCACGGCTCCTCGATCTGGCCCTTCAGGGCGCGCTCGACGGCGGCCCGGTCGACAACGAGGGGCGCCTTGCCGCCACCCTCTTCCGCTGGCCTTCCCCCGGCACGGCGGAAGGGCTGTCGGATGTCTCCCCCACGCCCGATGGCAAGCGCCTGCTCAGGGCCACCTTCTCCGCGCTGCCGCCCAAGCGCGCGGAGGAGCTCGCCCTCGAGCTGCTCGACCGCGCCCTCGACGCCGGGGAGGTCGACACGGCCCAGTGGCTCGGCGGCGAGTCTCTCGCCTTCGCGCTGATCGACCAGTACACCATGGCTGACCGTCTCGACGAGCAGCACCCCGAGCTCGCCGACTGGTTCCGCGACCAGTTCAAGGGCGTCGAGAGCAAGCCAGGCCCCGCCGAGTGGGACGAACACTCCGACGACAACCCACAGACCGCCGAGATCGACCTGTCCGACGTGGTCACCCATCCCGTGCCCCTCGGTCGCCTGCCTGCACGCTCCGGCGGCTCGCTGCTGGGGCTGGGGCTGGCGATGGCGCGCGCCCTGTCAGCGCACCACAAGGAAGGGCGGGTGGTGAACCCCACCGCCTTCTCGGTGATGGTGCTGCCCAACGAGACGATGGAGATCGAGGCGAGCGAGGAGCCCGGCGACGCACCGCTGCCGCCGGTCGAGCCCCCCTCCCCCACCACCGACGTGTTCGCCGCCGCCGTCCTGCTCCTCGAGTCACTGCTGGGCCGCCCCTGGCCCCGCACCATCTCCCCGCTCCGGGCCATCCCCTACCTGCGCATGACCGTGCCGATGCTGCCGCCCGCGGCCATCGCCCCCCTCGACGCCGCGCTGCACCCCGATCCCAAGTTCCGTCCCAGCGACGGGCTCGAGTGGCTGGCCTTGTGGCAGACCGCCGCCGTCGCCGAGGAGTCGCGGGCCTACGCCAGCCAAGACCTCGACCACCGCATGTCTATTGGCTTCGACAGCCACATCGGCCGCATGAAGATCCTGCTGGGCCAGACCAACCAAGACGCCATCTTCGTGTCGACCAAGGGCCCGCTGTCGATGCTGTGCGTGTGCGACGGCATCTCGACGGCCAACGCCGGCTCGGGCGACGTGGCCAGCTCCATCGCCACCCACGTGGTGGCCAACCTGTGGGAGCAGGCGTTGCCGCGGCTCGCCAAGAGCACCGGCCTCGAGATCCGCGCCTTCCTCGACCGGGCCCTCCGGATGGCCAACACCGCGGTGTGCGAGGCCGCCCTTCGCTTCGCCGGCGGCAACCTCGATGGCCGGGTCCCCATGGGCACCACCTGCGTCATCGCCGTCGTGCACGGCACCGCCGTCTACATGGCTTGGCTCGGTGACAGCCGCGCCTACCTGGTCGGCCCCTACGGTGCCTCGCTCCTCACCGCCGACGAGAACCAGGCTGGCGAGCGGCTCAAGGCCTGGCACCTACGCTTCGTCGACCGGTGGGACCCTGCCGGCTTCGCCCTCATCGGCTACCTGGGCCACTTCAACGAGCTCACGCGCCCCGAGGCGCTTCCGGCCCACCACACCGACTTCACGCTCCTTCCGGGCGAGCGGCTGGTCCTGTGCAGCGACGGCGTCACCGACTACATCGCCGAGACCCACCCGGAGGTGAGCCGCGCCATCCGCGAGAACGTGGTGGGCGACGACCTCGACGAGGTGGCACGGCGGCTGGTCAATCTGGCCAATCGAGGTGGCGGGGGCGACAACACCACCTGCGTGGTGGCGAGCCTGTTCCGCACCTGACGTACACTGAGCGTCGTGTGGCCCCTCCTCCTGGCTGTTGCGTGCACTCCGGCTGACGACACGTCGACGCCGCCCGCCACCCTGCCCGAGCCTTCGCTTCCATCGCTCACCCTGCGCGACCGGCCCATGCACGAGGTCCCCCTGCTCATGGCGCACAACGCCATGGCCTCGGCGAACGACGACTACCTGGCGCCCAACCAGATCCTCCACTTCGAGGAGCAGCTCGCCCTGGGTGTTCGCGGGTTCATGCTCGACGTGCACGACGAGGGCGAGGGCCCGGAGCTGTGCCACAGCCAGTGCAGCCTGGGCCGTGCGCCCCTCGTCGAGGGGCTGGCACGCTTCGAGGCATGGCTGTCCGACCACCCCGACGAGGTCATCGTGTTCGTCCTGCAAGACGAGGTCGACCCGCCCCCCATCCTCGAAGCCTTCGCCGCATCGGGCCTCGATGCCCACGCGATGACACCCCCCGGCCCAGGCGAGCCGTGGCCGTCACCCCGTGCCCTCGCCGAGGCGGGCACCCGCCTGCTGGTGACCACCGAGCGCACCCACAGCGACGTGCCTGCCTGGTATGCGCCCACCTACGAGCACGCGTTCGACAACGACTATGCCGCGTCGACCATCGACGACTTCGACTGCGAGGTGCTGCGAGGCGAAGCGGGGGCCCCTTTCCAGCTCCTCAACCACTTCCTCACCAGCCCCATCGCCCTCCCCGAGCTCGCCGAGGAGGCCAACACCTTCGAGGCGCTGATGGCGCACGTCGATGCCTGCGAGGCTGCGCACGGCCAGCCCGTCAGCTGGCTGGCCGTCGACTTCGTGAGCATCGGCGACGGGATGGCGGTGCTGGCCGAGCTCGAGAGCCGGCGAGCGCCCTACTCTTCCGAGACCAGCTCGACGAGGTAGCCACCCATCTCGGAGGCCTTGCGGTTGAAGTCGATCCAGGCGTCGAGCCACGACTGCTGCGCGCCGCTGATCTTGTGCCGCTTGGGGAGCCGCGCCATCGCCGCCTCGGCGAGGATGCCCGCCTCCTTGGGCGACACGATCCACTCGGACCCGTCAGTCAGCTTGTAGGCCCCCACCAGGTTGCCTTCCTTGGCCTCGGCGGCACGATCGGGCTCCGACAGATCCATGAACATGTCGACGAAGGCGTCGTATTTCTCGTGGTCGGGATGCGGAATCTCTTCCAGACGCAGGCGACGGCTGGCCCGATACGCCCACCGCTGCAGATCCGGTGGCTCGACCTGCTTGTCCATCACTTCGACCTCGACCATGCGCCACACGATGTAGGCGACGGCACGGGGCCCCATCTCCATCTCGAGGTCGCCCTCCATGGCCCGCAGGATCAGCGTGCGATCGGGGAGCGGCGCCTCGGGGGGCGTGGCCTGCTCGACCTCGACGTAGCCTCGACGGAGATGATCGCGGATGAGCCGGTCGAACTCCTGCTCGGCCGCCATGTAGTCGGTGAGCTGCTTGGTGCGCGTCTTCGGAGACTTGCCGATCTTGCCCGAGGCGGTCGTGAGCACCGCACCCTTCCGCTCCACCTGCCAGAACTTCGCCTGATTGCCGCGGATGTACTCGAACCTGCGCACGCTCTCACCTCCGGATTCCGTTCGTCGAGGCCCGTCGTGAGGGGCCGACGTCGCCGCAGCCCCCCGCAGGGGCACAGCGGTAGACGCGCATGCTAACCGGTTGTCTACGGACGCGGCGGGCTTCGCCGCCTGTGGGCCAGCGGCAGGGCCAACCACAGGGCCCACCACGCCCCGCCAGGGGGTGCCGCACGACACCCACAGCCCTCGCCGGAGTCGCCCGCCGCGGCAGCGTCTGGTGAGGTGGACCCCGTGGGAGCGGTCGCGGTATCGGCCGGCTCGCTCGCCTCGCCGCCCATCAGCCACAGGTGGCTCGTCACCAGCGTGGGCCGACCGTCGCGCCACACCTCGAGCCGCACCCGCACCGGCACCTCGCCGGGCTCCACCGTCAGGGACGCGGCCCCGACCTCCTGCACCGCGACCTCCTCACCGTCGACGAACCAGTGCGCTTCCTCGGCCTCGCCGGACACCGCCGCCGTCAGCGTCTGGGAAGAGCCCACCCAGGTGCCCCCCTCCTCGACGCCGTCGGTGCCCCACACCACGGTCGGACTGTCGGGACCGTCGAGCCGCACCAGGGTGCGCTGCGCCGCGATCCCCTCCAGGATCGCCGCGTGAGACAGCTCCGTGGCCCACACCTCCGTGGTGGGCGTGCCGATGGGCGAGTCGAAGGCTCCGAGGTCTTCCCCTGCCTTGTGGTCGTCGGAGCCACCCACCGCAGCCAAGCGGCGCCCTTCGTCGGACAGCGCCTCCCACCACGCGAGGGCCGAGGGCGTGTAGAGCTGCCCTACCGGCAGCCAGCCGCCGTTGGCGACCTCCACTGCCACCACCTCTGCCGGCACCGCGTGCTCCCACGCGCAGCCGATGCAGCTGTCGCCCAGCTCCAGCGTCGGGTGGTTGATGGACAGCAGGGCGCCCTGAGCGGCCGAGGAGGCCGCCGCCGCCTCGATGGTCGCCCCAGGCTGCCCGATGCGGTGATCGAGCCACTGAGTGGCCCCCAGCGCGTTCGCGTGGCCGTCGTAGGTGGTGAACTCGGTGCCGGGAATCAGCAGCACATCGGGGTGGCGCGCCTGAGCATCGACGATGTAGTCGGCACTGCTCACTACGTTGTGGTCGGACAGCACGACGAAGTCGAGCCCCTGCTCCCGGGCCTTGTCGGCGATGGCATCGAGGTCGGGGCGGGCATCGCCGGACTCGCGGCTGTGCACGTGAAGATCCCCCCGGTAGTACCGCTCTTCGCCGCTGAGCGGGGCGGCCGGCACGTAGGGCTCCCGCTGCAGCTGAGGCGCCAGGGTGACCTCGTCGCGCAGCTCCACGCGCAGGGTGTAGGGGGCCGGGTCGGCACCGAGACGCGCCTTGCCGACCACGACCTGCCACGTGCCCGGCGTCAGCGGCCCGGGCAGGTAGCTGCGTGAGGCCGCTTGCTCGTTGACGATCGCCGGCTCGGTGTTGCCGCCGCCCCAGCCCCGATGCCCATCGGGGTCGTCGAGCCCCCAGTCGAGGATCGTCTCGTCGGAGCCATCCTCGAGGTGGACCTCGATCTCGGCCACGCCAGGCGGCACCTCGAAGGGCACGAACACGTGGTCTACGCCATCGTCGACCACCTCCCCGTCGAGGATGAGGGTCTCGGCGGACCACGCTAGCGCCAGCCAGATGATCACGGCGATTCCGGGTCGACGGGCGGAGGCGGTTCCTTGGTTTCCCACGCGTGAGGTGCACCAGGCACCGCTGGCTCGGCCGTCTCGGAGAAGTGAAGCTCTACCGTAGCGTCGGCCCCGACCCACACCACCCCGTGGAACACGAGCTCGTGATGGAAGTCGCGCACCTCGACCTGGTGAGGACCCGACCCCACGGGCAGCTCCTTTCGGCGCTCTCCCCGGAACTCCACGGGCTCGCCGTCGACCACCAGGTTGGCCCAGCTCGTCGTGCGGTTCTGCAGCGCGAGCACCCCGGGCGCCCCGGGCGCGGGCCGCTCCACCGCTTGCTCCTCACGCTGCACGCCCCCCACGGCCTCCTCTCCGGAGGCCTCGGACACGGCATCGAGGATGAGGTCTTCCCCCTCCCCGGGCTTCGGCCCCTCGACCTCCTTCGCCTTCGGCTCGTAGGAGCTGTAGACCCACTCTCCGTCGACGTTGTAGAGGCCCTGGTCGGACAGCCGCCGGCGGTTCAGCGCCACCGGGGCCCCGAACACCATCTGCTGGGCCATCCACTCCCCCTGCACCTTCTTCCCTACGGGGACATCGACCGTGCCGCTCCACAGCTCCTTGCCGAGGACGCTGCGCACCATGACCTTCTGGCGACCTTCTTTGCCGTCGGGGAAGTCGACCGCCAGCTTCGCCGAACCCGCTTGCAGCGGGTAGGGCTTGAGGTTGACCACGACCACGATGGGCCGGTCGGTGGTCACGATCAGCTGCGACTTGGCCTGGGCCAGCGACAGCAGCAGCCACAGCCAGGGGAACATTCGCGCCTCCGCTCCTCACTGTATCAGGGCGCTCGACCACGACGCGCGAGCCTCATCGCTGGTAGACTGCCCGAGCGTGAACGTGAACCAGCGAACCGACCTGCCCAGTGGCACCCGGCTCGGCCCCTACACCCTCGCCGACAAGCTGGGGCAGGGGGCGACGGCCACGGTGTACCTCGCCACCGACGCCCAAGGGCGGCCCTTCGCGGTCAAGGTGCGGCGCCGCGGGCAGTCCGAGATGGACCGCCGGTTCTTGCGCGAGTTCGAGTCGATGCGCTTGCTGCGCGTGCCAGGGGTGGTCACCGTCTACGAGGCGGGCATCGAAGACGAGTTCCTGTGGTTCTCGATGGACCGTGTGTTCGGCAAACCCTTCCACGACGCCCTGCACGACGAGCCCTACCTCATCGCCCGGGTAGAGCGAGCCATCAGCGTGGGCCACAAGCTCCTCAGCGTCCTCGCCGACCTGCACGAGGCCGGGTACACGCACCGCGACGTGAAGCCCAGCAACGTGCTGGTCGACCAGGGTGGCGAGGTCCACGTCCTCGACTTCGGCATCGGCCGCTACTTCCAGCAGGGCGACACGCTGTCGCACAGCGGCGAGGTGCTCGGCACCATCCCGTTCATGAGCCCCGAGCAGCTCGCCGGGCTGCCCTCGGGCGAGCAGGTCGACCTGTTCGCTACCGGGATCATGCTCCACGAAGCGATTGTGGGGAAGCGGCCGCGCCCGCTGACCACCGTCGGGTGGATCCCCAAGATCTGCTTGGAGCGACTCCCGGCCCTCGCCACGCTGTACCGCGAGGTCCCCCGAGGGCTCAGCAAGCTGGTGGAGCGCCTGCTATCGGTCGATCCCGTCGACCGGCCCACCGCGCGACAGGCCGCCACGGAGCTGCGGCGCATCGCCACCGGGTTCAAGAGCCAGGAGTGGCCCGAGCCGGTTCACGTGGAGCCTGGCGACTGGTGGCTGCCGCTGGAGGGGGTCATCGGCCACGGCCCGCACCCGCCGGTGTGGGTGCTCGAGGGGCCGGTGGGCTCCGGCAAGCGGCGCATGGCGGAGTACCTGCACCGGATGGCGCTCCTCGACGGCACGTGGACCCTCCACCTGCACTGCCGCATCGACCGGGTCGGGGCACCGATCCTGCAGATGATCGAGCGCCTGGTCGCCGACCTCGACGACGACGCGGTGGCCGACGTGATCGGCCCCGCAGCGACCGCTCTGCGGCAGATGTGGGCCCACCTGCCCCTGCCGGTCGACCGCAGCGGCGACGGCGGCCAGTCCAGCGGGCACGTCATCGACGCCCTGGCCCAGATCGTGGGGCGCCTCGCCAAGGTCCGCACGCTGTTGCTGGTGGTGCACGACCTGGAGCAGATCGACCGGTTCACTGCGCGCACGCTGCCGCTCATCGCCGAGCAGGCGGGCCGCGGCCTCGGGTTGCTGGTGCTGCACGAGTCACGCTGGGCCACCCCGACGAGCCGGGCGTTGGTCACGACCCTGCGCCGCAACGCCGACGCGGGGGTGGCGACCGTGCCCCGCCTCGACGTGGCGGAGTGCCAGCAGATCGGGATGAGCCTGTGCCCCGGCGAGCCGCCGAGCTTCGACCGCCCCCTGCCGGCACACCGCGCCGTCGAGGCCGGCTGGAAGGCCCTGGCGGCCTGGCGAAGCGAGCCCTTCCCTCGCCCCGACGTGTCGCTGTGGCCAGCCTCCGTGTACGACGAGCCCATCCCCACCGGGCTGTACCAGAAGCTGGTCGGGGTCGACCCCACCAAGCAACCCTGGCTCGAGGTTCGCGACGGCGGCGTCACCCTCGCGGGGCCGACGGCTCGATCCCTCGCCACGTCACGGCTGCCTGCGCTGCAGCGCTCGGCGGCCATGCTGGCCAATGCCTGGCGCAAGGCCGATGGCGCCGACCCGGGAGCCCTCGCCACCCTGCACCTGCTCGCCGGCGACACGCTGCGTGCCTGGGAGCCCGCCGCTCACGCCGCCATCCTCGCCGACCGCTTCGGTGAGTTCGCGGTCGCGAGGCAGTGGCTGCTGCTCCTCGACACGCTGCCGCCGACCCCCGACCGCTCCCCGTCCCTCGACTTCGAGCTGGCGTGGGTGCAGAGCCGCGTGGCGTTGCGCACCGACCCCTCCGGCGTGCGCGTCGAGCTGGTCGACGTGGCCGAGAGCCTGGCCCGCACCGAGGAGGAGCATCAGCGCGTGCGCCTGCTGCGCGCGGAGTTCGGTCTGCGCCAGGGGGCGGTCCGGCCTCCCCTGGTGGCTGCGCTGAGGGTGGGGTCCCCCAACTCCGGTGCACCGCCCCACGTGATGGCTCGCGCCCTGCTCGTCGCCATCCGTTGCCGGCTGATGCTGCAGCAGATCCCCGAGGCCCTCCGCGACCTCGACCGGGCCGAGGCCATCGTCGACGCCCACCCCGACCCGCTGCTGCAGGTGCGCATCACCGCCGCCCGCGCCGACCTCGCCTACTCCCAGCACGACCTCGCCTGGTGCCGGGCGCTGTGCCAGAAGAACATCCGCATGGCCAGCGAGCATGGCTACGTGCGCGGGGTGGCCTTCGCCGCCCACCGGCTCGGTCAAGTGCTCCGGGTGATGGGGCGGCGCCGTGAGGCCGAGTCGCAGGTGCGCTCTGCTCGCGACGCCTTCGTGGCCGCCGGAGACACCACCCCCGACGCTGAGGCCGGGCTGTCACTGGCCGCGCTGCTGGTGGAGCGAGGCGAGCCCCTCGCAGCCCGCCACCTCCTCGACGAGACCATCCACCGCATCCGCGGGCTCTACCTCGACCACCTCCTCCCCCTCGCCATGCGGGTCACCCTCAAGGTCGCCACGCTCACGGGCGAGACGACCGACGCCACGCTGGCCCTGCCCGGCATCGACGTGGCCACCGACGACGAGGCTCCGGCCGCCCTGGTGCACTGGTGGCGCAGCCGAGGCGATGTCGACCGCGCGCTGTCGGTGCCGGGGCCGTCCGACGAGCGCACCTTCGGCCACGCCCTGTGGCGGCTGGAGCGAGCCCGAGCCGCCCTGATGGGCAACCGCGAGCTCGTCGCCCAGGAGGAGGCTCGCCAGGGGCTCGGCGAGGCCACCTCTCAGGGGTTCGCGGAGCTGCAGGTCTACGCCGAGCTGCTCATCGGAGCGACCAGCGACGTCGACGACGAGGCATGGGCCGAGCTGCAGCGCCGCGCGATGACCAGCATGTGGACCGAGGTGTTCCTGGGCGCGCTGGAGATGGACGCCCGCCGGTTGTCACGCACCCACCCCGAGCTGGCGCGCCAGAAGTGGCGCGCCTTGGAGGCACGCGCTGGTGAGCTGGGCTACCGGCCCGGGGTGGAGGAAGCGACCGGGTGGTTGACCGACCAGCTGTGAGCGTCGTGCAGGCGCTGATCATCGGGGATGTGCACGGTTGCTCGCGGGAGCTACGCAAGCTCCTCGACAAGGCGCCGGCCGAGCAGGCCTACCTGGTAGGCGATCTGTACACGAAGGGGCCCGATCCCGTCGGGGTGTGGCAGCTCATCCGCGACCGCGGCCTGCTGTGCGTCCGCGGCAACCACGACCAGCGCCTGATCGACGCCATGGAGGGGCGGCGGCCCGACGACGCCCACGCGGCCAAGGTGATCGACCAGCTCGATGCCGCAGACCCAGCCTGGCGCGACCACCTGCTGGCGCTGCCCTACTACCGAGAGGCCCACGGCTGGACGATCGTGCACGCGTCGGTGCACCCCAGCGGCTCGCTCGCGAAGACCAAGACCCACGACTTTCTGTACCGGCGACGTTGGCCCGCCGACACGCCGAGCCACCCTCACTGGTGGGCGTCGTACCGGGGAGAGCGGCACATCGTCTTCGGGCACGACGCGCTGCGCGGCCTGGTCGAGGTCCGCCGAGAGGGGCAGCGGATGATCGTGGGGCTCGACACCGGCTGCGTCTATGGAGGCAAGCTCACCGGGCTGTGCCTGCCCGACGAGACGCTGGTGTCGGTCAAGGCCAAGCGGGCCTACAAGAAGGTGTAGGCCGACAAGGCCCCGCCGCTGGCTCCTACAGGCCGTGGGCGGGCACGAGGTCGGGCACGTCGGTGTTCCCGAGCGACCCGGCCTCGAGGGCGGCCCCGAAGCGCGCCACGTAGTCGTCGCGCTCCACCTCGGTGGGGAACTCCCACTCGGCCTTCGCATCGAAGAAGCGAAGAAAGTAGGGAAACACGCCGAACTCGTAGCCCAGCTCGTTCATCAGCATCTGGTTGGCCTTCACCTGCTTGGCCCGCCCGACCTGCACCACCCGCCTCGGGTCGATGCCCAGGGCGACGAAGTGTGGCTCGAGCTCCCGCAGCATCCGGAACTGCTTCCAGAACTCCCGGAACTCCCACGACCACAGATCCGTGGCCTCCCGCAGCGTGAGGCCCCTCACCAGCTTGGGCAGGTGGAGCACCCCGAGGGCGACGTGGCGCGCCTCGTCGCGCTGGTAGAGCTGCAGCAGGTCGCACAGCACGGGCTCGACCTTCTGCTCCCGCACGATCTGGAACAGGGCGAGGGCCATGGGCTCGATCATCATCTGCATGCCCATGAGCTTCTTGGTGAGGCTGTCGGCCTGCAGCGTGCCGGTGAGCACCGCCTGGGTGTGAGGCCCCAGCACGGGCGGCAGCCCCTGCCCCACCACCTCGAGGTAGTCGTGCATCACGTAGAAGTGCCGTGCCTCGTCGTGAGCCTGGGAGGTAGCGGCGAGCTTCGCCTCCAGGGGCTCCAGCTGCCGGGCCAGGTCGGCCGAGATCTTCCAGGCGGCGAGCTCGCCCCACAAGATGACCGCGAACAGCCCCAGCACGGCCTTGCGCTTGTCGGGGGCCAGCTGCACCCCACCGTGTCGCTCCAGCAGCTCGGCGAGCACCTCCTCGCCGTTCCACGCCTTGGCCTGGCCCTTGTGGTAGATGCCCGCGAGCTTCTTGGCCGCCCGCGCCTCCTCGGGGGTGAGCTCGCCGTCGAACATGTCGAAGGGAAGCGGCACATCGGGGCGAACGCCGCGCAGCTTGCCGCGGTCGACGCCGCGGAGGCGGCGCAGCAGCCGCTGGGTGGTGGACCGAATCATGTGCCCTCCATCGGGGTAGCGACCTGCCGAAACAGCTCGCGGAGATCGGCATAGGCCTGGTCGACCGCTGCCAGCTCGTCGTCGGTGCGCGCGAGGGCGAGCTCGACGACCACGCCGTGCAGGCACACCCGCACGAGCATCGCCAGCCTCGGCGCCGGCACCACGGGCCCCTGGGGCGCGAAGGCCTTGACCACCCCGGCCTCCAGCATCGCCATCGACTCACGGTAGAAGGCCGACAGCTCTTGATGCAGGGTGCTGCCCGGGGTGGCCAGGGTGAGGGTCTCGACCATGAACGGGGCGAGGGCACGGAGCTCCCGCACGGTGCTCCACAGCGCGTCGAGGGCCTCGAGGGCCGTGTCGAGCCCGCTCTCGCCACGCTGGAACCGGTCGTCGAAGCGCAGGTGCAGCTGGCGGAAGGTGGCCCGCGTGGCCTCGATGAGCAGGTGTTCCTTGCTCTTGAAGTGGTAGTGCAGCAGTCCCTTCGACACCCCAGCCGCCTTGGCGACCGCCGTCATCGACGCCCCCTGGAAGCCATCCTTGCCGAACAGGCGGGCAGCCGCATCGAGGATGCGCTGCACGCTGCGGGCACCGCGACGGTTTCCGATGTGCGCTGTAGGTGCGTTCAACCAAGGCTCCCGGGACTGAACTGGCCGGCCAGTACAAAAAGTCTAACCGAGTCCCGTCGCCGGAGGAAAGCCCCTTACAGCAGCACCCCCCCCTCGGGCCGGATGTCGGGCAGCAGGTCGGTCTCGCCGAGGCGCTGCCGCAGGTCGTTCTCGATCATCCGGGAGATCTGCATCAGCGGCAGGTCGTTGGGATCTTCCTCGAAGGGGTCTTCGATCTGGGACCCCACATCGTCGAGTCCAAGAAAACAGAAGGCCACGAACACGACCACCAGGGGCGTGGCGTGCCCTACTGCGTTGACGATGCCGAAGGGCAGCAGCACCACATACAGCCCCACGATGCGGTGGGTGAGCTCGGTGTACGACAGCGGCACGGGCGTGTTCTTGATCCGCTCGCAGCCGCCCTGGATGTTGGCCAGGTCGGTGAGCGTCGCCTCGAGCACGGGCAGGTGGAAGCGGTCGACCAACCCGCGGTCCATCGCCTCACGGGCCAGCAGCCCCATCCGGTGCAGCAGCCCGATGGGCAGGTTGCGCTCGCCGCGCAGGGCGGCCACCTCCTCCGCAGGAAGGAAGGCCTCCAGCTCGGCCGCACGGTCGAGCTGCTTGCGCAGGTGCAGCCGCAAGGCATGGGCGTAGGCCATCTGCATGCGCACCCACCGCGTGACGACCTCGTCGGCGCCCTCTCCGCGGATGAGCGTGAGGCCCTGCCGGGCAGAGGACCGGCTGGTGTTGATCAGCCGCCCCCACAGCTTGCGGGCCTCCCACCATCGGTCGTAGCAGGCGTTGTTGCGGAAGCCGAGGAAGATGGACAGCGCGAGGCCCACCAGCGAGAAGGGCAGCGGCGTCAGATCGACCCAGTACTCGGGCCACCACTCGTGGGCCCACGTGAGCACCTCGCTGACGACGAATGCCGCGACGAGCAGTGGCCAGATGTCGGCGAGGGCAGAGCCCCGCACTCTGAACATGGTTCCTGTGAACGTGCGATCTGGGCGCGTGAGCATGCCACCTCCGGCGGGATGCTATCGCCTCTCGCCACTGGCGCACGCTAGCGGAGCAACGCCTCGACATCGATCATGGGCTCGGGGTGCTGGTTGCCCTGCCCGTCGTAGCCCCCCTCCCCCGTCGCCAGCACGGCGGCGAAGGCGTCGGCGGGGCTCGCATTGGGGCTCTCCGCGTAGAAGGCCGCCACGGCACCGGCCACCAGCGGCGTCGCCATCGACGTGCCCGACAGCTGCGCGTAGGTGCCGTCGGGGTAGGTGGAGGTGATGTCGACCCCAGGGGCCGCGATGTCGACCTCGTCGCCGAAGTTCGTGAAGTAGGCGAATCCGTTGTCGCGCCCCCCTGCTGCATCGTAGGCGCTCACCACGATGCCGATGTCGTAGCCGGCCGGGGCGACGTTGGCGGTGTCTTGGCTCTCGTTGCCCGCCGCGATCACCACGGTGACCCCTGCCTCCTCCAGTCGGAGGATGGCATCTTCCATCGGATCCGGCCCCTCGAAGCGCGGCCCCCCCAGCGACAGGTTCACCACGCGGATCTCAGGATGGTCGAGCACGTACTCGAGCCCCGCGATGATGTCGGTCCAGTAGCCGGCGCCGTCGGCGTCGAGGACGCGCACGGCGTGCAGCCCGACGCCTGGGGCGACGCCCATCACGCCGTCTCCGTTGTTGCGGGCCCCGATGGTGCCGGCGCAGTGGGTTCCATGGCCGTTCGGATCGGCATCCGGCGCCGCCTGCCCCCCCGACTGCGCGACGATGTCGATGGACGCCACGACGTTCAGATCCGGATGAAAGGCGTCGATCCCCGAGTCGATGACGGCGACCTGCACGCCGCCCAGCGCGCCGCCATAGGCGCCCCCGACCCGCCGGATCGACTCGGGCACCTCGTCGCCGTCGAGCAGCTCCACCGGATCGTCGACCGGGGCCTGCTTGGGCTCCTTCTCGTCGGGTGGAAGGCGCTCGGCCTCCTCGTCGCCGAGCACGTAGTCGACCCCGTCGACCCCCTCGAGGTCGTCTGCGAGGAAGCTCGGGAAGCGCGCGGCGAAGCCCTCGCTCGCCGCGTCGTAGGTATGCACGATCTCCAGATCGAAGTCGTTGGCCAGGCGCGAGGCGAACGAAGCGACCTCCGCCGGCTCCTTGTCGAGCTTCACGAAGTGCGTCTGCACCCCGAGCACGCCGTCCAGCTCGCCGTTGCAGCCGGCCAGCATCGCCACGCAGAGGACCGGTCCCCACCATCGATTCGTCATGCCATCCCCGTCGTCAGTGCACTTCGTGCATGTGGACCTTGCGACCCGCGTCCTCACAGGAATATTCAGCCCGCACATGGCCGAACCACCCCAGCGCCCCAATGTCGTGAACGGGCGAATCCAGTTCCGACGCCTGGGCCTCGCTCGCGCGCCCTGGCTCGACCTGTACCACGAGATCCTGGTCGCGAGCTGGCCCGCCTTCATCGGTGGCACGCTGGCGATCTACCTGACCACGCACATCGTGTTTGCCGGGCTCTACCTCGCCGGCGGTGATTGCTACGGTGCCGGGGCCGAGACGGGCTTCGCGAGCGCCTTCGCCTTCAGTGTGCAGACGGCCACGACCATCGGCTACGGCACGCTGTCGCCGACCACTCCGTGGGCCCACGCGCTGGTCACCATGGAGGCCTTCTTCGGCATCCTCGCGGTCGGCCTGTTCTCGGGCCTATGCTTCGCGAAGTTCGGCCGCCCGACCGCGCGGATGCGCTTCGCCCAGACTGCCGTGGTGACCCTGTCCGATGGCATGCCCACGTTGATGATCCGCGTCGCCAACGAGCGCAACGCCAACATCATCGCGGCCCGGGTGCGCCTGTACGCGCTCATCGACGTGGTGACCCACGAGGGTCAGCGGATGCGGCGGTTCTTCCCGATGCGGCCGGTCCGCGACGAGACGCCGGTGTTCGCGATGAGCTGGCAGATCATGCACGAGATCGACGACGACTCGCCGCTGCTGCCCCTCATCCACGAGGGCAGCATGCCCTCGCTGGCGGCCATCATCGTGTCGCTGACCGGCACCGACGCCACCTTCATGCAGATCGTGCACGGCCAGGCCTACTACGGCCAAGACGAGCTGCGCATCGGCCACCGCTACGTCGACATCATGACGGAGGTCGACGGCATGCTCGCCATCGACCACGGCAAGCTCGACGACACCCTCCCCGACCCGATGTGGCCTCGCTGAGGGCCTTGCCGTCGGTCCCGCGAGGGCATACCTGCCCCCCCTCTGTGGAGTCCCCCATGAGCAACGACGCCGATCTCGCAGCCGCCCTCGACGCGCTCAACCAGCGCCTCGACCGCCTCGAGTCCAAGGTAGACGCCCTGGGAGGCGGTGCCGCTCCTGCCCAGCTCGCCGATCCCGAGGTGCAGCGTGGGCTGGGTGAGCTGCTTCAGCGCCTCGACAAGGCCACCGCGATGGTCGACGCCCTCGGCACCCTGGCCGAGCGCCTCCCCGTCGTGGGCGACGCCGTAGCCACCAGCGCCTCCTGGGCGTGGGCCCAGGCCGAGGCCGAGGGCATCGATCCCATGGCCACCGGCAAGCGCACGGCCCAGCTGTCGCTGGAGCTGGCCAAGCCCGACAACCTCGACCTCGCCGAGCGTCTCCTCGAGCGCAAGGGCGACCTGCTGCTCCTCCTCGACGCCGCTGAGTCCATCGACCACGAGGATCTGGTCGTGCTCACCACCCAGGGCGCGGGCCTCACGAAGAAGATGGCCGCGATGCTCAAGCTGCCGGAGCTCGCCAAGCTCCTCGACGCCGGGGCTGACAGTGCCGCCTTGTCGACGGCCGAGGCCGCTACGACCGCGCTGGTTCAGACACGCAGCGAGGCCATCGAGCCCGTCGGCCTGTTCGGCGTGCTCGGCAAGATGGGCGACAGCGACGTGCAGCGTGCGGTGGGCTTCACGTTCGCTCTGGCCAAGCGCTTCGGCCAGCTCCTCGGCAAGTAGCTACTGCCCGCGCCGCGGGAGGTAGTACACCGACACCTGCTGCTCGGGCTCAGGCCGGGCCTCGCCGTGCAGCCGCACCAGGTTGTCGACCGGGTCGTAGCTCCATCCGTCGCCGTACAGCGGGCGGCCGAACAACCCCTCGCCATCGGGCTCCGCCTCGTCGATGGGCCGGCGGTCGACCTGGACGACGATGCTGCCCTCGACGGGCACTTGATCGAGGGGGAAGGCGTGGATGTCGCCCCCGATGAGCTCGCCCAGCCGATCGAGAGCCGCGCCGAAGTCTTGCGGCTGGCAGCCGGGGTCGTGGATGGGCAGCTTCAGCCCGCCCGAGCCCTCGACCATGTAGTCGTAGCGCAAGGTTCCCCACCCCGTGGCCCCCGGGCACAGCGGCTCGTAGTTGTCGTCGAGGTCGGGACCGATCACCGCCCAGCTGGTGAACATCCCCAGCTCGCGGAACAGATCCGCGTAGATCTGCGGGAAGGCGTCGGTGGTGCTCATCCGGGGCGAGTTGTCGCCCTCGTCGGTGACGATGACCGGGATGAACGTCGTGTCGGGGCGGAGCATGCCCTCGTTGG
>CBDUIC010000082.1:0-33147 GCA_965367245.1 uncultured bacterium | reverse complement strand
GGTCTGGTAGCCGAGCGCTTCGGCGGCCTCGACTGCGACGACGACGACCCCGCCATCGGCGACTGCGACGCCGACCGCGACGGCGTTCGCAGCACGGCGGCCGGCGGCGAAGACTGCGACGACGCCGATGCCAGCGTCTACCCGGGTGCGCCCGAGCAGTGCGACGGCCGCGACCACGACTGCGACGGCCTGGTCGGCAACGACGACGAGCTCGGCGAGCTGGCGCCCCTGGTCTACCAAGACGCCGACGGCGACGGCTTCGGCGCCACGACGCTGTCGAAGCCTTGGTGCGGGGAGCCCGAGCCGGGCTGGGTGCGGTCGGAGCGACTGGGGGACTGCGCCGACGGCGATCCCGAGCGCTATCCGGGAGCCGACGAGCGCTGCGATGCCATCGACTGGAACTGCGACGGCGACCCTACGCTGCGTGCGGTCGATGCCCCCTCGTGGTGGGAGGATGCCGACCGCGACGGCTTCGGCGACGGGCCGGTGATCGCGGTGCAGTGCGAGCCGCCCACCGAAGACGCCGCGGTCTACGACGCCGGGCTGCGCGACTGTGAGCCCCTCGAGCCCACCGTCTACCCAGGCGCCTACGAGGTCCCCTACGACGGCATCGACCAGGACTGCTCCGGCGCCGACCTCACCGACATCGACGGCGACGGCTTCGCCGGTGGGCCCGACGGGGTCGACTGCGACGACCAGTCGGTAGCGGTGTCACCCGCCCAGAAGGAAGTCTGCAACGGGATCGACGACGACTGCGACGGGGCCACCGACGAAGACGTGCTCGGGGTGTACTACCTCGATGCCGACGGCGACGGTCATGGCAGCGAGCAGGCCGTTCCCGTAGCCGCCTGCTCCGCCCCGGCCGATCACGTGGCCAGCCACGACGACTGCGACGACAGCAACCCCGCGAGGTCCCCCACCCAGACCGAGGTCTGCGACGACCTCGACAACGACTGTGACGGGCGGGTCGACACCGGCGCCATCGATCAGATCACCCGCTACGGCGACCTCGACGGCGACCTGTTCGGCGACCCCGAGCTGGTCTGGGTGGGCTGTGCCGGCGACGAGCCTTCGGGCACGTGGCTCGAGGAGGGGTTGGACTGCGATGACGGCAGTCCCAACGTCAATCCCCTTCAGGCCGAGGTGTGCGACACCCGCGACAACGACTGCGACGGTTCGATCGACGAGCAGGCCGTCGACGCCGTGCAGGCCTGGGTCGACGCCGACGGTGACGGCCAGGGCGACCCGGCGCAGCCCGTGCTCGTGTGCCTCGTCGAGGAGGGGGTGTCTCCCAACTTCGACGACTGCGACGACGGCGACCCACAGACCTTCCTCGGGGCCGTGGAGCAGTGCTTCGACGCCGTCCGGCAGGACTGCAGCCTCGTGCCCGCCGACGACTGCGACGGCGACGGCACCGCCGACGTCGCCGACTGCGAGCCCACCGACCCCGCCATCCACCCGTTCGCCGACGAGATCTGCGACGGTCGCGACAACGACTGTGACAATGCCATCGACTCGGCTGACACCTCCGTCGACCCGTCTACCGCCAAGCAGTGGTACCTCGACGACGATGGCGACGGCTTCGGAGGCAGCATCCCCCTCGGCGGCATCACCTGCGACCCGCCCACCGACGGGGTGGCGGTGCAGGGCGACTGCGACGACGCCGATCCGACCACCTACCCGTTCGCCCCCGAGCTGTGCGACGACACCGACAACGACTGCGACGGGCAGGCCGACGAAGACCCCGCCGACCCCACCGCCTGGTACCGCGACCTCGACGGCGACGGCCACGGCTCCCCGGGCAGCGCCGCGCCGCGCCTGCAGTGCGACAGCCCAGGCACTGGCTGGGTCGTGAGCGGCGACGACTGCTCCGACGCCAACGCCGCGGTGTCGCCCGATGCCCTCGAGGCCTGTGATGCCCTCGACAACGACTGCGACGGCCTGGTCGACGACGCCGACACCCTCGACGTGCCCACCCTGTGGTTCCCCGACGTCGACCGCGATGGCTACGGCAGCGGGGCCCCCCTCGCCCAGTGCCTTCAGCCCCCAGACACCGCCCCCCGAGACGGCGACTGCGACGACAGCGACGACCTGCGCAGCCCCGGAGCGCCCGAGCTGTGCGACGGCGTCGACAACGACTGCGACGGGCTCACCGACCTCGACGATCCCGACCTCGCCGGCCTCACCACCTTCTACCTAGACAGCGACGGCGACGGCTTCGGCAGCGGCACGCCGGTCGAAGCCTGCGCCGCGCCCCCCAACCACGTGATCCTGTCCGGCGACTGCGACGACAGCGACCCCCAGCGCAGCCCCGCCGCGCTGGAGGTCTGCGACGGCGTCGAGAACAACTGCGATGGGCAGCTCGACGAGGGCGACGGGCTGGTGGCGCCTACCTGGTACGCCGACCTCGACGGCGACGGCTGGGGCGACCCGAGCAACGCCACCTCGTCGTGCGTGCGGCCCCCCGACCACGTCGACCTGGCCGGCGACTGCCGCGACGTGGGAGCGGCCGCCGCCATCAGCTACCCCGGTGCCCCCGAGGCCTGCGACGGCGTCGACACCGACTGCGACGGCCTCGACGACCTCGACGACCCGGATGCACAGGCCATCGCCTGGTACGTCGACGTCGATCTCGACGGCGACGGCGATGTGTCCGACGTGAACCCGACGGTGTCGTGCGAGCCTCCCGCTCCCACGGGCTACGCGACGACCCACACCGACTGCGACGACACGAACGCCGCTCGGTCCGGCATCGCCGAGGAAGTCTGCGACAGCATCGACAACGACTGCGACAGTCTCGTCGACGCCCAGGACGACAACGCCGTGGGGCTGATCACGGCCTACCCCGATGTCGACCTCGACACCTACGGCGACAACCAGGCTGTGCCCGTGATGGTGTGTGACCTCGTGGCCGGCCTGGTCGACCGCGCCGGCGACTGTGACGACACGGAGCCCCTCCGCTACCTCGGGCGCACCGAGGCCTGTGGCGACGGCATCGACAACGACTGCGACCAGCTCGTCGACGAAGAAGGAACGCTGCTGTCGTTCGCCCGCGACCTCGACGGCGACGGCATGTACATGCCCGAGTCCTTCGACCGCTGCGCCGACCCCGACGGAGCCGGCACCGCCTGGATCTGGCCGATCCCCAACGACGCCGACGACTGCGACGATGACGACCCCACGGTGTTCCTCGGCGCGCCGGAGGTCTGCGACGGGGTGCGAAACGACTGCACAGCCGGCCAGCCCGACCAGGGCGCCACCGACCAGCTCACCTACTACCCCGACGCCGACGGCGACGGCTTCGGCAACGTCGTGGGCGCCGAGGACGCCTGTAGCCTGCCCTCTCCCGGCTACGTGCTGATGGCCGGTGACTGCGACGACGGCGACCCCTACGTCAAGCCCACCATCCCCTACGAAGACTGCGACACGCCCTACGACGACAACTGCGACGGCGCGACCAACGCGGTCGGTGACGCAGCCATCCTCATCAACGGCGACGAGGTGTTCGTCCACATCGACGGCAGCACCCCCATCGACGCAGACGAAGACGGCTTCGTCGACGAGGCCTTCGACCAGGGCGACCTGGCCCGCCTCGCCAGCTGCACCGCCCTGGTGGGCCCTCGTGAGCTGGGGGACTGCGACGACGCCGTGCCCACGGTCTTCCCCGGGGCCAACGAGGTGTGCGACACCTTCGACAACAACTGCGATGGCGCGGTCGACGGTGCCGACCCGGCCCTCGACCCCAACGGCGCCCTCGACCTGCACCTCGACGTCGACCGTGACGGCGTAGCGGGGCCCCAGATCGTGGGCCTGGTGTGCGCGGGAGAGGAGGTCCCCATGGGCTTTGTGGCTCCTGATGGCCAGCCGCTCGATTGCGACGACAGCGAGCCCCTGCGCTACCCGGGCTACGGTCCGGAAGACTGCGACGGGCTCGACAACGACTGCAGCGGTGAGCCGGGCCCCGCAGAGGTCGACGACGACGACGACGGCTACGCTGCCTGCACCCTGGCTGCGCACGGATGGCAAGTCGAGCCGGGCCTGCTCGGAGGCGACGACTGCGACGACTTCGACAAGGAGCGCAACCCGGGTGCGCTGGAGGTGTGCGACGGCCTCGACAACGACTGCGACGAAGCCCTTGCCGCCGACGAGGCCGACGTCGACGGCGACAACTACGTCGAGTGCCCCATCGTCGCCTCCGGCTGGAAGGGCAGCCCCCTGGTGTTCGGCGGCGACGACTGCGCCCCGTCCGACCCCGCTCGCTACCCATTCCAGACCGTGACGGTCGACAACACCGGAGGCGGCGACTTTGCCACGGTGCAAGCCGCCGTCGACGCTGTGTGCTCGAACTCCACCGTCGTCGTCAACACCACAGGCACCAACTACGGCGCGGTGATCCTCCCCACAACCTACGCCGTGCAGGTCGTGGGCGACGGCGGCCACCCGGTGCTGACGGGGGTCGGCGCAGCTACGGTTCAGGCCTTCAACACCCCTTCCGGCACCCGCCTGCAGGGGCTGGAGCTGACTCATCTCGGCGTCGTGCATGCGCTCGTCGCCAACAGCGGTGCGCAGCTCGAGCTCGAGGATGTGGACTTCACGGGGAGCAACGGCGCTACCCTGGGCATGCTCGTCAACGGTGCAGGCACCGACGTCACCTGCATCGACTGCACCGCTGCGGGCTTGGTGGGCGACAACAACTTCGCCCCCGTTCTCGACCTCGCTAGCTCGGCGAACTTCACATGGCTCGGAGGCGTGATCACCTCTTCTGACCTGGCAGACCAGGCGGCCGTGGAGGTCGACAGCGGCGGCACCCTGTTCATCGACCAGGTGGCCTTCGGCGACAACGCCAAGGGAGCGGGCGACACCGGCCAGGAAGCCACATCGGTCCACGCGGCGGGCAACGGGACCGTGGTGGTCCTGCAGGGGGTGGAGATCGCCTCCGACGTGTCCTTCGATCGGCAACCCGTCGTCCTGATCGACAGCAGTGCCTACGCATCGCTGATCGACGTGCGCCTGCGCGACACAGCCGGGGGTATCTGGGTGTCCGGAGCCGACGTCGACATCCTCAGGCTCGATGCGCGCCGGGTCGGCGGCAACGCCAACGAGGGCGTCGTCGAGATCCGCGGCAACGCGAGCAACGTCACCGTCTTCAACAGCGTCATCGCCGACGGCCCGGGCCCAGCCATCAGTGTGGAGAACAACGCCACGACCCTGGAGGTCAGGCAGTCGACCCTCGTGCGTCAGCGCTACGGCATCTCGGTGCAGAGCGGCGCTCCCACCGTCACCCATGCTCACAACGCCTTCTATGACCACGCGCTCGACGACCTCGACGGGCTGCCACAGCAGCCCGCCCTCAACAACTGGTATGCGCCAACGCTCGCGTGCATGCCGCAGCCCTGCCCCGACCTGGAGCTGATGACCTACATGCCCACCCTCCACTCCGACCTGTGGCTCCTCGCCGACGAGCCTTCGGGGGAGTGGAGCAGCCTGGAAGCCGGCTACCTGTACGGGCCCGACGGGGCCGCGGCGAGCTTCTACAACACCGGGGCCAACGGCTTGTACGACGGCTGGGAACTACACTGGTTCGGCACGGTCGGCGTCGTTGAGACTGCCGACCCGGATCAAGACGGCCTGCTGAACTCACAAGAATACAATCGAGGTACCGACCCGCAGAGCAACGACACCGACGGCGACGGCTTCCTCGACCTGGACGGCGTCGAGGTCGGCAACGAGCTCGACTGCAACCAGCCCGCGGCGAACTGCCCCTGACCGTGCATCCCCTTGACGGGCTCCCCAGGCGCGCTTAGCGCTTGCTCCGCACTGGGAGGGCACCGGATGATCCGGGTCGAAAACCTGACACGCTACTACGGCGACTTCGCTGCGCTGGACGGCGTGTCGTTCGAGCTGAAGGAAGGCGAGACCGTAGGCCTCCTGGGCCTCAACGGCGCCGGCAAGTCCACCACCTTGAAGATCCTTGCAGGATTGCTGATGCCCTCGCTGGGCTCGGTGTCGGTCGACGGCACCGATCTGCTGGCCGACCCCGACCGGGTGCGAGGCCGCATCGGCTTCTTGCCGGAAGAGCCGCCGCTGTACCGCGACATGACGGTCACCGCGTTCCTCCGCCACGCGGGCCGCATCAAGGGCATGAGCGCCTCCGAGGTGGAGAGCCGGATCCCAGCGGTCATCCGCTCGTGCGACCTGCTCGGCCGGGAAGACCAGCTCATCGCCACACTCTCCCACGGCTACAAGAAGCGGGTGGGCATCGCCCAGGCCATCATCCACAAGCCTCGGCTGATCATCCTCGACGAGCCCATCAGCGGCCTCGACCCGGCGCAGATCGTCGAGATGCGCAAGGTGGTCCGCGGCCTCGCCGATGGCGCCGCGGTCATCGTGTCGTCGCACATCTTGTCGGAGATCAGCCAGACCTGCGACCGCATCCTGGTCGTCAACGACGGCAAGCTGGTCGCCCAGGGCACCGAGGCCGAGCTCGTCGACCGCACCGGCGGCATGAACAAGCTGCTGATCACCGTGCGCGGCGAGGCGGAGGCCTTCGGCACGTGGCTGGAGAGCAGCGAGCTGGTGGCCCGCGCCACCCGCCGCGAGGCCCCCGAGGGCCAGGCCTGCTTCCACGTGGAGATGAACGGCGACCAGCGCGAGGATCTGCTGAAGCAGCTGGTGGCCAAGGGCTTCGGGCTGCGCCTGGTCGAAGCCCCCGAAGACGAGCTGGAGGAGATCTTCCTCGGCCTCACCCGCAGGGAGGCAGCATGAACGCGCTCCTGGTCGCCAAGCGCGACCTGAGCTCCTACCTCGGCAGCATGTCAGCCTACGTGATCATCGCCGCGCTGCTGCTCATGAACGGCCTGTTCTTCCACGCCTGGGCCCTCGGCCGGGGCTCGGCTCGGTACAGCCACGAGGTCCTCGAAGACTTCTTCTACCTGAACTGGGGCTTCGCCGTCGCCACCGCCGTGCTGCTCACGATGCGCTGCTTCGCCGACGAGGCGTCGCAGGGCACCGAGACGCTGCTGCGCACCTCGGTGGTCTCCGACGGCGCCGTGGTGGTGGGCAAGTGGCTCGCCGCCATGGGGATGGTGGCTCTGTTCGTGGGCCTCACGGTGTACATGCCGGCCCTCATCTTCGTGAACGGCAAGGTCAGCCCCACCCATGTCGCGGTCGGCTACAGCGGAGTGCTCCTCGGGGGCGCCGCGGCGAGCGCCATCGGCGTGTTCTGCAGTGCCTTGTTTCGCAACCAGATCGCCAGCGGCATCGTCGCTGGGGTCTTGGCGGTCTACATGAGCGTGCTCGCCTGGATCGTGGCCGAGATCGTGAGCTCGCCCTTCTCCGAGGTCGCCGCCTACACCGCCCTGTTCAATCAGCACTTCGTGCCCTTCATGGAGGGCCGCTTTGCGCTGTCGTCTGCGGTCTACCACGTGTCGCTGACCACCTTCTTCTTGCTGGCGGCGGCGCACGTCCTGCACAGCCGCCGGTGGGAGTGACCTGATGCAGATCCTGGCTGCCAGTCTCGGCCTGCTCCTCCTGCTGGCCTTCGTCTTCCTGCTCCGCGACGTGTTCCAGAAGCTGTCGGGCTCGGGCGTCGTTCTGCTCGCAGGGCTGATCTTGCTGTTCATCGGCGAGCGCATCCTCGGTGACGCCGACCTTCGGCCCGTCGTCAGTGCCTCGGCCATCCTGGTGCTCATCGGCTCGCTGGGCCTGCGGGCCTACGCGATGCTGGGCTCCGAGGGCGCCCGCCGGCAGGGCCACCGGGGTGCGCTGATCGCCTCGACCGTCGCCGTCGCGTCCCTCGCGCTCTACGCCCTCACCCTCGACAGCGTCATCGATGTCGTCGGGCTCGAAGACAGCGCGGTCGCGCGCTGGAACGGCGTGTGGTGGAGCGTGTTCCCCATCTTCACCCTGCTGGGGCTCGTTCCCACCCTGCTCATCGACCGCGTGCTCGCGGTTCATCCGCGCATGATGCCCGCCGGCGCGATGGCCCACGCCGTGCAGTCCGGCTTGTCTCTCGCGCTGGCAGGCGCGCTGCTGTTCCCGCTCAACTACCTGGCGTCGTCCCACGACATCGAGCGCGACGTGGCCTACTTCAAGACCACGCGCCCCGGCGAGGCGAGCATCGCCATCGTCAAGACCGCCAGCGAGCCCATCGAGGCGGTGCTGTTCTTCAGCCCCGGCAGCGACGTGGGCCGAGAGGTCGAGCCCTACTTCCGCGACCTGGTCGCGGCCGCGCCGACCCAGTTCAGCTACCGCATCGTCGACCAGGCCCTGCAGCCCCAGCTCGCCGAGGAGCTGAAGATCCGCGACAACGGGCAGATCGTGCTGCGCCAGGGCGATAACGACCAGAAGTTCAAGATCGACACCGACATCGACCGCGCAAAGCGCGAGCTGCGCAAGCTCGACGGCACGGTCCAGAAGAACCTTCTCAAGCTCGTGAAGGGCCAGCGCAACCTGTACTTCCTCACCGGGCACGGTGAGGCGAGCAGCCGTGAGAAGGAGAACCCGCTCCGCAAGCTCGGCCTGTACAAGCGCGACATCCTCGAGACGCAGGGCTTCCGCGTGAAGAGCTACGGCCTGTCCGACGGCTCGTCGCAGCAGATGCCCGACGACGCGGGCGCGGTCATCGTCGCCGCCCCGACCGAGCCGCTGCTCCCCGAAGAGGTGGAGACGATGCTGGCCTGGTTTGCCGACGGCGGCCACCTGCTCATCACCCTCGAGCCGGGCGCCGAAGAGAACGTGCGCCCCCTGTTGGAGGGCCTCGGCGTCGAGGCCGGCACCCACCCGCTGGCCCACATGCAGAAGCACCTCAAGCAGACCGGCGGCAAGGCCGACCGCGTGCTGCTGGCCACCAACAAGTTCGGAAGCCACGCTGCCATCCGCACCCTGCAGCGCAACAGCCTGCAGATGGGGCTCATCATGCCCTCGCCCGTCTGGGTGCAGGAAGCGAAGGGGGGCCCCTACAAGGTCAAGACCCTCATCCGCTCCCTCGACGAGACCTTCGAAGACACCAACGGCGACCGTGAGGCCACCGACGAAGTGAGCAAGGTGTGGGAGATGGCCGTGGCCGTCGAGGCCGAAGCCATCACCGAGGGCGACGAGACACGCCAGGGGCGCGCCATCGTGATCGGCGACACGAGCCTGCTCGCCGACGAGGTGCTCAAGTACTCGAAGGGCAACGTGCTGTTCGGGTCCGATGCGATGAAGTGGTTGGTCGGCGACGAAGACCTCACAGGTGAGGTCAACAACGAAGAAGACGTGAAGATCCAGCACACCCGCGACGAGGACACCATCTGGTTCCTGCTGTCGATGGTCGGCGTGCCCGGCGTGGTGCTGGCCCTGGGCTTCATCATCGTGCGCCTGCGGCGCCGCGAGGGGGTGGCATGAAGCAAGTCATCGGCTGGTCGATCGCGCTGACCGTGGCCATGGTCGGGTCCTACCTCACCTGGACCGACGACTCCGAGCCCCCGGCCGTCGAAGGGGTGGCCGTCTACCGCGCCTCACCCAGCGAGCTGGGCAGCGTCACCTGGGCGTCCGAGAAGACGACCGTGACCCTCACCAAGCGGAGCGACGACCTCGGCGACTACTACTGGATCGACTCCCTCGAGGTCCGCACCATCACCCGACCGGTGGAGCCGGCGGAGCCCGATGAGTCGGCCCCGGAAGACCCGCCACCCGAGCCAGCCACCGAAGAAGTCACCGAGGAGGTTCGCGTGGCCTTCCTCGGCAACGCCGCGGCAGGGCAGGTCTGGGAGGGCTTTGCTCCCCTCGAGGCCTTGCGAGAGCTCACCGAGCTACCCGGCATCGACCGTGAGGTCTTTGGCCTCACCGAGCCCGAGGGCACGCTGACGGTGAAGAAGGGCGACACCTCCTACGAGATCGTGGTGGGTAGCGAGACCTACGGCTCGAAAGACCGCTACGCGGCCATGGGCGACCGCGTGTTCCTCCTCGACGACGCCGACCTGCGGCCGCTGCAGTTCGCCTCGAGCCGGCTGGTGGAGCGGCAGCTCACGCCCCTGCAGCCCACCGACATGGAGCGGGTGACCGCCACCCTTCCCGGTGGGCCGTCGGTGGAGCTGGTGCAAGGCAACCGCGACGACGAGGCACGGGCCTTCTGGGCCCTGGCCAGCAACCCCGAGGAAGCCGACGACGACGCCGAGGCCTGGGTGGCCCGGGCGTTCCTGCTCCGCTTCCGGCGCTACGTGCGTGACGAGGAAGCAGGGGAGCTCGAGCCGCTGTTCAGCTACGCCATCGAGGGGGGAGGCCAGACCTACGAGGTCAGCTTCTTCATGAGCAAGACCGATGGCCACGCCTACGCACGCTCGAGCCACAACCGCTCGCTGCTGCAGCTCACCGACGACACGGCCCCCGTGGTGCAGGAAGCCTTGACCCAGCTCGCCGCCAGCGGCGGCTGAGCGGCGCTGCTCGCGCGACGGCCGAGCGCCTAGGTCGCGCCGACCGCCACGACCGTGACGTTGTCTTCGGTGCCCGCCTTGAGCGCCTCTTCGACGAGCACGTGGGCGAGCATGTCGATGGGCGTCTTCTCGATGATGCGCGCGAGGGCATCGTCGTCGAGGGGATCGGTGAGGCCGTCGCTGCAGAGCACGAACACATCACCGGGCTCGACCAGCCGGGTGGTGGTGTCGGGCTCGACCGGGCCGTGGTAGCCCACCGACTGGGTGAGGATGTGCCGGTGGTGCAGGCAACGAGCGATCTCGGGCGTCAGCCGCCCTGCGTCGATCTCCTGCTGCACGACCGTGTGGTCGCGGGTGAGCCGGATCAGGCGCCCCTGGCGGAACAGGTAGGCCCGGCTGTCACCGACATGCGCCAGGTGGGCCTGGTCGCCGTCGACCACCAGCACCACCAGCGTGGTGCCCATGCCGCGCGTCTCGGGGCGTGCCTCGGACTCACGGCGGATGCGGATGGACGCTTGGTTCATCGCATACCGCAGCCGCTCACGCAGCACATCGGCTGGGTCTTCCAGGCCATGATCGCGCACCAGGCGCGTCTCGTCGGGGTCGGGCGCCCCGACCAAGGTCTCGTGCACCGTCTGGGTGGCCATCGCGCTGGCGACTTCGCCAGCAGCATGACCTCCCATGCCGTCGGCCACGACGAAGACCCCGTGCTCGACATCGACCATCCACGAGTCTTCGTTGTGCTCACGGACCGGTCCGACATCGGTGCGCGCGTAGGCTTCCAGCTCCATGCAATCCCCAGGCTATGGATGCAGTGTGGCACCAACTATAGTGTGAAGGCCACGGCCTGATCCGGCCGGGTCCACGCAACGTAGCAAACACCACGTTGCACGCCGACCGTGCAGTCTTCGGTCGACTGTCCCGTCCCTCGCACCAGCGGAGCACCGGTGAACCCGGACCCCCCCCATGCGGCCTCTGGCCACGGCGATCCCGAGCCCGGGGAGACCATCGGCCGCTTCGAGGTCATCGAGCCCATCGCCCGCGGAGGCATGGCTACCGTGCTCGCCGTGCGCGATCCCACCACCCAGGAGCGGGTCGCCCTGAAGCTCCTGCTGCCCCTCGCCCACGTGGAGGAGTCGCGCAGCCGGTTCCGCCGTGAGTTCCGGGCCCTGTCGCGCCTGTCGCACCCCAACATCCTCGACGTGAAGGAGTGGGGTCTGCACGGCGACCGGCCGTGGTTCACCATGGAGCTGCTGGAGGGGCACGACCTGCGGGAGGAGGTCCGTCGGCTGCAGGGGCTCCCCATCGGGGAGCGTGTCGAGCGCGTGGAGGCGATCCTGCGGGGCGTGGCCCGAGCCCTCGCCTACATCCACGAGCGTGGGATGATCCACCGCGACGTCACGCCCGGCAACATCCACATCGGCCTGCACGACGAGGTCAAGCTGATGGACTTCGGGGTCGTCAAGGAGATGGGCGCCGAGCTCACCGCCGTCGGCGAGGTCGTGGGCACGGTGGCCTACATGCCCCCCGAGCAGATCCGCGGTGAGGCCATCGACGCGAGGGCCGACCTGTACTCCCTCGGGGCCGTGCTCTACCTGATGCTCACGGGCAAGCGGCCCTTCTCGGCGCACACCATCCACGGGTTCATGGAGAAGCACCTCAACGCGATCCCTTCACGCCCTTCCCAGCTCGAGCCCGGCATCCCCTCCCACCTCGACGCAATCTGCCTGCGGCTGCTCGAGAAGGAGCCAGGCGCCCGGTATGCCTCCGCCACCCACCTGCTCTATGTGCTGGGTGACACCGAGATCGACGAAGAGGGCGACGGGGCCTTCCCGCCTCGGATGGTCGGCCGAACGCTCCAGCGCGCCATGCTCCGCGAGGCCGTGCAAGATGCCGCCTCGGGCCTCAGTGGCCGAGCGCTGCTGCTCACCGCACCGGCGGGCATGGGCAAGAGCCGGCTGCTGGAGCTCGGTCAGCAGTGGGGGCGCCGCCTGGGCCTGCCGGTGGCGAGCGGGCGATGTCGCGTGCAAGACCGCCCGTTCGGAGCCTTCGTCGGCGTCTATCGGGCCCTGGCCTCAGAGGGCCCTCAGGAGGTCCTCGAGGAGGTCTTCGGCACCCAGCACGACCCCAGCAAGCACTGGGAGCGCTATGCGGTGATCACCGCGTTCAAGGAGCTGGTGCTCGCCGCCGCGCCCTGCGTGATCGCCATCGACAACCTGCACCGCGCCGATCCCGCCACCCTCGAGCTGCTCACCTACCTGCTGCGCAACTGCCTCGAGCTCGCCTCAGAGCCCGTCGTGTTCCTGCTGGGCCACGACTCGGCCGAGACCACCCTCCGTCGTCAACTCGAGTCGCTCCCCTGCGTCGAGCCCGTCGAGCTCCCTCCGCTGGGTCAGGTGGAGGTGGAGGAGCTCGTGGTGAGCATCCTCGACGACACTGCCGGATCGCTGGCGCTGGCTAGCCGCCTGTTCCGGGAGTCCGATGGGTCCCCTGCCTTCATCTCCGACATGCTGCGCGGCCTGATGGACGATGGGCTGATTATCGACGACATCGAGTCGACCGGATGGAAGCTCGCCCTCGACGCATCGCAGATCACCCGCTCGCGCCTCCCCATGCCGGCCTCGCTCCGTCAGGCTCTGGAAGATCGCCTCGCGCCCCTCTCTCCTATGGCGCTGGAGCTCGGCCGCACCCTGGCCCTGGCCCGCACCCGGCTCGACCTCGACACCCTCATCCTCGTCGCGAAGATGCCCGAAGACGACGTGATGGATGCCCTCGACGAGCTCGTCGACGCCGACATCGTGGAGGAGCACCGCGTGGGCGATGTGGAGCAGGTAGAGCTGTCCCACGGCAGGTTCCGCGACGTGTTGCTCGATATGTGGGACCCCCTCGCCCTCCGGGTCGGCCACCAGCGCCTCGGGGAGGCCCTCGAGCGGCAGCACCGCGACACCATCGACCTGGTCGTCGAAGAGCTCGCCTACCACTTCGAGCAGGCCGGGCTCGGCTCGAAAGCCTACGCCTACCTCGTGCGCACGGCCACGCGGCACCTGTCGCGCAGCCTGTTCGAGGAGTCCCTGGTCTTCCTCGACCGCGCGCTGGGGATCGAGCCGGAGGCCCGCAGCTTCCTGGTGCTGGAGACCGCCGATCGGCAGCTCGCCGAGGTGTGGCTGGCCATCTCCCAGGCCCGCTACCAGCTCGGGCAGCCCACCCGTGCCCTGCAGGCCACCCAGAAGGCCGAAGAGCTGGCGCAGGTGCTGCGCGACCCACGCCTTCAGTCTCGGGTAGCGCTGGAGCTGGGCGTGCAGCTGCGCCACCAGGGGCTGGCCGACGAGGCGGAGGAGAAGCTGCGCACGGCGGTGTCGCGGGCCGAGGAGGCAGGCGACCAGACCCTGGTGACGGCGCCGCTGTACCAGCTGGGCGGGGTGCTGTGGAGCCGCGGCGACCTCGACGGAGCCGAGGGCCACTGGCGGCGAAGCCTGCAGCTCGCCACCGTCGTCGGCGACGAGCGAGCGCAGGGCAACGGCTACAACGGGCTCGCCATCCTGGCCATCTGCAGGGGGCAGTCCCTCGAGGCTCGCAAGCACCTCGAGCAGTCGGCTCGCCTGTTCGAGCGCCTCGGCATGCTGTCGCCCCTGGTCATCGCCCGCGGCAACCTCATCGAGCTGTACATGAACACCGGCATCCTGCGAAAGGCGCTGGTGCTGGCCGACCGCATGGTCGCCCAGTGTGAGGAGGTCGGGCACGTGCAGGGGGTCGCCGTGGGCCGGGCCTGGCGAGCCCGCTGCCTGCTCACCCTCGGCCGCATCGAAGACGCCCGCCGAGCCAACCGCGAGGCGCTGCGCGTCGTGCAGGAGCTCGCCCTGCGGGAAGACGAGGCCTTCGCTCGCGCGAACGAGGTGCTCATCGAGCGCGCCGCCGGGCGCACCGCCCCGGCGATCACCGCCGCCGAGGCCCTCCTCGAGCTGCTCACCCTGCACGACCACGAAGGCATCTACCCCGAGGTGTGTGCGTGGCATGCCGAGCTGCTGGCCAGCACGGGCAACCTCGAGGCGGCACGCGAGGTCCTCCACGGCACGGTGGCCCCCCGCGAGCAGCCCTGGCCTCACATCTCCGTGCGCACCGACCTCGCCATGGGTCGCGCGCTGCGGGCCCTGGGCGACGACAGCGCGGCGCTGGCCTGCCTCACGCGCGCCCTGCAGGCCGCCGAGTCCGACGGCTACCGCTACTTCCAGCTGAGCGCCCACCTCGAGCTCGCCAACGTCGCCGAGGAGCCCGCGCACCGTGACCGCCACCTCCGTGTCGCCCGCGGTCTTGCCCGATCCTTGGCCGCCAACCTACCGAAGGACGACGCCGACCGCTTTCTGGCCCTGCACGGCGGAACGCCGGAAGGCTCCCGCGCGTAGCACGGGGTACACTTCTCGGAGATCGAGGAGTAGACACTGGGTTGGGACGAGCCACCGGGGCGCGCACTGGGCAAGCACCCCTCAGTCGGCGACAAGGTAGGCCCCTACGAGGTCATCTCGAAGCTCGGCGCCGGCGGCATGGCGACGGTGTTCCGGGCACGTGGGCCCGACGGCCACGACGTGGCCCTCAAGGTGCTCGACCCGGGCCGGGTCATCGAAGAAGACGTGAAGCGCTTCACCCGCGAATACAAAGCCCTCAAGCGCATCGACCACGAGAACGTCGTGGCGGTCTACGAGGCCGGGGTGCACGACCACTACCCCTGGCTGGCCATGGAGCTGGTCGAGGGCACCGATCTCGAGACGGTGATCGACCAGTGGAAGCAGTCCCCCCCCGATGACCGGCACGAGCAGATCGAGCGAGTGCTGCGCGGGCTGTGCCGCGGGCTTCAGTATGTGCACGACCTGGGCATGGTCCACCGAGATCTCAAGCCCTCCAACGTGCTGATCAGCGCCGACGGGGAGCCCAAGCTGTCCGACTTCGGCGTGGTGAAGGGCGGCAGCAACACCGCCAACACGCAGCTCACCATGGCCGGTCGGCTGGTGGGCACCGTGGCCTTCATGGCGCCCGAGCTGATCACCGCAGAGGGCATCGATCGGCGCACCGACCTGTATGCCCTCGGCGCCGTGCTCTACCTGATGCTCACCTTCCGGCGCCCCATCGAGGCAGGCTCGGTCGCCGGCTACCTCGCGCGTCACCTCACCGAGGTGCCCCAGCCTCCCCACGAGCACGACCCGTCTACCCCGCCCCATCTCGAGCGCATCTGCCAGCGTCTGCTCCAGAAAGACCCCGCCTTTCGCTACCCCACGGCGCAGGCGGTCATCCAGGCCCTCGACCGCGGCGATCAGGGCGACGCGCTGCCCGTGCGCGGGAGAGATGCACAGGTCAGCGCGTTCGGTCGGCGCCTCATCGCGCTGAGCGAGGGGGCCGGGGGCATCGTGGCCCTCCTGGGCCCGGCGGGCTCGGGGGCGTCGCACCTGCTGCAGGCCTTCGTCGACCAGGCCAAGGCCAACCACGTGAACGTGGCGTTCGCCAAGGGGGGCCCCAAGGGCACGGTGCCCCGCCTGCTCGAGGCCGCGGGCGGCGAGGCCGACGGCACCGTCAACGACCTGAAGCGCCTGGCGCGACTGGTCCGGGGCACGCCGTGGGTGCTGGTCCTCGACGACCTCGACACCGCCAGCCCCGGGGCCATCAGCGCGGTGTCCCGGTTGATGCGGCAGCGCGTCGGCCTCGAGGGCGAGCCCACGCTGCTGGTGTTCTCGGCCCACGACGACCAGGGCGAGCTGGCCTCGCTGATCAGCGGCGAGAGCACCGGGCTGCCGGCCGCCGTGGAGCGCTTGGGGCCGGTCGACGCCAAGTCGGTGGTGGCCATGCTGCGCGACCGCGGGGTGCTCGGTGCCGCCGCCCCCGCCCTCGGCCGTCGCCTCCACGCCGACTACGCCGGCCAGCCCGGCCCCATCGTCGAGCAGCTCGACGCGATGGTCGAGGCCGAGTGGTTCGAGCGCCGAGGCGACGCGCTGCGTCCCGCGCGGTCCCTCGACGAGCTGCGCCGCAAGGAGCTCCCGGTCCCCCATGCGGTCGCCCACGACGTGCAGGCCCGCATCGAGGCCCTCGACGAGCCCACCCGCGACCTCGCCGAGATCCTCGCCCTGCTCGACCGCCCGGCCAGCGAGGCCCTGCTGCAGCGCTGCGTCGCCGGCGACCCCGACGCCGCCATGGCCGTGCCCGGCCAGGTGGAGTCGATGGTCCAGTCCGGCGTGCTCGCCCGCCAGCACGACGAGGCCCAGGAGCTGCTGGCGCTGGCCCACCCGTGCGCGGCGCGCGTCGTGCGGGGCATGCTCGATGGGCACCGCAAGCGCCACCACCATGGCCGGATCGCCCGGGCCCTCCGCGCCCGCCGGCGCCGAGCCAATGCGCTGGAGATCGCCCATCACCGTCGGCTGTCCGGCGACCTCGAGGGGGCCTACCCGCTGTATGTGCAGGCGGCGCGACGGGCGGCTCGCGAGGGGCGCTTCAGCGAAGTCCTCGACATCTGCCGCCGTGGCCAGGCCCTGCGCAACACCGCCGAGCGGGCTCTCGACCCCGAGGAGCGGGCGCGCATGGCTCGCTGGCTGCATCTGCTCACCGGCGAGGCCCTGCTGGCCCGACGAAGCTGGACCGAGGCCATCGCGCCCCTGCAAGCCGCCCTCGAGGAGGCCCGCAAGGAAGACGATGACCAGGCGGTCAGCCGGTGCTTGTCGGCCCTGGGTCGGGCTCACTACCGGTGCGCCAGCTACGCCGATGCCGAGCCGCTCCTGCGCGAGGCGCTCCTGCGGGGCGCCGAGCACACCACCGAGCGGGCCGCTGCCACCCGCGCCCTGGCCGACATCGAGCTCCGCCAGGGGCGGATGAGCGAGGCCAAGTCGCTGTGGCAGGCCGCCCTCGACGAGGCCATCGACAACGGCAACCGCTCCGCCGAGGCTCGCGCCCGCCGGGGCTTGGCCCACTACCAGGCCATCGCCGGGCGGCTCGACACCGCCGCGTCGCTGTTGGCCGAGGCCGACGACCTGCTCGCATCGGCGGATGAGCCTCGCGTGCGTGCGGGGGTGCTGGCGCGCCTCATCGAGCTCGAGTCGGCCGCCGGCCGCATGGGCTCGGCCGTGTGGCGGGCCGAGGCCCTCGTCGAGCTGGCACGGCAGCGCGACATGGCTGAGCGCCTCCCCGAGGCCTACGCCCTGCTCGCCCACATCCTCGCCTTCCTCGGCGACGACGAGGATGCCCACGATGCCGCGCAGCAGGCGCTGATCTTCGCCAACGCCCACGGAGGCAGCGCGTGGGCGCCCCGCCTGCACGCCGCACGGGTGCTGGCCGGCCTGGGCCATGGTGATGTCGCGGAGCGGGCCCTGCCAGCCACCGAAGACCTCCCCATCGACCCCATCGATGATCCGCCGGCCCAGCTGGCGGCGGTTCGCGCCCGGCTGTGCGCAGGGTCCGACCCGCTGCGCGCCCGCGATCTGGCGGCGTGGGCCCTCGCCCGCACCCCACCGCGGCTCAGCCTCCGCGGCGCACGCATCGCCCTCGACGCGGCCCTCGCCCTCAGCACCGCCCAGCAGACCGAGGCGGCGCGGAGCGCGGTGAAGCGAGGCCTCAAGCAGCTGAAGGGGGCGGGGGGCGACGCGCTGCGCCTCGAGCTCCTGGTCGCCATGCACCAGGCCCAGCCCGACCAGCGCGTCCTCGACGCCCTCGCCCAGATCGCGCCGCGCATCGAGGCCCAGCTCCCTCCCAATGCCGTGGGCACCTTCCTGGCTCGGCCGGTGGTGCGCGAGGCCCTGCGGGGGCGCTGACCCACCCTCCCCCTGCCGCGCAGTGGTGCGCCCCGTGCCCTGGCCCCGCTGACACGGATAGACAGCACGGGATCGGCATCGATGGCCGATCCTGTGTAGAGTCGGTGCAAGCAGGAAGGGCAGGTCGATGGCGCAACGGGGCGAGGCAGAGCCGCTCGAGATGGGAGGGTTGATCCTCAAGCCGGGCTCCCGCATCGGCAGCTACGTCTTCATGCGGGAAGTCGGCAGCGGCGGCATGGCGCGCGTGCTGCTCGCGAAAGACCCAGCCGGCGACCTCGTGGCCCTCAAGGTGCTGCGCAAGTCCCGCTTCAAGACCGGCCTGGTGCGCTTCCGCCGCGAGTTCCGCGCGCTGTCGCGCATCCAGCACCCCAACGTCATCAAGGTCGAGGCCTACGGCGACCTGCACGGTCACCCGTTCATCGCGATGGAGTTCGTCGACGGGCCCGATCTGCACGCGTTGATCCGCTCGTTCCGCTCGTGGGACTCCGAAAAGCGCTGGCGGCGCTGCGAGGAGATCCTCATCGATCTGTGCCGCGCGCTGTCAGCCATCCACCGCCGAGGCCTGGTCCACCGAGACCTCAAGCCCTCCAACGTGCTCATCGCCCGCGACGGCACCTGCAAGCTCACCGACTTCGGCATCGTCAAAGACCTCGACCCCTCCCACGACCCGCACCTGTCGACCACCCTGGTGGGCACCTGGGCCTACGCCAGCCCCGAGCAGATCACCGGCGCGGCCATCGATCACCGCTCCGACCTGTACAGCCTCGGGGTGATCCTGTTCGCCATGCTCACGGGCAAGCGCCCCTTCGTGGCCAACGACATGGCGGGCTACCTGTCGCTGCACCGCGACCGCCCCGCCCCGGCCCCCCGCGACGTGAACCGCACCATCCCGGAGCACCTCGACGAGATCTGCCGCCGGCTGCTGCAGAAGGCGCCCCGCGACCGCTACCAGTCCGCCCAGGAGATCCTGTACCGGCTCGAGGCGGAGGAGCGGGTGCCCCTGCCCTCCCACGCCGACGGCTGGGAGCCGCCCCTGGTGGGGCGCGACCTCGAGGTCGAGGCGCTGGGCAACGCCGTGGCCGGGCTCACCGCGCGCCGTGGCGGGCTGGTCTTGCTGGAAGGCGACGACGGTGCCGGCAAGTCGCGCCTGCTGTCGATGGCCGTCGACCGCGCCCGCGACCTCGGCATCCCCTACCAGCGCGAGGAGCTGCGCCACAACAGCCCCGTGTTCGCCAGCACCCTCAAGCTGGTGCGCCAGGTCATCGACGACCTGGGCCCGGCCGCCCCGCGCCAGCTCAAGGTCGACCTCGAGCAATACCAGGCCGGTGAGCAGCTCCGCGGCGATGCGCGCTACGCGCTGTACGACGCCGCCCGCGAGGCCTTCTCGACCGCTCTCGACGACGGTCCGCGCATGCTGGTCCTCGACGACCTGCACGAGGCCCACCCTCGCGAGCTGCACCTGCTCGGGTTCCTCGTCCGCAACCTCATCGAGCGCGACGAGCTGCCGCTGCTGATCATCGGCAGCCTCCGGCCCAAGGCCAGCGCCGCCGCCGACGCGCTCGCCTCCGGCGAGGGGCTGGAGATGCCGGTGCGCGAGCTCACCGTCGGTGCGCTGTCGCGGGAAGACCTGGGCATCATCGTCACCGGGCTGGTGGGCGACTCGCTATCGAGCCGGCTGCTCGCTCAGCGGCTGCACAAGGAGACGGAGGGCAACGCCTACTTCGTCACCGAGTTCCTGCGCTCGCTGCTGGCCCAGGGCGTCATCAAGGCCGAAGGCGACCGTCACCAGCTCACCATCGAGCCCGAGGAGATCGCCACCGGGCACCTCGAGATCCCGCTGGGCGTGCGGCAGATGATGAAGTCGCGCCTCGACGCGGTGGAGTCCGGCGACCGGAGAGTCCTGGAGGTGCTGGCCGTCGGCGGGCGCGAGGTCGACCTCGACGTGCTCCTCGACGTCCTCGATGCCGACGAGGAGGAGGTCCTCGACAGCGTCGATCGGCTGCTGATGTCGGGCATCGTGCGGGAGCGCCGAGCCGGCGACGCGGTGCTGCACGCCGTCACCCACCGCAAGTTCGCCGACGTGGTCTACCGCGACCTCGACGCCGAGCGGCGGGCGTTCCTCCACCGCAAGATGGCCGCGGCCCTCGAGCTGCACTACGCCAACAACCCCGCTGCCCTCGAGGTCGTCGGAGAGCACTATCGACGGGCCGGGGATGCCGGCCGGGCCTACCGCTACCTGGTCGCCGCCGCGAAGCGCCTCGCCGACCGATCCCTCATGCAGGAAGCATGGGACCTCACTGAGAAGGCCGGCACGCTGGAAGACTCTGCCCGCGACGATCTGTCGTCCGGCGACTTCCGCTCGTTCCGCCGAGACAACCTGTCGGTCCGTGCCGGGGTGCTCTACAACCGGGCCGAGTGGGCCGAGGCCGAGCAGACCTACCGCGCGGTCCTCGCCCTCGCCGAGGAAGACGGCGACCCGCGAACCGCCACCGAGTCACGCCTGCGCCTCGCCACCGTGCTGCGCCGTCGCGGCGAGCACGACGACAGCGCCCGATTCGCCGAGCAGGCCCTCGAGGCCAGCCGACGCCTCCACTACCGGGAGGGCGTCGCCGAGGCGCTGCACTGCATGGCCGCCCTCGCCTGGACGCGTGGCAACCTCGACGAGTGCGAGCGCATGGCCAACGAGGGGCTTCTCGTCGCCCAGGGAAGCCAGCTGGCCGACCGGCGTGCCGAGCTGCTCCTCGCCCTCACCGCCGCCCAGGCCACCCGCGGGCACCTCGCCGCCGCCACCAGCGGCCTCACCGAGGCCGAGGGCATCTTCCGCGAGCTTCGCCGCAAGCGCCCCCGCTGCCTGGCCCTCGCCAACATCGCCGAGCTCCTCACCTGGCAGGGCGAGCCTCTGCAGGCCCGCCAGCGCGCTCACATCGCCGTAGAGCTGGCCCGCGAGCTCGACTACAAGCTGGGTCGCACGGCAGCCACCCGGGCCATGTCGGTGGCCGCGATGGACCTCGGCTTCCGCGACGAGGCCGTCGCGGGGCTCGAAGAGGCCCTCACTCTCGCCCGCGAGATCGACCTGCCCGAGGAGGTCCTGGCGTGCCTCGTGGCCCTCACCCAGCTCGCGCTGGAGCAGGGCGACACCGCCGCCGCCCGCCGCCACGGCGCGCAGGGTCTCGAGGTGGTGCAGCGGCGCGACCCCGAGCGCTACCTGCCCATGGTCCAGGCGCTGCTGGCCCGGGCCGAGGCGACCGACGACCCCTCCGCTGCACGGGCGCTCATGGCGAAGGCGAAGGCCGCCCTTCCAGGCCTGCCCGTGCCGCGTCGCACCCAGGTGCAGCTGGCCCTGGCGTGGGCCCTGGTCGACCTCGGCGAGCGCGAGGCGGCCCAGCAGACCGCCCGCACGGTGCTGCAGACGGCGGGGAGCCGAGGCTTCCGGCTCGTGTCGCTGGAGGCCCGCTCGCTGATGGCCCACGTCACCGACAAGGAAGAGCAGAAGACCCATCGCGCGGTGGGCCAGGAGCTCGCGCGCGACTTCACCAACGGCCTCGCGCCCGACATGGCCCTCAGCTTCATGCGGCGGCCCTTCCTGAAGTTCCTCGACTACCCCATGCCCACCCTCGACCACCTCGACGACGTGGGAGAGCTGTCCGACGACGACCTCGTCGAGACCGAGGTAGCGCCCAAGGGCGACCCCGAGGCGGGCTAGGCTCCGCTGGACGTACTACCGGAAGCACCGACACCGCCCCGGCCGCGACCTTTGGGCTGCCACAACCGACGCTAGGAGCGCTAGCGCCATCGACGCGCTTCGAGGTGGCCAGCAGCGACGGACTAGCCTGGGGCGAGGTGCTTCTCACGTCGCCGTTCGCCGTAGGCGACGCCACCATCGAGGCGAGCTGGGACGGCACATCCAATCTGGTGAACGCACACCCCGTTCACGTCGTGCCCGATGCCGACGGCGACGGTATCCACGACTTCTGGTACGACGGGAAGCTCCTGCCCGGCCCGCAGCTCGGCCAGAACGCCCATGAGGCCTTCCTCCACGCCAGCCCCGTCGCAACCTTCCGCGACCCCATCCAGCCCGACCAGGGCTTCGGCGAGGTCGAGCTCATCCAGATCGAACGGTTGAGCCGACAGGGGTTCCATGGCCCGGGTTGGGTCCACGGCGACTTCGACGGCGACGGCCACGACGACCTCGACTACGGCTCGCCCCCCCCGACCTCGGCACCGACGCCCCCGAGCGCGTCGTCTTCTACTACAGCGGTGCAGACCTCACAGCCGCCGATCCGCGAACCCACGACACCACGGGAAGCCCCCCATCACGCTCCTGCTCACCCTGCCCCTGGCATGCACCCTCTCCCCCGCGCCGGAACCGATCTCGGCGGTCGATACCGGAGAGGCAGCCCTCACCGACACGGGCGAGGCTGGAGGCAGGCACCGACATCCGGCGGATCCAGCAGCTGCTCGGGCACGGCAGCCCCAAGACCACCATGATCTACACCCACGTGCGACGCCACACCGATGGCGTCCGCAGCCCCTGCCGCCCGGTCACCGAGCCCAGCGCGACGAGCCCGTCCCCGTGCGACCCCGCAGGCGAGCGCTGGTGGGAGAATCCGCCGTAGGCGAACGTGAGCCTCTCCGAGGACCAGAGTTCGAGGGGAGGTCTCGGAGCCATGCAGCGGCGGATTCTTCGGGTCGGCCCCGAACCTGAACGTGCACTTCCACATGCTGCTGTTGGATGGTGTGTTCGTGGAGGACGGCGACGCGGTCCGCTGGGCATGAGCGCCCCCAGCAGGCAGGTGCCGAGGAGCACCGCCTCGGTCCACCCCACCCAGTACATGACGCTCATCGTCTCCGCCATCCGTCGTGGAGCCCGTGGGTGCAGCCCGACTGGTCGTGCTCAAGGTAGCAGGTGTAGCTGGCGGTCGATGTTGGTGAGCCCGAAGGAAATCACCAGCCCTCCCTGGACCGCTGGGCCAGCGGCGGTGGGGCTGCGGCCGTCAGCAGGGTCAGCGAGAGGGCCTGGAGCGCCGTCGTGGTGTGCGTGGCGTTGGCGAGCGTGGCGCGCGTCTGGGCGGCAGGTGCGCACGAGAGTGCTGGGCGGAGCGTGGGGGTGTGGCGGGTCCGAGCGTGGTCTCGTCGCCATCACCGGTTCGTGAAGTGCCGTTGTCGGCGTGGAGGCGGGCGCGTGAAGCGTCGCGTCGGGAAAGGGCGTCGATCGGACCGGGCTTCGTCGACGGAGCTAGGTGGCCCTCGTGGCGGTGGTACCATGGGACGGCATCGGGAGACCTCCTGCTTCACGCGCTCCGCCGCTACCGCATGACGATGCTGCTCGCGGGTACCGCGGTGGCGTCGGTTGTGTTCGTCGGGGAGCTGCCGTGGCCTCCCGTAGTGCCTACGACGCCGGAGGTGCTCGACGCGGCCCCGGTCCGGGTCGTCTTCGCTGCTCGCGACCTGCACCCAGGCGTGCAAATCAGCGCCAGTGACATCTACCGAAAGGCCGCTCCGACACAGCTGGCCAACCATGGGCTCACCCCACAGGAGCTGGTCGTCGGTCGGGTCCCCCACGAGCGGATCCTGGCCAACGAAGTTGTTCGCTCCGAGCGCCTCGCCGACCCGAAGAAGGCCACGGGCTTCAACGCCTTGGTCCCCAGAGGGCACCGCGCGGTCGCGCTGCCCCTGCAGCCGCTGCGAAGTACGACCCAGGGAATGCTCGACGCCCTCGAACCGCCAGCCGGCAACCGGCCCGACATCGACCTGATCGTCATCGGCCCAACAGACGCCGACCCCGCGGCGCGCCAAGCCACCACGCTGCTGAGGAAGGTGACCGTCGTCGACGCGTACCTCCACCGGCCGGATGTCGCCCAGTGGGGTGGGGAGATGGTGCAGGACGAGCCCACCCTCTGGGTGGTGCTGTCGCTCACCAGGGCCCAAGCAGAAGAGGTCGCCCACGCCCGAGGCGGCGGCATGACGTTCGTGGCTTCCATACGGAACGATCTGACAGAGGGGTGCCGCACAACCGTTCCCCTGGCTGGGTTCTAGAGAAGATGCACGCCGCTTGTCGCCATGAGGGCCACGAATGGGCCGGGTGGACGCTGGTGGGCGCGGGCGTGGTCCCCTTCCCTCGAGCGCGGGCGAGGTGGCCGTCGTGGGCGTGAAGGTAGGCGCCGTCTGGGTCATCGTTGTGGCGGTCGATGGTGGTGGCACCCGCGTGGGTCGAGTCCGCGGGCCCTGCCGCTCCGCGGACAGTGTCCTCAGACGTGGCCGTCGGCGGGCAGGTCGGGGTCATGCTCGCGGGGGGCGGGGCGAGTCTCTGCTGCCCGCGGAGACGGTCGGGGCCGGAGTGGTGCGCGCAGCTCTCGAGGGAGGATGTCGTGGGGCGCGCGGCTGGGACACGGTCAGCCTGGGTGGGGCGAGTCGCGGGGTGGGTGCTGGCGGCAGGGCCCAAGGCCCGCGCCCAACGACTGCGTTCTACTGACGAACGGTCGCTGCGCTCCCTGGCTCGCGGAGCTCGCCTCGCAGCAGACGCTGGCGTTAGGCCTACGTCCTGCGATGTTCAGGGTCAGGACCGGCCTCTGTTCAGGCCCCTCATCGCGGAAGGCGTACTCCCCTGCCCCGATCAGGCAGCAATCCACTCGCCGTCGTTGTGGGTGAGCCGCGGTGCGGTTGCCTCCGCCTCATCGGTGCTGTCGGCGTCACGTAGCAGCAGCTTGTCCAACGCGGCGTAGTCGTCGATGGGCTCGAGCCTCGTCGCAAGCACCCGGAGCAGGCGGTCTGCCGTATCGCCCATGGGCACCTTGTCGTTCTCCCAGCGGGACACGGTCTCCGGCGTGACACCGAAGTGGCGAGCGAAGTCGGCTCCCGACCACCCAGGCACCTTGCGGAGAAAGCGAATCTCCGCGCCGGTGAGCCGGCCTGGCCGCTGCGCCAGCATGCGTGCAAGCGCCATCTCCAGCCGCCTCGGCGCCGGAACCGCCTCGTAGAACTCACCGCAGTGGTCGCACACGTCGACGTCGACGCCCACGAGAACGGTGCCAGGGAGGCTCCGGTAGGGAACGTTGCGAGTCTCTCGCCGAAGAGGCGAGCCGCATTCAAGGCAAGTCTTCATGTCGTTTCTCCTACGGGGTCCGGATGACGGTCACCACGATGGCGCTCGTTTCGGTGTCAATGGCCACGACGACGGACAGGCGTGGCGTCCGGACGGTGTAGCGCCAGCTACCTTTCTCGAAATCCACGTTGCCCATGCGCCCAGCCCACAAGCAGTTCTCCACGTCCTGTTCAGACACATCACGCTGCCCCGGACCCATGCGCTTGCGGGCATGGCCCGAATACCGCAGCACGCCGTGCTGAAGGCAGGCGCGGAGAATCCGGCGAAGGGTGTGGGCGTCAACAGGCTCATCGAGCATATGATATGTTATCATGCCTTGATGTCATGTCAAGGTGCTGGAACGCCGGCGGTACTGGAGGCCTCGAAGCCAACTGCCACGCGCATCCGCGACGGACGCTGGAAGACGCCGAGCAGATGCAGCCGGTGCTGGCGGTCGAGGGCGGTCGCTCATCACCCAGCTGTTCGACAACGAAGAGGAAGCGAAGCAACGTGGCCTGACGGGGGGCGACCTGGTCGCGTGGCGCCGGAACCACGCCGCACCCGTGCTCGACCGGTTCCGCGCCTGGAGTGATGCGGTCTACCCCACGCTGCTCCCCGACAACCCCTTGGCCAAGATCATCCGGAACTACCGGAACCACTGGACCGAGTTGACGGTGTGCCTCGACCACCCGGTCCCGCTGGACAACTCCGGCTCCGAGCGACTCTTCCAGCCCATCGCCAAGCTAAGGCGCAACTGCCTGTTCGCCGGTGGACCCGAGGGCACACATCGAGGCGAGTGAGGCCAAGAAGCTCGGCCGACAGGTACGCGGCTTCGATCCAAGCTTCTGGGACCGTCGCAGCCTCGACATCGTGACGGAGGGCAACGTACACCCACACGCCACCAATCCAGAACTGTGGCGCGGCGAGAACAAGCTCGGATTCGCCCTCATGCTCGCTCGGGAAGAGCTCACGGCAGGCACGTAGGGCTGCGAATGCCTGTGCCGAGACGAAGCCTCAGCGCGACCTATTGGGGGTGCGGTAATGGCAGCACCCCAGTCTCGGGATGAATCTCGGCGCCACCGTACCCCACGCCCCGCCGAAGGCCTGTGTGCTACGTAGAGCGCTCGACGAGGTAGGTCGCCAGCACCTGCAGCCCGTCGCGAGCCGGCGAGGGCGGCAGCTCGTCGAGGGCCGACACCGCCGCCTCGGCACGGGCTCGGGCCAGGTCGAGGCTGCGTCGCAGCGCCGAGGAAGACCGGATGCGCCGCATCCACTCGTCGAGCTCGTCGGCCTCCAGCGGGCCCGCGGTGAGGCGCGCTCGCAGCTCGGGCAGCTCCTCCATGGCCAGCACCAGCGGCAGCGTCACCTTGCGCTCGCGCAGATCGGCGCCCGGGGCCTTGCCCGTGCCCTCCGCATAGTCGAGCACGTCGTCGGTGATCTGGAACGCTGCGCCCACCCCACGCCCGAAGCGCTGCAGGGCATCCGCTGCCGCCGCGTCGCCCTTGGCCCAGGCCGCCGCCGCCGCGCACCATGCGATCAGCGCCGCCGACTTGCGGTCGATCACCTCGAGGTAGTCGGCGAGCGAGGTGCTCAGGTCGCCGGCTCGCTTCAGCTGGAGGACTTCGCCTTCGGCCATCTCCGTGACCGTGGCGCCCAGGGCCCGCACCGCCTCGAAGCCGCCCTCCTCGGCCGCGAGCAGCATCGCGCGCGCCAGGCAGAAGTCGCCGGTGAGCACCGCCGTGGGGGCCCCATACACCCGGTAGGCGGCTGGCTTGCCCCGCCGCAGCACCCCTTCGTCGACCACGTCGTCGTGCAGCAGCGACCCCAGGTGCAGCAGCTCGCCGACACACATCAGCCGCACGACCGAGCCCTCCCAGCCCACCGCGCGTGCCCCCAGAGCCGTCAGGGCAGGGCGAAGCCGCTTTCCACCCGCATCCAGGAGGTAGCCGGCGACCGCAGGCACCTCGGCCACGTCGGAGTGCACCAGGGCACGGAGCTCTGCCTCGGCCTGCTGCAGCTCGGCCGCGACCAACGACAGCGCCTCCGCGGGCCCCTCGATGCGGGTGAGCCGTGCTCCCGCCTGAAGCCCCGCGGGGCGGATGCGCGGCGCGGGCGCCAGAGGAATGCCGGTGACCACGGCCATGTCGTGCTCCAGGGGTCGGATGGCTCCCGTATCCTGTCAGCCATCGATTTCAATATGTATTGAAGAAACTGATGCCACGCGGGCGCTGCCGTGTGATGGAGGAGGTGGACCCCTCTACCACCCCAGGAGCGCTCGATGCCTTCTCGCCCCGAGGATGCCCGCCAGGCCGCCGCTCAGAAGGCGGCAGACACGATGGCCGAGCTCATCGGATTCTGGGGGTTCAAGGAGTCCATGGGCCGCATCTGGACGGTGCTCTACCTCGCCCCCGAGCCGCTCACGGCCGACGCGATCGCCGACCGCACCGGCCTGTCCGCCGGAGCCGTGTCGATGGGGCTCGGCGATCTCACCACGTGGGGGCTCGTGGAGCGCGTGTCGGTGCCGGGCCAGCGCAAGCGCCACTTCCAGGCCGACACCGACATCTGGGCGATCATCCGCCGCATCGTGCGCGAGCGCGAGCTGCGCCTCGTGGGGCGGGCGCACCAGCGGTTCGGCGAGGCCGTGGCGACGGTCGAGGCCGCCCTCGCCGAGCAGCCCGACCATCCCGAGCTCACCTTCATGCTCCGCCGCCTGCGGGGCCTGCACAGCCTCGCCGGGACCGGCTACCACCTCATCCAGACCTTTGCGGAGGTCGGTATGTTCAGCCTGGCCCCCGTGAGGAACGCGCTGCACCCGGCACCGTCACGAGAGTCGACCGACGACGAGGCGGCGATGGCTGGCGCAACCGAAGACAGGCACCTATAGTTGGGCAACTCCGGGGAACCCCATGAGCGCGCTGCTGCTACTCGTTTTCGCTTGCTCCACGCCTCCGATGGTCGAGGGCAAGGTCGTCGACATCTGGGGCCAACCCGTAGAGGGGGCCACCGTCATGATGGTGGGCCAGGGTGAGAAGCCCCTCACCGACAGCGAGGGCCGCTACAAGCTGCCTGTGGTCGAGGGAGAGCACGAGCTCAAGGCGGGCCGAAAGGGCTACATCCAGAGCCACGCCGAGCTGGCCATCCAGGCGGGCGCCACGCCGTCGGGGCCGGTCTTCGAGCTCTACCCGATGCCCGCCGAGCCCGGCTTCTTCGTGGTCACCACCAACCAATACACCAAGCTCGCGCCGGTCACCGTGCACAGCGTGGGCAACGAGCTGCGGAGCTTCCGCGGGCTCAAGTCGAAGGGCGACGCCTCCATCGACACCGAGAACCTCGAGGTGGTGTTCCACACCGAGCTCACCCAAGACGAGGTCTTGCGGCTGGGTCTGCAGCTGCGCAAGCTGGAGTATCGCGCCGAGGGCGAGGTCCCAGGGCCCCTACGGCCCACGAAGGTGAAGGTCGGGCTGTACACCGACGCGGGCGAGGTCCCCATCGAGATCCGGCCCATGAAGTCGCGCACCGACTACATGATCAAGCCCAGCCAGCCCATCGAGCGTGGCATCTACGCCTTCCAGACGCAGCACCTCCTCGACGCGCACGACCCCGAGCGCTTCGAGCAGCTCCCCGACGAGCTCCGCACGGTCTACCCCGTCGAGCTGCGCTAGCGACGCCAGCACGGGCCCCGAGGGCTTGCGCGCCAGCTACTCCTGCGGTGCGAGCACCACGTCGAGGGCGTGCTCCTCGCCCTCGGCGATCTCGAAGCTTCCCGTGTGCATGTCGTAGCCCTGGGCGGTGACGTACACCTCGTAGGAGCCCGGGCCGACCTGGTGCGATCCCTCGCCCCCCGACACGCCGCGCTCTTCGGGCAGACAGTGCTCGTCGTCGACGAGGTAGCGCACCTCAGCCCCCTCGAGCAGGTCGCCCGCCTGATCCCGCACCGTGACGAGCACGGTGGCGCGCACCGGCTCGAGGGCAGCCCACACCTCGGCATCCACATCGCCGATCACCAGCTCCTGCGTGCCCCGCAGGCAGGCGCCGACCCGTGCCGTGAACACCACCTCGGTGCCCGGCAGCCCAGATACCTCGAGGACGTCGCCCTCGGCGGACTCGGTGCCGTCGCCCACCTCGGCCTCCAGCTGCGCGCTGACCGGCTCCCCGTCGAGGCGAGCCCCTAGCCGAAGGGTGGGCAGCACGTCGGGGCAGCCGTCGTCGTCGCGGAAGCCATTGGGCGTCTCCGCCTCGTCGAGACAGGCATCGTCGCCATCCGCCAGGCCATCGCCGTCGGTGTCGCGCACCATGGCGGCGGCCGAGCCGAAGCCCCCGCCGAGCAGCAGCCGAATGGGCGAGGCGCCGGCGCCCTGACCGAGGCCGACCCCCACGCCGCCGCTGATCTGACCGCCACTCGACGTGACGTGGCGCATCGACAGCACCGCCTCGGCCGGGATGCCGATGGCCTCCTGCACCGTCGGGTCGAGGGGCACCGACACGTCGGCCTCCAAGGTGAAGCCGGTCGCCTCGTCGAGCAGGTAGCCGATGCCCCCCGCGAGCTCGAGGGTGTCGCCGCCTTCGGTGGGGGCCGGCCGCTGATCGGCGTCGCTGTTCGGCGCGATGCGGGCACCGGCGCGACCGCTCAGCGTCACCGTGGATTCCTCGTAGGTGACGGCCGCGGCCAGCAGGCCCGCCACCCCCGTGCTGCCCAGGTAGTCGCCGGGGTCGCCGGTGGGCACGTCGAGGGCCGCTACGGCCCCCAGCCCCACTCCCTGGGCATCGGCAGGGCTGACCACCGTGACCAGCGACGACACCCGCACGTCGCCCATGCCTGCCCCTTGTGCACCGCTGGCGCCCGTGGAGGCCAGGTATAGCGGCACCGACAGGTCGAAGCGCACCTGCTCGGCGGCGACCACTCCAGCCGCGTAGTTCGCCGCCACCACGTTGGACAGCGCGACCTCGAGGGTGTCGGCGGGCTGGAACGCGAGGGGACGGCTGGCGTACTCGCCCATCGCACCGGCATACCAGGTGCCGGGCTCCAGGGTCGTCGGGCGCTGGTAGCCGAGGGGGTCACGGGGATTGGCGTCGAACGACACCAGCCGGAAGCCGTGGGCGTCGAACCCCGTCGTCGGCGTTCCCACGTCGTCGGCCGGGGTCGTCGTGGTGGTCTGGGCGAGGGCCCCAGTGGTCAGCAAGGCGCAGAGGGCGAGCATGAGCGTTCCTCGGACTTCCGGAGGCTAGAGCGGGCTGAGGTCGACCCTCAGGCCAGGCGAGTAGTCGGTGGTGGACCCGGTGGCCAGGGAGTGCTGCACGAGCGGCCCTGCCCCCAGGTCGGGGTCGCGAGTGAGCGACACGTCGGAGCCTGCCTCGACGCCGTAGGTCTCCGACAGCAGCGTGTCGATGCCGAGGGTGACGATCACGTCGTCGCCCCCGTTGTTGAGCCCCAAGGTGCCCGTGGAGGCCGTCTCGACGACCACCCCCGCGGGGGCCCCCGCCGCACACAGCGACTGCGAGGCCGTGTCGGTGTAGGGCGCGCCGCCCCCGAACACCACCACCGCGTCGCCCGGGGCGAGCACCACCGAGCCGAACACGTGGCGCACGGTGAAGCTGTCGGACAGCTCCGCGCCGGTGAGATCGAGGGAGGCTCCCCCGATGTTGACGAGCTCGATGAACTCGTCGTCGTTGTCACGTACGCCGTCGCAGTTCGCGTCGCCAGGCTCCACCACCGCGGCCGTGTCGGCCGTGCTCGTGGACGCGGCGGGGGGTGGGTCGGCCAGCAGCTCGTTGAGGTGCAGCTGAGCGGCCACCGCCGTGTCGCCGGTGGACCCCGTGGCAGCAGTCGCCGCGGTCGATCCCGTGTCGCCCGTCGACGCGGTGGCACCGGTGTCGGAGGTATCGACGGTCACCAAGAACGGCGTCATGTCGACCCGAGATCCAGGCGACTGCGGACCGAGGTTGCCCGCCACGGAGGTGTGGAGCACCAGTGGTGTGGAGCCCAGGTCGGGGTTGCGATTGAGCGACACGTTGCTGCCGCCCTCCGAGCCGTAGCTCTGCAGCGCCAGGGTCGTTCCCCCGCTCGACTTCACCGACACCGTGTCGGCGCCGTTGTTGAGCTGCAGCCCCGTGCCTTCGGAGGCCACCACGACCGTGACCTCGCTACCGTGGGCCACACACCATGGGCGCGAGCCACTGCCGTCGAAGGTGGGGGTTCCCCCAGCGAAGACGACCACCGTGTTCATGGGGTCGAGGATCAGGCTGCCGAACACGTGGCGCACGGCAAAGCCGTCGCTGAGCGTGGCTCCGGTGAGGTCGATGGCCGACGCGCCGATATTGACCAGCTCGACGAACTCGTCGTCGATGAGGCTGACCACACCGTCACAGTTGGCGTCGCCCTGGATCGAGTCGGGGTCGGCCAGCAGCTCGTTGATGATCAGCCCCGCGAACGGCGTGCCCCCTGTGTCGCCGGTGCCGCCGACCAGGTCGTCGCTCGGGTCGTTGGGGTCGGTGCCTGCCGCGACCTCGTCGCCATCGCCCACGCCGCCGCCGTCGCTGTCGGCGGTGACGGGACTCGTGCCGTAGATGACCGCCTCGTCGCCATCGACCAGCCCATCGTCGTCGGTGTCGGGATCGAGCGGGTCGGTGCCGAACAGCAAGTCTTCCTGGCCGTCGACGATCCCATCGCCGTCGGTGTCGCTCGCGTTGGGATCGGTGCCGTAGACCAGCACCTCCTCACCGTCGGACAGCTCGTCGCCGTCGGTGTCGGGGTTGGTGGGGTCGGTGAAGTAGACGTGGAACTCGTCGAAGTCGCTCAGGCCGTCACCGTCGAAGTCGGCGTAGGGGTCGGAGGTGTCGACCACCGGACCGGTGGGGCCGGTGTCGCCCGTCGATGCCGTGCTGGCGGTGGACCCCGTCGGCGCGGCGGTCGAGCCGGTGGGCCCTGCCGAGGTGTCGCCGGTCGACCCGGTCACCACGACGCCGGTAGCGCCCGTCAGGCCTGTCGAGGTGTCGCCGGTGGGGACCACGACCACGCCGGTGTCGGCGGTCGCCGTGTCGGACCCCGTCGCGCCCGTCGCGCCCGTCGCGCCCGTCGCGCCCGTCACCGCCGTCGGCGACGTGTCGCCGGTGCCGATGATCACGATGCCTGTGTCAGCGGTCGCCGTGTCCGACCCCGTCGCGCCCGTCGCGCCCGTCGCGCCCGTCGGCGACGTGTCGCCCGTGAGGCCGGTGTCGCCCGTCAGCCCGGTATCGCCCGTCGTTCCCGTCGCTCCCGTCGTTCCCGTGTCGCCGGTGGTACCCGTGGGGCCACCGAAGTCGTCGGAGGGGTCGAGGGGGTTGGTGCCCGCCGCGATCTCCAGCCCATCGGACACGCCACCGTCATCGGTGTCGGCGTCGAGGGGGTCGGTGCCGAACAGGAGCACTTCCTGGCCGTCTCGCAGGCCGTCGTCGTCGGTGTCGTTGTCGAGGGGATCGGTGGATAGGACCAGCACTTCCTCGCCGTCGGACAGCCCGTCGTTGTCGGTGTCGGGGTTGAGCGGGTTGGTGCCGAGGATGGCCTCCTGGGCGTCGGTCAGGCCGTCGCCGTCACGGTCGACCGCAGCGGTGTCGCCGGTGGAGCCCGTCGTCGCGGTGTCGCCGGTGGTCGCCGTGGTGCCGGTGTCGCCGGTCTGACCCGTGACGCCACCCGTGGGACCCGTGGCAGCGGTCGAGCCGGTCTGCGCCGTCATGCCCGTGTCGCCCGTCACACCGGTGGCGGCTGTCGTGCCGGTGATCCCCGTCGTGTCGGTGTCGGTGTCGGTGTCGGTGTCCGTGTCCGTGTCCGTGTCCGTGTCCGTATCGGTGTCGGTGTCCGTATCGGTGTCGGTGTCGGTGTCGGTGTCGGTGTCGGTGT